>JBMOPF010000047.1:0-48830 GCA_049325075.1 Bacillota bacterium | reverse complement strand
GACAATTTGGCGGCTGGACGCCGCCAAAAGCCTGAGAGGAGCTGGACGCGACTTTCGAAGGCGGTTGACAGTCCTTTGGCGACCGAGTTTAGAGACTGTTGCAGCCGGAGATGATGCAGCCGGGGTTGAACACTCCCCCTGCCCGCAAGCGTCCCCAAACCATCTTGCTTTTTCATCCTTTATGGTGCCACTTTTAAAAGTGGCATGGGGGTCTGGATTGACAAATGGTTGAATATCAGATAATCTGATATTCAGAGGTGATAATTTATGGATAATGAGATGATAAAGGTGGGAAAAAGGGGAACTGTGGTTATTCCGGCTTTGTTGCGCAAGGAATATGGACTTGGGGAAGGAAGCCTTGTAATTGCTGAGTCAAGGCCGGAAGGGATTTTGTTAAAACCGGCAGTGGCTTTTTCCGTTGAGATTTATACTCCGGAACGAAAGGCTGAATTTCTTTTAAACAATGCTGTTACTTCCGAGGATTACGATCAGGCTTTGAAAGAGGTTGAAAAGCTGGGACTGGATCCGGCCAAAATTCCCCACGAAAGGCCCAGATAATCATGGACAGATTGTTTCTTGACGCCAATATTCTTTTTTCGGCGGCATATGGAAGCCGGGGATTGGATAATTTTTGGGTTGAGGCCCGCAAGGGGAAAATAAGGCTGTTGGCATCGGCTTATGTTGTGGAGGAAGCCACCAGGAACCTTTCTACTCAGGAACAGATTACGAGGTTAAAAGAACTATCAAATGAAATTGTTGTGGTTTCCGAAGCCAGTCCGGGCATACACTGCCCGGTGGATATACATGAAAAGGACAGGCCTGTGCTGATGGCTGCTGTTCAGTCCCGCGCAACCCACCTTATAACAGGCGACCTGAGACACTTTGGCCCATATAGAAAGAAAAAAGTTGAGGGAGTCATTATTTGCACAGCGGGTGATTACCTGACCGGTTTATAACCGATAAATAAGGCCCCTGTCCGTCAATAGCTTTTCCAGGCTGAAGCCGTTGAATTCCCTGGGGTGGTCGTACCAGAAAACCTTCCAGCTGCGGTCAGCTTCGGGCATGTACCGGAGGATGCGGTCGGATATGAAGAGGGCGCCGGAGCCGGCCCTTCGGAGTCAGAAGCCAGAAGGGTTTAGACGTTTCATGGGGGTCTGGATTCTGGCTTCTGGCTCCTGGCTCCTGGCTTCCGACAGCATAAGCATCTCAGTATGAGTATTTTTCCGGGAGGAACTTTTTAATCAATCAGAGCGCATAGATAGCAACCATAAAGAAGTGAAGGAGCAGATGGCCAATCTGGAGAGAAAACTTGATTATGCCCTCAAAATGTCAGCCGGTTGTTAGTGGAATGAAATGCCAGGCTGATGTATAAACTCCATGTTAATGTTTATTTTGACAGTGTACATGTTTTTGTATATACTAATTAATAACTACAATGTATATACGGGGGTGGATGGCATTGGAAAGCACCAGGTTGACGCCTATCAGGCTACCTGTGGATCTTTTATCCGATTTGGATAAATATGTGGGTAAGCGACAGAGGAGTAAATTTGTAATTCAGGCAACAAAAAAAGAATTGATTAAATTGAAGCAAAAAAAAGCACTTCAGTCCGCTTCCGGTATTTTTAATGATAAAGACTATCCCCAATTTGCCGGTGAAGAAGATGTTTCATCCTGGGTACGGAAGCTAAGGGAGGAAACTGAGGCAAGGAGGAAGGAAATTTTTAGTGAATAAGGGTTTTCTTTTGGACACCACGGTTTTAATTGATTTCTTCCGGGGCCGCAAAGAGGTTGTGAGTTTGCTTGAAAAACTTGTGGAGGAAGCGCCTCTGGCCTGTTGTCCGGTGACGGTGGCGGAGTTGTTTTCCGGTGTCAGGCCGGAAGAGCTTTTACGTGTTGAGGAGTTTTTGGAAGCTCTGCAATTTTTCACAATTCAATACAAGACTGCCCGTAAAGCCGGGCTGTACCGGCGGGACTACCAGAAAAGAGGTGTGACTTTAACTATTTCAGATACTCTAATCGCTGCCGTGGCTGTTGAAAATTCCCTTATCCTTGTTACGAAAAACGTACGTCACTTCCCAATGCCGGAACTGTCCGTAATAGAATATTAGCGTTGGCCTTGTCCCGGCTGAACAGGTTTGGTTTTGGAGTGCCGAGTGGCAGAAAGGCGAAAAAGAGGCTGATAAAGACATCGCGGAAGGCAGGATTAAGTCCTTTGATAATGTGGATGACCTCGTGGAGGATCTGGACAAATGAGGTTTGAGCGCACCGAGAGGTTTAAAAGGATGTATAAAAAGTTGGATGCTCAGCAGCAGGAACTTGTCAAAAAAGCCCTAAAGTTGATGGCAACTGATATGCAGCATCCATCCTTGAGAATAAAGCGAATGCAGGGTACAAAATCAATATGGGAAGCCAGCGGCTCAATGACCCTAAGAATAACATTTTTATGGCAGGAGGATTTGATAATCCTTAGAAACTGTAATAAACAAGGCCTCTGTTCGTCAATAGCTTTTCAAATTTGAAGCCGTTAAATTCCCTGGGGTGGTCGTACCAAAAAACCTTCCAGCTGCGGTCGGCCTCGGGCATGTGCCAGAGGATGCGGTCGGATATGAAGAGGGCGCCGAAGTCGGCCCGTTTTTTTATTTCCGGGACCATGTCCACGCTGTAGGGGATCTTGCAGGCATAGCGGTCGCCGTACCAGCTTACCAGGTGGCCCTCGTTGGTCAGCACCACCTGATCGCCCGGGACTTTGGCGTGGAGTTCGCCCAGTATCTTAGAGTACTTTATCCTGTCCGGGACGTATTTTTCAGGGGGCCCCGGTATGGTGTAATTGATAAAGGAAAGAAAAAGTATGGCGATAAGGGTGAGGGGCACCGGCAGGGACCGCAGCCGGGCCTTTCCCGCCCCGGCGGACAGCAGCGCCTGCAGGGCGCCCAGGGCAAAGATGATGTAGAGAGGGGCGAAAACAAGGAACAGTCTCGGTATGAAGTGGATTACCAGCAGGGCGGCCAGTTGGGTCAGGTAGCAGGCAACCATAAGGGGCCTGATGCCGGCCGCCTTTTTATCCAGAGGTACCAGGAGCGAAACCAGGAACACAATGAAAACAGCGGTGGTTACCCCGTTCAGTTCAGGGCTCAGGAAGGAGGAGACAAAGTCGTTCCAGTTGGCGGAGATCTTGGCCGCCATTTCTCCGGTGTGGGTGATGATAAAATCAAGGGTGTTGACCTTGACATCAAAAAGGTAGAGGCTGTAGTCCGGGTAAGACGCTGTGAACATCACCGGCTCGTATTTTTGCAGTGAAAAGAGCGGGTTGCCGAAAAGGATTGTGTTTCTAATCAGCCAGGGGGAGGTTGCCAGGAAGAAGCCTGCCAGCATCCGGGCCGGCGGCCGGACCCCGGCCTTCCTGTATATCCACCTGTAAATAAGGAAAAAGGGAAGGAAAAGCAGCGCGTTGTAGCGGGCCAGGTAAAAAAGCCCCAGGGCCGCCCCGGAAAGCCAGTCGCCGGCAGTGTTTTTAAGGCCGCGGGCGGAGGCCGGGAGAATAACCAGCAACATCAGAAAGACCGCCATGGATTCGGTCATGCCGGAGATGCTGCAGCGGAGAAGTTCCGGGGTCAGGGTGTACACCAGCACGGACCCGGCCGCCGCCAGGACTCCGAACCACTGCCGGGCCAGCAGGAAAACAAGGGGCGAGGCCGCAATGAAAAAAAAGCCGGTGCCCAGGGCCGAGGCCTCGTCGATGAAGCCGAATATTTTCTGAAATCCGGCCAGCGCCAGCGGCCAGAGCGGCGCCCGCCACATGTCGGGCTGGGGCACGCCATAGTGGGCCAGCCCCAGGGGGGTAAGGTACTGTGATATAAAGCCCTGACCCCTGGCCACATTGCGGGCGATGCCGGCGTAGTCCATGGCGTCGTTTAAAACAAGCCCGTTAAAATAGGTTTTGTAGTATATATACCAGACGATGGCGGTGAAAATAGTGCATATAATAAGACACGGGATAATCAGAAAATCTTTTTTTCTCAAGACCAGAACCTCGCAACCATGGCCGGTGTAACCAGCTGCTTTTTAAACGGATTTTATTTGGACGGATATAACCATGCAAAATTTGATATAATTACACTGGGCAATATATAAGAAATCCCTTGAGGGGGGTGATTTTAATGCGTATTAAAGTTAATGTTATTGTTCAAAAAGAAGATAACTGGTTTGTGGCAAAATGCATTGAAAACAATGTTGCATCACAGGGTAAAACGATTGAAGATGCCCTTGAAAACCTGAAGGAAGCATTGTCTCTTTACTATGAAGACGAGTCTCCGGAGATAGAGTCGAGGCAAACTTTTTTAACAACCTTGGAGGTAGCAATATAATGGGTTCCAAATATCCAATACTGCCTCCGGATAGAATAATCAAGGTGTTGAAAAAATATGGCTTTTACATGGTCTCACAAAAAGGAAGCCATGTCAAATATCGAAAAGATGGAAAACCTGCAAGAGTAGTAATCATCCCTATGCATAACGAAGTGGCAAAGGGAACATTGCAAAGTATTCTTGAACAGGCGGATATAACGCTGGAAGAGTTTCTAAAGAATCTTTAAATTTTATTTACCCAGTACCCAAACGCCCATCAGAATTAACGTGGAGCCGAGAATGTGCACGGCGGTGATGTTTTCTTTGAAATAAAGGGCGGAGACAAGAAAAACCAGCAGGAATCCGGCACCGGTCATAATGGGGTAGGCCACGCTCAGGTTGATTCTGCTGAGGACGACGCTGTATGCGGCCAGGGCCAGGCCGAAAAGAGCCACCCCGGCGATGAGGTGCGGGTTTTTTATTGCCTGTGCGAAGGCCTGGAGAATAGCGCCCTGTTCAAGAATAATGGGGCTTTTTTTCATGGCCGCCTTGATCATTATGTTGGCTCCGGCGTTTAATAAAATGGCGATTGACAGAATAATGTAGGTGCGCATATCATCATCTCCGGCTTAATATGCTGTATCCCGAGTGAATCCACTGTCAGAGACTCAGAACTCAGAATACAATTGATAATTCTGATGGTTTCAGGGGTCGGTATCCAGACAATCAGGTCCCCACGTCACTTGCCGGTGGGAAAATGAAACCGCTTTGCGCTGCAGCCCCCGGCAACAGCATTCAGAGTTTCAGCTGTCGGGAATGCCCGAACTTCTGAGTTCTGAGTCCTGAGTTCTGAGTTCTGACCATAGCTCCTTTCAGAATAAGCCTAATACTGCGAAAACAGCTTTCCCCAGCCGGTGTTGTTAAAGGCCTTTATTCTCCGACGCCCCACTGTGGGGTACCAGAAAAAGTCGTGGTAAACGTTGGAGGCAAAGGGCGCCCATACCATTAGCGGGCTGTGGAGGAGCAGTTTTTCAAAGGGCCTTAAAAAGCCCTTTCTGATCATCTGGTCCCCCCAGATGACGAAGCTTCTGCTGGCCTGGAAGCCGAAATTGACTCCGCTGATATCCTCGCCGGCTATTTCTATGTTTTCCATCCTGGCGTTCCCCAGCCCCATTTCATCGCACATACTGAGGTAGGGTATGGTCATGGGGTCAATCCCCATCATCCTGGCCGCCACGGAGTCAATGGCCACCGAATCCCCCGAGGCCAGTATATAGTTCTTTACGTGGGGGATCATTGTGCGGGGGCCGGCGCCATCCCCGGCGACAGTGCCGTCCATGACGGCGAAAATGCCGCTGTGTATTTCTTTCTGGAGTATCATCAGGTCCACCAGGGTTTCATGCATGTACTTGTGGCAGTAGTGCCTTACTTCCCTGAGCAGGCCCCCGAAGGAATTCTTTATGGCCCCGGTGGTTATGCTGTGCCCGTGGGTCTTTACAGTAGGCAGGTGCAGAACGTTTTTGCCCAAAAACATTTTGGGGATCCTGATCCCCTCGGGGAATATTTTGTCCAGCACCAGGAGCTTGGCCTTTGGTCGGAAAACCACCCATTCAACGTCCGGCAGGGGGGTGAACCCCAGGCCGTATCTGTCCAGCACAGGCATCCACCGGTTGTTAATGGCGCCCTTGACCGGGTTGGTGACCACCGTCTTGTTTTCCACGGGGAGGATGGATTCTTTTTTGTACCCGTCTTCAAGCAGTGTTTTCACCACGCCCTCCAGCTGCCAGGGCTGGGATGAGCAGGCTGGAAAGTATTTGGTCCAGGAAAGGTTGAGCTTTAATACCGTATCCCGGTCCATGGGAAGGCAGTCCCTGTATTCGGCCAGGCGCATAAGCTTTTTATAGTCTTCGATTACTGTCTGCGGAGAGGTTTTTACCACGGCTACCCTGGAAACCATTAATTAATCCTCCAGTGTGAATTTACTTTTTATAGTAGGATATTTAATACTGTTGGGAATCCAGACCCCCATGCCGCTAAAAAGCGGCAACATCAGAGGATAAAAAACAAGGAATGCCCGAACTTCTGAATTCTGGCTTCTGGCTTCTGGATTCTGGATTCCGACAGAATGAGCATTTCAGTATAAGCTTATAGCCGGTACAGGTTGGCCAGTGAGACGGCGGTCCACAGAAGTATGGCAGCCTGCAGGGGGCGGTCCCTGAGCACTGTCTCCTCGGGGCTGCCCCCGGACTGGCGGCTGTAGACAAGATACAGGTACCTGAAAAGCCCGAATACCACAAAGGGAACCGATGCAATGGACAAAAGGCTCTGGTCCGACCTGAAGGAATAAAGAAAATAAGATACTATGGTTGAAGTGGTCACAACCGAGATCATCTGGTCTATCAGCGGGACGGTGTACGCGTCCAGTGAAGCCCTGTGGTTATTGGCGCTTTCACCCAGAATTATTTTTTCGTTTCTCCTCTTGCCCAGGGCCAGGAACAGCGCCAGAAAGAAGGCGCACAGCACCGCCCAGGGGGACATGTATACCTGAATAACCTCTATTCCCGCGATTACCCGGAGCACAAACCCGGAGGCGATGGTAAAGACATCAAGTATTATTATATGTTTTAAATAATAGGAGTAAAGGATCATTAACAGGAAGTACGAA
Source organism: Bacillota bacterium (assembly GCA_049325075.1). GTDB lineage: Bacteria > Bacillota > Desulfotomaculia > Desulfotomaculales > Desulfocucumaceae > BRHc4a. Next base: position 41,819 of record JBMOPF010000047.1, on the reverse strand, counting down.
AATGAAATCACTCCCAGTGCTATTGAAAGCAGAAAGGCCGAGGCCAGGGAAACTGCTATAACCGCGGCCGCCATCAATGCCGCTTCCCGTACCGGGATAAGCCCCGCCGCGATGGGACGGTGCTTTTTGCGGGGGTGGTTCCTGTCCTTTTCCCTGTCGGCGATATCATTAATTATATAGATGCCTCCGCTGAGGAGACAAAATATTAAAAAGCATCCGGTTACCCGGAGCAGCATTTCCGGGTTGAGAAGGTTCCCTGAAAAAATTATGCCGATAAAAACAAAAAAGTTTTTTATAAATTGTTTTGGCCTCATGGAGGCAAGGTAGTATTGCATTGTTTAGGCCGTTCCTTTGCTAATACTGATAATCATATTCTGTCAGAACTCAGAACTCAGGACTCAGAATGTTCCAGGCATTCCTTTGTAGGGGCGGGGCTCTGCTCCGCCCGCCCAACTCATATCTGTAGCTTAAAAGGACCCAAATTCTTATCCCGGGATTCTGAGTTCTGAGTCCTGAGTTCTGAGTTCTAGCTACCTGAGTTCTTGCCACCTGCAAGGTGGCACCGGCCAAAGGCCGGTTATCTATTATTCGACTCTTTGTTCGACGAAAAAATATAATAATCCTTTTAAAATTATTTCCTCCTTTTAAAGCGGTCTGGAGGAGTAAAAAAAATTGTGGTAAAATGTTTGAAGGACTGCGCAAGGAAGTCAGTACGGTGGGAAAGGTTTGAAACAGTGAAAATAGACGTGCTTGGTTCTTCTGTTGACGGACTTGCCCTTGAACAGTTTGTAGAACGCATATCGACATGTATTGAAAAAAAAGAACCGTGCTTTGTAATTACCCTTAATCCGGAATTGCTTTACCGGGCCCAGCATGAGAGGGATTTGCTGGCCATGATAAACCGCGCTGACCTGGTGACGCCTGACGGCGTTGGTATTGTGTGGGCCTGCCGGACAGCGGGGCATCCGGTTCCGGGCCGGGTGACCGGCATAGACCTGATGATGAGGCTTTTGGAACTGGCGGGTGTCAAGGGCTGGAGGGTTTTTTTCCTTGGATCCGCCCCGGGGGTGGCGGAGGCGGCGGCCCAAAAGGCTGCGGCGCTGTTTCCCGGGCTGCGGGTGGCCGGGACTTTTCATGGATATTTTCCGGAAAAGGAGGGCGCTGATGTGGCCGGCATGGTTGCCGGTTCCTCGCCGGACCTTCTGTTTGTGGCTCTGGGGTCGCCCCGCCAGGAGAAGTGGATCGATGAAAATATTAACCTGCTGGGCAATGTTGCCGCTATCGGGGTGGGAGGGAGCCTTGATGTTTTATCGGGAAATGTCCGGCGTGTTCCCGGGTGGCTGAGGCGGTTAAACCTGGAGTGGCTGGGGAGGCTCTTCATGGAGCCCCGCCGCTGGAGGCGAATGCTGGTGCTGCCCAAATTCGCGGTGCTGGTGCTAAAAGGCAAGTACATGAAATGGTGTAACTGTTAAGTCTTCCCCGCAATTATGGCCGGGCGAAAAAGGTGTCCGGCCGTGTAAAACACGCCAGTCCGGCCGGGGCCGGCCGAGGCTGCTGAAGCGAGATGTATCGGGGGACGTTTGTGATGCCCAGGGTGGTTATTTCCGGGTACTATGGCTTCAAAAACAATGGTGACGAGGCAATGCTTTATGCCATATTAAAGGCGCTGGATCAGAGGATTCAGGGCCTGGTTCCGGTTGTGCTGTCAAAAGACCCGGAGGAAACCGGAAGGTCTTTCGGCGTAAGGGCTGTTCCAAGGCACGATTTACGGCTTATCACAGGGGAGCTGAGGAGGGCCGACCTTTTAATCAGCGGCGGCGGCGGGCTGCTGCAGGACGTTACCGGGCCCAACAGCATCCTTTATTATCTCGGTATCGTCACCCTGGCCAGAATGCTGGGAAAGCCCGTATTCTTTTACGGGCAGGGTATAGGTCCGGTAAGGACTATGCTGGGCAAGACACTGATGCGGCAGGCTGTCAACAGGGTGAGCTTAATTACGGTAAGGGATGAGGAGTCCGGTCATGAACTTCGCAGGCTGGGGGTTGTCAGGCCGAGGGTGGAGGTTACTGCCGATCCGGCACTGGGACTGGACGCCGGTGAAATAGATCCAGCCCTGGGTGAGGTTATACTGGCTGAGGCCGGCATACCCGCCGGAGAGGGTGTGGTGGGTGTTTCCGTCAGGGGCTGGAAGGGACGGGACGCATACAAGGGGGTAATTGCCAGGGTGTGTGATGACGTGGCTGCCAGGGGGCTCAGGGTGATTTTTCTCCCCATGCACTACCCGGTGGATGTGGCTGTCAGTAAGGAAATAGCCTCTTTAATGAAAAGCAGGGCCTGTATAATAAACAGGCAGCTTAATTTCAGGGAAATGCTTTCCCTTATGAAGCATGCCCGGGTAATCCTGGGTATGCGGCTGCACTTTCTTATTTTCGGCGCCCTGCTCAACATACCCATGGTGGGCATTTCCTATGATCCGAAGGTGGATAGTTTTTTAAGGCTGGTCAATATGCCCTCCGGGGGAACGGTGGATGATCTTGGCTATCATGAACTTTCCCGCTGTATAGAAGAGGTGTTTTCCTCTTCGGACGAGCTGAAACTTAAATTGAAGGAAAAGGTCGGGCTGTTGCGGAGGGAGGCTCTGAGGAGCGCCGACCTGGTGGCGGAGATGCTTTTACGCTGATACTGATATTCTTATGCTGTCAGAATTCAGAACTCAGGACTCAGTAGTCAGAATGAGTTGAGCGGGCGGAGCGGAGTCCCGCCTCAACAAAGGAATGCCTGAACCATTCTGAATTCTGACTTCTGGATTCTGGATTCCTGACAGAATAAGAATTTCAGTATAAGCGTATCCTCAGGGAACTTTTTAATTGTTTTTTCGTCATAATACCGGGAGGAAAATATTTTATGAACAAAAACAGAGTTATTCCCGTGATCGTTGTTTTAGCCGGCGTTTTGCTTTTCGGGGCGGCGCTGGCCGGGGCCGCCGGCGCCGGCGACCCCGGAAGCGCCAGTGATCCCCTGGTGACGAAGAGCTACATTGACGCCCGTGTAAATGAACTTGTAAAGGAAAAAGTCGACAGCGCACTTAAGGACTATAAAACTGAAAATACATCATCATGGGAAGTGGTCAACCTTTCCCCGGGCCAGCGGGTGGAGTGTGAGGCCGGCACTGAGCTTATCGTGAGGGCCGGCACCACATTGGTGGTGGATCCGGTGGGGAGCGGGATTCCGGATGTAACCGAGGGATCCAATATAAGGGCGGGGAAAAAGGTCGCCCTTGATCATCTCCTTATCATCCCCAGAACCGATGGCCGCGGCGTTGACGCCCAGTCAAAAGCTATTATAATGTATAGGGGGAAAATCAACCTTACCCGGTACGGACTGTGAAAAACGGCGTCCTGCTTTGTCAGCGCCGCCGACATATTTTATATTCGGGTATTTGTGAAAGAAGGTGTTCGCATTGCCTCGACCGGGATATAGATTAAGAAATAAAGTCAGGCTTTTTTTCGCGGTAGTTTTGGTGCTTACCCTTTTAGTGGGCGGGGGCCTGTTTGCCTACGGTTACTTTTTTAAGAGTCCGGATACCGCTAATAACCCCAATAGCGGGGATGAATATGTAGGCACGATTAATGTTCTGGTTCTGGGTGTGGACGCCCGCAAGGGTGAGAACATGACACGGACGGACACCATAATGCTGTGTACCGTGGATACTAATAAGAACATTATGGGGGTGCTGTCCATTCCCCGTGACACCAGGGTGTATATCCCCGGGCACGGCTATGACAAGATAAACAGCGCCTCGGTGTATGGCGGCCCCGAGCTTTCCATGCAGGTTGTGTCCAGCCTTCTGGGCGTACCGGTTAACAACTACGTTTTAACCAACTACGAGGGCTTTAAGGAGATAATTGACAAGCTGGGCGGGGTTACAATCAACGTGGAGAAAAGGATGTATCATTACGATCCCCAGGATGGAGGCGCATACAACATCGACCTGCAGCCCGGCCTGCAGAAACTGGATGGTGAAAAGGCATTGCAGTTTGTGCGGTTCAGGAGTATGCCCAATGGGGACATAGACAGAACCGGACTTCAGCAGCAGTTCATCCGCGCCCTGGCTGATCAGGTGCTCCAGCCGGCTACGGTGGTCAAGCTGCCATCTCTGGCATTGAGTTTGAGCAGGGCGGTTGAAACCAACCTCAGCATGGGGGATATAACGAAGCTTGCCAGAAGCGCCAGAAAGATGAACAGCTCCAATCTGGTCACCCAGACCCTGCCGGGAAAATTTCTCAACTATGACGGCATCAGCTACTGGCAGGTGGACCCGGCCACTGCCCATTATGTAGTGGCCGGCATGTATGAGGGGCGCACGGACAACCAGGTTGTCCAGGGCGAGGTGACAGTGGCTTCAGCCGGCAAGACTCCCTCAGCCGGCAACGGGATTGGGAGTGGGTCTGTGGTTCCCGGAACGCAAAAGGTGGATGTGGGTTCTGAAAGCAGCAGCACCAATACAAACGGGGAGACAGCCGGAACAGATAATAAGAAGGATTCTGCCAAAAATACGGGCGGCAGCAGCGGAAAGACCACGGTCAAGAACTCCAAACCCAAAACCGGAACACCTGCCGGAGGTATAGTCCCCGGGGTTCCTGATCAGGCTAAAGATGAGCCGGATGTCACTATTGAAATAACAGATTAGTAGCTAAAAAAGGGGCAGGGGCCCCTTTTTGCTTATACTGATATTCTTTTCTGTCAGGAATCCAGAAGTCAGAATCCAGAATTCAGAAGGTTTGGGCATTCCTTTGCAGCCATTCCTCCGTGATTTCTTTTGTCTCTTTGTGCTCTGTGGTTAAAAAGGACCCAAATTTTAATCCCGAGATTCTGAATTCTGGATTCTGGATTCCTGCCGCTGGAACAGCGGCACCGCCCAGCGGGCGGCTTTTCATTCTTCAATATGTGGCAGTGAAAGAAGGATGCCGGCCATTAACCAGAAATAGGTGGTCATCATGGGGACCTCGAAAATATTCTCCACCAGGTTGTGGGTGACCACTCCGGTTAGTCCGGCCAGAATGGCCGCGGCCATTATTTTCAGGCTGCCGTCACTGATTTTTTTAAAGGCGTCATAGCCGCACCTGAGGGCGCCGACCAGAAGCCAGATAAGGGCCAGCAGGCCGATAAGGCCGCTTTCCACAGCGGTTTTAAGGTAGAAGTTATCGACGTAGTAGCTTCCGGGGATTCTCCGGGCGGCAACAGCCCCGCCGAAGTTGCCGAAGCCGGTTCCCAGGAAGGGGTTCTCGGTGAGCTTTTCCAGGCCCAGCGTCCAGCGGGCGATTCGTCCGGCCCTCTGGCTGCTGGCCATGTAGGCCGGTGACAGCATATAGGACAGGCGTGAGCTTATCCCCGGGACAAACAGGATTCCCGCCAGGCCGCCAACGCCCATGGCGATAATCAGCCTGGGGCTGTACAGCAGGCCCATGACGGTGATGGAAACCGCCAGCGCCAGCCAGGCCCCCCGGGAATAGGTCATAACCATGCAGGCCAGCAAGACCCCCAGGGCCGAAAGGTAAGCCAGGCGGCTCTGGCGGTTTTTTGCGATCAGCATCCGGGCCAGGGCCAGGGGTATGAAGAACAGGAGAAGGCTCCCCAGAACATTGGGGCTGGTTACGATGGAAAAGACCCTGGTTACTCCTTCTTCGGCCTGGTCGACCCATTCGGCGGGCATTTGCACGCCCGTCACATACTGGTATATCCCCACCAGGGAAACCAGAACCCCCACTGCCACGGCGCCCCTGGTGAGGGCGTCAAACTGCCTGCGGTTGAGGAGCAGGTTTGATCCCACAAAGAACCACAACATGTATTCCAGGTAGACCCGTATGCCCTCCAGGGCCAGGGAAACGTCCAGGGACCTCATGAAGAAAAGAAAAATGGCTATTCCCGTGTAAACCAGTATGGGTATATCCAGCCCGGTGTGACGGAAGGTTATTTTACCCCTTACCGCCATCTGCACCGGCCAGGCCAGCACAATGAAGAGCAGGAGAAGTTCGTCCCAGCTGCCGGCAAAGGAAGACAGGGAAGGGATATTTCTTATTAAATAGTCAACCACAGGATATGAAATCAAAAGCCAGAGGGCGCTTTCCACCCTGATCCCGCCTATTGCCCCCAGCACCCGGCTATGGGAGACGGCGGCGGGCAGCGGCAAATTTAATGCGCGGCTGTACGGGGCCGACCTCCTCAGCAGTGATCCGGCCGCCTTAACAGGCCGCAGAAGGCATCTGACCGGGACTGATGCCAGGCGGACGGCCAGGGAATCATTTATGAAGCGCCCTGTGGAGTAGGAGGGAACGTTGAGAAAATACCGGACTGTACGGCTGTGGGATGCCAGTCTCAGGACGGTATGAAATAGCGCTGTCAAACACCTGTATATTATACTGTCTTTTATAACCATTTCCGGCGTCAATAGTCACCCTCCCTTATTGCTGATCTCCGACACGGATATTATACACCACGCCCGGTTCTAATCCAAGGGGGGCGGGCAGGGGGGAAAAACTCCTTGTCGAACGACATTGAAATTGATAAAATGGTTAGAGCAAGGCAAGGGGGCAAACTGCGGTGAAGCGCATTCGGGTTCTCCATGTAATTGGCGGGGGCGAATTCGGTGGAGCTGAACGTCATATTCTTAATCTTGCCACTGCCATGAACTCAGATATGGTGGAGGTTTATGTTTGCTGCCTTTTTGCCGATCCCTTCGTCAAAGTGGCCAGGGAGGCCGGTATCAGGTCTTATTCCATTCCCATGCGGCACAAGCTTGACTTTGGCATTGTCACCAAGCTGCGGGACCTTATTGCCCGCGAGAAGATTGATATTGTCCATACACACGGGGTAAGGGCCAATCTGGTGGGGCGTATCGCAGCCAGGATGGCCGGGGTGGACGTGGTGGTCACCACTGTGCACAGCCTGCTGGCCCAGGATTATCCGCGCCTCTTCAGCAGGCTGGTCAACACCTTTATAGAGTGGGTTTCCCGGGGAATGACCACTCATTTTATCGCTGTATCCGGCGGTCTGCAAAAGGCATTGATTCAGCAGGGCATTCCCGAAAAAAGAATAACCGTTATTTACAACGGGCTGAACCCGGAGCTGTTCAACAAGTCCGGATCGACCGGAAAATGGCGTAAAAAGGCCGGTTTCAGCCCCGGGGTGTCTCTGGTGGCCATAGTGGGCCGCCTTCATCCGGTAAAGGGGCACCGTTATTTTCTTAAGTCCGCATCCGAAATATTAAAGGAAAGAACCGATGTTCACTTCCTTGTGGTGGGCAGCGGGCCGGAAAAGGAAGGCCTGGAGCAGTACACCAGGCAGTTGGGCATTTCGGAGCATGTTACCTTTACGGGCTTTGTATCAGATGTATCGGAGCTTATGCCGGATTTGAACCTTTTGATAGTGCCGTCCCTCTGGGAGGGCTTTGGCCTTACCGCCCTTGAGGCCATGGCGGTGGGGGTTCCGGTGGTGGCCACTTCCGTGGGAGGACTGCCGGAAATAGTGGAGCACGGCACCACCGGCCTGCTTGTGCCCCCGGCTGACGAGGACGGCCTGACAAGGGGTATCTGCTGGATGTTGGATCACCCGCAGGAGGCGGAGGAAATGGCCGCTGCCGCCGGGCAGATAGTGGAGCAGAAATTTACCGCTGCCGCCATGGCTGCCAGGACCATGGAGTTATACCGGAAGTTGCTGGGGGTATGAACTTGACCGGGGAGAAGAGAGGCCTGGAAGGATACGATATAGTTTGTATTTCGTCTGTGGACTGGGACCCCATCTGGACCAGGAAACAGCAAATAATGTCAAGGCTGCCGGGGTCCAACCGGATCTTGTATATTGAACCTCCCATTACGCTGCTGTCAGCATTTAAGGACCGGAGCCTGTGGTTCAAGTGGGGGCGGTGGCTAAAGGGAGCAAGACGAAAAACGGAAAATATATACCTTTATTCACCGCCAGTGGTGTTGCCCTTCGGAAACAAGTACAGTTGGGTAAACAGGCTGAACCAGCGGTGGCTTTTAATTTTTATCAGAAGAATTGCCCACAAACTGGGCATGAAAAAACCTCTGGTCTGGACCTATATGCCCAATTCCCTATTGCTGGCCCGGGGGCTGGGCCCGCAGTGCCTTATCTATGACTGTGTGGATGAGCACTCCGAGTATACGGGTCTTATCAACAAGCGGGTGATGCTGGAAATGGAGAGGGAGCTGATTGAGTCCTGCCACCTGGTATTTGTAACCGCGCCGGGGCTTTATGAGGACAAAAAGCCCTTTGCCAGGGAAATACATCTTCTTCCAAATGCCGCTGACGTTGATCATTTTGCCCGGGCGGACCTGGAGGAAACCGTTGTGCCCGATGAAATAAGCCGCCTGCCGCGGCCTCTGGTCGGGTTTGTCGGTGTTATCCACGACTGGATTGACCAGGATTTGATAGAATTTCTGGCAAGGTCCAGGCCGGACTGGTCCTTTGCCATGATAGGCCCGGTGGGGGCGGGGATAAGTGTGGAGCGCCTGAAGGCATTACCCAATGTTTATTTTTTCGGCCGCAGGGACAAGGAAGACCTGCCGGGGTACATCAAGGCCTTTGATGTATGCATTAACCCCTTTAAAAAGAACAGCCTTACAGAAAGGGTCAGCCCGCTGAAATTTTACGAGTACCTGGCCTCCGGGCGGCCGGTGGTAAGTGTGGACATGCCCGGAGTCAGGGAATTTTCTGATGTGGTGGAGATTGCGGGGGACCACAGGTCTTTTCTGGAGGCCCTTGAGAGGAGCCTGGCCCGGGAAAGCCCCGCCAGGAAAAAGGGAAGGCTGGAGTCCGCGGCCCGTAACTCATGGGAAAGCAGGGTTGAATTTATGAGCGAAAAGATAATGGAAGTGTTGGGTAAACACAGGTAAATAGAGAGGATGAGTCTGTTGAGCAGCGAAAAAGTGGCGGTTTTCGGCCTTGGATTTGTCGGGCTGCCCCTGGCGTTGAGCTTTGCCATGCGGGGCTGTGATGTCTATGGGGTGGACGTTAACGAGGGACTGGTGGAAGATATAAACGTCGGTGTCACCTACCACAAGGAAGCCTACCGGGGTGAGGACATACGGGCCATACTTGCCAGAGAGCTTAAAGAGGGTCGCTTCCGGGCCACGTGCAGTCCTGCCGAGGCGCTGGGCAGGTGTGACAACATCATTATTACCGTGGGCATGCCGGTAAGTGATGAGGGGGAGGTCTTCGCCGGCCATCTGGAGGACTGTGTCTGCTCTGTGGCCTCCGGACTGAAGCGGGGCGACCTGGTGGTGGTGAGGAGCACCCTTGTTCCCGGTATGACCAGGGAATTTATTTTGCCCATCCTTGAATCGGAAAGCGGGCTCAGGGCCGGTTCCGACTTTGACCTGGCCTATTCGTCGGAAAGAATCGCCGAGGGGAAGGCCTTCGAGGAATTTGAAACCATGCCGGGCCTTGTTGCCGGCTTAAACAGGGAATCGGCGGAAAGAACAAAAAGGCTGCTGTCCATAGTTACCAGGGCGGAGATCAGCCTGGCATCCTCCTTTGAGGTGGTGGAAACAGCCAAGGTTGTGGAAAATGTCTCCAGGGATGTAAATATCGCCATGGTCAATGAGCTGGCCAGATTTACCAGGGCACTGAATGTTGACGTGGCTGAGGTGATAGCCCTGGCCAATACCCACAAAAGGGTCAACCTGCTGAGTCCCGGCCCGGGGGTGGGAGGCTACTGCATACCCAATGCGCTGCACTATCTGGCGGACAGGGCAAGGAGGATGGATGTTTCCCTGCCCCTTATGCATACCGCCAGGCGGGTTAACGAGGAAATGCCGTCCTACATGGTCTCAATGGTGATGAAGAACCTCGTGGTTCCGCCCCGGGAGGCTGTTATCGGCGTAATCGGGCTGGCCATGAAGGATTTTTCCAGCGATGACCGCTGCAGCCCGGCCCTGAAAATAATAAGGATAATGGAGGAGAGCGGAATCACTGTCCGGGCTTTCGACCCGGCGGTAAACAGCCGTTATCATTTCAGTGTGGACAGCCAGCGGGAAGCCTTTGAGGGCGCCCACGGCATGCTCCTCCTGGCCAGGCAGGAGGGGATTGATTTGGACGGGCTGGATCGGTATGTGGCCCTTATGTCAGCCGAGGGAACGCCCTTTATCATCGACCCCAAAAATATACTGGCGGGGAAAAGTGTCGGAGGGGCGAAGGTGGAGAAGCTTTGATTGCTAATCCTGTCATCCTTATCCTGTCAGAACTCAGAACTCAGGACTCAGAATGGTTTGGTTTTACCGTTGGGTCATTATTGAGAAAAGCCCCCGTAAGGGGGCTTTTTCAGCACTAACCTGAAATTGCTTATACTGAGTGGATTCGGGAGCCAGGAGCCAGAATGGTCCGAGCATTCTTTGCTCTCAATTCATTCCAACTTTTCCAACATTGCGCAAACTATTCTGAGTTCTGAGTCCTGAGTTCTGAGTTCTGATTTCCTGCCGGCGCCGCCCGGCGGGCGGCTATTTTATCTCCACCTTGGTAACTGTTCCTTTGAATTCATAGTCTCTGGACTTGACGAAGTAGTCCTTGCCCACCCTGACTTCCTGGCCGCCCATGGTGATTGTGGCCGAGGAGAGGACGGTTGTTCCGGTGTTGGTAACATATACGTCCAGGAGGTAAGGGTCCAAAGACTCCACCCTCTGGCCTCTGGCGTCAACATTTACTGAATAGCCGGGGACTGTCTTTACATCTTTTACGGTAACGTTCGTATAGCTGTTTTCCTTCACCATTTTATCGCCGACTTTTATTACCTGGGCCATTTCCGGCCGGATGTGCGGTATCATGACCTCGAATTCAACGGTGACGTTTTTCCCCTGTGCGCCGGCCGGGTGGCTGTACTTATAATAGGCCCCGCCGGCCACCAGTATAATGACAAGGAGTATAATCAGGTCGATGATATTTATAAGACCGAAAACCTTTCCCCTGTCGTCTACAAGTTTCATTGAAAAACCTCCTTCCAGGCTTCACTAATAAAGTATAAATATTTTTGGGGACGAGGTCAACGGTGCCGGATATAACAGAAGGCAAAAGAAGGAAAAGAATGGACAGTATCGAATAATAGCAAAGATAGCATTTAGCATTTTTAAATATGTATGGGGACCTTTTTTTATGGTTTAAATTATAGAAGGGATCTTTGCCGTGATATTTACAAAACAGGCAAATGGAGGAGTGTTTAATTGGAAGGGCTTGATATTAGCCGGATCATGGAGATAATTCCCCACCGGTATCCCTTTTTGCTGGTGGACAGGATACTTGAGCTGGAACCGGGAAAAAGGGCGGTGGGTATAAAGAACATCAGCGCCAATGAGCCATACTTCCAGGGCCATTTCCCCGGATTTCCCGTCATGCCCGGGGTTCTACTCATCGAGGCCATGGCCCAGGTGGGTGCTGTGGCTGTCCTGGCCATGCCCGGGCTGGAAAAAAAGCTTGCCCTTTTTGCCGGCATCGACAATGCCCGTTTTAGAAGGCGGGTGTTTCCCGGGGACCAGGTTGTTATGGAGGTTGAAATGCTGAGGATAAAGAGCTCTATCGGTAAGGGCAGGGGTGTGGCCAGGGTGGCGGGGGAACTGGCTGTTGAGGCCGACCTGCTGTTTGCGCTGGCGGATGCAAAAAAAGAATAAATAGACCGAAAAAGTAAGTATTATGCAGATATCGTGGCCTGTCCACAATTATTGACTGATAATCACCCGTCCAGGCCATAATTTTAAACTTTGTGAAAACCATTGATTAAGTGATAAAATACCTTTAGTTATGCCTATACATCCATATTGGGGGGTTTAAATTTGACACGTATGATACCCCTTCTGGTGTCACTGGCTTTGGTCCTGGCGCTGACCCCGTGGGTCAGGTCATTGGCCGTCAGGTGGGGGGCGGTGGATTTCCCCAATCAGAGAAAAATTCATAGCGGAGTAATGCCCCGTCTGGGCGGGGTGGCTATATACCTGGCCTTCATACCCGTGGCCCTGGCCGTGTACTGGCCGGAAATGCCGGTGCTGGGGCTGGCCGCCGGCTGTACCATTATACTCCTGCTGGGTATGCTGGACGATGTAAAGACCATTTCCCCGCGGGTAAAGCTTGCCGGACAGACGCTGGCCGCACTGGCGGTTATACCTTTTGGAATAAGGGTTGAGTTTATTACAAACCCGTTCAACAACGAGATACTGAACCTGGGAGTATTGGCCGTTCCGGTAACGGTGCTCTGGCTGGTGGCTGTCACCAACGCCGTTAACCTGATAGACGGGCTGGACGGCCTGGCGGGAGGGGTTTCCTGTATTTCCTCCCTGACCATGGCTGTGGTGGCCATAACCCAGTTCAAAATTTTTGGGGACCCGGCTCAGCTGTTGGTAATGACCCTGTCCCTTATGGTGGCGGCCTCTACTCTGGGCTTCCTAAGATATAATTTTTATCCGGCCAGCATTTTTCTTGGCGATTCGGGATCAATGCTGCTGGGCTTCAGCCTTGGCTCCATTTCCATTATTGGTTTGACCAAAAGCGCCACGGCGATTTCCGTTATAATACCCATTGTGGTGATGGGGATACCATTGCTGGACACTGTTTTTGCCATACTGAGGCGTTTTAAGGAAAACAGGCCCATATTTCAGCCGGACAGGGAGCACCTGCACCACCAGTTGCTGGCCCGCGGCTTTTCCCACCGGCAGGCCGTGCTGGTTATTTATGCCGTATCACTGGTGATGGGCGCCAGCGCGGTAATTATGAATTTGCTTACCACCAACCAGGCCATGCTGCTGCTGGCGGTCCTTGCCACCGTCGTGATTGTCACGGCCAACAAAATAAAGATAACCGGGGGTGGGGTAGGTATAAAGGGCGGCTACAAGACAAAGGAAATAGAACGGTCCACAAAAATGTAGGGCCGTTTATTTGTATTTTACCCATAAGGAGGGGTTAGGTGAAGATTCGTAAGGCTGTAATCCCTGCGGCGGGTTTGGGTGTCAGATTTTTACCGGCTACCAAGGCACAACCCAAAGAAATGTTGCCTATAGTGGACAAGCCCACAATTCAGTACATAGTTGAAGAGGCGGTAAACTCAGGAATAGAGGATATACTGTTTATAACCGGCAGGCAAAAGAGGGCCCTGGAGGACCATTTTGACAGGTCCCTGGAACTGGAGACCATGCTGACGGCAAAGGGAAAAATGGAAATGCTGGAGATGGTGAGGGGCATAGGCGAGATGGCGGATATACATTATGTCCGCCAGAAGGAGCCCAGGGGTCTGGGACATGCAGTATACTGCGCCAGAAAATTCATAGGGGATGAGCCCTTTGCCGTTCTTCTGGGCGATGATATTGTCCGCAGCAGGGTTCCCTGTCTCAGACAGCTGATGGACCTGTATGAGGAGACCGGTGCGTCGGTGATTGCCGTACAGGAGGTTCCCCCGGGAGATGTGGACAAATACGGAATAATAGAGGCTGAAATGGTCCGGGACAATGTGTTCAAGATCAGCAACCTGGTGGAAAAACCTCCGGTTGGCAGCGCTCCGTCCAGGCTGGCAGTAATGGGAAGGTACATAATTACTCCGGGGATTTTTGATATACTGTCCCGGACCGGGCCGGGCGCCGGCGGGGAAATCCAGTTGACCGACGCGCTGAGGGTGCTGTGCCGGGAAGAGCCCATGTATGGCCTGTCCTTCAGGGGGCGTAGGTATGATGTGGGGGACAAACTGGGGTATTTGAAGGCTATGGTGGAGTTTGCCCTTGCACGACCTGACCTGGCAGAGCAATTCAGGGAGTACCTCAGCGGGGTTGTTGGGGACGGTGCGGTTGAAGAATAAATTACCAAAAGGGGCGGCAGCCCCTTTTATGATTTTGCTTGTTGTGCCGGAGGTTTTCTAATGAGGGTATTGGTTACAGGAGGGGCGGGATTTATCGGCTCCCACACCGTGGACGTTCTTGTGGAGGCGGGATTCAGGGTTGCTGTTCTGGACAACCTGAGCTCGGGCAGCATGGAAAACATAAAGCATCCGGTGAATTTTTATCACGGTGATATAACTGACCGGACTTTTGTCTCACACTGCATGAAAAGGGAAAATCCGGAGGTTGTTTTTCACCTTGCCGCCCAGGCGAGCGTCCCGGTTTCGCTGCAGGACCCGGCTGCCGATGCCCGGGTGAATATAGTGGGCACTCTGATTCTACTGGAGGCGGCAAGGGCCGAAAATGTCAGAAAGGTTGTTTTTGCCTCCTCCGCGGCTGTTTATGGCTTCCCGGAATACCTGCCGGTGGACGAACTGCATCAGATAAGGCCGGTTTCAGGCTACGGCCTGTCCAAGTATGCCGCGGAGAGGTATCTGGAGCTTTATAAGACTCTTTACGGACTTGACTACACCGTTCTGAGGTATGCCAATGTGTATGGGCCCAGGCAGAATGCCGGGGGCGAGGGCGGGGTGGTGGCCATTTTCACCGACCGGATTGCCCGTGGCGAAGAGCCGGTTATATATGGTGACGGTGAGCAGACCAGGGACTTTGTTCACGTTCTTGATGTCGCCAGGGCCAATGTGAGCGCCGTGCACAGGGGCGGGGGAATGACGCTGAACATAGGCACCGGACGGCCGGTTACGGTAAACAGGCTTTTTGAAATTGTCAGTGGGGCGGCGGCGTACACCCGATCTCCCCGCTATGGGCAAACCCGTCCGGGCGATATACGGGACAGCAGCCTGGACAGCCGGCGGGCCGGGGAATATTTGGGCTGGGTTCCCGGTATAGAGCTTGAACAGGGGATTAATGACATGATCGGGAAGACTGATTAACACATTCTATGATCCCGGAATAAGATAAGGACTGAACGGGTTTCATCCGTTGGCTGCGGCGGCGGTTCCCGCCGGTCATAAATTTCCGGGAGTGATTGCGATGATGAAGGTGTCCGATCTTGCCAGGCGGGATATTGTAAACCTTGCCAATGGCGAAAAGCTGGGTTCAATAAAGGATATCCGCATTGATCCGTCCACAGGCGCCGTGACCGCGTTTATACTAAGGGGACCCCGGCGGTTCAGCCTGCTGTCCGCCGGCAGGGACGTGCAGGTTCCCTGGTCGAGGATTAAAAAAATAGGCATTGACACGGTACTGGTTGAGGTGGATTGATGCTTATGCTGTAATGCTGATTCTGTCGGAGTGGCCAGAGGTGCATTTCCGTCCGGTCGGAGAGGCCAAAGATGCATTTCCGGTTGGTCGGAGGGGCCGGAGAAGCATTTCCGATTGGTCGGAGTCAGAAGGGGTGGAGGCATTCCTTATAAGTTAAATGAAGATTATCAGCCGATTCACTCAGTATTAGTATAATTTGACTTAATTTTTGCCGGGTGGTAAAATTATCATGATTTTTTAGGTATGGAAGGACCTCTGGGGGGTCTGTTTTTTCTGTATTCTGGGAGGAGGGATTTTAATGTCCAGAAAGCTTTTTACTTCCGAGTCGGTTACGGAGGGTCATCCCGATAAGATAGCTGACCAGATTTCCGATGCTGTGCTTGATGAAATTCTGGCCCAGGACCCAAACGCCAGGGTGGCCTGTGAGACATTGTGTACAACCGGGCTGGTGCTGGTGGCCGGGGAAATAACAACACAATGTTACGTGGACATACCCCGGGTGGCCAGGGAGACAATCCGGTCCATCGGCTATACCAGGGCCAAGTATGGTTTTGACTGTGACACCTGCTCGGTGATAACTTCCATTGACGAGCAGTCGCCTGATATTGCCATGGGTGTGGACAGGGCTCTTGAGGCAAGGGAAGGCGGGATGGACGATTCCCAGATAGAGGCAATTGGCGCCGGTGACCAGGGAATGATGTTCGGTTATGCCTCCAATGAAACCCCTGAAATGATGCCTCTTCCCATCGCGCTGGCCCACAGGCTGGCCCGGCGGCTGGCTGAGGCCAGAAAGACCAGGCAGTTGCCTTACCTCAGGCCCGACGGCAAGGTCCAGGTGACGGTGGAATATGAAGATGATAAGCCGGTAAGGCTCAATACCCTGGTAATATCCACCCAGCATGATCCCAGACTAAGCCCGGAGGAAATCCGTGACGATATAATAAAGAAAATTATCATACCGGTGGTTCCGGAGCAATTTATGGACGATAAGGTCCGTTACCTGATTAATCCCACCGGAAGGTTTGTCATTGGCGGGCCCCAGGGGGACACCGGCCTTACAGGCAGAAAAATTATTGTTGATACGTATGGCGGCATGGCCCGGCACGGCGGGGGCGCCTTCTCCGGCAAGGATCCCACCAAGGTGGACAGATCAGCCTGCTATGCCGCCCGTTATGTGGCCAAGAATATAGTGGCGGCAGGCTTGGCTGACCGCTGCGAGGTGCAGTTGGCCTATGCCATAGGTGTGGCCAGACCGGTATCCATTATGGTGGATACCTTTAATACGGGGAAGGTGTCCGAGGAGGCCATTATCAAACTCATCAACGAAAACTTTGATCTCAGGCCGGCAGGTATAATAAAGGAATTGGACCTGCGCCGTCCCATTTACCTGAAGACTGCGGCATATGGCCATTTTGGCCGCACCGACTGTGACTTCCCCTGGGAAAGGACCGATAAGGCGGAAGCCCTCAAAAAGGGCTGATTGTGAGTGAAGCCATTGTCAGAATTCAGAACTCAGGACTCAGAACTCAGAATGGTTTTTGTGTTACCCATTATTACAAAATTAGCCGTCCACTAAGGGCGGTTTTTTTTGTATAGCCGTACTACGGGTCGGGGGGAGTGGTTTAACCCCGGCTGCATGATCTTCGGCTACAACAGTCTCTAAACTCGGTCGCCAAAGGACTGCCGACCGCCTTCAACGCCGCGTCCATGCGTCCGTTCAGGCTGCCGTCAGCGTCCTGCAGCCGGCTCGTCAGTCCTTAGGCTCGGTCGTTAAGAGACTGTAGCAGCCTCCGATAAATTCCGCCCGGGGTTGAACACTCCCCCCAGATGCATGTTACTTTGGGGTCACCTGAAAGGAATGCCTGGACTTCTGCCCTGAAAATTCTTATACTGAATGAATATGGGGTCAGGAATCCAGAATCCAGAATTCAGAATCCAGAAGTCCGGGCATTCCTTGCTTTTTCATCCTCTGATGGTGCCGCTTTTTAGCGGCATGTGGGTCTGGATTCTGCCCTGAAAATTCTTATACTGATTTAATCAGGGGTCAGGAATCCAGAATCCAGAATTCAGAATTCAGAATGGTAGGGCATTCCTTATAAGTAGTGAACACATTTTCATCCTTCAATGGTGCCGCATTTATGCGGCATGGGGGTCTGGATTCCCGCCGCTGGGACAGCGGCACCGCCCGGAGGGCGGCTTTGTTCATGTATAGGAAATTATGCTATGTGGATAACTTTTGCCTTTGGGTCGCACTGTGGTCGCTCACTGGTCGCTCCGGGGTTGCTTGCGGGCAGGGGGAGTGTTAAACCCCGGCTGCATCATCTCCGGCTGCAACAGTCTCTAAACTCGGTCGCCAAAGGACTGCCAACCGCCTTCGAAAGTCGCGTCCTGCTCCTCTCAGGCTTTTGGCGGCGTCCAGCCGCCAAATTGTCAGTCCTTAGGCTCGGTCGTTAAGAGACTGTAGCAGCCTCCGATAAATTCCGCCCGGGGTTGAACACTCCCCCCAGATGCATGTTACTTTGGGGTCACCTGAAAGGAATGCCTGGACTTCTGGATTCTGACTTCTGGATTCTGAATTCCCGCCGCTGGGACAGCGGCACCGCCCGGAGGGCGGCTTTTTTAGTTATCCTCTGTCACCCCTGTGGTATTCAGGTCATATTTATTTACTAGGCCCGGGGGTGATTTGCATGACGGATCTTTGGGTATTGTTAGCCGCCTTTTTATTCTGGTTTGTATATACCTCCGCCCTGGCGGTAAATCTCCTTAAAGGCGGAAGTATTAACCCCGAAGGAACAATCTGTGTGATGATGGGCGGTCAGGCCGAGGTGGCGGAATGGTTCATAAGGAAATTATACCGGAACAGTGCTGTTATGTGCGGCAGATACAGCGTGGCCGTGTCTGTATATGAGGGTGAAGACGATACTGCCGGCATTTTGAAAATACTGTCGGCTGAAAAGGGATTCTCTCTGATAAGAGAGGATGAATGGTGGCTGGCAAACAAGGAGCTTTTTTTTCAAAACCGGGTGATTGATGCCAGGGGAATGGGCAGGGAAGAACTTCTGAAGGGACCTCTAAAAACCCTGATTAGTTTCACCTGATCAGCATTAACGTAAAAATACTTATACTGATATGCTGATTCTGTCAGAATGGCCAGGGGTGCATTTCCGTCTGGTCGGAGAGGCCAAAGATGCATTTCCGGTTGGTCGGAGGGGCCGGAGAAGCATTTCCGATTGGTCGGAGTCAGAAGGTTTCAGGCATTCCTTACACCGTGTCAATCCTTTCCAACTAACCAACCCTTCCAACTTTCCAACTCTACCCTAAAAAGTGGCATGAGAGTCTGAGTTCTGTTATTAAAAAGGAGGTAACTTTAACCTCCCGTCGAAAATATTCCGGGGGGTAAATTTTATGGCTGTAAAGGCACGGGTAAATTATATACATACTATTTATTTCCTTGTGGTTACTCTGGCGGGGTTCGTTCTTCTGGCCGGTATGTTCGGCGGACTGGACCTGGACAGGTCCAGCGAATTTGCCGTGCTGATATTGCTGGGTATTCTGGTGGAGGGGCTGGCTGTGAACTTCCCCCTGGGCCGTCTCTCCGGGGGGTTTTCCATTGTTCTGGCCTCATTTTTGATTTATAACCTGAACGCCGCTGCATGGATAAGCTCTCTGGCTTTTTTTCTGGGAAACGGCATAGCCAACAGAGGCGGGCCGGTGCGCACACTTTTTTTTAACACCGGGCAGCAGGTGCTGGCGCTATATGTTTCCGCCAGTCTTTCCGGGGCGATATGGGGCCGTGAGATGAGCGGGATCTTCGGTGGCGGCCTTAACGCCGGCTATCTGCAGCTGATAACCCTCATACTTCTCTATTTTGCAATTAACCATCTGCTGGTCTTTCTTTATACATATCCCGGCAGAAGGGAGGCCAGGATGTATTCCTGGCAGGCCACCCTTCGCTGGGATGCCCTGAGCTACCTGTTCAGCGCCCCCTTTGGCATCGCCATGGCCATACTTTATCAAAAGACTGGAATTGCGTCGGCCCTTCTGCTGGTGGTCCCAATTCTGGCTGTTCAGTTTATTCTGGGCCTTTATGTGAGGTCGGAGCTGGTTAATAAGGAGCTGCGGGCGGTATATGAGATTACAAGGAAGCTTGGGTTCCTGGAGGATATTGACAGTGTGCCCGGCATACTCCTGAATGAAATGCGCAGGGCGGTGCCCTTTCACAGCGGTGTGGTCTATCTGTGGCAGGAGGAAAAAAGGAGATTTGTTGCCGCTGCCGCATTCGGGCCTTACAAGGATCAGCTGGAGAGGGACTTTATCAGGCCGGAGGAAGGCTTTTGGGGATGGGTGATAAGCAATGGTGAGCCGGAAATAATCTTTAATTCAAAAATGGACCCCAGGGTAAAGTCGGAGCAGGGCCTGCCGCAGGTGTTGAGGTCATTGCTGGCCATACCCCTGGCATCCGGAAACAACCCCCTGGGGCTTGTTATTGTGGGTGAAAAAAAGGCCATGGCTTTTGATGAAAGGGATCTGGAGACAGCCGTTTCCCTTTGTGGCACTGTGACCCGCGCCCTTTCCAACGGCATCCTGTCAAAGAGGGTGGAGAAGTTGAGGAAACTGGACCCCCAGACAGGATTGCTTAACAGAAAGTGGTTTTACAGAAACGCTGTCCGGGCCATGGACTCCCTTATTGCGGAGGGTAATGTAAAGGCTGCCCTGCTGCTGGTTGATATTGACATATTGGGACACATAAATGAAGGTTGGGGACAGGAGGATGGCGACAGGATAATTGACGCAGTGGCGGAGGTGCTGAGGGGGCTGGATGCGCCGGGGGGATTTTCCGGCCGCTATGGTGATGATGAGTTTGCCCTTTTCCTGCCGGGTGGTGATGAAGGCGCAGCCCTGGAACTGGCCGGCGAAATAAGGGCCATTCTTTCCGAAATTGTACCCTGCCCGGAGCATCCGGTGCTGACGGCGAAGGTCAGTATAGGCATAGCAGCAGCGCCGGAAAACGGGGAAAGCCTTGACCGGCTCATTAAAATGGCGGGCCTGGCTCTCCGGGAGGCCAAGAAGAAGGGGCGGGACAGGATTGAGACCGCCTCCGGCATAAGGGGGCGCCGAACGGAAAGGGGCGTCTGGAATACTTGAAAATAACGGCCGGCATTTTGGATTTAATTTTCCCACCCAGGCGTGTTTGCCCTTTGTGCGGCGGGTTTCAGGAGCGCGGCCAGGTCTGTGGCGGTTGTCTTGAAAAGATGCTGGAATACCGCTCCGAGCCGGTTTGTTTTATATGCGGCAGATATTTTCAGCATCCCCCGGCGGTGGAAACATCGGCCCTGCGCGGCACGGGGGAGGGGCCGGCGCAGGTGTACTGCAAAGACTGTCTTAAGGGACGGCATTTTTTTTCCATGGCCAGGGCTGCCGGTCCCTATGAGGATAATATCAGGAGGGCGGTCAAAAGGCTTAAATTTTCGGGAAAGAAAAACCTGGCTGTTTACCTTTCGGATATGATGTTAAGGCGCGTCGCCGGGATACGCCTTTATGAGGGGGCGGAAATAATGGCTGCGGTTCCCCTTTCACCCGGGCGGCTGAGGGAAAGGGGGTTTAACCAGGCGGAATTGCTTGCGCATAATCTGGCCTTGAAAATGGGAATACCTTTTTTGCCGGTGCTGCGGAAGGTAAGGGAAACCCCGGCCCAGACCGGCCTGGACAGGTCCGGCAGGGAGGAGAATCTGCGGGGGGCCTTTATCCTCACCGCCCCGGATATTGTTAACGGCAGAAAAATAATAGTGGTTGACGATGTAATCACCACCGGCAGCACCTTGAACACTGTGGCCGGCGTCCTGGCGGGGGGAGGGGCGGCGTCGGTGGTGTGCCTGACTGTGGCGGCCGGAAGGACCATACCATAGGGGGCAGGGTTTGCGGTAATATAAAATGTGACAAATTGTATATTAAAAACAACCATTTACGACATAAAAATTTTAGCGTTAATATTAATCACATTGAAGAACCTTTTTAAACCCTGTTATTAACAGGCTTATCCACATTATCCACAGGATTCTATTCCACAGGGAGGTATCCGGCTGTTTTTTTTCGACAACTGTCCGTAACCGTCAGGCTGGAAACCCTTGACTTGAGGAGTGGATTGTGTTAACATTCATTACACCTCCGGTGTAATATTTATGTGCTTTGCCCCGGTATTGGCGGGGTATGAAAAGGGTTGCGTCCGGCCGGGCCGGACTGCCCGACTGATGTGTTTTCAAAAAGGCCGGAAAGGGGCTGTTGTAACATGAAAGTACAGGTTCGTGGAAGAAACATGGAGGTTACGGGAGCTCTCAAGGAGTACGTGGAAAAGCGCGTGGGCAAACTGGACAGGTATATAGACAACCTTGGGGACGCCCAGATTACTATGACGGTTGAAAAGGACTCGCATCGCGTTGAGGTTACCATGCCCATCAACGGAATGATCCTGAGAGGTGAGGAGACTACCTCGGATATGTACGCGTCCATCGACATGGTGGTGGACAAATTGGAAAAGCAGATTGAGAGGCACAAGGGAAAACTGATCAAGCGTTCAAGCAAAGGCGCCGGGCAGAGCAGGCCGGAGGCCGTGCCCGAAGAGGAAGGCCCGATGGTTGTAAGGACCAAGAAATTCGCCATAAAGCCCATGGCCATTGATGAGGCGGTATTGCAGATGAACCTTCTGGGCCACAGCTTCTTTGTCTTTTCCAATGCTGAAACAGATCAGGTCAATGTGGTGTATAAGCGAAAAGACGGCAATTACGGGCTTATCGAGCCAACCTTTTAGACGGGTCCGAAAGATCGGTGCGTTATACATGGGCTCAAATAATAAATTGTCAAACAATGCCGCCGAAAGCGGCGCATAATATAAGTCGATGCATATAGCGGGGGGCGCAAAGATGATGCGCCCCCCGCAGAATCTTGCAAGCACAGGTGCGCTTTGATAAAATCTTTTTATACCCGGTTTTGGGGACGGGGCCGTCCAAGTGGTACGGCAGCCCGTTTTTAAAGTAAAGGTGATATAAATAATATGATGGGATTTATACGCAACCTGTTTGATGATAATGCCCGGGAAATAAAAAAGCTGCAGAAGACTGTAATCAAGGTAAATGAATTTGAAGAAGAGATGGCCTCCCTTTCCGATGCCGACCTTACAGCAAAGACTGCATATTTCAAGGATATGATCGACAGGGGGGCCCAGCTTGACGATATTCTCCCGGAGGCCTTTGCGGTGGTCAGGGAGGCAAGCAAAAGGGTCCTGGATATGAGGCACTTCGATGTCCAGGTGCTGGGGGGCATTGTGCTGCACCAGGGCCGTATCGCAGAGATGAAGACCGGTGAAGGTAAAACACTGGTGGCCACGCTGCCTGTATATCTGAACGCCCTTACAGGGCGTGGCGTGCATGTGGTCACCGTCAACGACTACCTGGCCCGCCGGGACAGCCAGTGGATGGGACAGCTGTACAGGTTTCTGGGGCTGAGCGTGGGGCTTATTGTTCACGGGCTGGACTGGGCGGAAAGAAGGAGGTCATATTGGTCCGATGTTGTGTATGGGACAAACAACGAGTTCGGCTTTGACTACCTGAGGGACAACATGGCCATACACCCGGACCAGCTGGTGCAGAGAGAGCTTTATTACGCCATCGTGGACGAGGTGGACAGCATTCTTATCGACGAGGCCAGGACCCCTCTGATAATATCAGGCCAGGCCGATAAAGCCACAGACCATTATTACACCTTTGCCAGGATAGCTACCAGGCTGGAAAGGGAAATCGACTACACGGTGGATGAAAAGGCCCACTCGGTGGCCATCACCGAGGAAGGCACGGCCAAGGTGGAGAAAATGCTGGGTATCAGCAACCTTTTTGATGATACCAATATCGAGCTGAACCACCACCTGATTCAGGCGTTAAAGGCCCAGGCTCTCATGAAAAGGGATAAGGACTATGTGGTCAAGGACGGCCAGGTAATCATCGTCGATGAATTCACCGGCCGCCTGATGTTTGGCCGCAGGTACAGCGACGGGCTGCACCAGGCCATTGAGGCCAAGGAGGGGGTAAGGATTGAGAGGGAGTCTCAGACCCTTGCCACCATTACCTTCCAGAATTATTTCAGGATGTATGAAAAACTGGCCGGAATGACCGGCACCGCCGCCACCGAGGAGGACGAGTTTCGCAAGATTTATAACCTGGATGTGGTGGTGATACCCACACACCGCCCCATGATCAGGCAGGATATGCCGGACGTGGTTTACAAGACGGAGCAGGCCAAATTCATGGCGGTGGTGGATGAAATTGTCCGGAGGCATGCCGGGGGGCAGCCCGTTCTGGTGGGGACAATATCCATCGAGAAGTCGGAATTGCTGAGTGAAATGCTGAAAAAGCGGGGAGTAAAGCACCAGGTGCTCAATGCCAAATACCATGACAAGGAGGCCGAGATTGTGGCCCAGGCCGGCCGTCTCGGGGCTGTGACCATAGCCACCAACATGGCCGGGCGAGGCACAGATATACTTTTGGGCGGCAATGCGGAGTTTCTGGCCAATGCCGAGCTCAAGCAGCAGGGCTTTGACTTTGAGGCCGGGTCCGAGCCGGATGACAGGTCTCTTTATGAAAGTGTATACAAAAAGTACCTGGCGCTGACCGAAAAGGAGCACGAAAAGGTGGTTGCCCTGGGAGGGCTTCACATTATAGGCACTGAAAGGCATGAGAGCCGCAGGATTGACAATCAGCTGCGGGGCCGGTCCGGCCGCCAGGGAGATCCCGGGTCCAGCCAGTTTTTCAGCTCTCTCGAGGATGACCTGATGAGGCTTTTTGGGGCGGATAACATCTCCGGCCTTATGGACAGGCTGGGAATAGAGGAAGACATGCCCATAGAGCACAACCTGATTACCCGTTCCATTGAGACCGCCCAGAAGAGGGTGGAAAACCGCAACTTTGATATCCGCAAGCATGTTCTTCAGTATGACGACGTGATGAACCAGCAGAGGGAGCTTATTTACAGCCAGCGGCGCCAGGTGCTCACCGGTGAAAACCTGAAGGAAACAATTGTTTCCATGATAGAAGAGGTGGTGGGCAGGGCAGTGGACACCTATTGCCCTGAGGGTGTGCACCGGGAGGAGTGGGACCTGGAATCCCTGCTGGGCCATGCGGAGCAGGTGTTTATGCCCGGCCATGATGTTACCCGGGAGGAACTTGAGGATCTCAGCAGGGCGCAGATCAGCAACTACCTGTTTGAAAAGGCCCTGGAATTATACGAGCAAAGGGAAGAGGAACTGGGCCGGGAAAACATGCGTGAGATTGAGCGGGTGGTCACCCTGAAGATAGTGGATGAAAGGTGGATGGACCACCTGGATGCCATGGACCAGCTCAGGGAGGGCATCGGTCTGAGGGCTTACGGGCAGAAGGATCCCCTCGTCGAGTACAAGTTCGAGGGGTACGAGATGTTCCAGAATATGATTGCCACCATCCAGGAGGAGGTTGTCAAGTATATATTCAGGGTCAATCTTGTACACCGGGAGGAGCAGCCACAGCAGAGGAAGGTTGTGGAAAACCGCTATGCCGGGGAGGGGCCGAGGCAGCCGGTGCGAAAGGAGGCCAGGGTGGGGCGCAATGACCCCTGCCCCTGCGGAAGCGGCAAGAAATACAAAAAGTGCTGCGGGAAAGAATAATGCTTTAGGGTAATTCTCAAGGGTCTGGATTCAGAATTCAGAATCCAGAATCCAGAATCCAGAAAGAGTACGCCTGAATTTGGGGTGAAAATACTGACCCCGGAGAATAACCTGAACATATTCTGGATTCTGACTCCTGACTTCTGGATTCGGACCCGATAGGAATACAGTATTAGTTAAGAAGGATGTGATTTAGTTGTACGCGGAGTTGAAAAAGGAACTGGAGTTGTTGGAGAAAAGGGTTGAAGATTTGAGGGTTTCTCTTTGACATAGCGGGCAAGATTAGTCAGGCCGAAGAGCTTGAAAAAAAGATGTCCGCCCCCGGCTTCTGGGATGACCAGGAGGCGGCGCAGAAGGTAACCCAGGCCCTGTCCGTACTGAAGGAAAGGATCTCCTCCTTTGAGGGTCTGGAGAGACTCTGTGAGGATACAGGGGTGCTGTTGGAGCTGGGCCGCGAAGAGGAAGACCAGGAGTTGGCCCGGGAAGTCCAGGGAGAGATTAAAAAACTCACACGTATGGTGGAGAATATGGAGCTTGAGGTGCTGCTGAGCGGCCCCTATGACAGGAGCAATGCCATTATTTCCCTGCATGCCGGGGCGGGCGGCACCGAGGCCCAGGACTGGGTGGAAATGCTTATGCGCATGTATATGCGCTGGGCTGAGGACCATGGCTACAAGGCCAACGTGGTGGACCTGCTTCCGGGTGATGAGGCCGGTGTTAAGAGCGTCACCATGGAGGTGACGGGGGAGAATGCGTACGGCTACCTGCGGTCGGAAAAGGGAGTCCACCGCCTGGTCCGGATTTCGCCCTTTGACGCCGCCGGCCGCCGCCACACCTCCTTTGCCTCGGTGGATGTCCTGCCCGAGGCCAGGGATGACATCAATATCAATATCAAGCCGGAAGACTTGAAGGTGGACACATTCCGGTCCGGGGGGGCCGGGGGGCAGCACGTCAATAAAACCGACTCCGCGGTGCGCATAACACACCTGCCCACCGGCATTGTGGTGCAGTGCCAGAGCGAAAGGTCCCAGATCTCCAACCGGAACACCGCCATGAAGCTGCTGATGTCCAAATTACTGGACCTGGAGATGAAAAAGAAGGAAGAAGAGCTTTCCGCCATGCGCAGTGACCACAAGGAAATTGCCTGGGGCAGCCAGATCAGGTCCTATGTCTTTCACCCCTACAGCCTGGTCAAGGATCACCGCACGGGGGTGGAGATGGGCAATGTGAACGCGGTGATGAACGGGGAGATTGATGATTTTATCAGCGCCTTTTTAAGGGAGAACGCCAGGAAGGAATAAATTACAAGGGAATTTGGCGGGGGACGGCCGGTGTTTAAACAACCGGCAGTCCCCCGCATTTTTTTTGCGAAACATCGTTTATTCCGGAAAAATACAAGTAAAAAAGGAATATGGGGGATTTTAAAGAAATATATGTCGTGGTAATTTCTAAACGGGCTTGGGAAATGCTACTCCTTAACAATTAAACCGGGGTATGCGCCATGATTTTTCAGTTTGCTCTGGAAATTGCCGGAGTCAGCCTGGGGGTGTTGCTGATTGCCCTGGGGCTGGACGTATTCCTCATTCCGGCCAAAATTGCCGCCGGAGGGGTTGGCGGGATCGCCACCATACTTCACTATTTGCTGCAGCTGCCGGTGGGGATGACCATGCTTGCCCTGAATGTGCCCCTTTTTCTTATGGGGGTATACCGGCTGGGGCTCAGGTTCGGTTTCCGGTCCCTTTACGGTACAATCAGCCTTTCGCTTTTAATTGATTTTCTCGCACCCTATATGCCGGTGCTGACCGGCGATCCCCTGCTGGCCAGCATATACGGCGGGGTGCTGGTGGGGCTGGGGCTGGGGCTGGTCTTTAAATACAGGGGGACCACTGGGGGCACCGACCTGGCGGCCGCCATTCTCAGGACATATACCGGCGCCAATGTGGGCCAGCTTCTTTTTGTGGTGGACGCCATGGTGGTAATCGCCGCCGGGATTTCCTTCAAATCATGGGAACTGGCCATGTATGCGCTGATTACTATATTTATAACCGCCTGGCTGATCGATCTTGTTCAGCAGGGCATCAGCTATGCCAGGGCCTTTTTTATAATTTCCGCCCGGTCGGAGGCAATAAGCAGGGAGATACTGGCGGACCTGGACAGGGGTGTGACGGTTTTATACGGCAGGGGCGCCTATTCCGGGGCGGAAAGGGAAGTATTGCTGGTGGTGGTCAACAGATCTGAAATAACGCGCTTAAAGGACCTGGTGAGAAAAATAGACAGCCGGGCCTTTGTGATACTGACCGATGTGCACGAGGTTTTCGGTGAGGGCTTTAAGCCCCTGGCCGCCAAACCGTCCGGCGGCAGGGTAAAGCCGGTTCCGGGAGAGGCCGGCGCGTTGCGCAAAGGGGGATACAGAATATACAAGGAGGAAAAATATGGACAGCACGGAAAAGGGGATAATCAAAACCAGAGCCAATGAAATGAGACAGGATATCATAAGGATGCTGGGGCAGTCCGGTTCCGGCCACCCGGGGGGGTCCCTCTCGGCGGCCGATATAGTGGCGGCGCTTTATTTCAAGGTATTGCGCATTGATCCCGCGGACCCCCGCAACCCCAACCGGGACCGCTTTGTCCTGTCCAAGGGGCATGCAGCCCCGGTACTCTATGCCGCCCTTGCCAGGAAGGGCTTTTTCCCGCCGGAGGAATTGCTCACCCTTAGAAAACTGGGAAGCCGCCTGCAGGGGCACCCGGATATGAAAAAGCTTCCCGGGGTGGAGATGTCCACCGGATCGCTGGGACAGGGGCTTTCCGCAGCCAACGGCATGGCCCTGGCCGGTAAAATGGACGGACTGGACTACAGGGTCTACGTTCTCCTGGGAGACGGCGAAATACAGGAGGGGCAGGTATGGGAGGCGGCCATGGCTGCCGCCCACTACGGGCTGGATAACCTCACCGCCTTTTTGGACCACAACAGGCTGCAGATCGACGGCCCCATAGAGGAGGTAATGTCTCCGGAGCCGGTTGCAGACAAGTGGCGGGCCTTTGGCTGGGATGTCCAGGTGATTGACGGCCATGACATAGAGCAAATACTTGGGGCGATAAAAAAGGCCTCCGGCGTCAATGGAAGGCCCCAGATGATAATTGCGGAAACAGTCAAGGGCAAGGGAGTGTCCTTTATGGAAAATCAGGTTGGCTGGCATGGAGTGGCGCCAAAGCCGGAGGAGACCGAAAGGGCCCTGGAGGAGCTGAGGTCGGAGGCCGCCGGCAGCTGAGAATACTTTAGTGGGGAATTTATATATGTTACAAGGGAGGACAATAAAAGATGGGCAGTAAGATTGCCACCAGGGAGGCGTACGGAAAGGCGCTGGTGGAAGCCGGCAGGAATAACCCGGGATTGGTGGTGCTTGACGCCGACCTTTCCAAGTCAACCAAGACAGCTGATTTTGCCAAGGTGTTTCCGGACAGGTTTTTTAATATGGGCATTGCCGAGCAGAACCTGATGGGGACAGCCGCGGGCTTTGCCGCCGCCGGGAAAATACCCTTCGCCAGCACCTTCGCGGTCTTTGCCACCGGCAGGGCCTTTGATCAGATAAGGAATTCAATTGCCTATACAGGGCTTAACGTTAAAATAGCCGCCACCCACGCCGGCATAACCGTGGGGGAGGACGGGGGATCGCACCAGTCGGTGGAGGATATCGCGCTGATGAGGAGCCTCCCCAATATGACCGTTTTTGTTCCGGCGGATGAGGCCGAGACCTACGGGGCGGTCAGGGCGGCGGTGGAAATAGACGGACCGGTTTATATAAGGCTGGGCCGCGCGGGTGCGCCGCCCATTCATGGAGAGGGCTTTAACTTTCAACCGGGACGGGCGGTGGTGGTCAGGGAAGGGAAGGATGCCACAATAATAGCCACCGGCATCATGGTCTCCATGGCCCTGGAGGCGGCCGGCATTCTGGCCGAAGAGGGTTTGCAGGCCCGCGTGTTGAGCATGCACACCATTAAGCCCCTTGATGCAGGGGCGGTCATTGCGGCGGCAAGGGAAACCGGGGCGCTGGTGACCGCAGAGGAGCACAGCATACTGGGCGGCCTGGGGGGCGCTGTGGCCGAGGTGGTCTGTGAGAGCTGTCCTGTTCCGGTAATACGGGTTGGCCTGAGGGATGTATTCGGCCAGTCCGGGAAACCGGCGGAGCTTTTGGAAAAATACGGCCTGACGCCGTCCGACATGGCCAAGGCCGTAAAAGTGGCGGTGGAAAAGAAGAGCTACCGTTAGACACCGGGGTTGATGATATAAGCTCAAAAAAAGGCCCGCGGGAGTATTTTTTCCCGCGGGCCTTTTTGTTACCTTAAGGAACCTACTTGTCCAGCACCCTGATCTGGGTGACGCGGCCGTTTTCAAGGTACAGCATGACTACCCAGCCATCTTTGATGTCTCCCAGCTCTTCCGCTGCATTGGAGGAGATTGTGTCCCGGATGGTGTAGTCGCTGTCAACCTTCAGGGTAAATTCGAGATCGCCGTCTTGCTGTTCTATGGTAATTTTATCATTACGCGTGTCCACGTCGGTTACGGTGCCCTCTACGGTTATATCCTCGTCATCGGTTACCTCAACCGAGGTGGCAATGTCGTTGTCGTCAACCTTCAGGGTGACCTTGGCGCCGATCATGATGTCCGTAAGGTCTATGTTTTCACCGTTCCTTGTTATATCAACATTACCGGCAAGGTCATATCTGTCCGAGTCTACGTATATGCGGGGGCTGCTCCCTGTTTTTATTTCTGTGACTGTCCCCGACACGTTCCGGGTGGCCTTTCCATAGGCCATAATCTCAGTGACCTCACCGTCGCCGCCTATTTTCAGGGTGACTATGTCCCCCTGTTTAATGTCATCCAGCGTTACCCTTTCATTCCCCCTTTCGATCAGGGCCTGCAGGGCCACATCAAAATCCTTGCGATTGTTGTTGTTATCCAGTATGGTTATTATCCTGTAAAAGGAGTCCACCGCTCTAACCTGAACCTTTTCATAGCTTTGCTCTTCGATTTTTACCAGACTTGCTTCCAGGGCCTCGCCGGTTCCGGAAACCGATACCACCTTCACCCCGTCGCCGGCTTTAAGGTCCGAATAGGACAGGTGGCCGGTTCCATCATAGATGTTCAGTTTGCCGTCAGGGACACTGAATATCCTGCTGCCGGCGCCCGTATTTATGATAAAGTAATCGTTCATTACACTGTTTACCGTGCCCCCGGTGGTTTCCGTGGGCAGTATTTTTACATTTTCTATGACATTGTTTTTGATTGTGACCTTTACATAAACACCCGCTTTGAGGCTGAGAATGCCGGTATCCTGAGAGCCCGCCGTGATTGTGGCCGACGGGTCCATGGCAAGGGACTGCTCCCGGAACCCGGGTGAAATTATTGTCACCGTGGGATTGGTGTAGGAGCTGATATCCGTTATTTTGCCTGTAAGGCTGGTTTCGGTCCCTGTGTTTGTATTGGTATTGGTGTTCTGTTCCCCGGCGGCGGTTTCCATGTACAGTATGCGGGCGTCCGCCCCGGTTATGGCGGTTACCTTGTCTCCCTTGGAAAAGCCGGATATATCCCCTTCCTTGGAATCAATGAAAAGGGCAGTTGATGAGTTTACCAGCTTTGATACTTTGTCGCCGTCCGGGGTGGTAATGGTTACCAGGCCTGTGGGTTTATCAATCATGGTCAGGGTGCCGTTTATAATGTTGTCAGTGCCGAAGCTGAACCATCCGTCCTGGGCGGTTTTACTCACCAGGGCCGCCATCTGGCCCCGTTTCATTATCTGCTTCGGTCCGAATTTGTTGCCGCCGATCCCCAGCATTATGTTGTTCTGGGTTACATCGGCCACATAGGGTTGATATGTAAGGTCTATTTCGTCATTGTCGCTAAAGGTGAGTTTCTTTACATCCCCGTCCACCTTGAGCTTGTCCCGGAGGGCTACCGCCACAAGGGTGGCCACCTCCTGCCTGGTAATAGGGTCGTTGTAGCGCAGCTGGCTGACGTAATCCTTGTGCAGAAGGCCTTTCCGGGCTGCCAGAACCAGATGGCCCTGGCCCCAGGTCATTCCCGAAGGGAGCTTTATTTCGCTGTTTTTGTAGTCAAGTTTCAGCGCCTCTTCTTCCAGGTTCATTGCCCTTATTATTATTGCTATTGCCTCCAGCCTGCTCACCGGGGACTCGGGCTTGAAGATGCCGCCCGGGTATCCCTTCATCAGTCCCAGGGCGTTTGACTTCTCAACCACCTGCTTTGACCAGTGGCTTGCTGTATCCTTGAATGACGTTGCTGCGTTCGCGGGGGCGGTTTGTGAGCCGATGACCAGGCCTGCCGCCAGGGCAACGGAAACGATACCTTTAAACAACCGGTTGAACACTTGCATTCCTCCCCTGTAACTATATATATTTAGACGTTTTTGCCCCCCGGGAAGTTCCCCCCGTTTCATGGCGGAGAGGGGCTATCTTTTTTTTCCATTTCTACGAAAAGGTTAATTTTCCTTTTATTTATTTAATGTAAAAGGACTTGCGAATCCTTTGTCGAAATAGCTAATATCTTTAAGGTTATGAATTGTATGACGATTAAAACCCATTTACCATACGGGGTGAAACCAATTGATCAACCTTTACAACGTTACCAAGATATACCCGAACGGTATCAAGGGACTGGACGATGTTTCCCTGACTATACGGAAGGGGGAGTTTGTTTTTCTGGTGGGTCCCAGCGGCGCGGGTAAGACTACGCTGATCAAGCTTATTTTCAGGGAGGAACTTCCGTCAAGGGGGCAGGTCCTTTTTAGCGGGAAGAATACAGCCCGCTTAAAGGGCAGGGAAATCCCATACATGAGGAGGAAGATCGGAATGGTCTTTCAGGATTTCAGGCTGCTGCCCCAGAAAACTGTTTTTGAAAATGTTTCCTTCGCCATGGAAGTGACCGGGGCCTCCACAAAAAATATAGTGTCCAGGGTCCCCGAAGTGCTGGAACTGGTGGGGCTGGGCGACAAATCCGGCGTTTTGCCCTCGGAGCTTTCCGGGGGTGAGCAGCAGAGGGTGTGTATTGCCAGGGCGATAGTGAACAACCCCGTGCTGCTTATCGCCGATGAGCCCACCGGGAACCTTGATCCTGAAACGTCGCGGGGCCTGATGTCCCTGTTTAACCAAATAAACAAGTCCGGCACCACCGTGATCATGGCAACCCACGCCCGGGATATAGTTGATGCCATGAAAAAGCGGGTTGTTGCCATGTGTGACGGCAGGGTGGCCCGTGACGAGGAGGAAGGGGCATATTCCAATGAATCTTAACACCCTGTCATATTACTGGCGCGAGGCTTTTTCCTCCATAGTGAGAAACAGCTGGCTTTCCGTGGCCTCAGTCGGGACAGTTACGGTTTCCCTGATGATACTGGGCTTTTTCTCACTGATCGTTATCAACTCCAATTCCTTTACCCGTGAAATTGAGTCCGGTCTTGAGATCAGGGTTTTTTTAGAGGAAGGGCAGAGCAGGGAGTCTGTCAGAAATATGCAGGCCGAGATACAGAAAATGCCGGGGGTTTCCCTGGTGGACTATATATCAAAGGAGCAGGCCCTGGAGGAAATGAGGACAAGATTCGGCAGCCAGGCGGGTGTTCTTGACGGCCTGCAGAATGACAATCCTTTGCCGGAAGCGTTCAAAATAAGTGCCGTGCAGGCCGACCTGATACCGGAACTGGCTGACAAAATTGCCGCCATGGACGGGGTTGACCAGGTGGTTTACGGCCAGGGCCTGGTGGAAAGACTTATCAGCGCCACCCGCTGGATAAGGCTGGCCAGTGCCGTCGTGCTGGGCTTTTTATGCGTCGCGGCAGTGTTTTTGATTTCCACCACCATACGCATGTCCGCCTATGCCAGGCGCAAGGAAATAAGCATCATGGTCCTCCTGGGGGCCACCAACTGGTTTGTGCGCTTTCCCTACCTGCTGGAGGGGATGATGCTCGGCCTTGTGGGCGCCCTGCTGGCAGGGTCGGTGGTATACGCCGGCTATATCTCACTGGCGGCGCACATCGGTCAGTCGCTTCCCTTTGTTCACCCTGTTACCGACAGAAATATAATCTGGTCGGTGATGGGGGCAATACTGGGGTTCGGCCTGGTTATCGGCGCGCTGGGGAGCAGTCTTTCCATCAGAAAGTTTATGAAAATATAACTGAAAAATGTACCGGGAGGTTTCTGTATGTCCCGCCGATGGGTAAAAATTGGTGCGTTTGTTTTGGCTGTGGTGTTCACACTGTCCCTGGTGAGTGCCGCCAGCGGTGCTTCCCTGGATGAATTACTGAAGGAAACCAGGCAAAAGCTGACTCAAAAGAGGCAGGCTGTTGACAGCAGCAAGAAGGAGGTAAACAGCTACGCCAGCCAGGTAAAAGAGCTGGACCAGAGTATTGCGGCCAAGGAACAGCAGATGTCGGACCTTGAGGTCAGCCTCAATATGTCCCGGGCGGAATTAAAGGAAACCGAGGCCAGACTGGAAAAGACACAGAAGGAACTGGACGCCAGCAATGAAAAGTTCCGGCAAAGGGTGCGGGGAATGTACATTTCCGGCGGCGCCAGCTACCTGGAGGTTCTTCTGGAGTCCAGTAATTTCGGAGAGTTTATCAATAATGTAGAGCTGCTTAAAAGGATACTGGACAGGGATGTCTCTATAATAGGCGAGGTTACTGAAAAGAAAAAGGAGCTGGAGAATGAGCGCTCCAGGCTTGAGGCCAAGAGGGACCAGATATCGTCCCTGATAGCGTCCCAGCAGAGCGCCCGTGAAGAGCTTCTGCAGCGGCAGACTCAGAAGCAGGAACTGCTCAGCAGGGCCCGCGGTGATATGAACAGGTTTGAGGCTGAGGCCGAACAGCTGGAGCGGCAGGAGCAGGACATAATAAGGGAGATGCTGGGCAAAAAGACGGACCAGGGCTCACCGTCCAGGGGAACCGGAGGATTTACCTGGCCGCTTCCCGGCTATACCGGTATTTCGTCACCCTTCGGCACAAGAGTGCATCCTATTCTCAAGACTGTCCGCACCCATTATGGAATTGATATTCCGGCCCCTATGGGAGCCAGGGTGGTGGCCGCACAGGACGGCAAGGTTATAGATGTTGGTTACATGAACGCGTACGGCAATGTTGTTATAATTGATCACGGCAACGGGCTTTCCACAATGTACGCCCACCTTTCCGCCCAGCTGGTTTCCGAGGGTGATGAAGTGGTCAAGGGCCAGACGGTGGGCAAGGTGGGAAGCACCGGGATGTCCACCGGTCCGCACCTGCACTTTGGTGTCATGAAAAACGGCACCTCGGTAAACCCCATGGGGTACTTATAGATCATACTGAGTGGAATTATTGTCGGAGGTGGGAGGTTGGAAGTCGGAGGTCTGAGAAGCCGGGCTTTTCAGTAAGAGATGAATGATTATGGGGCCGCCGGTAAGTATCGGCGGCTTTTTTCCATAATATTGTTATTGGCCGGTTAAACTTATAGTATAATGTTCTATAGTTTATATTGCCGGGAAAGGGAAGCGGCCTGTCTCCCGGAAAGGGGAAGGAGTTACTAGCTTGCTTAAAGAAAGATACGGGTTTTCAGGAGGCCTCAAACGACTTTTTACTGTTCTTGCAATAGCGGTTTTTGTCCTCATAGTGGGCCTGGGAGGGCTTATAGCATCCAACTACAAGGATTTCGGAAACCTGTTCAAGGTAATAATGCTGGTAAGGACCCAGTACCTCAACCCTGTTGATTACAGCGCCATGGTGGACGGGGCCATCGGAGGGGTGGTCCGCTCCCTTGATGATCCTTACTCCGTCTATCTTGATCCCCCCACATACAAACAGCTCAAGGAGCAAATACAGGGATCCTTTGGGGGCCTGGGCATACTGGTGGGAATAAAGGATGATTACATAACGGTGGTTAAGACCTTCGCGGGGACGCCGGCTTATGTCAGCGGGATACTT
This sequence comes from Bacillota bacterium, assembly GCA_049325075.1. Classification (GTDB taxonomy): domain Bacteria; phylum Bacillota; class Desulfotomaculia; order Desulfotomaculales; family Desulfocucumaceae; genus BRHc4a. The sequence continues at coordinate 7,026 of JBMOPF010000047.1, read as the reverse complement.
CCGGGTGACATAATATACAGGATTGATGACCGGGAGGCCCGGGGCCTGGACCTTGACACCGCTGTACAGCTAATGAGGGGGCCCGTGGGGACCGGGGTCAAACTTACCCTGGGGAGGCCCGGTAAGGCCGAGCCCTTTGAGGTTACATTGGAGAGGGAAGAGATAAGCGTCCCGTCTGTGGAGAGCAGCATGAAGGAAAACAACATTGCCTACATGGTTATATCCCAGTTTACTGTTAAAACTCCCGCCGAGGTCAGTGAAAATATCGATAAATTAAAGAAGCAGGGTATGCGGGGCATGATTTTGGATTTGAGGGACAATCCGGGTGGAGAACTGATGTCCGTGGTAAAGGTGGCGGAGAATTTCGTGCCTGCGGGGCCGGTGGTCTTCATAGAATACAAGGGTGGCAGGATGGAGGAGCATGACGCCACCGGGAAAAATCTAAATATACCGTTGGTGGTTCTTATCAATGAGGGAAGCGCCAGCGCCGCTGAAATACTGGCCGGGGCCGTCAAGGACACCGGGGCGGGCGTGCTGGTGGGGCAGAAAACCTTTGGCAAGGGGGTTGTCCAGATGATATTCGACCTGGATAACGGCGCGGGGTTAAAGCTTACCACCGCCAGGTACCTGACTACCAATAAGAATGATATTAACAAGCAGGGAATAATGCCTGACGTGGTGGTCGAACAGCAGTCCGGCGGCCCGGATCTTCAAATGCAAAAAGCACTGGACATAATGGATCAGAAACTGGGGATAAGGCCTGCGGCCTAAGCAGGGCGGATGGCTGTTTTCACGGAGGCTGTAAAAACATCTTCAGGCGGTGAGTAAGTGCACCCTCTGTTTGCTGTGGTTCCTGAAATTATTAAAAACTATTTTCTTCTCTTCCTTGACCCGGTGTTTATTTCGCTGATGCTTCTGGTGGTGGTACTGGTTGCCCTTCAGTACAGGAGACTGGAGTCGGTCAGGGCGGCCATGTTTGGTGTCATTGCCTCCGGGGTGTGGCGGGATACCCTTGCCGCCACTCTTTTTGGCCTGGCCGGCGGCCTTGTGGGGAGTATACTGATGATACTGGTAGGGCTTCCGCTGACTTCTTCGGGGTCCGCCTTTTTTCTTCTGCTGCTGATATCCGCCCTGCTGATGCTGATAAACCCAAGGTTCCTTTGTTTTTCCTATGCCGGCGGAATAATCTCCATTTTAAATATACTTACCGGACTTCCTGATATAAATATATACCAGATACTGGGCCTGGTGGCCCTTCTGCACATGGTTGAGAGCATTCTCATTTTTTTCAGCGGACACCTCGGTGCAGTGCCGGCTTTTTTCAGTGACGGAAAAACCGGCCGGGTGACAGGCGGCTTCACTCTGCAGAAATTCTGGCCCATACCGCTGGTTGCCCTTACGGTGATAGGATACCCGGCAACTCAGGATGTGCTGTGGGAAATGCCCGGGTGGTGGCCCCTGATTAAGCCCGGGGGAGGGTATGAAAGCCATTTATTCAGCTATGCGCTGGTTTCAGTTGTTGCCGGCCTGGGTTACGGGGACCTGGCCATTGTGCGGAGCCCCAGGGAAAAAAGCAGGATTTCGGCATTTTACCTGGCCATGTACAGTATAGCCCTGTTTTCCCTGTCCGTGTCCGCCCAGTATATACCTGCACTGGCCCCGGCGGCGGCCCTTTTTTCACCCCTGGGGCATGAACTGGTAATATATCTGGGCAAAAGAATTGAGTTTACGGGGAAGCCGCTTTATTCGCCCTCTCCCAGGGGGATCAGGGTGATTGACGTTCTGAAGGGATATACCGCCTGGCGGATGGGCATAAGGCCGGGAGATATAATTTTAAGTGTAAACGGTATACCCGTTCGTGACAGTATCGGCCTGAAATTTGTCCTGGGCGGCTGTCCATGTCCCGGGCCGCTGGAGATAGAGTACCTCAAAGGTCCGGAGGAAGTGTTCAGGCGGGGAATTTATTACCGCCTCGACAAAAACAGGCCTCTGGGACTGCTGACTGTGGACGCCGAGGGCGGCAGGGTCAGTGTAAGGTCGGGGGGACTTCCCTGGCGACGGCTGTTGTCCTGGTGGAATAAAATTAAGCGTTGACACTATTGGCCCGGCATTCTATAATTTTTGTGACGCAGGGTTTCGTTCGAAAGAAGACCGGAGGTGATAACGGTGTGTGAAGCGAACGCTTACCTTCGCAAAGACGGTAAGGAAGAACTCTTACTAGAGATGGTGGATAAAGTGGTGCCCCATGAAGAAGGCCTTATGCTGGAGGATATCTTCGGCCGCCGCAAGATTATCAAGGCTAAAATAGCGGAATTGGCCCTTGTGGAGCATAAGATTTTGCTGGAGAAGGAGTAGTAACTATTCAGGGCTGCCGGACGATTCCGGCAGCCCTGTCTGTATAATGGCACAGCTTTTGTTTAAAGGGGGGCTGTAAAATTGCCTGTTGTTAACGAGCCCTGGGACCTTACCGGTATAAAGGATTTGGGTGAACTTGAGAAAAAGGTGGCGACATGCAGGCGGTGCGGCTTGCGTGCCGGCTGCAGCCGGGTGGTCTTCGGCGAGGGCAACCCCTCGTCCCGTATTGTGTTGTGTGGAGAAGGGCCCGGCGCGGATGAGGACAGGCTTGGGCGTCCCTTCGTGGGAAAGGCGGGGCAGTTGCTGGATAAAATTCTTGAGGCCTGTGGCTTTAACCGGAGGGAGCATGTTTTTATACTCAATACGGTCAAATGCAGGCCCCCGGGCAACAGGGCGCCCACCGGGGAGGAGAGGGCCGCATGCAGGCCCAACCTGGACGCCCAGTTAAGGATAATCAATCCGGTTATTATTGTTCTCCTGGGGGCCACGGCCCTGCAGGAGTTTATAGATTCCAGCGGCAAAATAACAAGGATGCGGGGAAAGTGGATAGAAAAAAACGGAGTTCTGGTTATGCCTACCTACCATCCGGCTGCGCTGCTGAGGAACCCCCGGCTAAAGGTGGATGCCTGGATCGATTTCAGGCAGGTTGTTAAAAAGTACCGGGAACTGGTTGACAGGAATCATTATTCTCCGCACTGCTAAGAATACTGACGTTTTTGCAGGGCTCCTTCAGGTTGTCGGGCCATGCCTTGAGCCCCTCGTTCCTGGCCCAGGTCAGGAGGGTGGTGTAATGCCTTTCCGCCGCGTTCATGCGGTGTACCATATAGTCAATAAAATCATGGTCAATATAGTTGTAAAGGTTTCTGGAAATTTTAAGCTCCTTAAGTGCTTCCCGGATGTCGCCAAGCAGGTCCGGCTGATCCGGAGGCTGGGGTGTTACGCGGAGTATGAGCCAATGTTTTATTTTCTCCATGAACTCCATAATATCACCTCTGTATAAGTCTATGCCACAGCCGCCCATTTTAGAATGCCAACAGGAAAATTTTAGTAAATATTATAGCCGCCCCATGGGGCGGCTATAATATTTACCCGGCCGGTTAAGCATAATAAAAACATCAATGTTGTGTTAAAAAAGACTGAATGTTAAGGCTTCCTGATAAAAAAATGATCCCGGGGGTGTCAGGATGAAATTGCTTTCCGCCAACCGGATTTTGACGGTAGCCGTGACCTTGGCCCTTATTTTCTTATCCTGGGGCTGCGGGAAAAGCCCCCAGAAAAAACCCGTCTCCACGCCGGTCCCGGTGGCTGTATGTTTTGCGGATATGAACCGGGACGGCAATAAAATTATAAAAAATGTAATGGAAAAGAGAAAAAAAGCTGATGGTGTGAATATTACCTGGCTTGATGCCAAAAACGATGCGGACACTCAGAAAAAACAGATTGAGAAACTGGCCGGGCAGAATATAAAAGCCGCCGTCATTCAGTTTGTGGACCAGAAAACCGGGCCGGATCTTATGAGGAAATTGGTGGAAAAGAATATAAAGGTGGTGGCGCTGGAAAACCTGCCGGTTGATTTTCCTGTTGACGCGTATGTTTCTTCCGACCATGCCATGTCAGGCCAGCTTTTGGCCCGCTTTGCCATAAATTCAGCCCGGCAGGGGGCCGGCCTGCCGGTTCCGCCGGACGCGGCGTCCGGCGCTGGACAGGGACAGCAGGGCGGGGAAGGTCAGCAAGGCCGGAGTTCAGTCCAGGGCCGGGGAGGCGGCGGCCAAACCGGTGTTATTATACCTCCGGGGGTACAGACGGGGGGTAAACTGCCCCTGGGGGTGGTTTTGCTGAGCGGGAACCCGTCGGACAGGGCCATGGGGGAAATTGCCGAGGCCGCCAGGACTGCCCTCAAAAGCTCCACCGAGGTAACACTTTTGGCGGATGAGGCTGTCTCCGACCCGGCGGGCGTTCCGGCAATACTGCAGAAAATAATAGGGAAAAACAGTGTTCAGGCGGTTTTGGCGGTGGACAGCAGTATAGCCATGGCCGCTGTCAAGGTGCTTGAGGATGCGGGCATGAATAACCGGGTCCTTACAGCCGGGGTGGGGGCGGACGAAAAATCCTCCAAGGCGCTGGAGTCAGGCAAGCATGACGCTGAGGTGGACACCAGGCCCGACCTTCTGGGGCAGTACGCCCTGGACGCCGCCATCAATCTTGCCACGAACGGGCGCTGGGAGTATGACAGCCGGACTGAAACCGGCAGCTATTCGGTCCCGTCGCGGATTGTACCGGTGCGCCTGGTACAATCGGAAAGCGCATATCTTCTAAAACAGCGCTGGGGCCAATCAGGAGGGGCCGGTGGCAAGGGCGCCGGTGCCGGTCAGCAGGGCGGGAATGCCGGCAAATCCGGAAACGGCTCCGGAAGTGGCTCCGGCCAGAAGAGCGACCAGGAATCCGGGGGCAACGGAGGCCTGGATCAGGGCGGCGGGGGACAGGACCAGGGTGGGAGCGGAGGAGGCCAGGGCCGGGCCGGTAAGGGTAAAACCATGCTGCGCATTACCACCCAGGACGGGAAGACAATGGAGGTGCAGATTGACGGTAAGGTCAAGAAAATAGAGTCGTCGGACGGGGGTCAGGGGCAGACTAATGCTGATACTGAGTGAATACTATTGTCAGAAGTCAGAAGTCGGAAGGGCGGGGGCATTCCTTTCCGCCGGACTTGGCTGAGAGCTGCCGCCGGTTTGATGCGCCTTGCCACGTTAGTATATTTTATAACTAATCCACTAAAGTTTTTGTAGTTATTTGACGATAAATATATGAAAAGTCTTTCTTAAGAGGTGATGCGGAATGAGGGGAAAAAAATTTACCCTTCTGGCGGTGCTGCTGATATTGGCCCTTCTTGCCCAGCCGGCCTGGGCCGTCCAGAAAATTATCAGTATCCAGGTGGGTGACAAAACTGCGTACAGTAATGGAACTTCCACGACTGTTTATACCAACAGTAAAAAGTCGGATATTACTGTTAAGACTGAAAATGATGTGGATAAAGTTAGTATTGATGGTGTCACGGTTTCATCCGCTACATATACCTTTACATATAGCAACTACGAGTTTTATAAGGGTGAGAACCTTATTTACGTCAGGGCTCGTGACAGTTCGGGGGCGACCACCGATAGTGTCGTCAGTACAGTTTATTATTATGAAGCCGATGAGTTTTATAGGTTGGACAACCTTTTTTCAGGCAGCGGCCGCATTACCGCCTTTGACAAGGCTTTTTCACTAGACGTGGGGAAAGGAAATTGGTTTAAAAACAGCAGTAACGATGCCACTGACGACGTTGGCCTGAATGTTGCGGTTGAGTCCAGGATAAATGATAATTTCAGGTCCAATACTTATCTTGATTTTTATTCTTGTGTCGGCCCGGTCTACCATGTCTCTACCGACAGTACTGCCAGTGTAAAACTTGCCAAGCCCTGCACCCTTGCGATCAGTATTGATAAAGGTGTGCCGGCGACTCAGTATCCGAACCTGACTATTGTGAGGAGCAAAGATAATTTTAACACAGTTGAAATAATGGGCGGTGTCGCAGATTTATCACGCAAAACAATAAGCACCGACCCGTTCCTGGACCTGCCCGGTTACAGCTATACCGTGATGTTGTACAACAGGGTGATCGATGCCGGTTGGGCGGTGTTTTCGGTTACTCCACTTATGGCCAAGGATGCCATAAACAAGAGTGTAATAACTGCTTTGGATACAAATACCACGCGCAGGGACTTTGCCAAGATGATGGTAAAGGGGTTGGGGGTTACGCTGCTGCCCCTGCCTCTGCCAAGTGTACCGGTTTTTAGCGACATTCCTGTAGCAGACACTGACCGTCTATACATTGAAACCGCTGCCGCATACGGTATTATGAGGGGCTATAATGACGGAACGTTCAGGCCGGACAACCCTATTACAAGGGAAGAGGCGGCCGCAGTACTGGCAAATGTTGCAGAATTGAAGTTGGTGGAAGATGAAACCCTGGTTACCCCGGTCCTGGATAAGATCTATACAGATTCCGCAAGTATATCCAGTTGGGCCGCGCCGGCTGTGCTGGCAGTTTCCAAGGCAAAGCTGATGATGGGTAGCCCGTCCGGAATTGCGGGTGAAAAGCGCACAGTTTTTGCACCTACGAATAACATGAATTACAAGGAAGCGGCCACAATTGTCTACAATCTCATGAAAAAGAAAAAGAGAATTTAACAAAACTTACCCTTGCGGACGCCGTTTTTTGCTGATTAATGCAGGATCGGTTATCCGCCGGAGTACCTGACATATTCCTCTAATCTCGCCGTCCAGTGTGGGCGGCATTTTTTTCTTTTGCTTATACTGGTATTCTTGTTCTGTCAGGAATTCAGAACCCAGAATCCAGACCCCCATGCCACTTTTAAAAGTGGCACCATAAAGGATGAAAAAGCAAGATGGTTTGGGGTCGCTTGCGGGCAGGGGGAGTGTTAAACCCCGGCTGCATCATCTCCGGCTGCAACAGTCTCTAAACTCGGTCGCCAAAGGACTGTCAACCGCCTTCGAAAGTCGCGTCCAGCTCCTCTCAGGCTTTTGGCGTCGTCCAGCCGCCAAATTGTCAGTCCTTAGGCTCGGTCGTTAAGAGACTGTAGCAGCCTCCGATAAATTCCGCCCGGGGTT
>JBMOPF010000046.1:0-49713 GCA_049325075.1 Bacillota bacterium | reverse complement strand
CGGGGTTGAACACTCCCCCCGGATGCATGTCGCTTAAGGGTCCCCCGAAAGGAATGCCCGCAATTCTGAATTCTGAATTCTGAATTCTGGATTCCTGACCCCTGATTAAATCAGTATAAGAATTTTCGCCCCTCAATAATATCTCCTGAGTTGAATGAATATCCTTCCTCCCCGGGAAACACCCTCCACCCCTTCAACCTCCACCCTGCCCCTGCCCCTGATGGTGATCACATCCCCGGGCTTTACGGCCCGGGAAGGGGAGTTTTTGACCTGCCAGTTGAGATAAACCCTCTCCGCGGTAATGAAATCCGCCATTTTTGACCTGGACACGCCAAATCCGGCGGCGGCGACCGCATCCAGCCTGAGGGAGGAAACAGTGGTCTTTACCGCCTTCACCCTTTCCACCGGAAGCCTCAAATCAGCAGCGGCAATTTCCTCAACCCTTACCGTGTACCGGCCCACCCCGGACAGCCCGGCCAGTATCACCGGGGCAATCTCCTCCGCCACAATTAAATGGGCGCCGTCTTCATGCACCAGTATATCACCAATTTTTTCCCTTTTAAGGCCCATTCCCAGCAAAGCCCCCAGGTAGTCCCGGTGGCCGGGGCGGGACCCGTAATACCTGCCTGTAACCGACAAAAAGGAAATACCCCCCGGCACTTCCAGCGGGTCCATATAGTCGGGGCAAATCACCACCCTCTGCCTCTCCGCCCCCGGGTAACCCCCGTCTGCCCTGTATTTCAACCCGTCAGCCCGCCTGAGGGCAGAAACAATCAGACCCGCATGATACGGGTCGTAAAAGTCTGTGTATTGCGGCCGGTGGCTGTCCAGCACCGACCTGGCCATATCAGCCGCCCGGGCCATAAGGAGTTTTTCCTCACCCCCGGCGGTAGCCATAAACCTTTCCCTGCCCAAGATACACCTCACCCGAGCCTGTATAGAATATTTATTATAAGGCTCCTCACCAGGCTCAGCACAAAAAAAGCCGCAATGGGAGATATGTCAACCATTCCGATGGGGGGTATCAATCTACGGAAGAACCCCAGCACCGGATCGGTGGTTTCATAAATAAATTTTATTATTGGCTGGTAGGGATTGTGCCTGACCCAGGACAGCAATACCCTGGCCAGTATAAGCGCCATGTATACCTCAAAAATAATATTTACAAAATAAACTATAAGTCCCACTTGACACACTCCTATTTTAAACCGCCGCACATTTCCCTGGACCTGACGGTAGCGGACTCCACCGCCTTCATTAGGATTCCCCTTATACCGTCCTTTTCCATACTAAAAAGACCCTCTATGGTGGTGCCGCCCGGGGTTGTCACCATATCCTTGAGCTGGGCCGGGTGAAGTCCTGTTTCCAGCACCATTCTGGCGGACCCCAGCATCGTCTGGACAGCCAGCAGAAGGGCCGCCTCCCGGGGTATCCCCATTTTAACGCCGGCATCGGCAAGGGCCTCCAGTATAAGGAACATATACGCGGGACCGCTCCCGCTCAAACCGGTAACTGCGTCCATAAGGGACTCGGGCACCTCAACCGCCCTGCCAAAGGAACTGAAAATGGCCAGGGCCTTTTCCATATCCTTCCCGCCCGCCCCCGGACCCAGGCATAATGCGCTGGCCGCCTCCCCCACCAGTGCAGGGGTATTGGGCATAACGCGTATAACAGCCGCATTCTTACCGGCCGCGCCGCTCAAAGCAGCGGTTGAAACACCCGCCGCTATTGAAATCAATAACTGTCCCGGCCTTATAACCTCCGCAACCTCCCGCAGTACGGCGGGCACAAGACCCGGTTTTACCGATAAAATCAATATTTCCGCTGTATGGACAAGCTCTCTGTTATCAAAAATAATATTTACGCCCAGTGATTCCCTTAAATAATCCAGGCGTTCCCTGTTTATATCTGTGACATACAGATCCCCAGCGGCGACCACCCCGCTTCCGACCAGACCCTTCAGCATGGCCCCGGCCATCTGACCGCCGCCCAGAAATCCAATTTTTATGCCTTTCAGGGGCATAAGTTCCATCTCCGTTTCATGCAATAAGTGCTGCAGTCGATTACCTCGACGACCAGGCGAAAAGCCCCCGTTCTCTATACTCTTCCTCTACTTCTCCGGTAATGTCCATATTGCTGGGCACCGCCAGAAATATACCGCTGCCCACCTTCTGCAGGCTGCCGCTGAGGGCGTATGTAACACCGCTGATAAAGTCAACCACCCTTTTGGCCAGTTCCTGATCGGCCTTTTCCAGGTTTAGAATAACGGGGCGGCGGCTTTTCAGATTGTCGGCCAGGCCCTGCACATCCTCAAAGGCCCTGGGCTCGGCCACCACAACCTTCAGCTGGCGCTGTGCGTGAAGACTCAATACCTGCCCCTTGCGCCTGCCGGACTGCCCCGGCTCTTCTTCCCGGAACCCGGCCTCCTGCCCTCTTTCCTCGTCCTCCAGGTCTTCCTCTTCAAAGCCTATCATGCCGAGAACCTTATCCATCAGCCTCCTTGACAAATAGATCCCTCCTTTCTGCATAAAAGTCATCGCTCACCAAAAATACCGGTGCCTATTCGCAAAATGTTCGCGCCCTCCTCAACCGCCACCCGGTAGTCATTGGTCATACCCATGGAAATAAAGTCCATGCTCACCCGGGGTATTTCCCTGCTTTTTATATTATCGTACAAACTGCGCAATTCCCTGAATACCGGCCTGACCTGCTCCGGGTCGGACACCTGCGGGGCAATGGTCATCAGCCCCCTGACGGAAATACCGCTCAGGCCCGACACCTCCTTTATAAAATCAGCGGTCTCGCGCACGCTGAGCCCATATTTTGTATCTTCTCCGGATACATTGACCTGCACCAGGACATCAGTCACGATGCCCCTCTCCGTGGATCTCCCGTCCAGCTCAACCGCCAGCCGCCAGGAATCAAGGGAATGGATCAATACTGTTTTTCCCACCACAGCCCTGACCTTGTTTGTCTGCAGGTGGCCGATGAGGTGCCAGCGAACCCCGGGGCCCAGATGCGGCTGTTTGGAAAGCAGTTCCTGCACCCTGTTTTCACCCAGGTCGTACACGCCCCCCCGCACAGCCTCCGCAATGCGCTCCACAGTTACATTTTTTGTAACAGCCACTATTTTTATATCGGCAGCTTTTCGACCAGCCTTCACTGCCGAATTATAAATTTCCTGTCTAATTTTGTCAAGTTTTTCTGTCAAACTGACCCCTTGCATATTATCACCTGTTTTCTGTAAAAGCCGTCAGGGGTTGATTATATAGAAAGCCCCCGCCGACAGCCTTTCCCCCGTAACAGCGGCGCTGTTGTCAACAACCCCCTCCACCTTCACGGGAACCCACATGTAGTCCTTCTTGCTGACTATATACAGCCCATCCTGGCCATCCCTGGGCACAATGGCGCCTTTATCCACAATGTAGCCCGAAAGCTTCCCCCCAACCAGGTTCAGGGTGGTTTTTCTCACCTCCAGCAGCCCCTGGGGATAATTTCTGATTTCAATAACCAGCCGCACCCCTTCCGGAGATGAGCCCACTTCCTCTATTCTCCCTTGAAACTCGCCCCCCTGCCAGGTCATCTGGATGGCGCCGCCCTTTTTAATCCTTTCCGCGGGGAAATCCGGCGGAACCCGCAAACAAACCAATAAAGGGGCAAGGTTGTCGATAATCTTGACCACCGGCTGTCCCACAGAACAGATAATCGGTCCTTTTGGCCCGGCCCGCCCCGCGTTCCCGGCGCCGTCCAGATTATCCAAATCAAGCGCGTCAACCTGCTCCGGCTTCAGCACTCCCTCCATCCCGTCAACATTAAGGCTTACCACTCCTGACCGGACCGCTTTCACAGAAACGGACCCCGCCGGCAGCCCGGGCCCTTTCCCGGTGGTTCTTACTCCGGCGATAATGTCACCGGCCCTGACCCTTTGCCCGGGCGTCACGGACAAAACGAACTCACCGTCCGCCGGGGCGGGGATAACCGTCTCATCCCTGATCAACACCGCCTCGGCAGGATAGAGCCTTTTAAGTTCGCCTGGCATCAGGGTCTCTGTTTTGGTAAGGTTCAGCCTGGCATAATTCCAAATATTAACCGCAGTTATATATATTATAAACGCTCCTGCAATAAAAAGTATGGTTTTTGCAAACAGCGGCCGAATCTTTTTTTGAGGAGCCTTTTTTTCCTCATCAGGCATAACAGACACCCATAAAATATTACCACTCCCGGATAATTCAGTCAATTTTGTACATTCGACAACAACCATTGTGTTTCCTGCGAAAAAACACCCGGCAAAGGGTGTTTTTATTACTGATTCTGAGAGGCTTCGGACACATGAGAATTTCCTAAAAGGTTCTATCCGAACCTGCCGGTTATATAGTCCTCGGTGCGCCGGTCCCCGGGCCTGGTGAATATTTCCTCCGTATCGCCGTACTCTACCAGCTCTCCGTTTAAAAAAAAGGCGGTAGTGTCTGAAACCCTGGCAGCCTGCTGCATGTTGTGGGTTACAATAACGATGGAATAATCATGTTTCAACACCTGGATCAATTCCTCTATTTTTAATGTGGAAATGGGGTCAAGGGCGGAACTGGGCTCATCCATCAAAACCACCTCGGGCTCCACCGCCAGCAACCTGGCTATACAAACCCTCTGCTGCTGCCCTCCCGAAAGGCCAAAGGCCGGGCTGAAAAGGCGGTCCCGGACCTCCTCCCAGAGCGCCGCCCCCCTCAGGCTTATTTCCACTATTTCATCAAGCTTTTTTTTGTTTTTTATACCGTGTATGCGAGGTCCGTAGGCAACATTGTCATAAATAGACATGGGAAAAGGATTGGGCTTCTGGAAAACCATGCCCACCCTCTTTCTAAGGGCCGCCACATCAGTCCCCGGCCGGTATATATCCTCTTTATCCAGCAGTACCGTGCCCTCCACCCTGACCCCTTCATAAAGGTCGTTCATCCTGTTCAATGTCCTTAAAAAGGTTGACTTGCCGCATCCGGAGGGTCCTATCAAAGCTGTAATGCGGTTTTTCCTTATATTTATGGTTACGTTTTTCAGGGCTTTGAAATCCTTGTAAAACAAGTTCAGGGAACTGACTTCAATCTTGTTGTTATTTTCGCCGTTCAAGCTCCGTCCCCCCCTGGATTAGCCGGCCTCCACAAACCTGTATCCAACCCCGCGGACAGTCTCAATAAATTGGGGGCAGCCCGGGATTTGCTCAAATTTCTGCCGTATATGCCGGATATGGACGTCCACAGTCCTGGAATCACCCAGATAATCATAACCCCATATTTTTTCCAGCAAATATTCCCTGGAATAGACCTTTCCGGGCCCCATGGCCAGAAACCGCACCAGGTCAAACTCTTTGGGCGTAAGGTCCAGGCGAACCCCGCCCACGGATACCAGAAACCTTTCCTGGTCAATTACAAGATCACCATGTTCAATAATTTCCCCTTCTTTTTTCTCAGCCTTGACCGAATCCTCCTGTCTGGTCCTCAGCCTCGCCTTTATTCTTGCCAGCAGTTCCCTGTTGCTGAAGGGTTTGGTCACATAATCATCCGCGCCCATTTCAAGGCCCAGCACCTTGTCCAGTTCCTCACCCCGGGCGCTGATCATTATAATGGGTATCTTCTTTGTCTCCTCATTCTGCCGCAGCACCCGGCAGACAGACAGGCCGTCGAAACCGGGCAGCATTACGTCCAGCAAAACCAGGTCCGGTTTCTCCCTGCGGGCCACCTCCAGCGCCTTTTCCCCGCTGGAAGCGGTAAGCACCGAATAGCCCTCCTTCTCGAGATTGTACCTGATCAGCTCCAGAATATTCTGTTCATCATCGACCACCAGTATTTTATACACAGCACAAACCTCCCTGACACCCCGGGGTTATTTCAAAACAATCAGTGAGGCCATCCTGCCGCACCTGCCGGACTGACGCCGGTATGAAAAAAAATCCCGGCAGCAGGAGGTGCACAGCCCGGCCACCACTATGTTTTCAGGCCTTACCCCGGCCCCGGTCAGTATATCACGGTTGGCACGGCGCAGGTCCAGTTTCCAGCGGTTTTTACCCACCGGGCCGGCCAGGACGCCGGTGTCAAATCCATTTTCATCAAAGGCGCCAATCACCGGCCGGTCCACCTCATAACAGCACGGCCCGATGGAAGGCGCCATGGCAACAAGGCAGTGGCCGGGAAAGGTTCCAAAATACCCCGACATCTTCTCAATGGCAATGGAGGCTATCCTCCGCACCGTCCCCTTCCACCCCGCGTGCACAAGCCCCACAGCCTTTTTAACCGGGTCAAGAATCATTATCGGAACACAGTCGGCGTAAAAGCTGGCCAGCAGAATCCCGGGCCGGTCGGTGACAAGGGCGTCGGCGGCCGGAACAGCCCCGTCTGCGCCATACGCCCCCCTGCCCCGGTCTTCCTCCGTAACCAGATGCACTCCGGCCCCGTGAACCTGTTGCCCGCAAACCATGTCCCCAAGGCCCCTGCCCAGGACAGCGCAGGCCCTTTTCCTGTTTTCCAGCACGGCTTCGGGGCTATCTTCCACATGGGCGGCCAGGTTCATTTCCCCAAAGGGGCCTGTGCTCACCCCGCCGGCACGCGTGGTGAACGCGTGGTCCACCATACCGGTACTGTTAAATATATCAAAGGACAGATATTTTATACCGCCGTCCTTAATTATACTGTAACCGGACAAGCATTACCCCCCCCCCCCCCGGCTTAATCATGCCGTCTCTTTTTTGCTCAGCCTTTCGATCAGCCCGTTGAGTTCGTTCAGACGTTTCATAATGTCATTATAGTTATCCTGTCCAATCCCGGTCTCAAGCAACTGCTGAAGTTTGGCGGACACGGCGGCATTGGCCTGCAGCAACTGCTCCTCGGTAAAGTTGATGCCCGGGGTTATTTCATATGAATCCAGCCACTGCGGAATAACCGGCTCCGCCCCGTAACGCTCCTTAATCAGGCCGGCAAGGGTGGAGGCGGACTCCTGCTCCCCGTGCACCAAAAAGATATTCCCCGGCATTTCATGGAAATTGCCCAGCCATTCCAACAGCTCACCCTGATCGGCATGGGAAGAATAGCCGTCTATTTCCCTTATGTCAGCCTGCACCTTGATTTCCTCCCCGTAAATACGGACAAATTTCGCCCCGTCCAGTATTTGCCTCCCCTTTGTGCCCTGTGCCTGGAATCCCACAAACAGCACCGTACTCTCCGGCCTCCATAAATTGTGCCGCAGGTGGTGCTTTATCCTTCCTGCATCACACATGCCGCTGGCCGATATTATTACAGCGCCGCTTATATCGTTCAGCGCCACCGACTCCTCTGTTGTCCTGGAATACTTTAGCATGGGCATGTCAAACGGGTTAAAGTCGCCTCCCATCATCGACCTGGCCTCACTGTCAAAAATGCTCTGGTGATTCTTAAAAACCTCTGTGGCCGCAATTGCCATGGGGCTGTCTATATATATGTCCATATGGGGAAAGCGCCCTTCCCTGAACAGCAGGTTAATGTCGTACAGCAAATCCTGGGTCCTTTCCACCGCAAAGGCCGGAATAATAAGGTTGCCTCCCTTGTGGTATGTCTCCCAAAGAACATCGTACAGTATTTCCTTTCTTTTGGAGGCATTATCCCCATGCAGCCGTGAGCCGTATGTTGACTCCATGATCAGGTAGTCCGCCTCGGTAACCACCGCCGGATTCCCCACAAAGTGATTGTTCCTGCCCCCCAGATCGCCGGTAAAAACAAACTTGGTCTGCCCGGCGCCCCCCCGCACCCATATTTCCAGCATGGCGGAGCCCAGTATGTGTCCGGCGCTGATAAACCTGGCTTTAATTTCCGGAGTCAGATCCAGCATATCGTTATAATTTACCTTTTCAAAAAAGCGAAGGCTGTTTATGGCGTCATCGGCCGTGTAAATGGGTGAAAGCAGCGGCTTTCCGGACCTCCTGTTCCTCCGGTTCAGTCTTTCCACTTCCATCTCCTGTATGTAGCCGCTGTCCGGCAGCATCACAGAGCAGAGGTCAGTGGTTGCAGAAGTGGCGTATACCTTGCCCCTGAACCCGTTTCTTATAATTTTGGGTATCAGACCACTGTGGTCAATATGGGCATGGGTAAGCAGAATGCAGTCAACAGTGGACGGATCAACCGAAAATCTCTGGTAGTTACGCTCCCTGTACACCCTTGACCCCTGGAACATCCCGCAGTCCACCAAAACGCGTGTAGATCCCGCCTCGATTAGATGACAGGACCCTGTTACGGTACCGGCAGCTCCCAAAAATTTTATTCTCATAACCGTTCTCCTTTAACTTTCTGATATGGTTTTATTCCTTCCCGGCGCCTATAATTCCTTCCCCCTCCTTGACATAAGAACTCAAAATGCGTAATCTTAATTGAGGAAATCCATATTCTATATCGTCCGGGAGGGTCTGATATGCCTATATATGAATTCAAATGCGGATCCTGCGGTGAGAGGTTTGAAAAATTGTGCTGCATGGGAGACAGCGGGAAGAATCTGTCCTGCCCCAAGTGCGGTAAAAGCGGCCCGTCCAGGGTCATGAGCGGTTTTTCCGCCAAGGGTACCGACAATGGTGACATAGGCGGGTCCGGCGGCGGATGCAGCAGCTGCTCGTCCTCCAACTGCGGTTCCTGCGGACACTGATTGCCGCCCTTCGGCCGGCGCCGTAACTGTAGCAAGGACTCAGGGCTTAGAACTCAGGACTCAGAACTCAGAATAAGTTGCATTCCTTATGTGCTTTAGTGAGGTTCATTTCTGTGTAATACACACCCCAACCGGGATCCATAGAAAGAAAGGCGCCTGGTAAACCTTAAAATTTTGGGTTTCTCAGACGCCTCTTTGCTTTAAAAATATAGTTTTGTCAACAATCCCTTCAGCTGTTTTTACTTAATGAATCCCGGGTCAGGAATCCAGAATCCAGACCCCCATGCCACTTTAAAGTGGCACCATAAGTAATGAAAATATGGACCAATGAAACTTCTAAACCCTTCTTGCTCCTGCTCCTGGCTTCTGTCTCCCGATAACGAATTCAATCAGAATCAGTAATTTTCAGAATAGGAATACCCGGAACATTCTGAGTCATGAGTCCTGAGTTCTGAGTTCTGAGTTCTGACAGAATAAGAATATCAGTATAAGCTTTCTCAGTTCTTTCTCCTCTTCTCTATCACTTCCAGGAAAACATTCACCAGTTCCGGGTCGAACTGCGTCCCGGCACATCTCATCAACTCCTCCACCGCCTCCTTGTGGGACATGGCCCTCCGGTAAGGGCGGTCACTGGTCATGGCGTCATAGGCGTCGGCAATGGACAGTATGCGGCACTCCAGCGGTATATCAAGCCCATTGAGACCCAGTGGATATCCCCTTCCGTTCCACCACTCGTGGTGCTTTAATATCCAGTCTGCTATATGTACCATGTCCGGGGCCGACTGGGCTATGCGGTGGCCAATTTCACAGTGGCGCTGCATCCCTGTAATTTCCCTGGGCGTCAGGGGGCCTTTTTTGAAAAGAATATTATCGGATATACCCACCTTGCCGATATCGTGGAACTGGGCCAGCAGGCGAAGGTCGGACAAGCTGCGGTCAGGCAGCCCTATCTTCCTGGCCAGGTCCACCACCAGGTCCTGCAGGCGCTCAGCGTGACCCTCGGTGATAAAGTCCCTTTCCTCCAGAGCTTTCATCAGGGTTTGTACTATTGAGCTCCTTATACTCTGGCTGCGGTGCAGCTTTTCCCGGTACATATTATTGTCGGCCTCTTTAAAGAGAACGTCTATACTGACGGAGGAATCGCTCCCTGTGGCACAGCCTATTGATATGCTGAGGGGCGGAGACTGATTATCCGTGTTGTATTTTGACAGAGAATTACGTATCCTTTCGCATACACCCTGCACTGTTGCTTCATCACTATTTGGAAGAAGAATGGCAAACTCGTCTCCGCCGATTCTGGATACAACGTCGCCCTCACGCAGGGATTCCTTGAGGATACCGGCGGTGGCAATAAGAAGCGCGTCGCCGGCATCGTGGCCCATGGTATCGTTGACCAGTTTCAGACCGTCCACATCAGTAACTATTATGCTTACCGGATGTTGCCGGCCCACCTTGAGGCGGCGCATCTCCTCTTCAAAGTAAGCCCGGTTGTAAAGCCCGGTGAGCGGGTCGTGCAGGCTTAAGTATTTGAGCTGCTCTTCCACAAGCTTCCGCTCCGAGATATCCGTGCTTACACTGACATAGCCGGCCCGGACCCCGTCAGCGTCTTTCAGCAGGGAATTGACCAGGTGTGCCGGAAAAATACTCCCGTCTTTCCGCACAACCGCCAACTCACATTCACAGTAGCCGGTTTTCAGCAGCGACAGGTTAAATTCACGGGCTTTACCCCGGTTAAATTCCGGTACGATTACTTCAATGAAATTCTTCCCCACGACCTCTTCCGACCGCCACTGGTATAATGACTGGGCAAACCTGTTCCAATACACTATTTTCCCGTCAAGGTCCGTGGCAATAACTGCGTTCCGCACCTGGTCAAGAAGAGAGGCCTGAAATACTATCTTCTCCTCGGCCAGCTTCCGGTCGGTAACCTCCCGGCTGCCCAGCACAGCGCCATAAACCCTGCCAAATTCGTCAACCAGCGGATTGTACACCGTATCCAGCCATAAGTAGTGCCCGTCGGCATGCTTGTAGCGAAGCTCCACCCTTCCGGGGGACGCATCCCTCATCACCTTTTTAAACGATTCCCTGCCCTTGTCCAGGTCGTCCGGGTGCAAATACTCAAAAATATTTCTGCCAATCATTACATCGGGATCATAGCCAAAAATTGATAGATGAGAGGGACTGACATACTTAAAGGTTATATTCTCATCAACCTCACTGATTATATCCAGCATATTGTCGGTAATCCGCCGCAGGTTCTTCTCACTTTCCCTGAGGGCCTCTTCCCTTCTTCTTTCCTCGGTAACATCCCTGAAAACCAGTATTACGCCCAGTATTTTGCCCGAGGCATCCCGTATGGGGGCGGCGCTGTCGGCAATTGAGCGCTCGGTCCCGTCCCTGGCGATGAGGGCGGTGTGGTTGGCCAGCCCCACAACCTTTCCCTTTAAAAGAACCTTGTAAACCGGACTCTCAACCTCTTCCCGGGTATATTCGTTGACTATATGGAAAATATCCTTCAGGGGACGTCCTATCGCCTCAGACTGCTTCCAGCCGGTAAGATTCTCAGCCACCTGATTGATCATAACCACCCTGGTGTCGTTCTCCACGGCGATAACCGCATCACCTATGCTGGAAAGGGTAACGGCAAGCCGTTCCTTTTCCCTGCAGAGGGCCTCTTCCATCATCTTGCGCTCAGTAATATCACGCCCGTTTATAATAACCCCTTCCACCACGGGGTCGTCCACCATATTCTTACCCGTAACCTCAACATAGCGCCATGAACCGTCCTTGTGCAAATAACGGAATTCCCTCTGGATGGTAACCCCGGGGTGCTTTATTTCCCTTGCGAACAGCTCCAGAAGACTTTCCACATCGTTTGGGTGAACAAAGGAAAATGCGCTCTTCCCCTCCACGTCTTCGGGATTGTATCCGCCGATCCTTTTGAAAGATGGACTGGCATAGCGTATATTGCCTGTATAGTCAAGCAGCAGAACAATGTCCGAGGCATTCTCTATCAATGACCTAAAAAGCCTTTCACTCCTCTCCAGCGCTTCCTTCATCCTTTTGCGGTCAGTGATATCACGGGCAACCCCCTGCACGGCTACAGGGCGCCCCCCTTCCCGGATCAGCCGCGTGCTTACCTCAACCCAGACAGGCCGGCCGTCTTTTGTAAAGGTAAGCAATTCGTAGGGATTGGCCCGGGCGATATTATCCCTTAGCTGAAGCCTTATATTCCTTTCAGCAATAGCCATGTACTCCGGGGCCACTATCCGGTCAATATTAAGGCCGGGCTGTAATGAATAGCCATAGGTTTTTACCGCTGCGCCATTCATCGAAATAAGGTTTCCCTGCATATCATGGATATAAATGATATCATAGGCATTCTCATATAATTCCCTGTATTTTTCCTCGCTCTTGCGGAGAGCTTCCTCCACCTTCTTCCGGTCGGTAATATCGCGCACAATGCCGCAAAATCCGACAGGCTGTCCATCCGGGTCTCTGACCAGGGCTACAGAAGACTCAATGGACTTTGGCACACCGTCTTTTGTTATAATATCGTAATCAAATATTTTGGTGGGAATTCCGGTCAGGTATACACTGTTAAATACCTTAAATACCTTTTTGGCGTTTTCACCGGCGATTAATTCCTTGTAGCTCTTTCCTTTCAGTTCCTTCAAAGTACCGCCGAAAATTCTGCAGGCGGAATCATTGGCAAACAGTATTTTCCCCTCTATATCAACCTCAAAATACCCGTCTTCTATTGTATCAAGAATAGCGCGGTATCTCTGTTCGCTTTCCCTCAGCTTAACCTCTATCTGCTTTAATTGGGTGATATCAATTATCTGGCCCAGTATGGCAGGCCGCCCGTAATAGTCAATAATCGTGTAGGCACCGCTGACATGGTAAACTTTACCGTTGCGATCTATTGCTTTAAACTGATATTCATCGGGCACCGTTTCGCCTTTAATGCGACTCAGCACATTTCCCACAATCCTTGACCGGTCATCCGGATGAATAAGATCGGCAAAGGACATCCGGCACAATTCCTCTGCAGAATAACCGGTCAGCTCAACCATTTTATGGTTAACCAACTTTAAAAAACCGTCCTGCAAAACGTAGATGGGTATGGGTGAAGACTGCATTATTCTATTCAGTAAAGTTAATGCCATGGCTAAAACCCTCACTTTCCCCCCATCCGTCCAGGTAAAAACACTGGGGAACATATTGCAAAAAACTTAATTTATTGACTCTATTTTACACTATTTTTTATGGAATCCACATGAAAAATTACTCTTCAAAATAAAAAACATATCAAACACCCACGAAACAACAGGCTAACGCAGGTTTATATACAGGTTCAAATTCAATAATGGCAAGCTTTTCAGGTGTACTGTCCTTTCCCCGGGTTTGAAAGGCCAACCTCCGGTCTGATGGCAAAACAAAAGCCTTCCCGGGAGAATCCTACTTAGAAGGCAATTAAACATGTATAATCGAATACCGCGGCCATTCATAAAGTTACGGATGCGGGGCTGTTCAGACGAGTATCGTCAGTGTTCAGTCATCAGACTTGCCGCCATTTGGCCGGAGGTAAAACGGCTTCCGTTCCGGCGCCCGGCGTCTCACGGCTGGCCACCATTTACGCCGCCGCAGCGCGGCAGGCTTTCTTACTCAACGCTTCCCGCCATATTCATTACATCAATGGTTATCTAAGGCACTCCAAAAACACATTGTCCAGTGAAACGGAGTTATTGTTCCCTGAAAGGGGGGTAAAAAGGAAGCGCGCCTCGGCGCTTGCGGTTCCGGCAGGGGTTAATCCGCTGGTAAAGCTGAATTGAATAAAGTTTTCAGGAATATAATCCTCACTGTACTCGGGATCTGCTGTCCCCACAAGCTGACCGGCCGCATTGTAGAACAGCATCCTCACCCTGAATTG
The DNA here is from genome assembly GCA_049325075.1 of Bacillota bacterium. Classification (GTDB taxonomy): domain Bacteria; phylum Bacillota; class Desulfotomaculia; order Desulfotomaculales; family Desulfocucumaceae; genus BRHc4a. The sequence goes on along the minus strand of JBMOPF010000046.1, from coordinate 36,131 downwards.
GAAATTGCTCCCGTATGGCGCCTGAGGCACCTCCCTAACCCAGTAGGACAACCGGTATATCCTGCCGCCGGACGCGGCAACTGTTTGTGTAAGCCTTGCGCTCCGACCGGGGTTGTTGCCCAGTCTCGCTGAATAAAGGCCCTGATGCCGTATAAGCTCCAGGCGGGAAACATTGGACCCCTGCCAGTATGGCGGCGGCGCCTCCGGATTGGGCCAGGACTCGAAATCCCCGTTTCTCAGCAGATTGACACCCGGCCGGCATTCAGCCGGCGCCGGCGGGGCGGTGGTTGGAGGTGGAGTTGTTCCCGCACGGGTTATCACAATATCAGTTGAAACATAACTGTTTCTAAATCCCCGGGCCGTGTTATAGCCCCTTATGCTGACAGTCTGGGGAACCACCAGATTACCCTGCCGGTTGCGCTGATTCCAGGTGGCGGTATACACCCGGGTTTCACCCGGCCTGAGTGTCACAGTTGAAGTCTGCTGTCCGAAAGACTGGTCTTCCGACCACCTCCACACCTCTGTTCCATCGGCCCTCACCGCGGTAAAGTCATATCTCTGCGTGGTGTTATAAAACAGCGTCACAGGTCTGTTTGAGACGTTTGACTTGGTAAGTGTAATGGTGACCCGCTCTCCCCGGCTGTATGTTTTCTTATTGGTGTTCAGCACATATAACAGGCCGTTTATTTCCTTGCTGTTTTCACTCCCCCCAACGGCGCCCTCCCCCTCCAGGCTTACCAGGAGAGTTTGGCCGGGATATATTAAATCGGGGTTGGCAATGTTATTTAAAGCGATAAGGTTCTGCACCGAAGTCCCCGTTTTACCGGCTATGGCAGTAAGGGTATCTCCATATTGAACCGTATAATACTGAGGCAATTACGGCACCTCCTTTTAAGAGTCATATTGATATTTCATCATATGAAACTCAGGAGCAAAAGGGAACAAAAAACCGCCCTCCGGGCGGTGCCGTCCTGACAGACGGCAGGAACTCAGAACTCAGAACTCAGAACTCAGAACTCAGAATAGATGTGCATTCCTTAATGATCAAAAAACCGCCCTTTGGGCGGTAAAGATTATAAAAACCAACTTCTACCAGGCGCATAGCGCAAACGGCGCGAAGTTTCAGGCTGCAAGAAATGCCCAAACCCTCCTGAGTCCTGAGTTCTGAGTTCCTGAGTTCTGACCAAAATTTCACTCAGTATAAGCTTTTCTATCCCCACTGGACCAGCACAGGCTTTCCGGCCGCCAGGGAGGACCTGACGTCAATTACCCGTTGATTTGAGGAACCCCTGAAGACCAGTCTCAGGTCACGCTGTTCTTTGATAAAGGGCCCGTCAACAATTATGTCCGCGTTTTCGAGAAGAGCCCTTACCCCATTATCTTTTTCCACCCTTTCCAGCAACTGCTCCCAGGTATAGCCGGTATAAACGATGACGTCTTTTCCCATTTCCTTTACCGCGCGGGCCAGTTTAGCCGCCGGGGCCGCCTGCATGAAGGGATCCCCCCCGGTAAGGGTAACCCCTTTAAGCAGGGGGTTTTTTCTTATCCCGTCCACCAGTTCACCAATCTCAGCTTCATAGCCACCCATCGGGTCCCAGGTTTCCGGGTTGTGACACCCCGGGCACCGGTGCGGGCAGCCCTGGCAAAACACCACATAGCGAATGCCGGGGCCGTCCACAACACTTTCCCCGGCCACCCCGGCTATTCGTATTCTATCCACATGAAACACCACCCTGAAAATGATGCGGCTCAAAAAAGCCCTTTCCCAGCCCAACAGAACAAAAACTGATTCTTTGTTTATTCTTCAACTGTTCCGCAAGTCCTTTTTAATGTATCAATCCTGCAAACAAGGCTGCTCATCCACCCCCCATTTTTATACCGGCCAATATAAATAAAACCCGTGGCGGACATTATAACACCAAAATAATTTTCCGGAGGCATGCAATGGTCCGCCTTCCCTTTAAAATCATCAAAAAGAGGCCGCCACGGAAACCGGCATCAAGGAGCGGGGGGAATTCACCGTCGCATGGAGATTCCCCCGTCTTCCACGGTGAACTTAAAAATACGCCCGTATCACCCAGACTGGATGCCAATCTGGATCTGCTGCAATATTTGCTGGGAACAAGCCCGGACGTTACTATACGCAGATTCAGGCCGGGTATTTCACCGGAAACCGAAATGGCTTTGGTTTTTCTGGAAGGCCTGGTTGATAAAGATTTGCTGGGCGACCAGATAACCAGGCCGCTCATGCTGGATTCCAACGCATCCTCACTCCCGCCCGGGGGAAATATTCTGGATCTGGTGAAAAACCTGATCATAACCGCACCGGGTTACAGGGAAATGCGCACAATGGATGACGTGGTGGACAATATATTCAACGGCTGTGCCGCGCTTTTCACAGACGGCCGGGACACGGCGCTGATGGTGGACGTAGTGGGCCCGCAGATCAGGCAAACCAGCGAGCCCACCAGCGAGATGCTGATCCGCGGCCCCAAGGAGGGATTTGTAGAAACCCTGCGCATTAACATATCCATGATCCGCAGGAGGCTCAAGAGCCCAAATCTTGTTTTTGAGGAAATGAACATCGGCGCAGTCACCTGCACCAGGGTAGCCGTCGCCTATATAAAAGGACTGGCCGACCCCGGACTGGTGGCCGAGGTAAAAAGCCGTCTGGACAGGATCAATGTGGACGGAATACTGGAAAGCGGGTATATTGAAGAATTTATTGAGGACAACCCATACTCCCCGTTCCCGCAGACAATATACACCGAAAGGCCGGACAAGGTGGCCGCCAATCTGCTGGAGGGAAGGGTGGCCATACTCACCGACGGCACACCCTTTGCACTGGTGGCCCCGGCATCGCTTATTTCTTTTTTGCAGGCGCCGGATGACTACTATCAGAATTTTATTATCGGCACAGCCATTCGCTGGCTGAGGTACGCAGCCTTTGCCCTGTCCCTGCTGCTGCCCTCTCTTTATATAGCCATTACCACCTTCCATCAGGAGATGATCCCCACCAGGCTGCTGATAAGCCTGGCGGCCTCCCGGGAAGGGGTGCCCATTCCGGCCGCCCTGGAGGCCCTGCTGATGGAACTGACCTTTGAGGCCCTCCGGGAGGCGGGCATCCGCCTGCCCCGGGCGGTGGGCCAGGCGGTAAGCATAGTGGGCGCCCTGGTGGTTGGGCAGTCCGCCGTACAGGCCGGAATAGTCTCCTCGCTCATGGTCATTGTTGTGGCCCTGACCGGAATAGCATCCTTCATGAACCCGGTTTTCAGCGTTTCCGTCTCCATGCGCCTGCTTCGCTTTCCCATGATGCTTCTGGCCGCCACACTGGGACTGTTCGGCGTAATGGCGGGGATACTGGCCTTACTCATTCACCTGGCCGGACTCAGGTCCTTCGGGGTGCCCTACCTGTCCTCCCTGGCGCCCCTCCACCTCAAGGACCTGAAAGATGTGCTGGTGAGGGCGCCCTGGTGGGCCATGCGCACCAGACCGGTGGAGGTTGCGGGCCCCAACCCCCGGCGCCAGGCCCCCGGCCAAAAGCCCGGACCTCCCAAAGGAGGACGGCCGTGACGGTAAAAAAAACAACGGGCAAGCTCCTGAAAAGAGCAGCGCTGACACTGATTATACTTTTGCTGGCAGTCTCCCAGCCATCCTGCTGGGACAGGAGAGAGGTGGAACAACTGGGCCTGGTGCTGGCCACCGCCATTGACACGGCCCCCAACGGACGCATCCGGGTAACCGTGCAAAACGTCAACCCGGCAGGCCTGGGTAAGGGAACAGCAGGGGGGACAATCTCGGGCGGGGTGATTGGAAACAAGCCCTACCGCAACCGGACCATCGAGGCTGACAGCCTTTTCGAGGCCTTTCGCCAGCTTTCCAAACAAACTCCAAGGCAGCTTTTTTTCGCCCACAATCAGGAAATAATATTTTCCGAAAATCTGGCCCGGGAACGGGGTCTCAAGGATATTCTCGATTTTTTGGACCGCAATCCCCAGATCCGCCGGACCACCTGGCTTTTGGTGGGAAAGGGAGACCTGAGGAAGTTGCTGGACGAGCCCGGCCGGCTGGAAACCACCCCGGCCCAGAGAATTCAGGGCATTATTGAAGAGCGCCACCTGACATCCCAGTACGCCCCCCTGCGCCTGGGGGAGTTTCTGGAAAAAATGGACAGCGAAACCACCGCCCCCTATACAGCCATTGTTGAAAGGATATCGAACCCCTCCAGTACCGAGGAGCATAAAAACAGACTGTCCGAGGGACTGATATCCGAACCGCACATGAATATAAAAATAAACGGAACAGCCCTTTTCAGGGGGGACAAAATGGCCGGCCGGCTGAACGCCAGGGAAAGCCGGGGACTGCTATGGGTGCTGGGCAAGGTCAAAGGGGGAAGCATTGAAATACCGGTTCCCGGCCAGCAGGGAAAGCTGGCCAGCCTGGAAATAATCAGGGAAAAAACAAAGCTGAAACCGGAAATAAGGGACGGCCAGGTTTATATGGAGATAACCGTCAAAGAGGACAGCAGTCTGGCGGAAACCGGCGGCAATCCCAACATCAGCTCGCCGGACACAATTAAGGAGATGGAGAATCTGCTGGCCGGGGCCATCAAGGATGAAATCCGGTCCGCCCTGGACAAGGCCCAGCGGGAATACCGTCTGGACGTGTTCGGTTTCGGCGAGGCGGTGCACCGCAAATACCCCCGCCAGTGGAAAGAAATGAAAAACAATTGGAAGGAACTATACCCGGATGTCCAGGTGGAAGTCCGGGTGGAAGCCGTAATCCGCCGCACCGGCATGACTACCAACCCGGTGAAGGTAAAACAGTGATAAGGCAGGCCGGACAGCTGTTAAAGCGGGTCCGGCCCGCCATCACTGTGGCGCCATTGATTCCCTTTATACCCGGGAGGACAAATCATGGGGCACCCGGTCATTCAGCTCCGATACCTTGCTGTCATTAAACCGGTCCACAGTGCTCAGGTATCCGGTTATACGCCTCACCCGCCGAATGTTAGCCGACCCGCAGGAGGGGCATCTGGCTTCATTGATAACTCCCAGCAGATTACAGCCTGTACAAAAATCCACCGGGAAATTGACGGCGCCGTAGCCCATATCGCTGGCCGCCATGTGCCGGATGATGGCCTCCATGGCCTCAAGGTTGTTCTGAGGCGGCGACGACATTTCCACGTAGCTGATGTGCCCGGCATTGCAGTATTTGTGAAAGTGTCCCTCAATGCCTATCTTTTCAAAGCTGTTGATGGAAAACCCCACCGGTATATGGAATGAGTTGGTATAGTAGTCCTTGTTGGTAACTCCGGGTATAATGCCGAACTCTTTGCGGTCCAGCCTGACAAACCTCCCGCTGAGGCCCTCGGCGGGGGTGGCCAGCAGGGTATAATTGAGGTCGTATTCCTCGCACGCCTCGTCTATCTTCCTGCGCATGAGGGAAACTATCTCATGCCCCAGCCTCAGGGATTCCTCGCTCTGCCCGTGATGGCGGCCGGTCAGCGCCACCAGTGCCTCGGCCAGTCCGATAAAGCCCACCGAAAGGGTGCCGTTGACAATAACCGACTCGATGGGATCATCCGGCTTCAGGTCGCCTGAACCTATATACAGGCCCTGCCCCATAACGAAGGGCATGTCCTTCACTTTAAGCTTGGCCTGCACTGTAAAACGGTGATAGAGCTGCTTAATGGCAAGGTCCATAATATCGGACAGGTAACGGTAAAATTTGTTCAAATCCCTTTCGGCCCTTATAGCCACCCTGGGCAGGTTTATGGTGGTGAAGGACAGGTTCCCCCTTCCATCGGTAACCACCGGCCCCCTCCGGTTGGCCATCACCCTGGTGCGGCAGCCCATATAGCTCACCTGGTCACCGTACTCCCTGTTGAAGGAGGAGTCCATAAAGCTGAAGGTTGGATTCAGCCGCTTGGAGGCCACCTTGATGGCTAACTGAAAAAGGTCATAGTTGGGATCTCCCGGCTCAAGGTTGATACCCTTTTTAACCCTGAAAATGATATTGGGGAAAATAGGGTTCTCACCGCGGCCCAGGCCGGCCTCATAGGCCAGGAGAAGGTTGCGCACCACCCGCCTGGCGGGCTCCCCGGTCTCGGTCCCCACATTGAGAGAGCTGAACGGCACCTGTGCCCCCGCCCTGCTGTGCATTGAATTCAGGTTGTATATCAAGGCCTCCATAGCCTGGTAAGTCTCAAAGTCGTCGGCGTCTTCCACAAACGGGGACATGTCCCGGTCAAAAAAAGCAAAGGATTGCCCGCCGTGCATATCGTTCTGTGAGCTTTGCAAAATTATGGCCGCCAGCGCCGTGGCCGAGGTGGGTCGTTTGGGCACCCGGATATAGCCGTGGCCGGTGTTGAAACCATCCGCCAACAGCCTGCCCAGGGGGATCTGAATGCAATTATGCACCACATAATCGTTTACGGTAAACCAATGCTCCGTTGTCTCAAGGTCAAACACATAGCGGTCATATCCTGTTACCTCATCAACAGACATTACATCCTGAGGATTTAATCTCCTACCAGGTGTCGTAAAGGCATAATCCCTTGTTTTTTCCTGATCCTTGAATGTTTTTACCTTACTCAAAAATCTCTTTATATTATCCACATCAAGTATATTGACAACATGGGTATCATAATTGCGCCGGGTGACTTCCACTCCATTTACCACCACCGGCGTTCCCATTGAGGACAGCACCTGATAAGAAGAGGAAATACCCATCCCTTGCAGCATCAATATAAGTTTTTGGGCAAAATTTTGAGAAACCGTTGAATAACTAATTCTTTTATCTCCAAAATAACCGTCACCATCAAACAAGCCTTGCAGGAAATATGACTTCATATGAATTGGGCTGTTATTTATAACATCCGGAATATCCATTTGGCCGGCATTTAATTTAAGGTTTAAAACATTCTGCAGGAAAGCTATATATACTGCCCCGTTAAGCATACGCCCTTTCTGTTTTGACTTGCTCCTGTCTGTATAGATTATAGTTGTTTTATCATTGAAAACATCTTTAACACATCTATCTATATCCTTCTGAATACTTTCATTAAAGTTAATAATAGCTATTGATCTTCCGGATGAGGAAATATTTATATGCCCCTCCGACAATATATATCCTACCAGTTTAAAAAGCTCCGGAGTAATCGGTAAATAAGCGGGCAGTGTCTTACTTCCCTTACTGGTAGTTATTGTAAGATGTTTTTTTACCTCGTAAGGTATATAATATTTCTCTGCAATAGCTGCATACTCTTCTCCGCTCAGCATCCATCCACCCTTAACGCTTTGCCTGGCGCCAACCGTAAGCTTGAAGTTAAAGTCGTCATAATTATATTTCAACCAATAAACGAGCTTTTGGGCATTCCTTATGGTGATCCCATAAGGTATCTCTGAACGTTTGGCCACAAGCATGTCCAGCACAGGTATTTCATAATCGGAATCAAATTCCTGTCTGGCCAGCAGCAGCCGATCACCTTTCATAATCTCCGATACCGGCAGCAACAACTCCCGGTCATTACGTATAACCGGAACCTTGTGCTTGCCTGTCAGATGTACCGGCAAACCCTTTCTGACCTTGATGCGATAAAGATTTTCCCCGGGCGCAAGTTTTCTCCGCATAATTTTATTAATACCGGTCCAGCCTGTACGCCCTAATATTTGATAACCTGAAACCTCCAAAACTTCATAGCCTTCCTGACGATTTACCTGTTCCCGGAATTGCGACATCAGCTTATCAAAAAACTCAAATTTGACCCTGCGCACATCCCCGTGAGCATCCCGAATCAAGGTGTATTCAAAATCCGGAACGCAGGTGAGGGTTTTTCCGTAAAAGTCGAGGTCGTGAATGTGAATATCGCCCCGCAGGTGCGCCTGGGACATCTCCTCGGGGATAAGCCTGGTCAGATAATACTTCTTGCTGGCCGCGCTGGCTATCTGGAGCATTTTGGCCGACGGGGAGTTGCTTATATTGGCGTTTTCGCGGTTTGTTTCCTCCAGTATCTCCTCCACCGCGTCCATCAGGTCACCCTTGGCGTCCCTGATGCGGGTCCGCCTGTCCCTGTATAGAATATAAGCCTTGGCGGTACGGGCATGGCCGGCCTCGATAAGCACCTTTTCCACCACGTCCTGGACCTCTTCGACGCCGAAAACATTGCCATTATACAGCTTCTTCAGCATCTTCAGCACTTCAATGGTTAACTCCATCGCAGTCTGCCGGTCTTCACCGCCCACCGACATGGCGGCCTGAAAAATGGCATCGGTGATTTTGGTCTCGTCAAAGGGCACTTCCCGCCCGTCCCTCTTTCTTATTACCTTGAACACTGGAACGCCTCCTTGCACATAATCACAAAAAACAACAAAAGCAGGACCCGGGGAAATCAGCTTTTTCCCCCGTTATTTTCCCGCTCCACTCCCATCAGCTTTTCTATCTCACCCAAAAAGCCCCTGACATCACGAAACTCACGGTATACAGAGGCAAACCTCACATAGGCCACCTCGTCCAGCCGGCGCAGGTACTCCATCACCTTTTCCCCTATTTCCCTGCTGCTGACCTCCGGCTCCAGTGTGTTGCGAAGGTCCCTTTCAATATCATTGGCGGCGGCAACCAGGTTTTCCATGGAAACCTCCCTCTTCTGGCAGGCCTTGGCGAGACCGGAAAGGAGTTTTTTGTTGTCAAAGGGCTCCCTTCTGCCGTCCTTTTTCACCACCATCAGCGGAATTTCGTCAATTCTCTCGTAGGTTGTAAAACGCCGGAGGCAACCCCCGCACTCCCTCCTGCGCCGGATTGAATTACCGTCCTCCGCCGGCCTGGAATCAAGCACCCTGCTGTCATCATAGCCACAATAAGGACACTTCAAATTATACACCGCCCATATAATTAATTTTTAAATATAACACTATATGGTATTAGCAACAAAAGGATTATACTATATATTGGGCTTAATTACAAAAAGGAAAAGCCGGCCAATAATAAAAAAAAAGGAGAAATTCCTCCTCTTTGATGCAATAATTTTAATTTTTCCATAATTTACAGACTTGACATAATCTAAAAAGGTTTGTCGCGGTTGTTATAGTAGCCGGAGCGCTCCTCGCCGGAAGAGGTCAATTCCACAAGTATCACATCCACACCTATCCTGATTATCTTTTCCCAGGGCACCACAATTTCATTTTCCCTGGAGAAAAGGCCAATAAACCTTGCACCGGGAAATGAAAGAACAATAGACCTTATCCTGCCCTCATCCAGATCTATTTCTATGTCCTTTATCGGCCCCAGCCGCCTGCCGTCCATAACATTTACCACTTCCCTGACCCTGAGGTCGGAAATCTTCACCATTTTCCGGAAACCTCCCGTTTGCTTATACTGATGATAATAATTTGTCAGAACTCAGAACTCAGAACTCAGAATAGAAATTACATGGATGACTACTCTATCTATATGACGAACTGTCCGGTTAATGAACTGAAAATTGGCCGGAGATGTATTTCCGTCCGGTCGGAGAGGCCAAGATGCATTTCCGGTTGGTCGGAGAAGCCGGAGAAGCATTTCCGATTGGTCGGAGTCAGAATGGTTCGGGCATTCCTTGTATTTTCGTTTTCTGATGGTGCCGCTTGCGGGGCCCCCCCCAATTCCCAATTCCCGATTCCCAATTCCTACAAAACATGCGGCATGAGAGTCTGAGTTCTCCTTCAAATCGCCTCTTTAATAATCCTGTACCATTCCACAACCTTGAACCTGTACTCCACCACCGGTCCGCCCCGGACCTGCCCCGGCTCTGTCCAGTCATAGCGAAAGCCGGGCGCCGCGGGGTCGGCCCCCACCCCCCGTCCGGCATCCGGTGCCTCCTGTGGCATGTCTTCCGTGGTTTCCGGATTAACAAAGCACAGTGGGGGAAACAGCACACACCACCAGTTGGCGCCTTCGCCGCTGCCTATAACAACCCGCACAGCCTCATATTTACCGGCGGGGAGGGTTAGGTCCGACGTTTCCCCCGATTTCCCGTCCCTTATATGATAAGTCTTCTCGGGAAAATCAAAATTTCCCCTCATTACCTTCACCGGGTAGTGGCTTCCGCTACTGCTTATTGTTTCAGCGGCCACTGCGGTCATCATTCCAATATTCTGATCCACCAGCCTCTTGGCTGTCTCGATATCCTCCACACCGCAAAGAACCGGTTCCATCGCGCGAACAACATTGTCCCTTACCCTTAGCTTAAGGGCCTGGTCCGCCGGTGAATCACTGTTGGCGATCACGTGAAACCTTATCAGTTTTCCGTCATAGGCCCCGGATGCAGTACTCTTCTCCCAGCCTGCCCACGGCCAGGCCAACATAATAGCCAGCGCCGTAAAAACCGCTGCCACTTTACAGACATATTTGGCAAAAATCATCAACCATCTCTCCTGGTAATCCATATATTACCAGTTTGGTCACCGATCCGCCAATTTAAACCACAGCGCGCCAATTTTACAGGAATTTTCTCATATGGCTGAGGGCGGCTTTTTCCAGCCTGGAAACCTGGGCCTGGGAAATCCCTATCTCCTCCGCAACCTCCATCTGTGTTTTGCCTTCATAAAACCGCAATGTCAGTATATGTTTTTCCCGCTCGCTCAACCTTCTCAGGGCGTCCCTGATGGAGATGCCCTCCAGCCAGTTATGGTCGTGGTTCTTTTCATCACTGATCTGGTCCATCACAAAAATGGGGTCCCCGCCGTCATGGTAAATGGGCTCAAAAAGAGATATGGGCTCCTGAATGGCGTCCAGGGCAAATACTATATCCTCCCTTGGCAGCTTCAGCTCACCGGCTATCTCGTTTATGGAAGGCTCGCGGGAATATCTGTTGACAAGGCTGTCCCTTACCTGCAGCGCCTTATAGGCCACGTCCCTCAGGGACCTGCTGACCCGGATGGGATTGTTGTCCCGCAGGTATCTTCTTATTTCCCCAATAATCATGGGAACTGCATAGGTGGAGAATTTAACATTCTGAGACAGGTCGAAATTATCTATTGCCTTCATCAGTCCAATACAGCCAACCTGAAAGAGGTCATCGACATATTCGCCGCGGTTGGTAAACCTCTGAATAACACTTAATACCAGGCGCAGGTTGCCGTTTATCAGCTGTGTCCTGGCACTGGTATCTCCGCGGTGCATTGCTTCAAAGAGGGAACGCATCTGGGAACCGGTCAGTACGGGGAGTTTTGAGGTATTAACGCCGCATATTTCCACCTTGTTAACGAGCATCGGGGCTCCCACCTTTTCCACTTTATGCAATTGCTTATGTCTCATTATTACCCCCGCCACCGGGGATTATACGTAAAAAAACCGCCCTGCGGGCGGTGCGTCTTTCCAGATGGAGAGAACTCAGAACTCAGGACTCAGAACTCAGAATGGGTTGAGCTTTGCCTTAACTTGTAAGGAATGCCCGAAAAATTCTGAGTCCTGAGTTCTGAGTTCTGAGTCCTGACAAAATAAAATTTTCAGTATGAGCCCTCACTCCATCCTGTGTATCTCCTTTTTGAGCCTTTTTATAATCCTTTTTTCCAGCCTGGAAATATACGACTGCGATATGCCCAGCATATCGGCCACCTCTTTCTGTGTTTTTTCCAGCCCGTTGTTGAGCCCGAAGCGCAGTTCCATGATCCTTCTCTCCCTCCCGTTAAGCCTTTGCAGGGCCAAATGCAACAACTTTTTGTCCACCTCTTCTTCAATGTATTTGTAAATGATGTCATTCTCCGTTCCCAGCACGTCTGACAAAAGCAGCTCATTCCCGTCCCAGTCTATATTAAGCGGCTCATCGAAGGAAACCTCGGAGCGGGTCTTGTTGCTGCGCCGGAGGTACATAAGTATTTCGTTTTCAATGCACCTGGAGGCATATGTGGCCAGCTTTATTTTTTTTGCCGGGTCAAAGGTGTTGACAGCCTTGATCAGTCCTATGGTGCCGATGGAAACAAGATCCTCTATCCCCACCCCGGTGCTTTCAAATTTTCTGGCAATGTAAACCACAAGGCGCAGGTTCCTTTCGATAAGGACACTCCGGACAGCGCCGTCTCCAGCCTCAAGCCTGTTTATGAGAAATATTTCCTCATCGGTGGAAAGGGGCGGGGGAAGCGCCTCACTGCTTCCGACATAATATACTTCAGGCTTTTCACCCAGGCGCCTTAGGATTTTAACCAGGGCCAGCCGGAGAGTCAGCTTGAACCGCCATACCTTCAACATTGATCATACCCCCCACGCCTGTATTCCGGCCTTTGGCCGGCGCCACCGTTCCGGCGGCGGAATCCAGAATTCAGAATTCAGAATTCAGAAGGGTTAAGGTATTCCTTTGCAGCCATTCCTCTGTGATCTCCGTGTGCTCTGCAGTTAAAAAATAACCCTAATCTTCATCCCCAGTGACACCATGTCAGGGCATGAAATTCTGGATTCTGGATTCTGAATTCTGAATTCCCGACAGTATAAAAACATCAGTATAAGCGTATTTTCATGCCAGCACTGCCGGATTTACAATGGCATTGTACTCTTCACCCCGGTCAAACTTCTTCCCATGGATGGCTACAATGACCCTGTCAACCTTTCTGACCCGGCTTTCATGGATAAACTCAATCCGGTCCGGCTTTATGCCCAGCAGCATGCCGCTGTCATTTCCGAGGGACCGGAAGGGTATCAGCCTGATCCTGCCCGACCACCTGCTGCCGGCCATTTTTTCAATAACTGAAGCCCCGTTCCCGGAATATGCGTTTTCCACCCTCATCGGTTCCGGGAGAAGATCCTTGATGGCGCCGTATTCCACCACCAGCACAGGCTCACCCGTTACCGGATCGCGCAGGCTGTTTCCGGTATCCACCAGCCCCCTGACTGTTATTCCCCGCCCCTCCATATAGATGGTCACTGACAGCTTCATGGCCTCAAACCTGTTCCTGCCCTTAAAAAACCCAGGTACAAGGTCAACACCGGCCCATACTGCCGCCAGCGCCAGTAACAGAACCGGCCACAGGTATCTGTTCACCAGGCCGGTCAGATTGTACATCCGGGCTATGCCTCCTGATTGGCTCAAAAAGTAGGAAACCCCTATAACCGTACCCCCCACCGCAAAGGAAACAACATAAAAGAAAAACAGGCAGGCAAAAAACATCCTTGGAGAAACGGGCGCAAAGGCGGCCAGCATCATGACCAGGGAAACAACAAACTTCACATAAAAGGGCGAAAGACTGTCCGTGCCCGGTAAAAACAGGGCCAGGGAATAAAGGCTGCCGATGATGGCGCCCAGCAAAAGGCGGTGGTACTTGACCCTGATCCTGCCCAGCCTGCCGGCCGCCCAGAGAATAATCCAGTCAACCAGCAGGTTGCCCAATAAAAATTTATCCAGGTACACCACGGTGGTATTCATAATGGCCCCCCGCAGCCAGAGGTTCTCCCACAAGTATATGGCCGTAATTTCATTTATATGACATAGGAGTTTGTATAAGGAAAAAGTACAGCCCTGGCATTTATTATACATGCCAGGGCTGGTAATATCTGTCATTATTTGGTCGGCGGTTTTTATTTTTACCTTGTTATCATGACACCGTTTAACAATAAATTTGCAATAAGCCTCCTGCCGCCGCTATCTCCGCAGCATTCTATTTTCTTCTTAAAAACGCCGGTATGTCCAGGTCATCCTTTCCGCTGAACGACTTAATCTCAACATCCGGCCTTGTTGCCCGGTCTCTCCTGACCACCTTCTGATCGAATCCGGTAGCTATTACCGTAACCCGCACCTCTTCCTCAAGCCTCTCGTCTATAACCGCCCCGAAAATTATATTGGCCTCGGGGTCTGCCGCCTGGGCAATAATCTCGGCGGCCTCGTTAACCTCAAACAGCCCCAGGGATGAGCCCCCGGTTATATTGAGCAGCACCCCCCTGGCCCCCTCTATCGAGGTTTCCAGCAATGGGCTGGATATGGCTCCCCTGGCTGCCTCCGCCGCCCGGTTCTCCCCTGACGCCGTACCAATCCCCATCAGGGCGGAACCGGTATCCTTCATAATGGTCTTTACATCCGCAAAGTCGAGGTTAATCAGCCCCGGAACCGCTATCAGGTCTGAAATCCCCTGGACACCCTGCCTGAGCACATCATCGGCGATGCGGAAGGCTTCCACTATGGACGTGTGCTTGTCGATCACCTGCAAAAGGCGGTCGTTGGGGATGGTGATAAGGGTGTCCACCTTCTCCTTGAGGTTCTGGATGCCGGAATCCGCCTGAGTGGCCCTTTTGCGGCCCTCAAAGGTAAAGGGCTTGGTAACAACGCCCACCGTAAGGGCACCCATCTCCTTGGCCACCTCGGCCACCAGGGGGGCGGCCCCGGTGCCGGTCCCGCCGCCCATTCCGGCGGTGACAAAGACCATGTCCGCACCCTTCAGGCACTTAATTATCTCATCCCGGCTTTCTTCAGCAGCCTTCTGTCCAATCTCCGGATTGGCCCCGGCCCCCAGCCCCTTGGTCAGTTTTGCCCCTATCTGTATCCTTACGGTGGTCTGGGAGAGTTGGAGGGCCTGGGCATCAGTATTCACAGATATGAATTCGACCCCTTTCAGGCCGGAGGTAATCATTCTGTTAACGGCATTGTTACCCCCACCCCCTACCCCGATCACCTTGATATTGGCAAACTGGTCAAGGTCGAGTTCAAAATCAAGCATTAAGTTATCCTCCCTTGTTTTTTGTTGTCTGTCTTCCATTTTGGTTCTCTCAAAATCCCCTTAACCCGGCCCCAGAAACCTGAAGCCGGCTGATGAACATCCTGTTGCTCAGCCCGTCGCCTTTTTTCCGTAAAATACTTCAGCAGCCCCACTGCGCTCTCCACGCCTGTATCCGGCCCGCATCCCGCACCTTTGCCGTCGTTGTCCCGGACGCCGGTATTTTGCGAACCGTTGTACAGGCCCAGTTGCACTTTCATACCCAGTTGGCCCGAGGCCAGCTTTTCCAAACCTTTAATAGCGCTGCCCCCGCCTGTGAACACCAGCCCCCCCGGCAAATTCAACCCTCCGGAAAGCCCTGCCACAGCCGACCCTATCATGTCCAGCAATTCGCCGGCCCGGGCCTCTATAATACTGACCACATGTTTTGCTGAAACCTCATTATCACCTATGCCGCTCAGGCGGGGCACCGAAATGACGCTGTCCACGTCCGCCCCCCCGAGCCCTATATTCCTTTTAATCTCCTCAGCCGCCTCCAGGGACGTTCTCAGACATATGGCCAGATCACTGGTAATATGATCGCTTCCCACCGGCAAAGCCGCATAGCCGGCAGGATAACCGTGCCTGTACAACACCACGGAGGTGCATGAACCGCCTATATCGACAACACACGCCCCCAACTGATGCTGAACCCCGGTCAAAACAGATTCTCCGGCCGCCAGCGGGGATGGAAGAAAATCAAGGGCCCTTAATCCCGCAGCCCGGACAACCCCGGCCAGTTGTTCAATAAGTTCATTATCTGCTGTGACAACAAGGGATTGAAAATCCGGCCCGGAACAAACCATCCCTGACGGATCCCCGGCCCGGGGAATCCCGTCCGGTATGTATTTTACAGGAAAGACCTGTATCACCCTGCGGTCCGCCGGCATTTCCGAAACAAGGGCCAGCCGCCTGCTCCTTTCCACGTCCCGCTGCGTAATACGCCTTGCCTTTCCCGTCTCACTTCCTGATTTTATACTGTTTATTTCCACGGTGTGGCCTGAAAAGCCGATATACGCCGCTTCCACATTCTGACCGCAGGCTTCTTCAGCCATCTCCAGGGCTTCTTTCACAGAGTGGGTCAGGGACTCAGCATCAGTGACCACCCCCCTGCGATAGCCGGCGGACCTGGAAAACCCCATTTTCAGACCTGCCGGAAAACCTTTTACGGAAGACCTTTCATCAGAAACGGCAGCCACGGCAGCCACAATATAAGAGGAACCTATATTCAGGCCGGCTACAGTTTCCATTTCTTTTCCTTCCTTTACTTTCGGCACACTTGCATTGAACCTTTAACGAAACTCAGACCAAGCCTTACTTAATCTGTAAAATTCAACATTGTCAGCAAATACCCTTTTAGTAGAAAATTATTTTTTATTAACCAGATGTCTGCGAATAATGGCCAGGTTCTGAAACAACCTTACACCGAAGGCCACCACCGCCGCGAGATATAGATCTATACCCAGCCGCTCCCCAATGAAGGCCAGCCCGGCAGCCAGCAGGGCATTACTGAAAAAACCGGTTATAAATATCTTATTGTCATAATGGTCCTCCAGGGCGGCCCTGATCCCCCCAAAAACCGAGTCCAACGCAGCCAGGGCGGCAACAGACATGTACTTGGCATACTCCTGGGGAATGGTGAGGGGAAGGTTGAGGCCCAACACTATTCCAATGACAAGCCCCAATGCCGCCAGCAATAGCCCTACCCACATTTTCTTCATCCTTTCACTGCGACATACTGATACTGTATACTTTTACCATAGCCCGGAACTGTCAGCAAACTGTGTGTCCGGATATTTACCACTATCCCCAGGTTCCTGAAATAGTCAACCGGCCCGCCGCTGATTTCCAGTGAGCTTTTCAGCTTTTCGGGGTTACCCACGGCCAGTATCTGGTAGGGCGGCTCTGTTCTCTCCAGGTTTATATTTATAAAGCTTCCGGCCAGCCGTATTTCAGATGTGGATATAAGCCTCTGCCCATTGATGGAAATGGCCTCAGCCCCTGCCCCTTTAAGCTCGTTGGTTATTTTCAGCAGGTCTTCGTCCCTTATAAAGTTCAGCATTTTCCCGTTGGGGGAGGAGGGGTTTTCCAGTACCACCTCCACCCCGGGGCCTTGAACGGATATCAGCCCTGCCGCCAGTTTGGCCTTTTTTAACTCGTCCCCCACCGCCAACCCGGCCTCCGACTGCCCTTTTCTGGCCTGTTCCAGCTTGTATGACAGATCCTCAATCTCCCTGTCAAGGCTGGCATTATCCTTTTCCAGCCTGCTCTGCTCCGCCACCAACTCCTGGGCCCTGTCCGCCGGCACACTCTGATCCGCATATCTGGTGGTCCGGAACTGAATGGCCAGCATAAATCCCAATATTATGGTCACCACACTTATAGAGATGTACATTGATTTTTTGTTCATGCCTTTTCATCCTCCGGAACAGGCACTGCATATTCAAATACCGTGCTTCCGTTATAGGGCGGAATCTCCACACGGGACACCTTCTTTATATCCACCCTGATCCCCCAGGGCTGAAGGTAATCAATGACACCGTTTCTCATTTTCAGTGAGTTTATAAGATTATCCTGGTTGCCTATACAGCTGATCACAAAGGGTGGGGTTATGCGCTGGTTCCTGTTAATAAGTATGGTGGGCCCGGTGCAGCGAATTTCACTGGTGGCGAGTATTCTCTGGTTATTGATGGCCAGCGCCTCCGCCCCGGCCGCCCTGAGTTCATTGAGAACCCTCAGTAAATCCTCGTCGTGAAGCACATACAGGTTTGGATTTTCACCCGGCTTTATCTCGGCATTGCTGTCGTTAAGGGTAACCTCTATACCCGGGCCGTACACACCCAGCAGGCCGGCCTCAATCCGTGACTGCACCAGCTCGTCCCTCATCTGCCCCAGTTGGGCGCCGGCCGCTATCCGGTCCAGTTCCTCCCTCATTTTATTTACCTGTTCCTGCTTTTGGTCACGTTCTTCCCTGGCCTGATTAATCTCCGTAACCATTGACTGCACCCTGTACAACTGGGGGGTTTTCATGGTCTGACTGGCAACCCGGAATTGGACTGCCAGCAAAATACCCATAAACAGGCCTACCAAAACCATGGCTGCATGAAAAGACTTGAAGCGTTGCAAAAAAATCCCCCCCGTCATTCCGCGTATTTCACCACCGGGGAGCCGGCATATGAAAGGTCTATATACTGAATGCTTTTCCCCTTTGACTTAAGACCCCCCAGGATGCTTAACATGACCTCGCCCTTTTGCTCCAGATCATCCGGCAGCCCCAGACGGCACTGAATACCCTCCAGGGTATACAGCACAACCTGTCCCCCTGTTACATTTATCTCCGAAAGCCTCTCCGTCAAATCCCCGGGAAGACCCTTTACCACCGCCAGGGCAGTGTCAAGCTCACCCGAGGCAATCTTTTCACCCGGGGCGGGCAGCGCATACGCCACCCCCGTAATCACCGGCATCTGATTTGCCGCTATATCCCCTTTTTGTAGGTATACACCCTCTTCATCCACCTGTATGAATCCTGCTTCCGAGGGTAAAAGCGCCAGAGGGCTTCTTTCCGCCACTACAATTTCAACAGTTGAAGGCAGGCGCCTGTGCATTTCCACATTCTTCACCAGGGGAATAATCTTTACCTTCTGAGAGGAAGCCTTCAGGTCCAGTTTGAATATATTTTGTCCAATATTTATTTCCGAGGCCTCAATGATTTTTTCCCGGCTCAGAAAGTTGTTGCCGGAAACCCGAATTTCCCGCACCTCAAAAAATGATGACCGCGCCAACACATATGCAGCCAACAGGAAAATCAGTACAAAAAAAATACTCTGAAGGAAATTGGACCTGGATTTTCTTCTTCTTATGTACCGGCTTGATCCCGCCAAGATACCACTTCCCGAAAGAGATTTTCAAACCGGTTTTCCATGTGCCATCAGCTTGATAACACTATTATAACAGCCCATTTATACTTGTCCATCATAAGTTATCAGCACAGTAACATTACCATGCCCCCGGTCTGCTCTTTGAACGCCGGCGCCATCCCGCCGGTCAGGCCGCCGTCTACTTGGCCGCCTTGGCTCCCCCGGGCCAGTTTCCCCACCCCTTCGGCCACCGCGGTGAACCCCTTACTGTGCTTACCGGCCCGGTCTGCCTCCAACACCGCGCTTATCGGAGGTTACCATAAAATCCATGTTTTTAACTTGTCCCCCACTAAACCAAAAAAAGTCCACATTAACTGTGCACTCTTATAATTCTTGCCCCCAGGGAGCTATATTTCTTTTCCAGTTTCTCGTAACCCCTGTCGATATGCTCTATGTTTTCCAGCACCGTCCCGTTATCCGCCACCAGGGCTGATAGCACAAGGGCCGCGCCGGCCCTCAGGTCCGAGGCCTCCACCACCGCCCCGCTCAGCCTGGGGACACCCTTTATGATGGCGGTCTGCCCCTCGACCTTTATGTCAGCACCCATTCTCCGGAGCTCACTGACGTGCTTGAACCTGTTTTCAAATATTGTTTCCGAAATAATGCTGGTCCCCCTGGCCACTGTCATCAGCGCCATAAACTGCGGCTGCATATCAGTGGGAAAGCCGGGATAATGCTGGGTCCTTATATCTACGGCGTTCAGGCTTCGCCCGCCCTTAACCCTTATGCTGTCCTCATACTGTATTACCTCCGCGCCGGCCTCCCTCAGTTTGGCTGTAAGCGCCTCAAAGTGCTCGGGGATGACATTTGTAATCTGTATGTCACCGCCTGTAATGGCCGCCGCCACGGCGAAGGTCCCGGCCTCAATCCTGTCGGGAATTACGGTGTGCTCCGCCGGCCCCAGGGAATCCACCCCTCTTATTTTTATCACATCGGTGCCCGCCCCTTTTACGTCGGCTCCCATCTGATTGAGAAAGTTTTGCAGGTCCACTATTTCCGGCTCCTTGGCGGCGTTTTTCACCAGGGTGGTCCCCTTCGCCAGAACCGCTGCCATCATTAGATTTTCAGTGGCGCCCACACTGGGCATATCCAGGTATATTTCAGCACCGGTCAGCCTTGAGGTCTCGGCAGTAATAAAGCCGTATTTCTCCCTGATGTTAACCCCCATTTGCTGAAGGCCCTTCAAATGCATGTTCATGGGCCTGGAGCCTATGTTGCAACCCCCGGGGTGGCTGATGGTAACCTTTTTAAACCTTGCCAGCATTGGCCCCAGCACCAGGTTTGAGGCCCTCATCTTCCTCATCAGGTCCTCGCTTACCTCGAAGCACTCTATATCGCCGGTATCGACACTGACCGTGTAACCTTTCCTTTCCACCCTGGCGCCGAGGGACTGCAACACCTCCATCATCACGGACACATCGCTTAATACCGGCACATCGTGTATCACGCTCTTCCCGAAACCAAGCAGGCAGGCAGCCAGTATGGGCAGTGAGGCGTTCTTGCTGCCGCTTACCCTGACTTTTCCCTGCAGCCGGTTTCCGCCCACAATCATATATTTTTGCACCCTGATACCTCCACTCAGTCACAACCCAATACTTTTACCTCCATTTCAAGGGTGACTCCCGCCCTGGCCCTCACCCTGGCCTTTACCTCTTCAATCAGCTCCAGCACATGGCTGGCCCTGGCCCCGCCCAGATTGACGATAAAATTGGCGTGTTTGGTTGACACCTGGGCATCACCGACCCTGAGGCCCTGACATCCGGCCTCCTGTATAAGCTTTCCGGCATAATTTCCGGGAGGGTTTTTAAATACGCTGCCGGAATTGGGCAGTTCCAGCGGCTGTGCCTCTTTGCGCACCCTGAGATTTCTTTCCATATCCGAAGAGATTTCTTCCCTGCCGCGCCGGTAGCCGTTGAAGACCGCCTCAATCACTATCAAATCCCTGTCCTGAAGCCCGCTCGTCCTGTAGCCCCATCCCATTTCTTCCTTTTCCAGCCGAACTGTATTACCATTATAATCAATGCAAACCACTTTTGATACCAGGGCGCTGACAGAGGATCCGTTCGCCCCGGCGTTCATCACAACCGCCCCTCCCACAGTGCCCGGTATACCGGCCAGAAACTCAAGGCCGCCAATACAGGCGTCCCTGGCTGCGGCGGCGAGGCGCGACAGCTTTACCCCTCCTCCGGCGGTAATCGCCGTCCCTTCAATGCTTATGTCTGAAAAGCCGCTGCCAATCCGGATCACAAGGCCACGAATGCCTCCGTCCCTGACCAGCATGTTTGACCCGGCCCCTATCACTGTAATGGGAATATTATGCAGCACCGCCTGCTTAAGCAGCAGCCCAAGGTCTTCGGCCCCCACGGGGTCCACAAATATATCGGCGGGACCCCCTATGCGCCAGCTGGTATGCAGTTTCATGGGTTCATCAATAAGCAGGTCGGACTTTATCAAACCCCTGACCTCTCTATAAAAGTCAGGACCCGGCATTATGATCCCCCCCGGCCGATTTCAGCCTTTCCACAAGGTCCACACCGGCAGTCCAGACATTGCCCGCCCCCATGGTAAGGACAAGGTCACCGGCCCGGACGTTATTCGCCAGGTATTCAACCGTTTCCTCCAGCGTGCCTATGTAGATTACCTCGCCCTGCCCGCTCCTCTTCATCTCATCAATGATAATGCCCGCATTTACCCCTTCCATGGGCTGTTCGCCGGCACTGTATATTTCATTGACAACCACCACGTCGGAATCAAGAAAAGCCTTGCCGAAGTCCTCCCTGAGCAGGGAGGTCCTGGAATAGCGGTGCGGCTGAAATACGGTAATAATCCTGTTTTTTCCCACCTGCCGGGCAGCCTTGAGAGTTGCCTTTATTTCGCTGGGGTGGTGGGCATAGTCATCCACCACCAGTATTCCCGACAGATCACCCAGCACCTGAAAACGGCGGCCGGCCCCCTTGAACTCCTTAAGGGCAAAGACAATATCCCGAAAGGCCAGGCCCAGATGCATACCCACAGCCACTACGGCCAGTGCGTTTTGCAGATTATGCAGCCCCGGGACCGAAAGGGTCAGCTTACCCAGGCCTTTTCCCCGGTAATACACCACACCCCGTGACAACATCCCGTCAAGGGTTATGTCCTTCATGGTGTAATCAGCGCTGACGCCGTTAATGCTATATGTGATAAGGGGCCCCTCATAGTCCCTTATTATCTCCCGCACCCCGGGGTCATCCAGGCAGACTGCCGCCAGGCCGTTCCGCGGCACCCCTGCTATAAACTCTTTAAAGGCCTCCCTTATTTTTTCAACTGACCCGTAATAGTCCAGATGGTCGTTCTCAACATTTGTAATGATCACTATCTCCGGTGAAAGCCTCAAAAACGACCCGTCGCTCTCATCAGCCTCGGCCACCAGATATTTTCCCCGCCCCAACTTGGCGTTGCCGCCAATATTGTTCAATTCACCTCCGATTACAATGGTGGGGTCAGTGCCGTTTTTCTCCATTACCAGGGCCATCATGGAGGTGGTTGTGGTTTTGCCGTGGGCCCCTGCCACCGCAATTCCCCTCTGTCTTTCCATAAGCATTGCCAGCAGGTCGCCCCGGTGTATTACCGGTATTCCCCTCTCAACCGCCCCTGCCAGTTCCGGATTCCCATTCTTTATGGCAGTGGACACCACCACCAGTTCCGCCCCTTCAACATGCAGGGCCGAATGGCCGATGTGGCACACCGCCCCAAGTTCCTCCAATTTTCTGATGGTACTGGTTTCTTTAAGGTCAGAGCCACTTACCCGGCGGCCCAGCTGTATAAGTATCCTGGCGAGACCGCTCATGCCGGCCCCGCCGATACCGATGAAATGAACTCTATCAGGAATATGCTGCAACCCTGTATCAACCCCCTTCTGCCGGTAAATGCCGTCTTTCTTTCCTCTGCCCCGCTCCGTAAAAATATTGTATGCTTGCAATTTTCAAGTTGTTACCGCCGGCCCGACAGGTTGTCCAACACGGCAATCCGGCACAGCCTGCCTGCCCGCCCGAGAAAAATGTTAAAACCAGGCCTCCATAAGGCCCGGTATTTTTCACCTATTTGATATGTCTTTCGCCATGTCAGAGGCTGCATTATTTTCGCCTATTATCCAACAATTCCTGAATACAGTCAAGGATGTCGTCTATGGCAGCCGGCTTACCCTGTCCCCTGCTGGCCATAGACATCTTTTCCAGTGTGCCCTTGCCGGCCATAAGCCTTTCTATTTCGGACACAAGCCTCCCCCCGCTCAGCTCCCCGTCTCTGATTACCACCGCCGCCCCTTTTTTTTCAAGGGCCCGGGCGTTGTGTTCCTGGTGGTTGCCGGCGGCATAAGGGTAGGGTATCAGTATCGACGGCAGCCCCACCGCTGTCAGTTCAGCCACGGTGGCGGCGCCGGCCCTGCATATGGCCAGATCGGCGGCAGCCAGTGCGCTGGGCATGTCATGCATATAAGAAGCAATGGTAATATTTCCACATTCAGGGTAATTTATACCATTTTTTGCACCGGCCATAAATTCATCGTAATTGGCCGGCCCGGCAATATGTAAAAAATTAATTCCCTTCCGGCCGGCAAAATGTCTCAGCACAGTTTTCATGGCGGTATTTATACTCCTTGCCCCCTGGCTCCCGCCAAAGGACAGGACCAGCAACCCTTCCCCGGGGATGCCCAGATTTTCCCTGGCCCTTTCCCGGTCTACGGCCATTATTTCCTTTCGCACCGGCAGCCCGGTAACCCTGACAACCGTACCGGCAGAAAAATACCTCCTTGACTCTTCGAAGGTAACCGCCACGCAGCCGGTAATTCTGGAAAGCATCCTGTTGGTAATCCCCGGCAGGGCGTTTTGCTCATGGATTAAAGTAGGAATACGCCGCAGGGCGGCGGCCAAAACCACCGGGCCGCACACATAGCCGCCGGTCCCCACCACCGCATCTGGCCCAATCTCTTTCAGATAACGGTACGCCGTGACCACACCTGCTGCGGCCTTCCACCCCGCCGCCAGGTTGGATGGGGAAAAGCCCCGCTTAAGGCCGGCCAGTTCCAGCGACCTGAATGGGAATCCCTCCCTGGGCACTATTTCCCGCTCCAGTCCCCGGGTCCCGCCTATATACCAGACCCCGGAGCCGTACCTTTCCTTAAGCCCCCTGGCAATGGCCAGGGCAGGGTATATATGTCCTCCGGTACCACCCCCGGTTACGACAAACCTCAAGGCAGGGCACCCCCTCCGTCTCTTTAACGCTTTAAAGCATATGAACTTTGGGTCAGGAGCCAGAAGTCAGGAGTCAGAATAAACCGGACGAGGAATTTATGAAAAAGTAAAAAGAAATACATACTCCTTCTGACTCCTGACTCCTGAATTTCGCCACCTGCAAGGTGGCACCGGCCGGAGGCCGGTTATTTGGGCGTGATATACCTGGATATATTCAGCAGCACCCCCACCCCCATCAGGGTGAACACCAGCGACGTCCCCCCAAAGCTCAGGAATGGAAGCGTTATTCCTGTGATGGGCATTGAGCTTGTTACCACTCCTATATTGATTATAGCCTGCAGGGCTATCCCCGAAACAATACCGGCCGCCAGCAGGCTGGCAAAGGGATCCGGCGATGTAATGGCAACCTTGAAGCCCCTCCACACAAACAGTATGAAGAGAAGAATAACCAGACACCCCCCTATAAACCCCAGTTCCTCCCCGATTACCGCGAATATGAAGTCGGTCTGCCTTTCCGGCAGATAGAGAAACTTTGAGTGCCTCCCCTGGCCCAGCCCGGTCCCCAGAAGCCCCCCGGACCCTATGGACATGAGAGAGTTCAAAATATGCCAGCCCGCGCCGGTGGGGTCCCCCTCCGGGTTCAAAAAGGCAAGGAACCTTTCTCTCCTGTAGTCCTCCGAAAAAATGGCGGCTATCACCGCGCCTACACCCAGTATACCCACTGAAGCCAGATTGCTTATCTTGACTCCCGCGCAGAAAAGCATTATAAATATGGTTCCCACCAGGGTTATGGCCGTCCCCAGGTCCGGCTCGGCCAGTATCAAGCCTGAAAAAACCGCCATCAGCACCAGATATGGGAAAAGCCCCTCCTTGAAGGTCTCCACCTTTCTCTTTTTCAGCGAAAGGCTTGCGGCCACAAAAACAACCACGCAAAGTTTTGCCAGCTCCGATGGCTGAAAGCTTAAAACACCCAGGTTTATCCAGCGCTGCGCCCCCAGCCTGGAGTCTCCGAGGGGCGTCAGCACCAGGGCCAGCAGAACAAAGGCCACCCCCAGCAGCAGCACGGACCAGCGCCTTAGCTTCCAGTAATCATATTTCATCATGAAAATCATTACCGGAATTCCTATCAGCGCGTTAAACGACTGCCTGATTAAAAACCAAAAGGGGTTGTTAAAAGGCGGAAACATGGCATAATAGCTGCTGGAGCTGAAAACCATCACAATTCCGACGCTCAGAAGCATCAGCACAGTTATAAGAAGGATAAAGTCCGGCGGTTTTTTCTTTGATGGCATTCAGCAACCCTCCGTTTGAGAGGTGGGAAGTGAGAGGTGAGATTCTTGTGGGAATTTACCTTCGGTAAATTCCTTCTATTCCCACTTCCAACTTCTCACCTCTCACTTCCCACGTTAAGTTCCCCTACAATCTTTTTGAACAGGTTTCCTCTTTCCTCAAAGTTATTGAACATATCCCAGCTGGCACAGGCGGGAGACAGCAGGACCACATCGCCGGGCCGGGCCGCTGATTTTGCCAGCAGCACCGCGTCCCTGAAGTCCTTTGCCCGGAGAATGGTTTTTATTCCGGCCTCTTCCGCCGAGCGGGCCATTTCTTCGGCGCACTCTCCCAGCACCACCATGGCCCTGGCCTTGGGAGCGGCAAGGCGGGTGAATTCACCAAAATCATTCCCCTTGTTTCTGCCGCCGGCAATCAGCACCAGGGGTTCTGAATATGCCTCCACCGCCTTCATGCTGGCGTCCGGATTGGTCCCCTTGGAGTCGTTGACATATTTCACACCGTCAATCTCCGCCACAAACTCAAGCCGGTGCTCTACACCCGCAAAGGAGGACAGAGTCCGTGCCATGGCCTCCACGGGTATGCCCATAACATAACCCGCGGCCACAGCCGCCAGGGCGTTTTCCAGATTGTGCGCCCCTGGTATCCCCAGGTCCTTGGCCCCCAGCACCGGAACAGAGACCCCGCCCAGCCGGGCGGTAATGGTGTTGTTGTGGACAAACACCCCTTCTTCTAATGTATGCCTCCGGCTGAAATATATTACCTTCCCTTTGCCTGCTCCACGCATTTCCCTGGTCAGGGGATCATCGAAATTAAGCACCAGAAAGTCGGACGCCTGCTGATTCATGGAAATCCTGGACTTGGCGGCGGCATATCCGCCCATATCGCCATGCCTGTCCAGGTGATCCGGTGTAAGGTTCAGTATCAGCCCCACCCTGGGGCGAAAACGCCGCACGGTTTCCAGCTGAAAGCTGGAAACCTCGGCCACTATTATATCGTCAGGCCCGTAGACCTCCACCTGCTCCACCAGGGGGAGGCCTATATTCCCCCCCACCAGCACCCGGTAGCCGGCGTCCCTGAATATTTGTCCCACCAGTGTGGTGGTGGTGGTTTTACCGTTGGTCCCGGTTATAGCGATTATGGGCGATGCGGCAAAATTGTAAGCCAGTTCCAGCTCACCCGTAACAGGGACCCCTTCAATCACGGCCTCCACCGCCGGCGGAGTATCAAGGGGCACGCCGGGGCTCATCACTACAAGGTCAAACCCCTGCCCCTCAACCCGGCAATAGCCTCCCAAACACAGCCTTACCCCCGCCGCCGTTAAATCATCCAGCCGGGAACCGAATTCACCCGCCCCCCTTTTGTCATTAAGGGTTACCTCAGCCCCCTTTCCCACCAGAAAGGATGCCACAGCCAGGCCGCTCTTCCCGGCACCCACCACAAGCACCTTTTTCCCATTCAAATCCACTGTCCGGTCTCCTTATCACAAGCTTGTACTGACTAAATTATGAGTCAGGAATCCAGAATTCAGAATTCAGAATTCAGAATTCAGAATCCAAATCCCCAGGCCGCTAAAAGCGGCCACCAAGGAGGATTAAAATTTGGGTCTTTTTTAAACCCCAGAGCACACAGAGTTTCCGGGTGCAAGGAATGCCCAAAACTTTCTGGATTCTGAATTCTGGCTTCTGAATTCCTGACCACAGCTTCCTCAGGATTAGCTAAATTCCATAATATCCGGCCAGGCCGACGATGGAGAAAAGAAATGTTGCCGCCACAAAGGTCAGCACCACCCGGTTTTCGCTCCACCCGCCCAGCTCAAAATGATGGTGCAGAGGGCTCATCCTCAGCACCCTCCGGTGAAAAACCTGGAAAGAAAAAACCTGGATCACAACAGACAGAGTCTCCAGAACATAAATCCCCCCGATAATAAACAAGAAAAGCTCGCTCCTGGTAAGAACCGCCGCCGCCCCCAGCGCCCCGCCCAGGGCCAGGGACCCGGTATCCCCCATAAATACCCTGGCCGGATGCCGGTTGTAAATAAGGAAGCCCAGGCAGCCACCGGCCACTGCCGCCATCATCAGGGCCACGCCCTCCCTCCCCAGTATCAGCGCCACCAGCGCCAGGGCCAGGGAGGTGACCACCGTGACTCCGGCCGCCAGCCCGTCTATTCCGTCGGTGAGATTGACGGCATTGGCGGACCCCACCACCACGATTATAGCAAAAATCATAAAAAAGCCCATACCCAGGTCAATTGTTTTCACCCCTCCGGCCATAATGCCGCTGAAGGGGATAACAATATCGGTGCCCCGGCCCAGTGTTGAGACAGCCAAAAGGGCCAGTATGGCGGCCACAAGTATCTGCCCCACCAGCTTTTCCCTTGCCCTGAGCCCCAGCGGCCTCTTCAGGGCTATTTTCAGAAAATCATCAATAAAGCCCACAAGTCCGAAGCCGAGGGCGGTGGCCAGCACCAGCACACCCTCGGGATACCTTGAGGCCAGAAAAAGGCCGGCCACAAATATTCCGGCCAAAAATATGACACCACCCATTGTCGGCGTGCCGGACTTGGCAAGGTGACTGGCCGGCCCGTCACTGCGGACATTTTGCCCGAACTTGAGCCTGCGCAGGGTAGGAATGACAAAGGGGCCCAGCAGGGCGGTTATGATAAAAGACAGCAGTATGGCGCCTGTAACTGATAACAATATGCTTCCCATGATCAATGACCGGTTGTACCGGATGCCTCCTATTTTTATAAAATCCCCCACACAACATATGCAGCAGGTGGAAAATATTCCTTAAATATCAAACCTAAAATCACACGCGGGCCGGAGCGTCAGATCAGAATTCGGCCGCCCCTCACCCCAGTACCTCCTTTAGCGCCCTGATGAATTCCTCCATCCTCATCCCCCTGGAGCCCTTGACCAGAATGACATCGCCTTTCCGGACACGGTTGACAAAGCCCAGGGCCGCCTCCCGGGCTGATCCAAAATAATGAATGCTTTCCGCAGGCATTCCGGCCTCCCGGGCGCCCTGCCCGATACCTGCCGCAAGATCGCCCACGGCCACCAGAATATCGATGCCGGCGCCCCACACCTGCCTGCCCACCTCCCGGTGGCCGGGACCGCTTTTTTCTCCAAGTTCCAGCATATCACCCAGCACCGCGATGGTCCTGGACTCTCCTCCGGCAACCTCGGCCAGCGCCTGTACCGCTGCGGCGGTTGACGACGGATTGGCGTTGTATGAGTCGTTTATAATCTTTATTCCGCCCAGTACGGTTATCTCCAGGCGCATTCCGGTCAGCCTGGCCCCGGACAGCCCCGCACGGATTTCCCCCGCCGCCATGCCCATTTCCATGCCCACGGCCACGGCCGCCAGGCTGTTTATAACGTTGTGCCTTCCCGGAAGGGGCACAAAAAACTCCTCCTCCACTCCCCTGATGACGGCAATAAACCTGCTGCCCCCATCAACAGGCTGAGCCTCCCTGACAAAAACATCCCAGCCCGGGTCCTCCCCGTACAGCACCACCCTGCCGCGGCAGCGGCGCGCCTCCCTCTCCATGTAGGGACTGTCCCCGTGCAGCACCGCAAACCCCTGCTCTGTTATATGATCCAGAATCTCACCCTTGGCCCTGGCAATATTGTCCACCGACCCCAGCAGCTCAAAGTGGGCCTCGCCGATGTTGGTTATCACTGCGCCGGTGGGACGGGCAAGGCGGCTGAGAAAATCTATTTCACCGGCCCCCCTCATGGCCATTTCCACCACCGCCGCCTGGTGTTCCCCGTCCACCCTGAGCAATGTCAGGGGCACACCCAGCTCATTATTAAAATTGCCCTCTGTTTTAAGGGTATTGAACCTGGCTGACAGGACACAGTGAATAAGGTCCTTGGTGGTGGTCTTGCCGGAACTGCCAGTCACCCCCACCAGGGGAACCCCTGACATCACCCTGTTAAAAGCGGCCAGGTCCTGCAGGGCCCTGGTGGTGTCCTCCACCCTGATCACAGCGCTGCCGGCGGGCACACCATCCACCGGGCGCTCCAGGACAACTCCGGCAGCCCCGGATTCCAGTGCCCTGACGGCAAATTCATGGCCGTCGAACCTTTCTCCCCTCAGGGCAAAGAACAGGTCCCCCGGCTTAACCGCCCTTGAGTCGGTGCAGACTGAGCAAAAACCTGTCCCGCTGCCGGCGGCCAGTATTTCTCCCGATATGGCCCCGGCTATCTTCTGAACGCTCAGAGAAAACATGCCAATCCTCCCAGGCCTATTTCTTCAGGGACAACAAAGCCTTTTCAGCCTCTTCCCGGTCGTCGAAGTGGTGTTTTACCGTTCCCACTATTTGATAATCCTCGTGCCCTTTTCCGGCAATAACCACCATGTCGCCGCTGCCGGCCCTGCCAACCGCAGCCCTTATGGCCTCCCGGCGGTCCGGGATAACCAGGTACTTTCCGTCACGGGCCGACTTTTTCAGGCCCTCCTCCACATCCCTTATTATCTGTTCAGGATCCTCAGTCCTTGGGTTATCAGAGGTGATAATGGGGAAATCACTGTACCGCCCGGCTATTTCACCCATTACCGGCCTCTTTGTCCGGTCCCTGTCCCCTCCGCAACCGAAAACGGCAATCACCTTTCCCGACGCTATGGCCCTGGCCGCCTTCAATACATTTTCCAGGCCGTCAGGGGTATGGGCATAGTCAACAACCACGGAAAAATCCTGGCCGCAGTCCACCAGCTGGAACCTTCCGGGGACACCGGAAACTGACTCAAGGGAGTCCCTGACCAGGGATGGGCTTAGTCCCCCTGTGACACCCACGGCATAGGCCGCCAGTGTGTTATATACATTAAAAAGACCGGTAAGCTTCATATTCAGCCTGACAGTTCCAAAAGCGCGGCTTTCGATATTAAAGGAACTGCCCTGCCCCATTACCTTTATATCCGTTGCCCTGAAGTCAGCCCCTTCAGACAGGCCGTAGGACACCAGGGAAACCCCGTCCCCGGCGGCTATTTTGGCGGAATAGGGGTCATCGGCATTAACCACTATGTATTTGGGCCATTTCTTCACACCACCGCCCACTCCCCTGAAAAGCCTGGACTTGGCCTCAAAATAGTCATCCATGTCCCGGTGGAAATCAAGGTGGTCCTGGGTGAGATTGGTGAATACGGCCACGTCATATTCGCACCCGGCCACCCTTTCCAGGGCAAGGGCATGGGAACTGACCTCCATCACAGCCACCGACACACCTTCCTCAACCATCAGGCCAAACAGCTTTTGCAGGTCCGCCGACTCCGGGGTGGTATGGCTCACTTCCAGCCTCCTGTCGCCGACATAATTGCCCACAGTACCCACCAGCCCGGTCTTCCGGCCCGCGGCCCGGTACAGGGCCGCAATCAGGTGTGTGGTGGTGGTCTTGCCATTGGTCCCGGTAACACCAATCAGCCTCAACCTCTGCGACGGGTGGCCGTAAAACCTGGCCGACACCAGCCCCAGCCCTTTCCTGGTATCACCGGTCTGCACCAGGGCCACCCCCGGCGGCACAGCCACCGGCCTCTGAACCAGCACGGCCGGGGCGCCTGACTGGATTGCGGCATCCACATAGTCATGCCCATCCGCCTTGAGGCCCTTTACGGCAACGAAAAGAAAGCCCGGCCGGACAGACCTGGAATCATAGGCAATGCCCTTTATTTCAACAGTGTCATCACCTTTAATATTCAATACATCAATGTCCCTGACAAGCTCCTTCAGAATCAAACGCCCCAACCCCCCTGCCAGGTATTATTTCCCAACTGACTGTCTTTTTAAGCCTGCAGGACCCCGGCCCGGCAGGCTTAAAACAATCAAAACACCGTTCCTAATCCATAATCATACTTCCAAAGGCCACACCGGGAACAAGCCCCGGCACCACCTCATCGTCCCCTCCCGGCGGCCTGAATTCCACCCTGAGGGCTGTACCGGGGGCCACCTTCTCCCCCGGAGCGGGGGACTGGGAATGAGCCAGCCCGGTACCGCCGTATTCCAGTACCAGACCCATTTTTTCCAGCAGATCCCGGACCTCTGTTTCAGTCAGGCCGCTCAGGTTCGGCACGGTCACCTTCTCCCCGCCCCCTTCGGGCGGATTGAGATCCAGCAGTACCGACACGTCATTCAGCGCCTCCGCCCCGCCCGGAGGCATCTGGCCGTACACAATGTCCCCGTTGCCCCGGGTTTGGAACGACAGGCCGCTGGACCTGAGCATTCTTATGGCTTCATTGACCGGATAATTGACCACGTTGGGAACCTTCACCTTGACCTTGGGGGTCTCATACCACGCTGCAGGGTCCGGAGGTTTTACCAGGGAAGGATCCTCCGGCAGTCCCAGATAGTGGAGGGTATCCTCCATTATGGCCTGAAATACCGGCGCCGCCACCACCCCGCCGTAGTAATGTCCTCCCTGGGGCTCGGCAATCATAACCAGCACGGCCACCCTGGGGTCCTCCACCGGGGCAAAGCCGGCAAAAGACGCCACATACTTGCCGCTTACATAACCGCCTTTTTCACCCACCACCTGGGCAGTGCCTGTTTTACCGGCCACCCGGTAGCCCTCCACATAGGCGTTCCTCCCGGTGCCCCGGGCAACGACATTCTCCAGAAGCCTTTTGACCTGGTCGGAGGTTTCCTTTGAAATTACCCTGCGAATGACTTCCGGCTCAAATGTTTCTTTTACTTTTCCCTTGCTGTCCCTTACCTCTTTCACCAACTGCGGCTTCAGCAGATTGCCCCCGTTGGCCACGGCGCAGGTGGCGGTCAGCAACTGGATCGGGGTAACGGCAATGGACTGGCCAATGGACATGGTGGCTATATTGAGGTTGGTGGCGTTCTTTTCATTTATGATAATGCCCTTCTCCTCGCCTGCCAGGCTGATCCCGGTCTTTTCACCAAAGCCGAAGGCCCTGATATACTTATAAAAATTTTCCCGCCCTATTTTAAGTCCTACATCTACAAAGCCCGGGTTGCAAGAATTCATCACAACCTCTTCAAAACTCTGGCTCCCGTGCCCCCCGCCCTTCCAGCACTTAATTCTCCTGTCGGCCACCTGGACAAAGCCAGGGTCAAAGAACCTGTCCTCGGGCTTGACCACTTTTTCATTTACCGCCGCCGCAGTGGTAATTATTTTAAAGGTTGATCCCGGCTCATAGTTATACCAGATGGCAGGGTTCCGGTCCCACACACTCCTGGGAACATCACTCCAGTTGTTGGAATTGAAAGTGGGCCGGTTGCCCATGGCCAGCACCTCACCGGTCCGGGGGTCCATCACAATGGCCACCGCCAGCTTGGGGCGGTACATCGCCATTACCTTGTCAAGTTCCCTTTCCACAAAATACTGTATGTTTGAGTCAAGGGTCAGCACAAGGCTGTTGCCCCGCTCCGGCGGAATATACCTGTGTATGGGGTCCGGGACATTGCGTCCGGCTGCGTCGTGCTCCACCAGAATACGGCCGGGCGTTCCCCGCAGTATCTCGTCATACGCCTTTTCTATACCCATCAGCCCCTGGTTATCCACACCGGTAAACCCCAGCAGGTGGGGGGCCAGTGTCTCATGCCGGTAAAAGCGCCTGCTTTCCTCCACCAGGTGGATGCCCTCAAGGTTAAGGCCCTTTATTTTTTCGGCCGCCCCGGGGTTTATCTTTCTTTTCACCCACTCATAGGAGGACTTCCTGGTCAGTATTTTATAAAGGCGCTCGTAGTCCATTTCCAATACGGGGGCCAGTGCGGCGGCCACCCCGGACGGGTCCTTCACCTGAAAGGGAATGGCGTACACCGAATCCGCGCTTATGCTGGAGACCAATTCATCGCCATTCCTGTCATATATGGTCCCCCGCTTGGCCTCGACGGGAATATCCCTCATCCTTACCTCAAGAGCTTTTTCCTGTAGGTAGTCCCCCATCACAAACTGTATCCAGGCCAGCCTGAAAATCAAGGCCGTAAAAGCGCAGACACAAAGCAAAAAAAGCCAGGTGAGCCGTTTGCGGATAAGTATGCCGGTAGTGCGCATACAATTCCTCCTCCGAACTCAGCCCACCCGGAAGATCTGTCTGACTTAACCCCCTAAAGACCCATAAGGTTTGCAAAAGTCTGAACCACTCTGTTCTTGCCGGACTCCTGGCCGACGGCCTGCGCCACGGCTTTGCCTTCCGCGCCCCGGGCCCCCGCAGTTCCGGCCTGTCCGCCACCGCTGCCTTCTACGGCGGAATTCCCCTTGACCACCACAACATCCCTGCTGCCCGGCTTAACCATCTTCAGCTTGTTGGTGGCCACATATTCAATCCTGTCAAGGGAATTCAGCCTGTCAATCTCCTCTTCAAGGGCTACTGTATCCTGGCGGAGCGTCTCCAATTCCTTTTTGAGACTGTAGGTCCTGTACCCTGACCACAACACCTGGGAGTAATAGTAAGCAATTATTAAACCTGTGCAGAAGGTCAGCAATACCAGCCCTGTGAGAGTAAGCTTTCCTTTGCGGGGGAGCCGGTTCCTCCCGGGACGCCGGTTTACCCGGACGACCTCCTCGGGCAGGCTGTACTGTTGATATTTTTCTTGCGCTACTACCAAAGCTTATTCACCCTCCACCCTATTTAGAACAATTTGGCAGGCAGGAAGTGGCCTCCCCGCCCCTCACCCATGGACTTTTTCAGCAACTCTCAGCCTGGCGCTCCTTGCCCTGGGATTTTCCTCCACCTCAACCTCCGACGGCGCCACCCCGCGGCTGCCGATAACCCTCACCAGAGGCTTCCGGCCGCACACACACACCGGAAAATCAGCCGGGCACACACACCCCCGGGCAAGTTCCCTGAAGGACTCCTTAACAATGCGGTCTTCCAGGGAGTGAAATGTGATTATGCAGATGCGTCCGCCGTCCCTGAGGCAGTCCACCATTTCCGGGATGGCGTCCCGCAATACGTCCAGCTCTCTATTTACAGCGATTCTGATGGCCTGAAAGGTTCTTTTGGCCGGGTGCGGGCCCTCCCTGCGGCTTCCGGCCGGTATGGCCGACTTTATAATCTCCACCAGCCGCCCGGTGGTTTCAATGGGGGCCTTCTCCCTCTCACGGGCTATAAAGGAGGCAATTCTGCCGGCGAATTTTTCCTCGCCATATTCCCGGATGATCCGCTCCAACTCCTTCACCGGAAGGGTATTCACCATTTCCGCGGCGCTGGTTCCGGACCTCCTGTCCATGCGCATATCCAGCGGGGCGTCATGCATGTAGCTGAAACCCCGCTCCGGGTTGTCCAGTTGATAGGAGCTTACCCCAAGGTCACAGAGAATTCCGTCCACCTTCTCTATACCCAGCTGTTCAAGCACCCCGGGAAGCTCTGAAAAATTGCTCCGGACCAGGCTTACCCTGTCCCCAAACTCCGCCAGCCTGGCCGAGGCCGCCCTTATGGCGTCGCCGTCCCGGTCAAGGCCCACCAGCCTGCCCCCCGGCGTTGACGCCTTCAAAATCTCCAGTCCATGACCTGCCCCACCCAGGGTGCAGTCAACGTAAACCCCACCGCTTCGCGGGCCCAGGGCTTCCAGAACCTCCCTCAAAAGTACCGGGCGGTGCCTGAACCCGAATTCACCGTTATCACCATCAACTTCAAGCGGCATTACCATGCCCCCGATAGAAAATTGCGAATTATTTTAAAATGCTTTATACTACAATTCTTATTCTGTCAAGAATTCAGAACTCAGACTCCCATGCCGAAAATTATTCGGCACCACTGGGGATGAAAATTGGGGTCATTTTAAACCACAGAGGATACAGAGGCCACAGAAATCACAGAGGAACGGCTGTAAGAAATGTCTGAAACCTTCTGTCTCCGACCGTCAGGGAATGCCCCCCGGGCTACTCCGACCAATCGGTAATGCATCTTCAGCTTCTCCGGCCAAACGGAAATGCACCTCTGGCCCCTCCCACAGCATAATCATTTCAGTATAAGCTATTTTCAGATACCCAGGTCAAACTCCACCATTTTTTCAGCCAGTTGCTCGGCGGTGGCCGAGGCTGAGCTGTTGTATTCTTCCCAGCGCTGACGTGCCCATATTTCAACGCGGGTGGATATCCCCACTACCATGGTTTCCTTTTCCAGCCCCGCATATTCCCTCAGGCTGGCAGGAATTAAAATTCTCCCCTGTTTATCAACCTCACACTCGCTGGCCCCGGAGAAAAAAAACCGCACAAAGGCCCGGGCATCCGCCCTGGTAAAGGGAAGAGACCTCATTTTTTGCTCAAGCGCCGTCCATTCCTTGGGAGGGTATACGAACAGGCATCCGTCTAATCCCTTGGTCAGGATGAACTTTTCCCCCAGGCCTTCGCGGAAGCGGGCAGGAATAAAAAGCCGGCCTTTTGCGTCGATGGTGTGTTGGTATTCCCCAATGAACAATCCACTCACCCCACCCCGTAGGCACTAATCCACCACTTTGATCCACTTTAAATCACTTTTCCCCACTATAGTTCTATATAGAAATAATATTTCCTTCTTTTTTTAACGCCACTGAAAAAAATTTAAAAAAATAACCGGCTATCGCCGGCCAACAAATAAGGGTTTGTGGTAGTGTAAAAAAATTACACCTCCCTCAAACACCCTAAATATAAACAAAAAATATATTCATTCTTTTAGCAAAAGCAAAATTTTTTTTCATTTACATGCAAATAATAAAAAAACCTTATCCTGTTATTTCTGTCTATTATTATATATAGAGCCAATATGAAATCTCCTAATAAATTAGTTATCCTATCAAACATTTTCCAGAAAACCCCACCTTTAAATTTTAAAAATAACGGCCGATACTACAATAACATTATATAGCATCGGCCACATATTTGCATCTCAATAAAACCAATTTTTCCCTTCTGTTCTTTTATATATTGGCCCGGGTGCAAGAAATGTCAAATTAGCCGCCTGGAATTCTAACTCAGCTATTGGTAAATTCTTGCACCCAACTCGTAATTAGTAACTCTTCCTTAAATAAAATC
>JBMOPF010000045.1:0-5197 GCA_049325075.1 Bacillota bacterium | reverse complement strand
TTATACTGATTTAATCAGGGGTCAGGAATCCAGAATCCAGAATTCAGAATTCAGAATGGTAGGGCATTCCTTATAAGTAGTGAACACATTTTCATCCTTCAATGGTGCCGCATTTATGCGGCATGGGATTCTGGATTCTGAATTCTGGATTCTGGATTCCCGACCCGGACTTCACTCAGTATAAGCTAATTGGAGGCCTGTTTTGAGAGTAAAGAAACCAGTTCTGCTTTTAATAGCTCTTTTTTTTATTGTTACCCTGGCCGGGCCGGTTTGTCAGTCCCCGGGCGAAACCGCTTTCCTTAATGACAGGAGCAGGGAAATAGTAGGCTCCGACATGCTTAGCGTCTCCGGTTTTATTACCACGCCGGGGCTGACCGGCAAGGGACAGGTGGTGGCCGTTGCCGACAGCGGAATTGACAAGGGTTCACTGGAGGATATTCATCCGGATTTGGCTGCCGAGCCGGGCAAAAAGCCAAAAATAATAATGCTCAAGTCCCTGGCCGGGCGCAGCGTTCCGGACGATCCCCTGGGGCATGGAACTCATATGGTGGGCACCATTGCCGGGAGTGGAAAGGCTTCGGACGGGAAGTATATGGGCATTGCTCCTGATGCCGGTATTTATTTTCAGGCCATCCTGGATGAGAATGGCAATGCCGCTCCCCCCACTGACATTGATAAACTGTTTTTGCCGGCATACCAGGCCGGGGCAAGAATCCATGTGGACGCATGGGGAAGCGGCCCTGACAGATACTCCGGCAATGCCATGAAAGCGGATTCCTTTATGTTAAACCACCCCGACTTTCTGGTCATATTCGGGGCGGGCAATTCAGGTCCCGGGCGTGCTTCCCTTACCTCCGAGGCCAACAGCAAAAACGCCCTGGTGGTGGGGGCATCGGTCAGCCCGCGCCCGGCCTTGGATTTTTCCTCCGGCGGGACCCTGGACACAGCCGGTTTTTCCAGCCGCGGGCCGGCCGGTGACGGAAGGATAAAGCCGGACCTGACGGCTCCGGGAACGTCCGTTATTTCAACCAAATCCAGCCTTGTAAAGGGCAATCTGCCGGATAACAATGATTATATCAGGATGCAGGGAACCAGCATGGCGGCGGCGGTGGCCGCAGGGTCCACAGCCCTGCTGAGGGAGTTTCTCCAGAGTGAAATGGCCCTTGCCGATCCCATGTCTTCATCTTTAAAGGCGGCCCTTATCAACGGGGCCAGGACCGGTGAGGACGGACCCTCAAAGGAAGGCTTCGGCGTATTGGACCTGGGTGGAACGGTCCTCGCCCTGAAGGAAAAATCAATGCTGCTGGCGGAGGAGACGGGAGGTCTGGCCCAGGGCGAAACCAAAACATACAGCTATACAGTTAAAAATCCGGGAGAACCCCTTAAAGTGACCCTTGCCTGGACAGACCCCGCCGGAGAACTTCTTTCGGAAAAGACCCTGGTCAACAACCTGGACCTGGTGGTGACCGGCCCCGGGGGCAATATGTATCAGGGAAATGGTTTTTTGGGGCGCGGTCCGGATGATGTAAACAATGTGGAGCAGGTATACATAAAGAACCCGCCGCCGGGTGAATATCAAATCCAGGTCAGGGCCTCAGAGTTGAAAAAACCGGTGGTCCTTAATCCGCAGAAGTCCGGTCAGGATTTTTCCCTTGTTTATGGCCAGCCTTTATCAACGGGAATAGTGCGGGAGGTTGCCGGGAAAGACACGGTTCGCCTCTATGACGGAAATAGCCTGAGCCTTGCTGGAAAAAAGGTCGGCTGCATGCTGGACGGAAGCCTGTCCCAAAAGGTTGATCCGGAGCCGGGTTACAGGATCTATTACGGGCCGGAATCGGTTTATGTGGTTGGACGGCTGTGGAAACCTGAAAGCGTCCTGTTCCGGGAAGGAATAGGGGGGAGGATCTGGTACGGGGCTGGCCGGGGAAGCCTTGAGGGCGGATATTACCAGAGCGGTTTAGACCGGGGAGTAAATGTAAATGGAAGCTATACCCTGGATCTTTCCCGGATTCCATCGGGCGTTGGGCTTGAGGCCAAGCTTGACGGATTAACCCAGACCCTGTGGGGGATCACCACCGGCTACAGGTTGGCGACGGGTGTAGTTGACCGGGTGGTTCAGGGAGAGGATGGAAGTATCCAATCAATCCGCCTGTTAAATAATGAGGAAGATTTCCGGTTTGCTGACAAACCGGGTTACATATACAGTGACACCTATGAAGGCATTGATCCCATGGGGACTGTTTTCGGGGCTGACAGCCTGGACGGATTGGGAGAGGTTATGCCGGGACAGCAGGTTACCCTGGTAATCTCTCCCTTTTCGGGCAGGGTAAGCTCGGTGCTGGTAAAGAGGAGTGTGATATCCGGCTATGTGGAGAGGCCAAAGCCCGGGGATAACAAAATAGTAATCGATGGCGGGCAGGAATTGACCATATTCGATGGTGCCCGGGTTCAGAAAGACCGCAACCCGTCAAAGGCCGGGGAGATTGCCGCCGGTGATTACATAACCGCCGTGGTACTTCCCGGCACGGAGGAAATAATCGGTATTGAAGCCTACAGCAATGTTGTCTACGGCCAGGTTCTTTTTTCCAGCGGCAGGGATAATGCTGTCTACATTAACGACTACAAAAACAGCTTGCAGGCCCTTAAGATGACCCCTGAAACAGAGGTCAGGCGCTGGGGGCTGGAGACAGATGTCTCCACACTGACCTCCGGCACATGGATAAGGGCGGTGCTTGTTCCCGGCGGGAAAGAAATATGGCGGATGGATGTGGCCGAGCTGCTGGAGGACGAGCAGAAGGTCCTGGTGTCGGCGAACAATCGCTACATAGAAACCAGTGGGGGAGGGGTATACCGGGTCAGCGAATGCGTGACCAGGATAACCAAGGACGGTTATCCTGTAGCCCCGGAGGACTTAAAATCCGGTGAAAGCATCACGGTGGTCTCCCTCCTGGCCCCGGCCCCGTACAAAAAGGTGGCGGTTGCTGTAAGGGCGAGGGGTACTCCGGGAGTTGAAAAGCCCCTTTTGCTCACTACCCTTGGGGACCAAAACGGCTATCCGGTCCTGTCGGGGCAGACCAACGGCAGTCACCTGTATATCTGGCATGAAAACGGGACCAGGGAGGATGTTTCCATACAGGGCTGGCAAGGGCTTTTTTACCGGCCCCTCAGGTTCCTGGATAATGAGGAGTCGGTGACGGTGGTGGCTGTGGATGCCGCCAGCGGCGCCGTTACCGGCAAAAAAATCACCAGGCCGGAAATAACCGGGCGGGGATTAACCGATGTTTCCGGCCACTGGGCGGAAAAAGTGATTGTCTCCACCGTGGCCGGAGGAATTATGGCCGGATACGGAGACGGAACCTTCAGGCCGGACAACCCGGTCAGCGTATCTGAACTTAAACTGATCCTCGGCGGAATAACCGGACTGAAGGGCGGAGTGCTCGATCCCGCCGTACTGGATATTTCGTGGCCGTCAGGCCGGGGAATCACCAGGGGTGAATTCATGCTGATTGTCAAAAGCATGGTCCGGGACCCCGGAACCGTACCTGCGGATTATAGATTGCCATTCCGTGACTGCGTGGGGATAAGGGAGGAAGAAATGGAGGCCATCGCCTGGGGTTGCCGGACAGGCATTATAAAGGGCAAGTCACCGTCGTCCTTTGGTCCCGGTGACTACCTGACCAGAGCCGAGGCGGCGGTTATTGTGCAGCATTTGCTGAAGAATCTGCTTGTGGTTGGCTGATGGGGTTAGAACTCAGAACTCAGAACTCAGGACTCAGAATGGGAACAGTGAAAGCCTCCGCTTTCAAAGGCGGAGGCTTTGGTTTTTGCCCGGGTTAATTACTGTTAATGTATTTCAATATCTGTTCCTGAAAGGCTTTTATATCCTTGAGGTTATTTTTGATTATTTCATGCAGTTCTTTTTCCGAGACCTGGTGATAGAGGTGTACCAGCCTGTTTCTGTATCCTGCCATTTTTATTAATTGCTTCATCAGACTGCTGCTTATAATACCCTTATCCGATAATCCCCTGGCAATGCTTTTGTATTCCATCGCCATATCAGCCCCTCCGCTTTTAGCCAGAATATGGCGTCCGATATCGAAGACCGCCTCCAAGGATCTCCTTAGAAAGCTTTCCGCCGAAGCGGAGGTGCGAATATTTGCAAAATCTTCTTCCGGAAGCCCAGCCAACTCTTCCATCTCACCCAGGTACCGGCTTATAAGGGCAAGCCTTTGCTTGACAAGCAGCTTGTCAACAGGCATCTATAATACCTCCTCAAGCAGATCATCCAGGTACATCTCCAAAAAAGGGCGGAAGTCTGCGGCCCGGCGCAGCACATTTTCTTCATATGTTTCTTTGAAGTCAGTATTTAAGTAATATATACAATGACCGCAAATTGCATTGGCCTGGAATACGGAGTGGGTTTCCTGCAGAAAGACAAGATCAACCGGGAAAGGTGCAAACAGATCTTCCAGCTGATTATAAATAAAGCTGTATATTGCCGGCCTTTTTTTGTATGCTGGCAATCCGGATTTAAAAACTACACCCACATCAATATCGGCAAGAGGATCATCATTTTTTTTCCGGGCTCCGTTTAAAATACCAAGTCCGGTATCCGCCCTGGAGCCGAAAAGATATATAAGAGCAATATCATGTTCTGCAGCCATTTCAGTTACCACTCTATGTTTATCCATAATCAATTCCCCCGCACTGATTATACCATAAATGTGCTTATACTGTATTAATTACGGGTCAGAAGCCAGAAGCCGGAAGCCAGAATTCAGGGCATTCCTTGTATGAGAACTCAGACCCCCATGCCACATAAATGTGGCACCATTAAGGATTAAAAAGAACAACCTTACAGAGTTCTTATCATCCCGGCTGATCAAACTTATAAGATATGCCCAATCCTTCTGGCTTCTGGCTCCTGACTCCTGGCTTCCCGACCCCACAGAATTTCAGTATTAGTCATTGTAATATAAAAGCCCCTATCTTTACGACAGAGGCTTTAATTGCTTGATTTATTGTCCACGCCGGCAAATAAGGAGTGCAATTGCTATTCTGGATTCTGACTTCTGCCCTGAAAATAACTTATTCTGAAATGCTTATACTGTCGGGAGCCAGGAGCCAGAAGCCAGGAGCCGGAAGGGTCCGGGCATTCCTTTCGGGGGACCCTTAAGCGACATGCATCCGGGGGGAG
>JBMOPF010000044.1:0-5675 GCA_049325075.1 Bacillota bacterium | reverse complement strand
ATGCAGCCGGGGTTAACACTCCTCCTGCCCGCAAGCGACACCAAAGCGGCCCTAAAGATAAAGTTATGCATCATGCTTTTTCATCCTCTGCTGGTGCCGCTTGCGGCATGGGGAACTACCCTGAAAAGGGCTTATACTGATATGGCTCATGGCATCGGGAAATCAAAAATCTCGCTTAGCCGGGCTGAACATCGGGGCATCAGAGGGGGAATCAACCCCAACTGAAGTGAAAAAAGGAACTCGCACTTGCACAAGTGGGAGTCTTGAAAATAAGATCAAAAATGACGGCGGAGGTACACATTGGACTGCGTAACGGTTATAGGGGCCGGCCTGGCCGGGTCCGAGGCAGCCTGGCAGATCGCCGGACTGGGTGTAAGGGTAAGGCTTTATGAAATGAGGCCGGGGAAAATGACCCCGGCTCACAGGACTGGTTGGTTTGCCGAACTGGTCTGCAGTAATTCACTTCGCGCCGCATCGACGGAGAATGCGGTGGGACTGCTGAAAGAAGAGATGCGCAGGCTTAATTCCCTTGTCATGTCATGCGCCGGCCGCACCAGTGTGCCGGCGGGAGGGGCGCTGGCGGTGGACAGGGAATTGTTTTCCCGGGAGGTTACCTCGGCGCTGGAAGGCTGCAGCCTGGTGGAGGTAGTGAGGCGGGAGGTGCTTTCCATACCGGAGGACGGTATTGTTGTGGTGGCTACCGGGCCCCTGACTTCGGATGCCATGGAAAGGTCCATCAGGGAGCTTACCGGGCGGGAATACCTTTATTTTTACGACGCGGTGGCCCCGATTGTCAGCCTGGACTCCATTGATATGGACAGGGCCTTTCTCTCCTCCAGATACGGCAAGGGTGAGGGCGATTATATAAACTGTCCCATGAACAAAGAGGAGTACCTGCGGTTCCGGGAGGAACTGGCGGGGGCTGAGAGAGCGCCGAAAAGGGAATTTGAAAAGGAAGTCAATTTTGAGGGCTGCATGCCCATAGAGGTTCTGGCAGCCAGGGGTGTGGATACAATGAGGTACGGCCCTTTAAAGCCGGTGGGACTGGAAGACCCCCGCACCGGGAAAAGGCCCTATGCCGTTGTTCAGCTGAGGCAGGACAACGTTGCCGGAACCCTTTACAATATGGTGGGATTTCAGACGGACCTGAAATGGTCCGAGCAGCAAAGGGTTTTCAGGATGATCCCGGGGCTGGAGAAGGCCGAGTTTGTCCGCTACGGGGTTATGCACAGGAATACGTATATAAACTCGCCTGTTTTGCTGGAGGCCTCTTACCAGTGCAGGACAAGGCCCGGGCTTTTTTTTTCAGGGCAACTTACGGGGGTGGAGGGCTACGTGGAGTCGGCATCCTCGGGCCTGGTGGCCGGCATCAATGCCGCACGGCTCTTCCTCGGCCTGGATGTGCTGACCTTTCCGGAGGAAACCGCCCACGGCGCGCTGGCTCATTACATAACCGGCGCCGATCCGGCCAGGTTTCAGCCTATGAACGTAACCTTCGGCCTTTTCCCACCGCTGGAACAGCAGGTGAGGGACCGCAGGCGGAGAAACGGCATATATGCCGAAAGGGCGCTTAAATCCCTGGAGGAGTTCAGGGGGAAATTTTTGAAAGGCCGTGAGCAGGGGTGATTTATCACCACATCGACAATTTTATCCACTACCTGGAGTCGGAAAAGAACTATTCTCCCCATACAGTGGTTAATTACCGGCGTGACCTGTTTCACGGGGTTGACTTTTTTGCAGGCGCGCTGGGCAAGAAGGACTCGGACCTGGGGCCGTCGGACATAGACCCGGGGCTGGTGAGATCCTACCTGGGGGATCTTTTTTACAGCGGGCTGGCCAAGTCTTCCATCTCCAGGAGGCTGGCCGCCTGGAAGTCTTTTTACCGCTACCTGGTGCGGGAGGGCCTGGTGGATAGAAACCCGCTCAAGGCGGTTTCATCTCTCAAGCCTGAGAAAAGGCTGCCCGGGTTTCTTTTCAGGGAGGAGTGCGCCCTGCTGGTGGAGTCCCCGGGGGCGGAAAGTCCTCTGGGGCTGAGGGACAGGGCACTGCTGGAGGTGCTGTATGCCTCCGGGGTCCGGGTGGGGGAACTGGTGGGCCTGGACCTGGACCATATCGATCTTGGCAGGGGTGAAATACTGGTTACCGGGAAGGGTGCCAGGGAGCGGATAGCCCCGCTGGGCTCATATGCGGTTGAGGCGCTGGAGGCGTACCTGAATGCGGGAAGGCCGCAACTGCAGCGCAAAAACTCCCAGAGGGCTGTTTTTCTCAATTTTATGGGAGGCCGGCTGACCGACAGGGGGATAAGGGGCATAATAAGGAAGTATGCTTCCCTGTCCGGCCTGCAGTCAAATAT
Organism: Bacillota bacterium; assembly: GCA_049325075.1. Lineage (GTDB taxonomy): Bacteria > Bacillota > Desulfotomaculia > Desulfotomaculales > Desulfocucumaceae > BRHc4a. The sequence continues at coordinate 3,322 of JBMOPF010000044.1, read as the reverse complement.
TAGCCCCCATACCATGAGGCATTCTTTTGCCACACACATGCTGGACGCGGGGGCGGACCTGAGATCCGTGCAGGAGATGCTGGGCCACAAAAACCTGTCCACAACTCAGATATATACTCATTTAACCAGGGAGCGGCTGAGGCAGGTATACTTAAAAGCCCATCCCAGGGTTAGAATTAGTAATGAGGAATAGGGGCTTACATAAATAAAATATAATATTATATTTATATCTTAAAGTGTGAAAGGAAGATATGCATGTTCCACGCCACAACCATTGTAGCGGTTAGAAAAGGGGGGGCGGTGGCCATGGCCGGTGACGGGCAGGTGACCTTCGGCCAGAACACTGTCCTGAAACACCGGGCCAGGAAGATTCGCAGGCTGCATAATAATTCGGTATTGGCCGGCTTCGCCGGTTCAGTGGCTGACGCGTTCACTCTTTTTGAAAAATTTGAGGGAAAGCTGGAGTCATACAGGGGAAATTTACAGAGGGCATCCGTGGAACTGGCAAAGGACTGGCGTATGGACAGGATGTTGCGAAAGCTGGAGGCGCTGCTGGTGGTGGCGGATAAGGATAACCTGCTGGTCCTGTCCGGCGGCGGTGAGGTAATTGAGCCGGACGACGGCATTGTGGCCATAGGATCGGGCGGGTCGTACGCCCTGGCCGCGGCCAGGGCGCTGGCCAGGCACACCGATATGACCGCCACCGAGATAGTGACCAGAGCGCTGGATATAGCTGCGGAAATATGTGTCTACACCAATTCGGAGATAACAGTGGAAGAGCTTTAGGTATTACCCATTAGTCATTAGGGAGGTTATTTTATGGAATCACTTACGCCGAAGGAAATAGTGGAGGAGCTTGACAAATACATAATAGGCCAGAACAAGGCCAAAAGGGCAGTGGCCGTAGCCCTGAGGAACCGTTACCGGAGGACACTGCTGGCACAGGATCTGAGGGACGAGGTGGTACCTAAAAATATTCTTATGATTGGCCCCACGGGAGTCGGCAAAACTGAAATCGCCCGCAGGCTGGCCAAGCTGGTGAAGGCGCCCTTTGTAAAGGTGGAGGCCACCAAGTTTACCGAGGTGGGCTATGTGGGCCGTGACGTGGAAAGCATGGTCAGGGACCTGGTGGAAACCTCCATCAGGATGGTGCGCTCGGAAAAAATGGCCATGGTGGAGGAAAGGGCCCTTAGGATGGCCAACCAGAGGATTATAGAAATTCTGGCCCCGCTTCCCAGGGGGGAGAGTTCGGTGAGGAACCCGCTGGAGCTTATATTCGGGGGTGCGAAGCAGCAGAATGACCAGGTTTCCCAGGATAAGGACCAACTGTCCAGGCGCATTGAGTTCGAGAGGGAAACACTGAAGGAAAAACTGGCCAGGGGTGAGCTGGAAAACGAGTACGTTGAAATAGAGGTGGAGGAAAGCGCCACACCCATGCTGGAGGTTTTTACCGGGGCCGGGGTGGAGGAGATGGGGATAAATATACAGGATATGCTGGGCGGCCTGTTCCCCAAGAAGAAGAAAAAGAGAAGGGTCACCGTTTCGGAGGCCAGAAAGATACTGATACAGCAAGAGGCCCAGAAGCTGATTGATATGGACGAGGTAACCTCCGAGGCCGTTAAAAGGGCCGAGGAAAGCGGCATCATTTTTCTTGATGAAATAGACAAGATAGCGGTCCGGGACGGGGGCACCGGGCCGGACGTGTCCAGGGGCGGAGTTCAGCGGGATATACTGCCGATAGTGGAAGGGTCTACGGTGGTTACCAAATACGGCCCGGTAAAGACCGACCATGTGCTGTTCATTGCCGCCGGGGCCTTTCACATGTCAAAGCCCTCGGACCTGATTCCCGAGCTGCAGGGCCGCTTTCCCATCAGGGTTGAACTGGACAGTCTCAGTGAAAGCGATTTTCTGCAAATTTTGACAGAGCCGCAAAATTCCCTGATCAAGCAATATACAGCTTTATTAGCCACTGAGGGAATGAATGTGGAATTTTCTAAAAACTCGCTTGTCGAAATTGCAAAAATCGCTTATACTGTTAATGAGCAAACCGAAAATATCGGGGCGAGGCGGCTTCATACCATAATGGAGAAATTATTGGAGGATTTGTCTTTTGATGCCCCGATGCTGAAAAATCAAACTATTACCATCGATCAGTCCTATGTCCTGCAGAAACTAAGCGATGTAGCCAAAGACGAGGATTTGAGCCGGTATATATTATAGGAGGGGAACTGTAACTTGAGGGACTTATTGGAAAAAACCAGGTCGATTAATAAACTGCTGCAGAAGTCAGCCGGCTATCCGGTGGATTACAAGGAAATCGCGGCCATACTGAGTAATAACATCGGGTGTAGCGTCTATATCATCGACAGGCGGGGTAAAAGTCTGGGTTACCACTACCTGCAGGGCTTCACCTGTGAGGTCATGAAAGATATAGTGGAGTCCCGGGAAGGCTTTCCCGCCAGTTATAATGACTCGTTGCTGAAAATGAATGAAACCAACGCCAACTTCTGTCAGGCTCAAAATGTATGTGTTTTTAGTAACGAGACAAAGTGCAAATTCAATAACAAGATAACCACTGTCGTGCCTATTGTGGGCGCCGGTTCGCGTCTGGGCACCCTTGTTCTGGCCAAATTTGACGAGACCTTTACTGACGAGGACCTGATCCTGGCGGAATACGGGGCCACGGTGGTGGGCATGGAAATACTCAGGGCAAGGGCCGGGCGCATGGAGGAAGAGGCGCGCAAGAGGGCCGCGGTGCAAATAGCCCTTGGCACCCTGTCCTATTCGGAACTGGATGCCGTCCACCATATATTCAAACAGCTGGATGGCGACGAGGGTCTGCTGGTGGCCAGTAAAATCGCCGACAGGGTCGGCATAACCAGGAGTGTTATAGTCAATGCCCTGCGCAAGTTTGAAAGCGCCGGAGTGATTGAGTCCAAGTCCCTGGGCATGAAGGGGACATATATAAGGGTGCTGAACGACAGGCTCCTGGAAGAACTGGAGAGGATGAAGCAGCACTGAGATAAGTTTTTATACTGATACTGAGTGAAATCGGGGTCGGGAATCCAGAATTCAGAATCCAGACCCCCATGCCACTTTTTAAAGTGGCACCATAAAGGATGAAAAAGCAAGATACTTTGGGGACGCTTGCGGGCAGGGGGAGTGTTAAACCACGGCTGCATCATCTCCGGCTGAAACAGTCTCTAAACTCGGTCGCCAAAGGACTGCCAACCGCCTTCGAAAGTCGCGTCCAGCTCCTCTCAGGCTTTTGGCGTCGTCCAGCCGCCAAATTGTCAGTCCTTAGGCTCGGTCGTTAAGAGAC
>JBMOPF010000043.1:0-5735 GCA_049325075.1 Bacillota bacterium | reverse complement strand
CCAAAGCCACCTGATCAGTATCCAGTTGGGAATTTGTACGCAGCACGTATTTACCGTCATATAGAGATTCTTCTTTGAGTGTCTCCTGGTTGATACCAACCACGGCATCTTTTTTTAGCAGAAGGTAGCGGCGATAACCGCTATTCCCCACCAGTGATTTGACACCGTTTTGCTTTATCTGCTTTTCCAGCTTTTCAACCATTTCCTCCCGGGCTTTTTTATCATGTTCAGCCTGGGCAGGATTATAACAGACTATGTAGCGGTCGGCATCGTACCAAACTTCTTTTACCTTTAAATTATCTTTGACAACTCGATATCTGCCGCCTGTTTTGAGTACTTCTCCAACATCCCTGACTTTGGGCATACGCATGCCAACAATGTACTCAATGTGATCTTTATCCAGCTGGTTCAATAATTTGGGACTAACCATGCCCCTGTCCCCTACAAATATAACCCGTGTCAGATTGAACCTTTTCTTTCCCGGACAAGCTGCTCAAGCCTGTCCGGTTTCATGTCCCGGCCCAATACAAGATCACCCAGTATCAAAAAGGGTGGAGAAAGCTGTTTATCCAATTCACCGCCAAGATCAATGTCCCGGACTATTTCCAGGTTTATGCCCAGCCTGTCTGCAACCAGTCCGGCATTGTAAATCAGCTTGCGGCAGCTGGCGCCCATGGGCTCGGTAACCACGGCTGTAATGCAGATTTTATTGTTTTCCGTGACACTCATGCTTGATAATCACCAACGGTATCATTATTACCAGGTTATTTGGACAGGGCTTTTTCCAGAACTCGCACAATATCATCATTTTTCCCTTCCCGGGCAAGGGACAGGGCTGTCAGCCCGCTTTCGCTCCGGGCGGCGGGGTCAGCCCCCGCAGACAGCAGCAACTCCACTGTTTCAGTGTGCCCCGGGTAGGCGGCGGCCATCAGGGCCGTTATCCCGTCGGCACTCATGGTGTTTACAGCGGCGCCCTTTTCCAGCAGCGCTCTCACCACAGGGGTATGGCCGTTCCTGGCTGCCAGCATCAGGGCGGTGGCGCCGTATATGTCTGTGGCCTCCGGATCAATTCCCCGGTCCAACAGCACCCGGACCATGGTGCTGTCACCGTCCCGGCAGCACTGAAAAAAGGAGTCCGGGCTGAATGTATAAGCCTTTACATCATCCCCAACCTTTACCGTACCGCCTCTGAGAACCCGCCCAAAGCGGCCTTCCCGGCTGACTATGTAGGGACGCCCGTGCTCCTTGAACTCATCCTTGCCAATATGTAATATATTTATTACCGCCTTATTAATTCTGACAAAACTGCCGGCGGCCAGCTCAGAGGGTTCTATTCCCGAGATGGTGAAATTTTCAGTATAGCCGCCCTGCAGAACTTCCTCTTTTTTTCCCGGGGGCACTTTTTCCAGTGATTCCACCGGGAGTATGCTTACCTGCCTGTCCCAGTCGCCCCCGTGGGCATCACCCTTGAGGCCCCATCCCTCAATAATCTCCGCCTGTTCAACGGGAGTTTTTTCAATTCCCTTTACCCGGCTTATATTTATAGAAAGAACTTTTCCCATAATGGATTCCTTTCTTGATAAAATATTTGATTTTGAGCATTTGGCCATATTCTACCGGGTTTATTCCAGGCTGTCAATTGCATGACAAGGCAAAGACCGCGCTTTACGCGGTCTTATGGTTCCGGTGAAGTAAAACTGTTCATGGTAGTGAGTAAGGCGGGCTGTTATAATGCCGCCTTCCAGGCCCCGTGCAGGTTGCAGTACTCCCTGGCCTCGATTACCTTGCCGTCCGGCACACAGAACTCGGCCACCGGTGTTTCTCCGGGCTTTAAGAATTTGCGGTAGGACTTGCCGTCCACAATTAACTCCACCCACTCGATGTAGTGTTTTTCTTCCATTGGGTGAGCCACGCTGCCCACGGTCACCTTGACTCTGTCGCCGGACTTTTCAATAACCGGCACATGCTTTTCCCTGGCGGCGTCCACGGTGTTTTCAACTAAAAGGGTCATCGGCCTGTTGCAGCATACCAGCTCTCCCTTTCCGGCGTGGATTACCTCCACGATATTGCCGCAAACACCACATTTGTAAATCTGCATAAGTTCTGTCATCTTTTAATCCTCCTGAAATATTTTTCGTTGGCTGCAAGGTAAGTAAATCGGGGTTTATGTCAAAATAATATCGCCCAGCTTCCTGCCGGCTGCCCGGACTGTGTCCAGTTCACTGTCGTCGGGAAGGTACTGCATGTTAATAAGGTCTATGGGCATCTCCCAGCCCATGTTTTTAAGGATTTCCGCCACTTCTTTGGCGCCCTGGCCGCCCCAGCCGTAGGAGCCGAAGGCCAGACCGATGCGCTTTTTGGGCCTCAGGCCCCTGATGTAGGTAAGAAAGCCGCTTACACTGGGCAGCATGCCGTTGTTGAGGGTGGGCGAGCCCACCAGTATGGCCTTTGTGGTCAGCAGGTCGGTCATAATATCCGACATGTGGCTGGTTTGCAGGAACCGCATGGTCACCGGCACACCGGCCTCCTCCAGCCCTTCCTGCAGCGCCAGGGCCATCTTTTTGGTGGACTCCCACATGGTGTCGTATACAATCAGCGCCTTGGGCTCGGTTTCATTTGAGGCCCACTTGCGGTATTCCGGCACAATTTTATCCAGATAAGACCGCCAGACAACACCGTGGCTGGGACCAACCATGTCTATATCCAGTTGGGAAACAACGCCAAGGGCCTTGAGCACGTTGTCGCCGTACGGCAGGACTATATTGGCATAGTATGTGGCGGCCTCTTCGCGGAGGATGTCCCAGCCCACCTCATCGTCGAAGCGACCGGCGCAGGCGATGTGCTGGCCGAAGGCATCGTTGGGCAGCAGCAGTTTGTTCTCGGGGATATATGTAACCATTGAATCCGGCCAGTGGACCATGGGCACGTGTACGAAATTCAGCGTCCTGGAGCCTATGTTCAGTTGCTCGCCGGAATTGAACAGCATGAAGTCCCAGTCCTTTTTATAATAGCGCAACAGTCCCTTTTTCCCCTGGGGCGAGGTGACAATTTTGGCGCCGGGCGCTATTTCCATTATTTTGGGGACACTGCCGGAGTGATCCATTTCAACGTGGTTGACTACCAGATAGTCGATTCTGGACGGGTCAACCACTTCCTTGATCCGGCTGAGCATTTCGTCAAAAAGGTAATGCTTGACGGTGTCCACCAGGGTGATTTTTTCGTCCACAATCAGATAAGAGTTATAGGTGGTGCCCCGCGGCGTCATGTAGCCGTGGAAGTAACGGAGATTCCAGTCAATTGCCCCGACCCAGTATACTCCGGGCTTGATTTCCACAGGTTTTATAAAAATCCCTCCCCGCAGAATAATGATGAAAAAATTTATCCACCATCATTATACCACAAAAGGATTGTAAACAAGAAAATGTTGGTTGGTTGGTTGGAAAGTTGGAAAGTTGGACCATCAGGGAACAAAAAAAACAAGGAATGCCCGGACTATTCTGGTTTCTGGCTTCTTGATTCCGACCTGGAATTCACTCAGAATTAGTATTTGAGGTTATTGTCGGAAATACCTGAAGGCCAGTTCGGTCCGGGAGGAAACCCCTGTCTTGGCAAATATCCCCTTTATGTGGGTTTTGACTGTGTTTTCACTTATGAAAAGTTCTTTGGCTATATCCGGTTTTTTTTTGCCGCAGACGATTATCGTATATCTTGAATTGGTGTTCGTTAAATATATAGTTCCTCCCGTTTAGTGGAACTAATTGACAAATTGACCCGGTAAAATATAATAATTTATTTCATTATACATTTGATATAACTGTTTCGGAGAAGGGCGGTAACTATAAGCTTATCCCCGGCGACAGCTCCGGGCCTGCCTGGAGGAGGTTTAAATACAGGCGTCGAAGTACCACTGGTCAACAATCATGGTGTTTTCCGGCCGGTTTGCATTGTTCTTATTGAGCAAACCGGGAAAACTACCGGGTGGAGCGGATGTTTATTGAAAAAGGGTATGCCTTTTTACATTGTTGTGGCGGTTGCTTTGCTAATATACGGGCTGATCAACTTCTGGACGGGGCTGAGGTGCTGGCAGTTGCTGGGCAGGTTCATTCCCTTTCTGGATGTAAGGCTCTATTGGTTTGTCTTTTGGTTCGTGGCTGTGTCCTTTTTAGCCGGCAGGCTGGGAGGAAGATTTCTTCCGGACAGGTTGGGCGACCGGCTGATCGTGTTGGGATCCTACTGGTTTGCGGTGCTTTTTTACCTTGTACTGGCCCTTTTTTTGGTGGAGATGGTGGTTCTGGGCGGGAGGATTGCCGGCCTTATGCCCGGAGGGTTGGGCGGTAATCCGGGGGTATCACTGGGGTTGGGGTTGGTGGTTTTCCTGGCGGTGGGCGGTCTGGTGGGCTACGGCTGGGGGAATGCCAGGCGCCCCCGGGTGGTTCATTATAATGTTACCATTCCGAAGCAGGGGGGGCGGTTGGACAGCTTGCGCGCGGCGGTGGTGTCCGATCTGCACCTGGGGCATATCGTTCACAACGGGAGACTGTTCCGGCTGGTGGATATGATAGAGGAGTTACAGCCCGACCTGGTTCTTTTTCCGGGTGACATCATAGATGAGAACCCCGGTCCCTTCGTGAAGCAGGACATGATTGCCAGCTTCCGGCGGCTGAATCCCCGGTTCGGTATGTACGCCGTTCCGGGCAACCACGAATATATAGGCGGTGAATGGGAAACCATTTTTGAACACCTGAAGGAGGCCGGCATAACCGTACTGCGGGATGATTATGTAAAGGTGGGGGACAGCTTTACCCTGGTGGGAAGGGATGAACTTGCCCGGGGTTACTTTTCGGGTGAGAGACGAAAGGAACTGGATGAAGTAATGAAGGGGGCCGATCGTTCCCTGCCGGTCATAATGCTGGATCATCAGCCGGTGGATTTGGAAGAGGCCATGAGGCAGGGAGTGGACCTTATGCTATCGGGACACACCCACCGGGGTCAGATGTTCCCCAATAACTTTATCACCGGGAAAATATACGATGTGGACTGGGGCTACCTGCGCAGGGAAAGCCTGCAGGTGATAGTGTCCTGCGGCTTCGGAACCTGGGGCCCGCCCGTCCGGGTGGGGAGCAGGCCGGAAATAGTGGATATAGAGATAAGCTTTGTGCAGGATTGAATTTAAGATTTTGTGATTATAATGAAACAGGGACAAAAGCATTGCTGTTAACTCAAATCTAAAATCTAAAAATACTCTTTCTTTTTCATGTTTTTTATTCAACTTTCGCACAAACTCGGGTAGCTTTGGGGCCGGGGGATGTGTTTGAATCGGCTACTTACCCTATGGTTTAACTGGCTCTAGGCTCGTCACCCAGTCGGTTCAGGCTGCCGTCAGCGTCCTGCAGCCGGCCCGTCAGTCCTTAGGCTCGGTCGTTAAGAGACTGTAGCAACCTATGATAAATTCCGCCCGGGCTTAAATCACTCCCCCAGATGCATGTTGCTTTGTGGTCGCCAAGAGACTGCAGGGCAGCTCTAAGCATAGGTCTACAACTATTCTGGATTCTGGATTCTGAATTCTGGATTCCCGCCGCTGGAACAGCGGCACCGCCCGGAGGGCGGTTTTTTTATAGTGTAGGAAAGTATACACATGTTAGCATGTTAAAGCGAGTGAATCAAAGGAAAAAGGTAATATATAGCGAAAATTAGATATATGGGTTTCTCAGCGAAGATTAAACAAATAATAAAAA
>JBMOPF010000042.1:0-6173 GCA_049325075.1 Bacillota bacterium | reverse complement strand
CGGCGTTGAAGGCGGTCGGCAGTCCTTTGGCGACCGGGTTTAGAGACTGTTGTAGCCGAAGATCATGCAGCCGGGGTTAAACCACTCCCCCCGACCCGTGAGCGACCCCGGAGCGACCCCAAAAGTCAGAAGTTCTTCGAGTATTGCAAAAGTTATCCACAAAGCATAATTTTCTGGTGTATACAATAAAAAATGCCGCCCCAACCGGCGGCAAAGGAATACCCAAATCCATTCTGACTTCTGAATTCTGACAACAGTTTCACTCAGTAAAAGCGCTAACGTCCCCAGTCCTGAGAGCCGTCACTGCCCTCCTCGGGGTGGATTGCCGGAACCGGGGCGGAGCTGCTGTCAGTCTTCCTGACAACCATGGAATCACCCTCCAGGTCCATAATAACATGGTCGCCCCTTTTAATGGTTCCCTTAAGCAACTCCTCGGATATCCTGTCTTCCACCTGCCTCTGAATAGCCCTCCTGAGCGGCCTTGCGCCATAATTTTCATCATAGCCCTCTCCCGCCAGGTATTCTTTTACGGCATCGGTAACCTCCAGGTCTATCTGGTTGTCTCTTATCCTTTCAGCCACTTCCTTAAGCATCAGGCCGACAATTTCCTTGATATGCTCCCTGCTCAGTGCATGGAACACCATGATTTCGTCAATTCTGTTTAAAAATTCCGGCCTGAATGTACGCTTCAATTCCTCGGTAACCCTGTTTTTCATCTTTTCATACCCGGCCTCCCGCTGATCTCCGGTTTTAAAGCCCAGTGTGGCCTCGCTGCGGATTGCGGAAACACCCACGTTGGAAGTCATAATAATGACCGTATTCCTGAAATCAACAACACGCCCCTTGGAATCGGTGAGACGCCCGTCCTCCAGCACCTGCAGCAGCACATTAAACACATCCGGGTGCGCCTTCTCGATTTCATCCAGCAGCACAACGGAATAAGGCTTGCGCCGGACCGCCTCTGTCAGCTGGCCCCCTTCCTCGTAGCCCACATAGCCCGGAGGGGCCCCCATAAGCCTTGACACAGCGAATTTTTCCATATATTCGCTCATATCCAGGCGCACCATGGCGTCCTCATCTCCGAAAAGCGCCTCGGCAAGGGATCTGGCCAGTTCAGTTTTACCCACGCCGGTGGGGCCCAGAAATATAAAGGACCCTATCGGGCGCTTGGGATCCTTGAGCCCGGCCCTGGCCCTCCTGACAGCCCTGGAGATAGCCTTGACCGCCTCATCCTGCCCAACCACCCTCTGGTGCAATATCTCCTCCATCCTGATCAGCCGCTCGGTTTCTTCCTCAGCCAGCTTTTTCACCGGAATTCCCGTCCAGGTACTCACTATATTGGCAATATCCTCTTCATCCACCGTAAGTTCCATGCCGCCTTGCTGCTGTTTCCAGTTTTCCCTGGTGTTCTCCAACTCCTGTCTCAGTGACTGCTCACTGTCCCTTAACTGGGCCGCTTTTTCAAATTCCTGGTTATTTACTGCGGCCTCCTTCTCCTTGCGGACAATTTCCAGTTTCTTTTCAATCTCCTTTACATCGGCGGGTGCGGTATAAGCCTGCAGCCTTACCCTGGATGAGGCCTCATCAATAAGATCAATGGCCTTGTCCGGCATGAAGCGGTCGGTAATGTACCTGTCGGAAAGCCCGGCGGCGGCCTCCAGCGCCCTGTCCGTAATCCTGACCCTGTGATGGGCCTCATACTTGTCCCGCAGCCCTTTCAGTATCTCAATGGTTTCCTCCACTGAGGGCTCTTCAACAGTGATTGGCTGAAAACGCCTTTCCAGAGCCGAGTCCTTTTCTATATACTTCCGGTACTCATCAAGGGTTGTGGCGCCTATACACTGCAGCTCACCCCTGGCCAGGGCCGGCTTCAATATGTTGGCGGCGTCTATGGCCCCCTCTGCCGCCCCCGCCCCGATGATGGTATGCAGCTCATCAATAAATACGATTATATCTGAAGAAGCCACTATTTCCTCTATCACTTTTTTTAATCTTTCTTCAAATTCACCGCGGTATTTGGTGCCGGCCACCATGGAGGCCATATCAAGAACTACCACCCTTTTATTTACCAGCACCTCGGGAACATTACCGGCCACGATGCGCTGGGCCAGGCCCTCCACAATGGCCGTTTTGCCCACACCGGGCTCACCGATAAGCACAGGATTGTTTTTGGTGCGCCGGCTCAATATCTGAATAACCCTTTCAATTTCCTTTTCCCTTCCCACCACCGGGTCCAGTTTATCCTGCCTGGCCATATCCGAAAGGTCCCGGCTGAACTGGTCCAGTGTACCGGTCCGGGAAGTGGCCTGACGGGAGGGAGCGGTGTGCATACCACCGGGATCCATGAAAAAGCCGGAATCGCCCAGCATCTGGACAACAACCCGGCGAACCCTGTCCAGGTCCGCTCCCAAGCTCTTGAGAACCTGTGCGGCAAGCCCTTCTCCTTCCCTAATCAATCCCAGAAGCAGGTGCTCGGTCCCGACATAGTTGTGACCCATCTGGCGGGCCTCTTCCACAGACAGCTCCAGCACCCTTTTCCCCCTGGGCGTAAGGGCAATCTCTCCCCCTGCAACGCCCTGGCCCTTGCCCACCGCCTGCTCAATCACCGACCGCACCTTGTCGGCCTCTATGCCAAGGCCCGACAGGGCCCTGGCCGCCACTCCCTGGCCCTCCCTGATCAGTCCCAGCAATATATGCTCGGTGCCCACATAAGGGTGCCCCAGCCTTGCAGCCTCTTCCTGGGCCAGCAAAAGCACCCTCTGGGCCCTTTCAGTAAACCTGTTGAACATGTAATAACACCTCCCCGGTTATTATTTTACCTTAACTCTTTCCCTTATCAAATCGGCCCTGGTTACATCCCTGACGAAGGGGGAAAGCTCCTTTCCAGCCTTTTTTACCAGAAATGCCGGCCTGATTTCCACCATTAGCTCTGTTATAAGGTTGGCCGGGATAGAGCTTATCAATTCAAGGCTTATGCCCATCCTTAAATCTGAAAGAAGCCGGACGGCCTCCTCCGAGCTCAGTATCCTGGCATTGCTCAGAAGCCCGTAGGCGCGCCCCACCCTGTCCTCGATATGTTCCCTGCGCTCTCTCAGCAGGGCTTCCCGGGCCGCCCGCTCACTGGCTATAATCTGGCCTGAAACAGATATCAGTGAGTTTATAATATCCTCCTCAGTCTGGCCAAGGGTCACCTGATTTGATATCTGAAAGAGGTTGCCCGAGGCCTCGGTGCCTTCCCCGTAAAGCCCCCTTACGGTAAAACCCAGTTTGGACACAGTGCCCAGCACATCCCTGATCCGGTTAATCATGACCAGGGCCGGCAGGTGCAGCATTACCGAAGCCCGAAGGCCGGTACCGACGTTGGTGGGGCAGGCAGTCAGGTAACCCAGCTTTTCATCATAGGCATATTCCAGCGTCTCTTCCAGCCCGTTATCAAGCCTGTCAATCAAATCCCAGGCCTCCTTCAGCTGCAGCCCCGGCATCAGGCACTGCAGCCTAAGGTGGTCCTCCTCATTGACCATTATGCTGATCTTTTCATCCTCACTCAGCACAACGGCTTTTTTCTGATGGTTTTCCAGCAAATCCGGGCTAATCAGGTGCTTTTCAACCAATATCTGCCTCTCCACCGGTGTCAATTCCGACATCCCGGTAAGCTCCAGGCCGCCGAACCTTTCCGCCAAATTATTGCTTTTAAGGGCATTACCCACGGAATTTATTATCTCCCTGGCGCCATCATCCGATAAAAGGTGTGTAAAGGGTAAATTGGCCAGATTTCTGGCAATCCTCACCCTGCTGCTGACAACAACGTCCGACTCGGGGCCGCAGGCGTCCATCCAGTAGCTGTGAGCGCTGTTCACTATCTCCCTTATCGACAACTAATTCCCCTCCCCGGCCAATTTTTTCTCCAACTCCCTTATCTGATCACGGATAACGGCGGCCTGCTCAAATTCTTCCTTTTCAATAGTATCCCTCAGCTGGACCTTCAGCCGGTCTATATCCTTAAACAGCTTCACCTTGCCGCCGGTCCTCTCCGGAACCTTGCCGGTGTGTCTGGATGTACCATGTATCCGGCGAAAAATATTATCAAGCCGGTCACCAAACTGACGGTAGCATTCACCGCATCCCAGCAGGCCGCTCTGGGCGAACTGCGCCTCGCTGAGTCCGCAGCTGGGGCATTTTTCCCCCTGATTAACGGATGGGGTGAATTGTGGAGTTACCTGGTTGGAAAAAAGACCGGCCAGAAAGTTATGCAGCCCCATGGGCGGAATAAACCCGAAGCTCTCCGCCTGAACCTCCCTGGCACACTGCTCGCACAGCTGCAGGGTCCTTTTTTTATTATTGACTATTTCAGTAAGGTGCACCACGGCCGGCCTGGTCTGGCAGCGCTCGCAATTCATAGGTCAGTCCTCCTTTTTACTATGCTGAACCAAAGATAAAATCATTGACTTTAAAATAAGCGCCCTCAGCTGGTCCCTCGCAGGCAGGGCTATACGCAAAACATCACGGCCCACCACGGAATTCATGATGGCCATCTCCCTTTCTGTTAACAATCCCTCCCCCTGCATCCTCCGGATAATCCCCTCGGCCGCGTTCTGACTTATTTCCTGACCGATTACATTGTAAAAGTAGCTGAACATATCAGATCTTTCATCCAGGGGAACCTTGATTATCCGCACATAGCCGCCGCCACCGCGCCTGCTTTCCACAACATACCCATGCTCCACAGTAAATCTGGTGGTAAGGACGTAATTTATCTGGGACGGCACACAGTCAAATTTGAGGGCCAAATCGTTCCTCTGTATTTCAATTTGCCCACCTTTACTTGAGCTCAACAGATTTTTTAAATATTTTTCAATGAGATTGGAAATATTGGACATCTTTGCCTGCCTCCTGCTGATCTAATATATGCCACTCATGCTGACCTTGTTTAACCTTAACCATATTATTGACCTTTACTGACCTTTTAACAAGCTTATTTTACCCCAAAAAACAAAAATTAGCCCGCTTTTTCTTCGGATTTCTCACTATTTTTTAAAAATAATCAATAATACTAAAAAGGGCCTGCCCTTAAGGCAGACCCTTCTATCTGGCTCCTCGAGTAGGATTCGAACCTACAACCTACCGGTTAACAGCCGGTTGCTCTACCGTTGAGCTATCGAGGAACGGTGAATAAGACCAGTTATGATTTTAGCACGGGTCGGCCCGGCAGTCAAGCCCGTAAACGCCGTAACTTTGCATACCTCACATATCCCCCACAAGCCCTGCCATATCATCCGGCAAAGAGCTTTTCAAAACAACCTTTTTCCCTGTTCCGGGATGCGCAAAGGACAGACTGTGCAGGTGCAGCGCCTGCCTGTTTATATGGGTACAATCCCCGCCATACAACGAATCACCCAGTAAAGGGTGGCCGACATGGCTCATGTGCACCCTTATCTGGTGGGTGCGCCCTGTTTCCGCTACAACCTCAACCACCGTGGCGTTTATTTTGGGAAGAAATTTTAAAACCCTGAACCCCGTCAATGCATCCTTTCCCCCGGGAGAAACCTCCCTCTCAACAATACTGCCGGGCTTCCTGGCTATGGGTTCGTCAATAAGCCCCTGCTCTCCTGCAATTATTCCACCGGCCACAATCTCAAAGAAAATACTTATACTAATATACTGATTCTGTCAGAATGGCCAGGGGTGCATTTCCGCCTGGCCGGAGAAGCCAAAGATGCATTTCCGGTTGGTCGGAGTCAGAAGGTTTCAGGCATTCCTTACTCCGTGTCAATCCTTTCCAACTTTCCAACTTTCCAACTCTACCAGACCGCTTGCGGCATGGGAAACTGTATTCCAAATGCAAGAGCCTGCACATTTCTGTACAGGCTCTCTAAATTTAATTCCGGCAGCGACCTGCTGTTTTTGGAAGTTGGAGGCCGGAGGTTAGAGGTCAGAATATATGTGTCTTGGATTGGACCATTAGTCATACATTCTCTTTTCCAACTTCCAACCTCTGGCTTCCTACCTCCAAATTTAAGAGCCTGCACATTTCTGTACAGGCTCTCTAAAAATTAATTCCGGCAGCGACCTGCTGTTTTTGGAAGTTGGAGGCCGGAGGTTAGAGGTCAGAATATATGTGTCTTGGATTGGACCATTAGTCATACATTCTCTTTTCCAACTTCCAACCTCTGGCT
>JBMOPF010000041.1:0-6408 GCA_049325075.1 Bacillota bacterium | reverse complement strand
TGAGGAGTTGAATGGAATTAATTGTTAAAGAACCCGGCAAGTTGCTGATGTTAAAAATTTACAAGGTAACACAGGTTGGTTTTATATTGTCTTTTTTCATAAAAAAAGCTATTGACATAGTACGGCTTAACAAGAACAAACCGCAGCCTGTATCGGGCTGCGGTTTGAGAGGTGAGAAGTGAGACTTGCATTTAATCGATTTTAGCCTTTTCGAACAAATCGGTGCTGAAATATTTGTCTCCCCGGTCGGGGAATATCATGACTATATTTCCCTCTTTTATACCCTTGCTGTACTCTATCGCACCCCACAGGGCCGCCCCGCAAGAAATGCCCACCGCCAGGCCCTCGGTGACATACAGCTCCCTGGCCAGCTTAAAGGCCTCCTCGTCCGGAATATCCAGTTTGTAATCTATAATGGAGTCATCATATACCGGCGGCTTATAGGCCTCCATGTTTCTCAAACCCTGTATCCTGGTCAAGGGAACCGGCTCCACTGCAATAATATCGATGCCGGGATTATACTCCTTCAGCCGCTTCCCGGCGCCGGTAAGGGTGCCTCCCGTGCCCACGCCGGCGACAAAGGCGGTAACGGAAGGAAGGTCATTGATTATTTCCGTCCCCGTGGTTTCGTAATGAGCCCTGGGGTTGGCCGGGTTTGAGAACTGGTCCGGCATAAAATACCTGCTGTCCTTTTTAACCATTTCCCTGGCCACTTCAATGGCTCCATTTGTTCCCTTATTGGCGTCAGTAAGAATCACCCGGGCGCCATATGCCCTGAGCAGCTTGACCCTTTCTTCGCTGGCGTTTTCAGGCATGACCGCCACAAACCTGTATCCCTTCAGGGCTGAAATCATGGCCAGGGCAATGCCTGTGTTGCCGCTGGTGGCCTCTATTATGACCTTGCCCGCCACCAGGTGTCCTTCCTTTTCGGCGGCATCTATCAGGTATCTGGCAGTCCTGTCCTTTACCGAGCCGCCCGGGTTGCAGCCCTCCAACTTGGCATACAGCCGGACACCGGGCCTGCCGTAGGTTTTAAGTTCCACCACCGGGGTATTTCCTATTGTGTCAATTATATTTCCGTACAGCATGTTCATTCCCCTGATTTACATATTTGTTGTTTTAACGCAGTCAGATGATTTCAGAACGGCGGGGTATCCCTTTCCAGACCGCCTCCAGCCGGGCAGGCACAGCGCGGCGCCGGCAAAGGCAATGGCCGCCGCCACAATAAATCCCCCGTTCAGCGAGCCGCTTAATTCCTTTATATATCCCGCACAGGTAGGGGCCATAACCTGACCCAATCCGAAAAATACAGTAACCAGACCAAGGGTTGTCGGGGCGTATCTGGGACCCACCAGGTCACCGCAAAAGGAGGTCACTATTCCGGGAACGCTCCAGGCGGTAAAACCGAACAGAACAGCCGAGATCCAGACATACAGCAACGACCCGGTAACAACCGGCAACAGATAGCTGGCGGCCTGAAAGGCCAGTACGATGGACAGTGTTCTTTTACGTCCGATTATATCCGAGAGGGTCCCCCAGATAACCGCGCTGCCTATGGACAGGCACCCCACCACGCTCCACACACTTCCGGCGTCCATCTGGCTCAAGCCCTTTTCTCCAGTCAGATAACCGACAAAAAAAGTTGCAAATATGATGTATGAAAATCCGAAACAAAAGTACGTTATCGCAAGTACGGGAACTCCCCTTGACCTGAAAATATCCCTTAATGAAAGGGGGTCCTCATCTTCCGGCTGCACAGCGGCACCACTGTCCCCATTGTCTCCCACCGGCATAAGGCCCTTTTCAGCGGGGCTGTCCCTTATGATAACGGCCGCGGCAATTCCAATCAAAAAGGTTATTCCCCCCATTACAGCCAAGCCGATTCTCCACCCCTCCAACGGAAAGGCGGCGCTTAACCGGGGAATCATCCAGCCCGTAAAGGCAATGGCCAGTCCGGACCCGCCCACCAGGAACCCGCAGGCCATCCCCCTCCGGTTGCGGCTAAACCAGCTTGAGGCCAGCCCCATGATTGATATATTACCGCCCGCGCTGCCGATGCCGGTGATAAACCTGAGCAGGGCAAGGGATATCAGTCCCCCTGCCAGTGAGGTTAAAACCATGGCCAGGCCGGTCCATAATACCGACATGGGAACCATCACCCTGGCGCCGAACCTTGAAGTGAGAATTCCCGCAAACAGAACCGTAAGAACATACCCAAGCATATTCGCCGATGCCGCTATTCCTGTTTCACCCGGCGTCAGTCTCAGGCCCGACTGCATTGACGGTAAAATTACGCTGTAGCCGAAACGGTCAAAGCCCAGCGACCCGGCCACCACCAGTATACCAACCCCGAGAACTACCCATCCATAATGGATACCGCCCTTTTCCCGAATTTTTTCCGGCACGTCCTTCATTGCCCTCCCTGCCGGCGCCTCATGCCGGCCCTGCTGTTCTACAATACCCTCTCCATATGCACCCAAATCTGATATGAACCGTCGGTCTTATTAAAAACAGGCATCTTCCTGACAATTTGAAAACCACATCTTTTATAACAGTTTACCGCCCGCTGGTTTTCCTCCCTGACCGACACCCACAAAAATCTCAGGCCCAAATCCCTGCTGGCCGACTCAATGATGGCATTTATGGCCCTGCTCCCTATCCGCATCCCCCAGAGATGAGGCTCCCCAATAATCAATCCAAGCTCCGCATTGGCGGTGCGCTGATTAATCTTTTCCAGCCACACCGCCCCAATTTTCTCCCTGCCGTAATTTATCATCTTCAAATAGTAATCATCAGACCTCCCGGATGTGGCGCTGAAATTGGCCGGCCGGACAATGGTCTGGAACATTTCGGTGTCAATATTTTCAAGCCATCTCTCCCACAGTGCCGCATCCTCCGGAGCATAGTCGGAAAGGGTTATTTCCATTTGTGATTTTTCATGCTCACTGCTGTCAATGTTTTCAAATTCTTTGAATATTTTTGAGTCTCTGCCGTTGGCGGCAAGTTCCTTTATCCTGCCCTCCAGGCGCTGGTCGGAAAGAAGGGACCCCGCAGGATAGATTACAAGCCAGCCGGCGCTGTCAATCTTTTTAACCTGGAACTGATCATCACCGGCCAGCCTCTTTTGGGCTTCATCGATTTTTTCAGCATTTGCCTTTCCATAATTGACCCTTATAAAGCTGTGCATGGTGTGCCTTGGAAATCTGGCCACCATGATTTTTTGCGGCCGCCCCAACAGAAAGGCCGTGCGGGATTTGCTGTCCCTCAACAATAAATATGATTCATCAATATCGATTCCGTCGCATCTTCTGGAGGTTTTGGAGATGGTTAAAAAAGTGGAAAAATCCACTCCCGAGCCGGCCACAGCTGTCAGCATTTTTATTATCACACCGGGATCGTTCATTTCGGCCACCACGTCGGTGCAATGGGGAAAGAAGCCGCCCAGTACTTCATCAAACTCTTTAACACTGCTGATCATACACACTAACCTCCAGTTAACAGGCCCGCTTATAAACTCTATCATAAACCATTTAATTTCTCAAGGTATGGTGCGGGTTCCGCCCCCCCCCGGGGCTACCGGAACAATCAAGTCCCTATCCGTCAGTCTCAAGCAGCTTCAATCTTTCATTCCTTCCTATGGCAATGAGAATATCACCCTCTTCCAGCAGTTGCCCGGCACCCGGGGAAATAATTATATCGTTGCCCCTCCTTATTGCCAGCACAGTGATGCCGTATTTGCCCCTCATTGCGGTCTCCTGCAGCGTGCGTCCCACCAGTTTCAGCGGCGCTGTAAGTTCCATAATGCTGTAATCGGGAGAAAGGTTTATTTGGTCTATTATATTCCTGGAAACCAGCCATCTGGCCACCCTTTCCCCCATGTCCCTTTCAGGAAACACCACTATGTCGGCCCCTACTTTTTCCAGCACCTTGCCGTGCAATTCCGTGGTTGCCTTGGCCACAATCTTTTTAACGCCAATTTCCTTCAGCATCACCGTAACCAGAATGCTGGACTGAATATCCTGGCCTATTGCCACGACCACCACATCAAAATTCCTTATGCCCAGCGACTTAATAGATGAATCTTCCAGAGCATTGGCCTGAACTGCGTGAGTAACATATTCAGCCAGCTGTTCCACCTTGTTCTCATCGGCGTCTATGGCAAGGACCTCGTATCCCATCCTGACCAGTGTCTTGGCAAGACTGGAGCCGAAGCGCCCCAGCCCGATTATTGCAAACTGTTTCATAAGGACCTACCCCACTGAATTTTTTTATATAATCTGTTCCAAACTCCTTCTCACTATCAGACTTGAACAATTCATGATGTTGAAACCGGAATATATTCTCAGATTTCCTTTATAAAAACTGTCATAAATTCTTTTTGCCAGCATCTCCCGGTCCAGTCCCCTTTTTGCCCCCTCTATCACTTCGGACCTGGTTTTCTCCGTCCAGTCCAGAGAATTACGGACAAACTTTTTCACTTCACTCCGGCCCCTGATAATATCACAGTGGGCCGGCGCCAGGCATGAGACAGGCATCTCAAGTATCTTTTTCATTGACTGCACATAATCCTCATAGCTGCTGAAAAAGGTTGGAAAAACCCTTTTTTCATCCACCGGAAATCCTGCGCAGTCCGAAGAAAACAGTGTTTCCTCCCCGGGTATATATACCATCATGCTGCATGGGCTGTGCCCCGGAGCCATGTAAAAATGTACGTCAACCCCGCCCTCCAGCTTCCACACCTCGTCTCCCTGAATGGCACGGTCAATTTTAATGGTCCAGTCTTCCCTGTCCCGGTAATTATCGCCGGAGTCGTCCATTGCGGGATTTAATACACCTGTCATGGCCCTGTCCTCACAATAAAAGCCTTTCATAACCTTATTATTTAATAATATTTGGGCCGCCCTGGCAGAGGACACAGTCCCGGCCCCAGGAAAAACAGCCCTTAGTCCAGGCAGCCCGCAAACATGGTCAAAGTGCGCGTGCATTACCACCAGGCTCTTTACCATTCCGGCCTCTTCGGTGCCGCCCACCTGCGCTGCGATTGACTGAACCAGTCCGCTTACACCACATTCAATAAGCACCTTTTCTTTCCTGCCGGCGGTATAAATATTAAACAGCCTGTTGCCGTATGCGTTTACCAAGTCGTTAATATACATATTATTCACCCCTTGACAGGGCTTTTTAAATTTAAAAAGCAACCATTGATTATTACGACACCTGCGGGAGAATACCCTTTTTGAGTTTTTCCCCTTATAAATTCTTTTGGACTGTCACATTTGGTCCGCCGGAACATATGATATAAGACATCGCTTTTTTAAGGGGGGATAGCATTGCTGCCAGGACTGGTTACTCTAGCGGCGCTTTCTTTAATCAACGGTCTGGCTCTGCTTGTATCCTATGTGGCAAACAACAGTTTTCCCAAACCTCTTAGTGAGGAGGAAGAAAACACCTATTTGAAGCTTGCCCTGGAAGGAGATGAATCTGCGAAAAAAGTACTGGTGGAGAGAAACCTCAGGCTGGTGGCGCATATTATCAAAAAATTCGAGGGTGATGATTTTGACGACCTTGTATCCATAGGAACGATCGGGCTGATAAAGGCAATCAACACCTATAATCCATCAAGGGCCACGCGCCTTGCCACATACGCCTCCAGGTGCATAGAAAATGAAATATTGATGTATTACCGCTCCCGCAAGAAATTAAGGCATGAGCTTTCAATTTTCGAGCCCATCGGCACCGACAAGGAGGGGAATGAGCTAAGCTATATAGATGTGCTGGGAACAGACCCTGAAACGGTAACTGAGGCGGTCTCCTGCAAAATGGAAAACGAACGCCTCCGGAACAAGCTGGCCGGCCTTAATGCCCAGGAAAAAAATGTGCTTATAATGCGTTACGGGCTGAATAACGGACTCAGTTTCACCCAAAGGGAAATTGCCAAAAAAATGGGAATATCGAGATCCTATGTTTCCCGCATCGAAAAAAGGGCCATCAGCAGGCTAAGCGATCAGTTCGCCATCGAGGGAGTTTAAACCGCCCACCGGGCGGTGCCACCTTACAGGTGGCGGAATCCAGAATTCAGAATTCAGAATTCAGAATCCCATACTGGAAACTAGGCGATGTGTTAGTGATAAAAATTGGGATCATTTTCAATTCACTAAGACCATAAGTTGTAAGCTAAGCCGGCAAGCAAAGCACCACCCACAAAAGCAATTCCTGACCTTCTGAATTCTGGCTTCTGAATTCTGGATTCCGCCAGATAAGCATTTCAGTATAAGCTATTTAGAGCCTATTGCGATCTTCCGAAACGCATGAAGATAACGGACAAATAAGAAGTGCAAAATAGTTTTTACCCCAGGAAAAAGCATAAAAACGTGAGCTTTTGGTTGGGAAAGAGCTACTATAGCGGGA
>JBMOPF010000040.1:0-56223 GCA_049325075.1 Bacillota bacterium | reverse complement strand
GACTGTTGCAGCCGGAGATGATGCAGCCGGGGTTTAACACTCCCCCTGCCCGCAAGCGACCCCAAAGTATCTTGCTTTTTCATCCTTTATGGTGCCACTTTAAAAAGTGGCATGGGGGTCTGGATTCCGACCCCGGATTCACTCAGTATAAGCTGATTCTGTTCCTGCCGCCCGGAGGGCGGCTTTTGTCAGTGTTCGGAACTTGACAGCAGCGCCGCAATTATTTAAAATCAATGTGTCAAGTTTTTTCACTTGGCAGCGCCGGAGGGGGCCTTTCATGGAAAAGCTGACTAAAATGAACCTGCTGTATGATTTTTACGGCCAGCTGCTGACGGAGAGGCAGAGGAAGTTTATTGAGCTTTATTACTGCCACGACCTTTCTCTGGGTGAAATTTCCGAGCAGTACGGGGTAAGCAGGCAGTCGGTGCATGACACCCTCAGGCGCTCCGAGCAGTCCCTGTGCAGGTTTGAGGAGAAACTGGGCCTGGTGGGAAAGTCCCTGGAGCAGAGAGAGCTGCTGTCAAGGGCGCTTGAGCATCTCAGGGGCGCCACCGGGGAGGATATTAAAATAGTTGAGCAGATACTGTCAGACCTGATCAGGGCGGAGGAAGGTTAGGAGGCTGCTGAAAAAGTCCCATTTGCAGCGTTACGGCGGCGTCTTTTCGCTCCAACGTACGACCAGTACGCCTCAGCTCAAAGACTTGCCGTGCTTTGCATCTGGAACTTTTTGAACAGCCTCCGGCGTTATTCGGTTATAAATGTATGTTAGGAGGTGGCCCGGTGGTATTTTCCGGTCTGGCGGAAAGACTTCAGGATACATTTCGCAAGCTGAGGGGCAAGGGGCGCCTGACGGAGGCCGATGTGGACGAGGCCCTTAAAGAAGTCAGGCGGGCCCTGCTGGATGCCGATGTAAACTTCAAGGTTGTGAAGGACTTTCAAAACAGGGTCAGGGAAAAGGCTGTGGGCCGGGATATTTTCAGCAGCCTTACACCGGGCCAGCATGTGATAAAGATAGTTCATGACGAGCTGACAGCCCTTATGGGCGGCACGCAGAGCAAAATCAATATTGCCTCCAGGCCTCCCACCGTGATTATGATGGTAGGCCTGCACGGCGCCGGCAAAACCACGACTTCGGGCAAACTGGCGGGATACATGAGGAAGCAGGGCAGGCGCCCGCTGCTGGTGGCGGCCGATATATACCGGCCGGCGGCCATCAAACAACTCCAGGTGGTGGGCGGACAGCTGGATATACCCGTATTCACCATGGGAGATCGCAACAGCCCGGTGGATATAGTGAAGGCGGCCAGGGAGTACGCCTCCACCAACGACCGGGACATGATTATAATTGATACCGCCGGGCGGCTGCATGTGGACGAGGAGCTCATGGGCGAGCTGGAAGCAGTCAAAAAGGCCGTGCAGCCCCATGAAATACTGCTGGTGGTGGATGCCATGACCGGCCAGGTGGCGGTGGAGGTGGCCCAGGCCTTTAACGAAAGGCTGGGGCTGGATGGTGTGGTGCTTACCAAGCTTGACGGTGATACCAGGGGCGGGGCCGCCCTCTCGGTAAAGGCGGTGACCGGGTGTCCGGTCAAGCTGGTGGGGACCGGTGAGAAACTGGATGCCATTGAGCCCTTCCACCCGGATAGAATGTCAGACAGGATACTGGGCATGGGGGATGTGCTCTCCCTGATAGAAAAGGCCCAGGAAAACTTTGACGCCACCCAGGTGGAGAAGCTCAACAAACGGATTCGCAGCGCGGAGTTTACCCTGGAGGATTTTCTGGAACAGATCCAGGAGGTCAGGAAGCTTGGCCCGCTAAAACAGGTCCTTGGCATGATACCCGGGCTGGGGAATATTAAAAAGATGAAAGAATTGGAAGACATTGACGATAAAGAGCTGGTTTATGTGGAGGCTATAGTTAGGTCCATGACGCCCTGGGAGCGCAGCCACCCCCATGAAATAAACGGCAGCCGCAGAAAACGTATCGCCAGGGGCAGCGGCACCAGCATCCAGGAGGTAAACCGCCTGATCAAGCAGTTTGAGCAGACCAGAAAAATGATGAAGCAGCTCACAGATATGGAAAAGAATATCAAAAAGGGCGGCAAGGGGGGCAGGAACCCCTTCCTCAACATGGGCAAAAAGGGGGGCCTGTTTTAAGAACCCCTGCCTGTAAGCTGCTTTGACATAGATATAATTGCCGGGGGAGGTGACAAAAGATGGTTAAAATCAGGCTTAGAAGGATGGGTGCTAAAAAGAAACCCTTCTACCGTATAGTGGTGGCTGATTCCCGCTCTCCGCGGGATGGACGATTTATAGAGGAACTGGGCTATTATGATCCCCTCAAAAATCCAGCCGAGATTAAGATAGACCAGGCCAAGGCCACAGACTGGCTGAATAAGGGAGCCCAGCTGACTGATACAGTTCGCGCCCTGTTTAATAAGGCCGGGCTGCTGGCCAAACCCACCGGGGAAGGCCAATAGTATTAGGGAGGTCCTGTCATCTTATGAAAGAACTGGTGGAAATTCTGGCCAAGGCCCTGGTGGAACACCCGGACAGGGTGAATGTAACCATGATTGAAAAGGAAAAGTCCTATGTAATCGAATTGAGAGTCGCCCCGGAGGACATGGGCAAGGTGATAGGAAAGCAGGGGCGTATAGCCAGGGCGCTTAGGACCGTTGTAAAAGCTGCAGCCACTAAGTATAAGAAAAAGGTTATCGTGGAAATAGTCTAGTCAGTGTGATTCGGAGTGAGAGGGGGTATTTGCCCCCTCCGCGGTTTTCCCGCGGGACATCCAAGCTGAATGACTGTCTTTTTTTTGAACCACAGAGGACACGGAGATCACAGAGAAAATGCTTCCAGGCATTTCTCCCGGGTCTGAAACTAAGTAGAAAGAAACTGGTCAAGTTCGGCTTTAATCCATTAAATTTAATAAATGGTTGGCCTGAGGAAGGTGTTGTCTGTGGAATCCGTTACCATAACCCGGCCTGTTATTGTCAAGGTGCGGGTGACTGAAAGCTACAGAAAGGCGGCGGCCGCAGAGGTAAGAGAGGCCGTGGCCAGGATTGACATGCTTCTGAAACAGCTGGAGCTTCAGGCAAAAAAGATTGCCGGGGCGGGGAATGTCTCTACCCGGGAGGCCGAGGGGAGCAGGGCCATTGAGCAGGAAAGGATAAAGGCGCTGGAGTCGCGGCTGAGGCTGGTCGGGCAACTGAAGGAAATTGGCCGGTTGACCGATGGGCAGGAGGTGGTGCACGGCCGTCTTGAAAGCCTGGTGGAGATAAAGGTGGGGGATTTGTGGGACCGGGTGATGTCGGTGGAAGTGGTGCTGGAGGACGGGCGCGTGGTTGAAATAAGACAGGGAGGACTGCCGGGGGATTCCGATGGATAAGAAGCGGGACATTGCCGTAGGTAAAATAGTGGGCACGCATGGCAACAGAGGGCTGCTTAAGGTGCTGCCCCTTACTGACTATCCCGACAGGTTTTGGGACATGAAGAGCGTGACCCTGGAGTTGGGGGGAAAACAGCATACATATACTGTGGCCGGTGTGTCGCGCCACCGCGGCCATATACTGCTGGGCCTGGGGGAAGTTTCCGACATGAACGGGGCCGAAAAACTCAGGGGGGCAATGATTATGGTGGCCAGGGACGAGCTGACGCCCCTT
This sequence comes from Bacillota bacterium, assembly GCA_049325075.1. GTDB lineage: Bacteria > Bacillota > Desulfotomaculia > Desulfotomaculales > Desulfocucumaceae > BRHc4a. The sequence continues at coordinate 52,561 of JBMOPF010000040.1, read as the reverse complement.
CCCGTTGACTCCTATTACATATTTGATATTATAGGCCTGCAGGTGTACACCCCCGAAGGAAGGCGCCTTGGCGTTGTGGAGGATGTTATCCGGACCGGGGCCAATGATGTTTATGTGGTCAATGCCGGCGGCAAAGAACAGCTGCTTATTCCGGCGCTCAAAGAGGTGGTCACAAAGGTGGACATCGGCGGCGGAAGGATGGAAGTAGTTTTTAAATGCTAATACTGAAATTCTAATGCTGTCGGAATAGCCAGGGGTGCATTTCCGTTTGGTCGGAGCAGCCAAAGATGCATTTCCGGTTGGTCGGAGCAGCCTGTGGGTATTCCCTGATGGTCGGAGACAGAAGGTTTCAGGCATTCCTTACGGCCATTCCCATGTGTTCTTTGTGTGCTTGTGGCTTAAAATGAGACGCAATTTTCATCCTTTAATGGTGCCACATTTATGTGGCATGAGAGTCTGGATTCTGCCCTGAAAATTACTGATTCTGAGTGAAATCGTTGTCGGGAGCCAGGAGCCAGAAGTTAGGAGCCAGAAGAGTTTAGACATTATATTGGTCCCATATTTTCATTATTTGTGGTGCCGCATTTATGCGGCATGGGGGTCTGGATTCTGAATTCTGAATTCCCGACCCGGGATTCACTCAGTATAAGCCCTTTTCAAGGTAGACACCAGGGTCGCAAGAAAAGGGGGATTTCGTGTTGCAAATAGACATACTTACCCTTTTCCCGGAAATGTTCCAGGGCCCCTTTGACGTAAGCATGCTTAAAAGGGCCAGGGACAGGAACCTGCTGTCAATAGAAATTTTCAATATAAGGGACTATTCAATGAACCGGCATAACACCGTTGACGACACTCCGTACGGGGGCGGGGCCGGCATGGTCATGAATGCCGAGCCCATCTTTGAGGCCGCGGACAGAATAAGGTCCCTGCGGGGCGGGACAGGCCGCTTTATTTATATGAGCCCGGCGGGGGACAGGCTAAACCAGGCCATGGTCAGAGAGCTGTCAGGCGAGAGCCACCTTGTGATCCTCTGTGGGCACTACGAGGGAATTGACCAGCGGGTGAGGGATGTGCTTGTTACAGACGAGATATCCATAGGTGACTATGTCCTCACCGGGGGTGAACTGCCCGCCATGGTTCTGGTGGACTCAGTGGCCCGTCTTATTCCGGGTGTGCTGGGGGAGAAAGCCTCAGCCGAGGAGGAATCCTTTTCCGACGGCCTGCTGGAGTATCCCCATTATACAAAGCCCAGGGAATACAGGGGAATGGCTGTTCCGGAAGTACTTCTGAACGGTCACCACGAACAGATACGGCTGTGGAGAAGAAGGCAGTCTCTCCTGCATACCCTGGCGCGCCGGCCGGAACTTCTGGCTGTGGCCGACCTGACAGATGAGGACAGGATAATTCTGAAACAGCTGGTAAATGAGTTGGAGAGACTCGGCCTGCCCGAGGAAGAACATTGCAGAAAGAAGAGAAAATAGTCATGCATATTGCGCATTCTTATAGCTTATGATATAATTTCAAACTAAATAATAAACAATCAACATAAGTGGGGGCTGTTCTTTATAAGTCCTTTTTTTATAGAAAACCCGGGCCTTAATTGTATAGTTGGGTTTATATCAGTGGTAACGCCGGTAAATATTCCGCATTTGGGGTCGGGAGCGATTGGGATCACGGGCCTTTGCGGCCGTACGTCTTGCGTCATGTTTTTTTCGGTACCGGGTGCCTGTTTTGGAAGGATGTGACTCGGGGGGATGGTATATGAATCATGATGACAACAATCTGGGGGAGTTTGGCGGCACTTCGTTGATGGAGGAAAATGACCGGCCGGCCCCATTGGAGGATACCGGTAAAAAACCCGGCCCGGCGGGAAAAATTCTCTATGCGGTTGAGGTTATACTGGGGATAGCCATGCTGGCCCTGATCCTCTCAATGGTTTTTGTGTTCCGGTTTTTTTATGTGCCGACCGGTTCCATGGAGCCCACCCTGAAGGCCAATGACCGTATTGTGGTCAACATGATGGGGTACAAGTACCGGGAGCCCAGGCGCGGTGACATAGTTGTTTTCAAGTATCCCCTGAATAAGAACAGGGACTATGTCAAAAGACTGATAGGGATGCCCGGGGAAGAGGTGGAGATAAAAAACAGCAAGGTGTTTATCAACGGCAAGGAACTAAAGGAGGATTACCTCCCCCCGGGCGTGCAATGCAGAAATTACGGGCCGGTAACGGTGCCGGAAAATAATTACCTGATGCTGGGTGACAACAGGGCCAACAGCGAGGACAGCCGTATGTGGGGGACGCTGCCGCGGGAACTGGTGATGGGGAAGGCGGTAATGATATTCTGGCCCAGGGACAGGATAACTTCACTGGCCGCCGACTGGCTTTAATTAAAATTGGAGGACTTGAGATGACTGACGGCATGCATATTGAAGATATACCGCAAAAACCGCAGAAACAGGGTTCTTTTTTGGTGGAAATATTGAAGTCACTGGCAATAGCCATTGTTCTGGCGCTTTTTATAAGGACCTTTCTCCTGCAGACCTTTTATATACCCTCCGAGTCCATGGTGCCTACCCTGAAAATAAACGATCACGTTATTGCCGACAAAATAAGCTACCGGTTTTCAGACCCCCGGCGGGGCGACATAATTGTATTTATGCCGCCCCTGCCCTCCGAGAAATATCCATATGTCAAAAGGCTGATAGGGCTGCCGGGGGAAACCGTTGAATTAAAGGACAACAGGGTGTATATAAACGGCGAGCCCATTGAGGAGAAATATCTGCCGGAGGGCCTGAAATTTCGCAATTACGGGCCGGTAACGGTGCCGGACAACAGTTACTTCATGATGGGGGACAACCGGAACAACAGCAGCGACAGCCGTGTCTGGGGCTTCCTGCCTGAAAAAATGATTATAGGAAAGGCGGTTGTTCTATACTGGCCCCTGGACAGGGTAAGACTCCTTACATCAGGATAGGGAGGTGTTGTTGCGGGCGGGGTCGGTGTTGCGCCCCATTTTCCTTTATGGTATAATCGTTCTTGTTGAATAAAGGGCGGTCCTCTATATCCGGAAACCGGAATACGAACGCCTGGGCGGGAAGGGAGGTACATAAGAATGAGTCTGATTCAGGCACTGGAACAGGAGCAGATCAAAAGCGGCATTCCTGATTTTAAATCGGGGGACACTGTCAGGGTACACGTAAAGGTTATTGAAGGAACCAGGGAAAGAATTCAGGTTTTTGAGGGTGTCGTGATTAGAAGAAGGGGAGGCGGACTGGGTGAAACCTTTACCGTCCGCAGGGTATCCTACGGTGTGGGAGTGGAAAGAACCTTCCCGGTGAATTCTCCCAAAATCGATAAGATTGAGATAGTAAGGCGGGGTATTGTCCGCCGCTCCAGGCTGTACTATCTGCGCAAGCTGAGAGGTAAGGCCGCCCGCATCAAGGAAAGGGTAAGAAGATAGACCTTTGAAGGGACTGAATAAAACAGTCCCTTTTGGACTTTAGAGCTGTTTTTGGGAGGGTGCGTTATGCCTGATGGTATGGAGGTTCCAGGCGCGGCAGAGGACCATAAAAAGAAATCCATACTAAGAGAGGTTATGGAATCCCTTATCATAGCGGTTATTTTGGCGCTGCTGATCAGGACATACATTTTTCAGCCGTTTTTTATACCCTCGGGATCGATGGAACCCAATCTAAGAATTGACGACCATATCATTGTCAATAAAATAGACTACAGGATATGGGCGCCGCAACGGGGCGACATCGTTGTCTTCAAATATCCCAAAGACACCAGCAGGGACTTTGTGAAGCGGCTGATAGGGCTTCCCGGGGAAAAGGTTGAAATAAAGAACAGCAAGGTTTTTATAAACGGCAACGAACTAAAAGAGGACTATCTGCCCCGCGGCCTTAAATATGATAACTACGGCCCGGTAACGGTGGCCCCGGACAGTTACCTTATGCTGGGTGACAACAGGGATAACAGCGAAGACAGCCGCGTATGGGGGCTGCTGCCCAAAAACCTTATTATCGGAAAAGCTGTGATGATATACTGGCCTTTGAACAGGTTATCCATACTTAACTAATACTGGGTGAATCCCGGGTCGGGAATTCAGAATCCAGAATTCAGAATCCAGAAGTTCCGGGCATTCCTTACAAGTTTATCCTCAGGTTTGGCCGGTTCCTTTCAAAAATAAGTGGGGCTTTATGTAAAAGGGATCTGATTGGATCCTTTTTCTTATATACTGCATGTACCCTTTCCGTCGGGAATCAAAATTCAATGTTGCCCATTCCTTGCAGCTAAATAATACTGCATGCTTATTCTGACTTCTGGCTTCTGAATTCTGAATTCCGACAGTATGAGAGTGGCAGTATAAGTAATTAAAGGAGGTAGTTCCTTGGCGGATATACAATGGTTTCCCGGCCATATGGCCAGGGCAAAGAGAATATTGCAGGAGGACCTGAAGCTGGTTGATGCTGTTATAGAGGTGGTGGATGCCCGGATACCCTCCAGCAGCCGCAACCCTATGCTGGGAAAAATGCTGGGCGCGAAGCCCCTTATCCTGGTGCTTAACAAGTCCGACCTGGCTGATCCGGGGATTACCGCCCGCTGGGAGAGGCATTTCAGGGAAAGGGGCATTGAGACCATTTCCGTTGACTCGGTGAAGGGATCCGGGGTGGCCGGCGTGCCTTCAATGGTGAAAAAGGCGGCCGGTAAAAAGGCGGTTATCCCGGGAACCGGGGGGAGGCTGTCCAGGCCGCCCAGGTGTATGGTTGCAGGAATACCCAATGTGGGAAAGTCGCTTTTTATTAATCGCCTGGTGGGCCGGAGGGCTGCAAAGACTGAAAACCGGCCCGGGGTTACCAGGGGAAGGCAGTGGATCAGGGTGGCCGAGATAGACCTGCTGGATACTCCGGGGATACTGTGGCCCAAATTTGATGATCCGGAGGTGGGCTACCGCCTGGCTGTTACTGGGGCCATAAGGGATCAGGTCTTTGACGTGGAGGAGGTTGCCGGGCGGCTGTCGGTCTGGCTGGCTGAAAACTTTCCCGGCAGCTTTGCCGAACGGTACAGGATTGAGGTGCGGGGCCGCCCCGACCCCTGGGAGCTGCTTGCCCAGATAGGGAAGGCCAGGGGGCTGGTCCAACATGGCGGAAAGGTGGACACAGGAAAGGCCTCCATACTGCTTTTAAAGGAATTCAGGGCCGGCCTGCTGGGGAGGTTTACCCTTGATGCTCCGGAAGAAGCAGGGCGAACCTGAGTGGTTGGAAAAAGGGCCGGCCGTTCGCCCGCACCAACCGTTCAGGCAAAAAATATTTACTTTCGGGGCAGGGATTTGTCCTTTCATCTCGAAAAAACTATTAGTCTACGATCTTATATCCAATCTTGTTGCGGGGGATCTGCGCTTGGACTTGTCTGGCATGACCGTGGCGGAAATAAGGCGGATAGTTATGGAGGGTCCCGGTGAGCCCGGGGAAGACTTTCTGCGTTCCATGTCGGCTGATGCCAGGGCCGGTGTCAGGAGCCTGTACAGGATGTATGAAAAGCGGCGCTTTCAGCTGCTGGAGGAAGAAAAAAGGCTTGAGTCCCTCTACCTGTACGAAAGGGAACTGGCAGCCGGGGGTGTTGAAGCGGTCGCGGGCGTGGATGAAGCAGGAAGGGGCCCCCTGGCCGGCCCGGTTGTGGCGGCGGCGGTAATACTTCCGCTTGGTGCGCGTATATATGAATTGAACGACTCAAAGCAGCTTTCACAGGCAAAGAGGAAAGCCCTGGCCCTTGAGATTAAAAAAAAATCCAAGGCCTGGGCTATAGGTGTGTCAACAGTTAATGAAATCTATGAGCTGAATATTTATCATGCATCCATGCTGGCCATGCGCAGGGCGCTGGCCGGAATGGGTATTAAGCCGGAACACGTCCTGGTGGACGGTTTTGCCATACCCGGCCTGGACCTTCCCCAAACCGGCATCACCGGGGGGGACGGCAAGAGCGCCTCTATTGCGGCGGCGTCGATTCTGGCCAAGGAGACCAGGGACCGGCTGATGGATTTTTGCCATTCTCTTTACCCCCTTTACGGCTTCCACCGGCACAAGGGGTATGGTACCGCGGAGCATATGGAGGCCCTTCGCCGTTATGGCCCCTGCCCCATTCACCGCAGGGGGTTTGCCCCGGTGAAAATGAGATGTGAGAAGTGAGAGGTCAGAAGTGGGAAAGTGGAAGTCAGAAGTTGGATGTGGGATTGGTGTCATATTTTACAGCTCAACTAACCGGGCTGCATCCTTTATAATTACTGTGTGCCTGCCGTTCCGGCGGCAAGAGTTCAAGAGTCAAAATTCAGAATCCCATAACGTAAGCCACATCACGAACAATTAAAATACTGAGCCAAAGAACATAGAGTTTTCGGGTGTAAGAAATACTCAGGCCCTTTTGGATTCTGAATTCTGGCTTCTGGATTCCTGACCCGGAATTCACTCAGTATTAGCGCTGTTCTTGGTGTGTGCAATTTTATTTTCTTATGAAAGGAGGGAGAGTCTTTGCTTTCTGACTGGGGTGCTGTATTTATCTTCTTAACCTTTGCTGTTCTTGTCGGGGCAGGGGGTGTTGTGACCGGCTTTATACTGGCGCCGCGCAGAACCACCGCCCAGAAGGTGGTGCCGTATGAGTGCGGTGTCGACACCATCGGTCCCACCTGGGTGCAGTTCAAGACCAGCTATTTTTTGTATGCCTTGCTGTTCCTTATCTTTGACGTGGAAACAATTTACCTGTACCCCTGGGCCGTTAAATTCCAGAGTTTGGGACTGTTTGCCTTTATCGAAATGATTATCTTTTTGTTCATACTGGTTGTTGGACTTTGGTACGCCTGGAAGGAAGGAGCATTAGAATGGAAGTGAAAAAAGATACCCACCCGGTGGAGGAATTGACCAACGACCCGGTGGCTATTGACCAGGTCAAGCGACTCATTCACATTGCTCCGCTGGAAAGACTGTTTGACATCTGCCGGGCGCATTCCCTTTGGCCCCTTGGCTTCGGCCTCGCCTGCTGCGCCATCGAGGGTCTGATGGCGGCCAACATGCCCCGCTTCGACCTGGCCCGCTTCGGCTATGAGGTTATGCGCGGGACCACCAGGCAGGCGGACGTAATGCTGGTCTGCGGTACTGTGACCAAAAAGGCCGCCCCCTTCGTGGTCAGGCTTTACGAGCAGATGCCCGAGCCCAAGTGGGTAATTGCTATGGGCAGCTGCGCTATTTCCGGCGGCCCCTTTGTGGATTCGTATCACGTTGTCCCCGGAGTGGATAAGCTCATACCGGTGGACGCGTATATACCCGGATGTCCGCCCAGGCCGGAGGCGGTTATAGAGGCCTGGCTCATGATTAAGCAGAAAATCCTTACCCCGAAGGTGGTGAGTGTGGTTCGTGGCTGATTACATGCTGCCTCCGGAATTGATGGAGGCCCTTAAAAACAAGTTCCCCGGCATGGAAGTGAATGAAAAGGGAGATGTCTGCATTCCCGCCGGAGATTTAATCCCGTTCATGACCGAGGTAAAGGAAAGCCCGGACTATGCCATGGAATACCTGACCAACCTGACGGCTGCGGACTACGAGGACCGCTTCGAGGTGGTCTATAACCTGGTTTCCCTGGTCCACGGTTATACCCTGATGGTCAAGGTGAAAATTGAGGACAAGGAAAAACCTGAAGTCCCATCCCTTTGTCCCCTGTGGGGCGGGGCCAACTGGCAGGAGCGTGAAGTTTACGACCTGATGGGTATTGTCTTTACCGGCTATCCCGGCCACCCGACCCGTATTTTACTGGACGATAATTTCGAGGGTCACCCGCTGCGCAAGGATTACCAGTGGGAAGGCGGCAGGGAAGCGTAAAATTGCGACTTACGGGATAAGAGGTGTTGTGGTAAATGAAAACTCAAATTTATACCCTGAACCTCGGCCCCCAGCACCCCAGTACCCACGGCGTGTTCCGGATTATTCTGGAACTTGACGGGGAAACAGTGGTGAAGGCCACCCCTGTGCCGGGCTATTTGCACCGGGGCATTGAAAAACTGGCCGAGGCCAGAACCTACACCCAGGTTATTCCCTATACCGACAGAATGGACTACCTGGCGTCCATGCTGATGAACTGGGGTTATGTTCAGGCGGTTGAAAAGCTGATGGGTATCGAGGTTCCGGAGAGAGCGGAGTATATCAGGGTAATTGTGGGAGAGCTTTCCAGGATTGCCAGCCACCTGATCGCTACCGGCGCGTACGGCGGTGATATAGGCGCCCTGACGGCCTTTACGTATACATTCCGGGACAGGGAATATATACTGGACCTGCTGGAAATGGTGTCCGGCTCCCGCATGACCTTCAGCTACTTCCGCATTGGCGGGGTTGCCGCAGATTTGCCGGAGGAATTTTTCCCGGCTGTTAAAAAGGTTATTGCCGAGATCCCGTCCTGGTGCGACGAGTATGACGGACTCATTACCGGAAATGAGATTTTCCAGGCCCGTACCAAGATGGTGGGAATTATCACCCCCGAGATGGGCATCAACTATAGCCTGAGCGGCTCCACCCTGAGGGGCAGCGGAGTCAATTTCGACCTGCGCAAGGCGCGGCCCTACAGTGTTTATGACCGCTTTGACTTTGATGTTCCGCTGGGCTGCAATGGCGACTGCTTTGACCGCTTCCGCATAAGGATTGAGGAAATGAGGCAGAGCAAGAGGATTATTGAGCAGGCCCTGGAACAGTTGCCCGAAGGGCCCATCCAGGCCAAGTTGCCCAAGGTGATCAAACCCCCGGTCGGAGATGCTTACGCCGAGGTGGAGAGCTCCAAGGGTATCTACGGGTGCTACGTGGTCAGTGACGGCAGCCCCAAGCCCTACCGGGTTCATTTCCGCCGCCCGTCCTTTATCAACCTGGGATACCTCGCCAAGCTGTGCGAGGGATGGAAAATAGCCGATGTCATTGCCATCCTGGGGAGCATTGATATAGTGCTGGGCGAAGTGGACTGTTAGCGAAAACAGTAGTAGGGGAGAAGAGGCATGGTTGAAAAAATTTTTATTAACTGCGCCGAATGGCTGAGAGGTCTGATGGGCAGCATCGGCGTGCCGGACCTTTACAATGACACCATCCTGATGGTGATCAAATTTCTGGCCATCCTGATCTTTATTACACTTAACGCCTTCTGGCTGGTGTATATGGAGCGCAGGGTTTGCGCCTTTATTCAGTCCCGCCGGGGTCCCAACCGGGTGGGACCGCACGGTCTTCTGCAGCCCATTGTTGACGTGGTGAAGCTGATGACCAAGGAGATAATAGTGCCCAAGGAAGTGGACCTGGTTACCTTCCTGGTGGCCCCGGTGCTCATCGTTGTTCCTCCCATAGTGGTCTATTCGGTGCTTCCCTTTGGTGAGAACATGGTGGCCGTTAATATGGGTATCGGGTTGTTTTTCCTGCTGGCCTTCGGATCATTGTCCACCATTATTTTGTGGATGGCCGGCTGGTCCTCCAATAACAAGTACTCCCTCGTAGGGGGAATGCGGGCGGCTGCACAGATGGTCAGCTATGAGCTGCCGCTGGTGCTGGCCCTGCTGGGTGTGGTCATGCTTACCGGGACCCTTAACCTTAATGAGATTGTGGGGGCCCAGAAGAATGTATGGTTTATATTCACGCAGCCCGTTGCATTCCTGGTGTATTTCATTGCCGGCATAGCTGAAACAAACCGCACGCCCTTCTGCCTGGTGGAAGGGGAGTCGGAGATTATTGCCGGTCCCTACACCGAGTACGCCGGAATGGGCTTTGCGATGTTTTACGGGCTGGCCGAGTTTGCCAATATGATGGTGATTTCGGCCATGTGCACGGTGGTGTTCCTGGGCGGATGGCTGGCCCCCTTCGGGCTGGACTTTATTCCTTCCTGGGTGTGGTTCTTCCTTAAGATGTATCTGATGATCTTCATATTTATGTGGATTAAATGGACCTATCCCCGTATCCGGGTTGACCAGCTGATGGGCTTCGGCTGGAAAGTGCTGGTGCCCCTTTCCCTGGCCAACATCTTTGTGACCGGCGCCGGTATGTATATCTACCGTGCGATCTGGCCGCAGTAGGGTGGTGATGAAATGTTCGGAGAAGGATTAATAAAGGGGTTGGAAATAACCCTGGGGCGTTTTTTCGGCAAGAAGCAGACCGTTCAGTATCCGGATGAAAAAATCCCCATGACCCCCCGGTTTCACGGGCGCTTTACGCTGGATGTGGAGAAGTGTATAGCATGCGGGCTGTGCGCCAACGCGTGTCCCAACAGGGTTATACAAATTGAAAAAGCCAAGGTCGATAAAAAACAGTACCTCACCAAGTATGTTATGCGCATAGAGTATTGCATGTTCTGCGGCCTTTGCGTGGAGGCCTGCAACAAGGACGCCCTTAAATTCAGCCATGTTATAGATATGAACCAGTACCGGAGGGAATGGGTACGGCTCACCCTGGTTGACCGCCCGGCCCCGGAAGCTACCGAAACCCCGGATGAGGAGGCCCCGGCCAAAACAGCCAAAACAGAGGCGGCAGCCGGCAAGGCTTCCGGTAAGGAGGGTTGATGACAGATGTTGGTATGGAACTTTTTAAACAGTATCAGCTGGAATGCGGTGGCCTTTTACATTATATCGGCTATAGCGGTGATAAGCGCCCTGCTGGTGGTTTTTTCCAGGAATATTGTGCACTCGGTGCTGTGGCTGGCGGTCTGCTTTGTTCATCTGGCCGGCCTCTACCTGACACTGAACGCCGACTTTTTAGCGGCGGTGCAAATAATGGTGTACGCCGGGGCGGTGTGCATCATGGTGCTGTTCGGTATCATGCTCATTAGGCGCACAAACATGAATGAAACCAACCAGTTCAACCGCCAGACAGTGGCGGCGGGCGGCGTGGTTGCCCTTGTGGTCATGCTGGGCGGCGTGCTGGCATATAAGAGCGGTATTGTGGTGCCGCCGGGCCCGGTGCCGGAAAACACGGTGGGTAATATAGCCACGCTGCTGCTGAGTAAGTATGTGATTCCCTTTGAAGTGGCGGCCCTGCTGCTGCTGGTGGCCCTGGTGGGCGCCGTTTTCCTTGCCAAGGAGGTGAAGGCCGATGCTGACTCTGACAGTTAGCCTCTATCATTACCTTATACTGTCGGCAATTCTCTTTGGTATAGGGCTGTTCGGGGTCCTGGCCAAGAAGAACGCCATAGCGGTTTTAATCTGTATTGAGCTGATGCTCAACGCCATCAATATTAATCTTCTGGCTTTCAACAAGTATATGACACCCAATGATTTTATCGGCCAGATTTTCGCCATTTTCGTGATTACCGTTGCCGCGGCCGAGGTGGGGGTTGGCCTGGCCATTGTCATTGCCATCTACCGCAATAAGCTGTCGGTAAACCTGGACGACTTCGACTGGCTTAAATGGTAGAACTTTCGAAAGTGAAGGTAGGTGCTGAACTGAGATGGTAGATTTTGCGATGCACAATGCATGGTTGGTGCCGTTACTGCCCGCCCTCGCCTTCGTTATAATAGTTTTTTTAACGAAGCCGTGGCCAAGGTTAAGCTCCCTGGTGGCGGTGGCAGGCATTGTGTCGTCCTTTGTGGTGGCCGCCCTGGCTGCTTACGGAGTGTTTACCAACCATGAGTTGGCGGAAAAATCCCTTGTCTACGCCACCCGCTGGTTTTCCATGCCGGGTCTGCAAATAGACGTGGGGGTACAGCTTGATCCCACCTCGGCCATGATGATATTCATGGTTACCCTGGTGGCATCAATGATTTTCATTTACTCAACCGGTTATATGAAGGGGGACCCCGGCTATTCGGTGTTCTTCTCATACCTCTCCCTGTTTGCGGCATCAATGTTGCTGCTGATTATCTCCAGCAACCTGTTGCAGATGTTTGTTGCCTGGGAACTGGTGGGACTGTGCTCCTACCTGTTGATCGGTTTTTACAGTCACAAGATCTCGGCCCGGGAGGCGGCCAAGAAGGCCTTTGTAACCTGCCGGGTGGCCGACTTCGGTCTGCTGCTTGGAATAATGTCCCTGCAGATAGTATTCGGTACGCTGAACCTGACTGAGCTGGCCGGTAAGATAGAACACTTCGAGCAGTATACCTCCATGGGAGTGCTGACATTGATCGCGGTGCTGGTGTTTATAGGGCCGATAGGCAAGTCCGGCCAGTTCCCCCTGCACGTCTGGCTGCCGGACGCCATGGAGGGCCCCACGCCGGTCAGCGCCCTGATCCATGCCGCAACCATGGTTGTGGCCGGGGTATACCTGGTGGCCCGCATGATGTTCCTGTTTGACGGCATACCCGCGGCCATGCAGCTGGTGGCTGTCACCGGCGCGTTTACCGCCATTTTTGCGGCCTCCATCGCCATCACCCAGCGGGAGATAAAAAGGATACTGGCCTATTCAACGGTCAGCCAGCTGGGCTACATGATGCTGGCGCTGGGGGTGGGAAGCCTTACCGCCTCCATGTTCCACCTGTGGACCCATGCCTTCTTCAAGGCCCTCATGTTCCTTGGCGCCGGCTCGGTGCTGCATGCGCTGCACCACAAGGCCGATGTGTGGGAAATGGGCGGCTTGCTCAAGAAAATGCCCATTACTGGCTATACCTTCATGGTGGGCTGCCTGGCCATTGCGGGGATTCCGCCCTTTGCAGGCTTCTGGAGCAAGGACGAAATACTTCTGGCCGCTTTCGACAGCGGTCACTATGTGCTGTTTACAATGGCCGCCGTTACCGCCTTTATGACCGCCTTCTACATGTGGAGGCTGTTCTTCCTGGCCTTCACGGGTGATGAGAAACCGGAAAACCATCCCCACGAGTCCCCCTGGAACATGACGCTGCCCCTGGTGGCGCTGGCGATCTTTGCCACAGTGGGCGGCCTGGTGGGAACTCCGTGGAAGCCTCTCTGGGGCGAGTGGATTTATTTCGCCCATCCCCACCACGCGGCGCCCAATTTCCTGATTATGGGCGGGTCGGTGGTGCTGGCCCTGGCCGGAATTTATCTCGCATACACACTGTACTATGCGGACAAGAGCAAGGCCAAGGCAGCGGCCATGATGCAGAAATATTCGTTGCTTTATCTGCTGTCCTACAACAAGTTCTTTATCGACGAGATTTACCTGTGGTTCAACCACACCATTGTGGACGGATCGGCAAAACTGTTCTACCTGTTTGACATTTATGTGGTTGACGGGATTATAGTCAACGGCATTGCGGCCTTTACCAGGCTTACCGGGGAAAGCATGAGGGTTGCCCAGACCGGCCGCCTGCAGAACTATGCGCTGGTATTTTTCCTGGGTGTTCTGGCCGTGGCCGTGCTGCTGGCCTTTACCGATCCTTCCACGGCATTCGGCCTGGTGACGGGAGGTGCTAAGTAATGAGCGGATTTCCTTTTTTAACGGCAATACTTCTGGCGCCGGTGGCTGCAGTCCTGATCATGGTCTTTATCAACAGGGATGAGGGCAAGCTGATCAAGTGCATAGCCGCGGCAGGCACCTTTGTTTCCATGGCTCTGTCACTGTATGTGTACTTTGCCTACGACCAGTCCCTGGGAGGCCTGCAGTTCGTTGAGCAAATCCCCTGGATTAAAGATTTGGGAGTAACATGGTTCATGGCGGTGGACGGCATAAGCCTGCCGATGCTTCTGCTGACGAATCTGATAGGTTTCTCGGCGGTTTTTGCTTCGTGGAATGTAAACAACAGGCCGAAGGAATTCTTTATCCTTCTCTGCCTGCTCATTACCGGGGTTATGGGTACCTTCATGGCCCACGACCTGTTTATTTTCCTGCTGTTCTATGAAGTGGTGGTCATTCCCATTTACATTCTGGTGATTATATGGGGCAGCTCAAAGCGTGTCACCAAGGAATACGCGGGTATGAAGCTGACCATCTACCTTTTGATAGGGTCGGCCTTCCTGCTGGTGGGCGTTGTCGCTCTGTTTGTCAAGTCCATCGGAGTGACGGGTGAGCCCAATATGAGCTTTACGGCCCTGGCCGAGGCCGGGAAGCAGTTAAGCGCCTTTGACCAGAAATGGCTTTTTGCACTGATGCTGTTCGGCTTTGGCTCACTGATATCCATGTGGCCGTTCCACTCCTGGTCGCCTGACGGCTACGCCGGCGCCCCCACGGCGGTGTCCATGATACACGCCGGGGTTCTGAAGAAAATAGGCGGCTATGGCCTGGTAAAAATAGCGCTGTTTGTACTGCCCCTGGGCGCAAAGTTCTGGGCGCCGTACATGGCGGTGCTGGGGGTTATCGGAGTGGCGTACGCTGCCTTCGCAGCCCTGGCACAGAAGGACCTCAAATATGTTGTCGGATATTCCTCGGTTTCACACATGGGCTATGTAATGCTTGCCATAGGCGCCTTTAGCGTGATAGGCATCAACGGCGCGGTGGCCAACATGTTCGCCCACGGGGTTATGGCGGCCCTGTTCTTCTCGACCATCGGATTTATCTACGAGAAGACCCACACCCGCTGGATACCCGATATGGGCGGCCTGGCCAGGCAGACGCCAAGGCTGGCGGTGGCCTTTATGCTGGCGGCGCTGGCCTCCCTGGGGCTGCCCGGACTGGTCAGCTTCATTCCGGAGTTCACCATTTTCGTCGAGTCCTTCAAGGTGTTTGGCGGTCTGGCGGTCATAGGTATCGCCGGAATCATACTGACGGCGCTGTATGTCTTGAGGGCCGGGGCAAATACCCTGTTCGGACCCCCGAGGCCGGAATACGACCACCTGGAGGACATACACGGTCCGGAGATGGTTCCCCTGGTGGTGCTGGGGTCGGTGCTGGTGATAGGCGGAATGTTGCCCTCACTGCTGTTTGATATGGTCAACAGCGGCACGGTTCCGCTGATGACTCACATTGAAAGCGCCCTGAGAATAGGGGGTGTGATGTAATGCAGCTGGATCTTTCGCTTATTGTCCCTGAAATCGCAGTGGCTGTTCTGGGCCTGATGGTACTGGTGCTGGGCCTTGTTATTCCCTCCGGGTCCCGCAAGGGCCTGGGCTGGGTTACGGTGTTGTCGCTCCTTGCAGTCATCGGCCTGGTGATAAAGGGCTGGAACCACCAGGGCGCCCTCTATGGCGGCCTGTATATGGTGGACCAGTATTCACAGTTCTTCAAAATCACCTTTTTGGTTGCCGCCGTACTGGTGATACTGGGTTCGATGCGCTTTGTGGACAAAATACTGGGCGGCCAGAGCGAGTATTACAGCCTGCTGCTCTTTAGCACACTGGGTATGATGATTATGGCGTCGGCCGGTGATTTCATGACCCTTTACCTGGGGCTTGAGCTGATGACCATTTCCTTTATTATCCTGGTGTGCTTCCGGCGCACAGAATCAAAATCACTGGAATCAGGCATGAAGTACGTTCTGCTGGCCGGTATGTCCTCGGCGGTGCTCCTGTACGGCATGAGCCTTATTTACGGGATCACCGGGACCGTGGTGATATCGGAGGTTGGCCTGATGCTGTCCATGACGGAAACCTCCCCGCTGCTGCTGCTGGGGGTGGTCATGCTGGTGGCGGGTCTGGGCTTTAAAATTTCCGCGGTTCCCTTCCACATGTGGTCGCCGGACATTTACGAAGGCGCACCCACACCTGTGACCACCTTCCTGGCGGTAGGCTCCAAGGCAGCGTCCTTTGCCATACTGATCAGGGTCTTCGTGGTGGGCATGATGGGTGTAACCCTGGACTGGCAGATGCTGCTGGCCATACTGGCGGCGGTAACCATAGTGGTGGGCAACCTGGTGGCCATCCCCCAGACCAATATAAAGAGGTTGCTGGCATACTCCAGTATAGCCCAGGCAGGCTATATTCTGGTGGGCCTTGTGACCGCCTCCCCGGCCGGGGTGAAGGGCGTCATGTTCTACGGCTTCCTGTATGTGTTCGCCACGGTGGGCGCCTTTACAGTGGCGACCTACTTCTACAGTGTGACCGGCAGCGATGAAATAAAGGACTACGCCGGGCTTGCCCAGCGCTCACCGCTGATGGCCGCTGTGATGCTGGTGGCCATGCTGTCAATGGCCGGGATTCCCCCTCTGGCCGGCTTTGTGGGTAAATTTTACCTGTTCATGACACTGGTGGACAATTACCTGTGGCTGGTCTTCGTGGGGCTGGTGATGAGCATGGTTTCGGTGTACTACTACCTCCGGGTGGCACTGGTGATATACAGGGACGATCCGGCGGACAGCACACCCATAACAGTCAGCGGGCCGGTTACGGTAACCCTGCTGTTGGCCATGCTGGTAACGATATTCCTGGGCATATACCCGGGGCCGCTGTCGGAAGTGGTCAATACCGCAGCCATATCGTTCTTCCTGCACTAAACAAAAAGAAGTTTCAAAAACCACCCCTTCAACGAGGGGTGGTTTTTAATTTGGAACAGCGGTGCCGCCCACAGGGCGGCTTTTTATGATATACTTGAAAGAAACACCTCTATGGGGGAGAGAGAATGGACCGCAATACATATCAGGGTACCGCCGACTATCTGGTATCGGAGGATTTGCGCAACGCAGTCAATATATCCATGGCCTTGGGCAGGCCTCTTTTAATAAAGGGAGAGCCGGGAACCGGCAAGACCATGCTGGCGGGAAGCATAGCCAGGGGTCTTGATATGCCCCTTGTTGTCTGGAATATAAAGTCCACCACCAAGGCACAGGACGGGCTTTATGTTTATGATACCGTGCAAAGGCTCTACGACAGCCAGTTCGGCGACCGCGACGTTTCCGATATAAAGCAGTACATCAGGCTGGGCAAGCTGGGAGAGGCTTTTGTATCGGAAAAGCAGGTTGTTCTGCTGATTGACGAGATTGACAAGGCTGACCTGGAGTTTCCCAACGACCTGCTCTGGGAACTGGACATAATGAATTTTTATATACCGGAAACCTGTGAAACTGTTGCCGCAAAGCACAGGCCGGTGGTGATTATCACCAGCAACGCGGAAAAAGAGCTTCCGGACGCATTTCTGAGGCGCTGTATATTTCACTACATTTCTTTTCCGGATGAGGAAATGATGGCCGGTATTGTGGGTGTGCACTTTCCGGACCTGGAATCCAATCTCCTTGCCGAGGCCCTGAAGGCCTTTTACTGGATCAGGGGTTTGCCCGGGCTGCAGAAGAAGCCCAGCACCAGCGAACTCCTTGACTGGGTCCAGGCTCTGGTGGTGGGTGGAATTCACCCGGACAGGGTGGCCTCGGAAATACCTTTCCTGGGTGTGCTGATGAAAAAAAACCAGGATTTTGACCAGGTGCTGAGAAGGTTGCACCCGGCCGGGGGCGCACAGAGGCAGGCCGGCTGGCAGGGCGGAAGGAAAATTTTCTAATTCTGAGTGAATTCGGGGTCAGGAGCCAGGAGTCAGAAGGGTTTGGGCATTTCTTTTATAAATCTCTGTGGCCTCCCTGGTTCAAAAATGACCCGGATTTTTATCTCCAGTGGTGCGGCATTAGCGGTATGAGAGCTTGGTTTTAAAAGGAACGGGGTGTGAATGAATGTTTTCCGGCTTTTTTTACACGCTGTTGGATGAAAAGGTGCCGGTTACCCCAACTGAATGGATGACACTGATGGAGGCGCTGGACAAGGGCCTTGCAGGAAACAGCCTGTCGGGATTTTATTACCTGTCCAGGGCGGTGCTGGTAAAGAGCGAGTCCCACTATGACCGTTTTGACGTGGCCTTCAGCCGCTATTTCGACGGGGTGGAGACCCCTGAAGGGCTGACGGACAAGGTGGCCGGGTGGCTGGAAAAATCCCTTCCCCCGCTTAAAATTGATCCCTCTCAAAGGAAGCCCCTTTTGAACTGGAGCCTTGAGGAGCTTAAAAAGATACTGGAAGACAGGCTTAAGACCCAGGACGAAGAACACCACGGAGGATCGCATTGGATAGGTACCGGCGGGACATCTCCCCTGGGTCATTCTGGGTACCACCCGGCGGGCATGCGTATTGGGGGACGGTCCAATAACAAGTCGGCGGTCAAGGTGGCCGGGGAGAGAAGGTACAGGGACTTCAGAAGGGATGATGTTCTTGAGACAAGGCACTTTGAGGTGGCCCTGCGCAAGCTCAGGCAGCTCAGTAAAAACGAGGAGGTCCCTAAAGACCAGTTGGACATAGACGGCACCATTGACGCTACCTGCCGCAAGGGGGGCATGCTGGAACTGGTTTGGGACAGACCGAGAAAAAACACCGTCAAGGTTATTATAATGATGGATTCCGGGGGCAGTATGAACCCATACGCCAGACTTTGCGGCAGGCTGTTTGCCGCCGCCTCAAAGATCAACCACTTTAAGGATATAAGGTTTTACTATTTTCACAACTGCGTCTATGAGAGGCTTTTCCTTGACCCCTTCTGTATGACAAAAAATTCGGTTAAAACCGCCGATGTGCTCAGGGACCTGGATCAGAGATACCGGCTCATTGTGGTGGGGGACGCCAGCATGGCGCCCAGCGAGCTTTCCATGGTGGGCGGGGTCCTTGACTGGGGTGTGGAGAACGATGAAACCGGGGAGGTATGGCTGAAGCGCCTGGCTGAGCGGTTTACCCACTGCGTCTGGCTAAACCCCGTGCCGGAGCATTTTTGGCCCCCGGCAAACCATGCTTCATACGATACCATCGGGATAATCAGGACAATATTCCCCATGTTTCCTCTGACTGTGGAGGGGCTGGAGAGGGCTGTGGACAGGCTGAAGGTAAACCGGTAATATTTGCCGGTAACGGCAGCGGAGTGTATGTAACTCTTTGTCAGGCGGGATTGTTTCAGGATTAAAAGGTGAAAAATTATTTAAAGCGGGAGGGATTGATATGGCAAAGGATCCTATTGAAGCGAGAAACAGGGCGGGGGACTATTACCGCAAGGGTTACAACTGTGCGGAGTCAATGTTTTTGGCCTTCAGGGAACTGCTGGGCCTGGATGTTCCGGCTGAAATGGTCAGGATGGCCACCGGGATGGGCGGAGGACTGGGGCACGCGGGATGTATGTGCGGGGCTTTGAACGGCGCGGCCATGATAATTGGTATGCTCAAGGGCAGGACCAGTGCGGAGGAAAGCCGCGACGGGACATATTCCCTGACCAGGGAGTTTCACGACCGCTTCGAGGCAGGATATGGTTATACCTGCTGCCGCAGCCTCAACCCATATCCCTTCGACTCCAGGGAGCACCTTGTCAACTGCTTGAAAATAACCGGCGGCACCGCCAAAATGCTGACGGAATTTCTGAACGAAAAGGGTTTGGCTTAACCGGTCAGCCTTTGCCGTCGCCGGGTGGTTTTGGGGATAGAGGATGCCTTGCGGAGGTTTGGACAATGATGTTATTAACCAAAGAAGACATACTTAAATTCCTGAAAATACTGAATGATGAGTTGCATGTTCTTAATATAAGGGCAGAATTAACCTTGTTCGGCGGAAGTGTTATGTGTGTGGTTTTTGAATCCCGCCCGGCGACAAGGGACGTGGATGCTGTTTTCCGGCCAAAAAGTAAGGTGTATAAAATCGCCAATGAAAAGATTGCAAAAATATATGGTCTGCCGCATAATTGGCTTAACGATGCGGTCAGCAGGTATATAAGTTATTCCGGCGAGAAGGAAGCTTTTTTAAATCTGAGCAATCTGTCCATATATATACCCAAGCCCGAATATTTTTTGGCTATGAAATGCCTGACTTCAAGAATTGATTTTTCCAATGATATTGAAGATATTAAATACCTGCTTGATATTTTGCAAATAAGTACCTATGAGCAGGTGGCAGGTATTTTTGCCAAGTATTATCCCAGAGGGTATATTCTGGAAGGGGTTGAAGAGATTATAAGGAAATATTTGGCTGAAAAAGCAACGGGTGATTCAAATGAACCTTTGTAAGCTTACTGAGGTTATTAAAAAAATTGAACATGATTTTCAGAATAAAGGGTTGTATCTAGGCCAGTTTTTGGACGATTTTAAAAATGCAGGGAGTAAATCCGTACGTTATTATTTAATTAAGGATAAACCTGACTTTAACGATGCAGAACCATACTTTAAAGCATTGATAGCATCAATGGTGCACAAGTTGTGCAACGATTATCAGTTACCCCCCCCGTCCTGGGTGTTTGAGAAGGAATTCTATTTGGATGATGTGTATTTTTCCGGGAACATTGAGGGTAAGGGGAGAATACGCCTGCTGGTGGAAAGTCCCCCTGAATTCAAGGCGAGAAATGTTTTTGTTCCGGCAGACTCACTTACAAGGATGTAAAAAGGCGCTCCCGGGTTCCGCCGCCGCAACGCGGCAGGTGGGACTTTTTCAACTGCCTCCCGGTGGTATAGTAAAGCCGTTAATGGAGATAATGAAGGCAAAATATGTCACCGGGCTGCAGTGTGGTTTGATTTTTCGCCCGTGCCGGGAGGAAACCGGGAAAGCGGGGAGAATATAGAAAAATATATGGTTAAGATAGTAAAAATCGAGGAGGATTGGAAAAGTGCCCAAAATGTATTACGACAGCGATGCTGATTTAAGCATCCTTCAGGGTAAAAAAATTGCCGTTATGGGATATGGGAGTCAGGGTCACGCCCAGGCGCAAAATTTGAAGGAAAGCGGCCTGGATGTTGTGGTCGGCCTCAGAAAGGGCAGTAAAAACTGGTCAGTGGCCGAATCCCACGGCCTGCAGGTGATGACTGTGGCGGAGGCCGCCGCAGTGGCGGATGTTATTCAGATACTTTTACCCGACGAAAAGCAGGGGCAGGTATACCGGGATGAGATTCTCCCCGGGCTTAAGCCGGGCAATGCCCTGGCCTTTTCGCACGGATTCAATATTGTTTACAGCCAGATTGTTCCTCCGCCCGATATCGACGTCTTTATGATAGCACCCAAGAGCCCGGGCCATCTGGTGCGCCGCATGTATGAGGAAGGAAAGGGCGTGCCCGCCCTGCTGGCCATTCACCAGGACGCCACCGGCAATGCATACCGCATGGCCCTTGCCTATGCCAAGGGTATAGGAGCCACCAGGGCCGGCGTTATAGAAACAACCTTCAAGGAAGAAACTGAAACAGACCTCTTTGGTGAGCAGGTGGTTTTGTGCGGTGGGCTGACCTCCCTTATCAAGGCCGGCTTTGAAACGTTGGTGGAGGCAGGTTACCAGCCGGAAATAGCCTACTTTGAGTGCCTGCACGAGGTGAAGCTGATTGTAGACCTTATTTATGAGGGCGGTCTCGGCATGATGCGTTACTCGGTCAGTGACACGGCGGAGTACGGAGACCTGACCAGGGGGCCCAGGATAATAAACGAAGATGTAAAGTATGAAATGAAGGAGATACTGGAAGAGATTCAGAGCGGTTCATTCGCCAGGGAATGGATGCTGGAGAATATGGCCAACCGCCCGCAGTTCAACGCCCTGGCCAACAGGGACAAGGACCACCTTATTGAAAAGGTGGGCGCACAGTTGAGGTCGATGATGCCCTGGCTTAAAAAGTAATACCCGATACGAAAGTCGCCCCCCGGGGCGGCCATTTTATCGTATAAGTATATGAACTTTGGGACAGGAGCCGGGAGTCGGAAGCCAGGAGTAAGAAGGGTCCGGGCATTATGAATAAGGCCCTCGGGAAATGCATGCCGGCTCATTCTGACTCCTGATTTCTGAATTCCGCCACCTGCAAGGCGGCACCGGCCATGGGCCGGTTATTTTATCCTGAAATCAAGGAATTCCCCGGTATAATTTTCATCAATCACCATGATGTCGTCAACCCTGGCCGGAGGTATCCCGGTTTTAAGCCATTCCAGCATACTTTTCACCGATTCGTCGTCACCCTCCAGAACGGTTTCCACCCGCCCGTCGGGCAGGTTTCTTACCCATCCCTTTATATTAAGGCTGTCCGCTTCCTGCATGGTGTGCGCCCTGAAGTATACACCCTGAACCCGCCCTGAAATAAAAACGTGTTTTCTTAGCATAAGACCCTCCCGGATTGTCGTCTATTAATTGTTGTCGCCGGGAAAACCTTTAAAAAGGCAGTCTGCTGCTCTGAGGCAGCGGATGCACCATTCTCCCGGTTATTTATCGGCTTTTGTGCCGCCGCATAAATCCTCCTTTGAATTGGCCAGTCTGTTTAATTTGTCCTGCAGTCCTGAGGGGATGTTCTGGAATTTAAAGCCCGCGTACCAGATATTATTGTATCTCTTTTTCCATACCAGGCGGACATCAATTATATAGGGCTCGTTGTTTATGCTGAAATAAACGGTGGCCCTGTTCTTTTGTTTCAGTATGTCATTTAGCTGCTTAACCATGAAAACCATCATTCCACCTGCGGAGAAGTTCACCATTATTGTCTGTGCGGAGAGGTCATCCACCTGGAAAACAATATTGGCGTTGAGGTTTGCCCGCTGGTATTTCCTTTGTTGGGTAATCGTGAAGGTTTCGGGGATGGCCAATCCGTAAAAATAATCATAGTCCCCGCCGATGGCATTTACTGTGGTCATTGCGTTGTACATGCCATCAGGTGTTGCCAGACGAATATACACCTCCTGCTTTTCCTGTAGCACCAGCACCTGATGCCCGTCCTTCGGCAGGTTTATCCAAAAAATGTTTTCTTCCAACTTTGTGATTTTTGCAGAAATGGCCGGTTTGGAAGGCATTAACTGGATCCAAATTTCCTTGTTAACCTTTATAAGTTCCCTTCCCTTTATCATTTCTTTCAACCCGCCTTTAAATTGTTTTATCTCAAGGATGGTCTTTGTAAAGCTCAAAGGAAATGGCGATTATTTTTTCCTGGATGTCCGGGGTTATGTTTATAAACTTAAAGCCTGCAAAGGGTATTTCGGCATAAAATTTTTTCCATGCCTGCTGGATTTCGGCTTCCACCTCAAGCCCGTTGATGTTGACATGGATAGTCATTTCCCGGTTTTGCCGAATTATTTTTTCCAGCTCGGGGACTAGATAAACCATTACACCACCGGCTGAAAAATTGACTACTGTTGTCTGTGCCTTAAGTTCACCGGAGCTGATAATGGCGTTGGCCGGATAATTTACCCTGATAAACTGCCTTTCCTGGGAAAGAACAAAACGGTCCGGAATTGTAAGCCCATAAAATTTTTCATTGTCCTTTCCCAGTATCACCACTTTGGTGTCTGTGATGTAAAAACCCTTTTTCAGTGACAGACCCACCTTCAGTTCCTGGTTTTCGCCAAGCACCAGAACCTGCCTGCCGTCCCGGGGGAGCCTTACCCAGAAAATGTCTCCTTCA
Source organism: Bacillota bacterium (assembly GCA_049325075.1). Taxonomy (GTDB): domain Bacteria; phylum Bacillota; class Desulfotomaculia; order Desulfotomaculales; family Desulfocucumaceae; genus BRHc4a. The sequence goes on along the minus strand of JBMOPF010000040.1, from coordinate 29,375 downwards.
ATTCCTGTGACGATAGTGGACAATGCCGGTTGGGGAGGCGTATGCAGCCATATTTCCCGGTTAAGGGTGATAATTTCTTTTCCATTTACATATGGTGTATCTGTCATAAAAAATCCTACCCTTCCTTGAAACTTATTTCGCAATATGTGCGCCATTAAAGGTTCCGCCCTGCCACAGCGGCTGTATATTTGTCCCCCTCTTCAGGAACGATGCATATGAAGGTCAGATTCCGGTTTCCGCAGTTCCGGAGCTGGTGTTCCGAGCCGCCGGGGATATAAGCCACAGTGCCCGGCTCCAGGGGCCTCTCCGCTCCATCAAAAAGCAAAATCCCCTTTCCGCCGGTTATATAGTTAATGTGAGGCCATGGATTTCTATAAACATGGAGTTCACCCTGTAATATCGGTCTAATAGATAATGTTCTTATTTGTTTTCTATTTCGACATCCTATTATTAATTATACAGGAAAATTTTAATAATCGCATATTTCTTTTTCAGTTTCGGCATTTTAATATGAACCGGCAGGTCTCCTGTATTGAAGCGCCTCGGCCAGGTGTTCGGCCTCTACCTGCTGACTTTCGGCAAGGTCGGCAATTGTTCTGGCCACCCTGAGAATGCGGTCGTGGGACCGGGCGCTCAGCCGGAGCTGCTTGAAGGAGGATTTGATTAACGACCTGGCTTCATCAGAAAGAAAACAGTATTCCCTTGTCTGGGACCCTGACATGCCGGCGTTGGACTTGACTCCCACTTCCCGGAGCCGCTCTTCCTGCATCCGCCGGGCTTTTACCACCCTTTCCCTGACCGTGGCGGAGCTTTCCGAAGGCCTGGGGTCGTTGAGCTCATCGTATGATAGACGGGGCACGTTGATGCAGATGTCTATCCTGTCCATCAGCGGCCCGGAAATTTTGCCCATATACTTTTTTATCTTGGCAGGGGTGCAGTTGCACTGTTTCAGCAGATCTCCGTGATAGCCGCAGGGGCAAGGGTTGCAGGCGCCGATAAGAGTTATTCTGGCGGGGAAGGTGGTTGAGGCGTTTATCCGGGAGATGGTGACCACCCCATCCTCCACCGGCTGGCGGAGGGACTCAAGGCAATCCTTGGTGAATTCCGGCATCTCATCCAGGAAAAGAACTCCATTGTGGGCAAGGCTAACTTCACCGGGGCGGGGAAATTTGCCCCCGCCCACCAGGGAAACAGCCGAGGCGCTGTGGTGCGGAGTCCTGAAGGGCCTGGAGGCAATAACGGGAAGGCCGGGCTTCAGCAGTCCGGCCAGACTGTATATTTTGGTGGTCTCCATTGACTCCTCCACGCTCATTTCAGGCAGAATGCCGGCCAGGCAGCGGGCCAGCATGGTTTTTCCGGAACCGGGGCTCCCAATCATGAGCATATTGTGTCCGCCTGCTGCGGCCACCTCCAGTGCCCTTCTGGCGGTGAACTGGCCGCGCACCCCGGACAGATCGGGCAGGGTACCGCTGTGGGACTCCAATATTTCTTTAAGATTGACCGTGTATGGGGGTATAATCGCCTTGCCCTGCAGGAATCCGGCCAACTGCTCCAGGGATGAGACGGGAAAGACCTCCGCCGTGCCGGCCAGGGCCGCCTCATCGGCGTTTTCCCCCGGCACCACTACAGAAGCAATACCGTTGTCACATGAGGCAAGCACATTGGGAAGTACACCGGCTACGCCCCGCACCCCGCCGTTAAGTGACAGCTCGCCTATAAAAGAATAGCGGCCGCAGGCAACAGGGTCCAACTGGTCGGTGGCGGCCAGAATTCCCACCGCGATAGCCAGGTCATACATTGATCCTTCTTTTTTTATATCGGCCGGCGCAAGGTTAACGGTTATCCTTTTCATGGGAAACTCGAAGCCGGCGTTTCTGATGGCTGACCGTACCCGCTCCCTCGATTCCTTGACGGATACGTCGGGCAATCCCACCAGGTCAAAGGCGGGGAGACCGTTCGACACATCCACCTCAACTCTTACCAGGCTCCCCTCAAGCCCGTTTAACGCTGTGCTGTATACCATGGAAAGCATTTCAGGTTACCTCATAATGCAATATAATGCAAAATATTACTGCCATTACCCGATATTTCTAGCGTCTGACAGAAAATACCTGCCTGGGCAGGTATTTTTTTAAAACTTTTTTATAACGCTTAGGAAAGTATAGTTCTCCTCTGTTTCCGACTTTCCGTTAAAAGCGTTTCAAAAAAGCATTCCTCTGTTGGCTATCGGGAAGCCTTAAACAATAAGGCTTTTTTATTTCGGCTAATAAATGTAAGAACTTTGACATACTTTAATTTATTAAACCCGGCCTTTTTCAGCATCACTATACGCTGAATTTCCTCACCGAAGCGGTGAGCTTATTGGCCATGGAGGACAGTTCCTGGGTTGAGGCGGCCACCTGCTGTATGGTTGCAATAATCTGCTCATTATTGGCGGACAACTGGTGTGTTCCTTCACTGGTTTGTTCCGCTCCCCGGGTAATTTCCCTGACCAGATCAATATTTTTATTCATTGCCTGGGTAATATTTTCCAGGGCCGCCCCCGCTTCGGAGGCCAGTTGAACACCTTCGTTTACGTCAACTGAGCCCTGTTTCATACTTTGAACGGCCTCATCAACAGCCGACTGGATCCGGGTAATTAGTTGCCCGATTTCCCTGGTTGCCCCGGCGGATTTCTCGGCAAGCATTCTTACTTCTTCGGCCACCACGGCGAAGCCCCGCCCCTGATCGCCGGCCCTGGCTGCTTCAATAGCTGCATTCAGGGATAGGAGATTGGTTTGATTGGCTATGCCGGTTATCACATCTATTATGCTGCCTATTTTGGCTGACAGTTCCCCCAGATGCTGGATTGAATTATTGACTTTGGTGGTGGAAACTGAAATGGAATTAATTTTATCCACTGCGTGTTGTATGGTTTTACCGCTTGATTGGGCAACCTTGACAACATTCTCGGATTCTGCGGTTGTTGCGGTGGCGTTATGCAGGCCTTTTTCCGCCATCGAGGCCACTTCGGCAGCTGTTCCCGCAATTTCCTCAATACTTGCATTCACTTCCTGGGCCGATGAGGCCAAATCCTCGCTGTGGGAGGCGAGCTTGCCTGATATGTCAATTACTTCTTCTATAATCGCCTTCCAGTTGTTAACCATTTTTCCCAGTGCGCCGGCAAGCCGGCCAATTTCATCAGAGGAATTTATTTTAATATTTTGTGTCAGATCCCCGTTTGCTATATTTGTGGACAATTCAACCAGATAATTGAGGCGGTTTGTAATATGCCTGGTCATAAACCACCAGAAAAAGATAATAATTACCACCAGACTTATTGAGGATATTATTCCCACATGGGTAAGTGTGCTGTTTATTATGTCGTTGACAAATGACTTGGGAGCCCCCACATACCACATGCCTATGATTTTACCGGTGTCATCTCTAATGGGTGTGTATGCGGTTTGATACCAATAACCGACAACATTGGCCTCGCCGTAGTATGGATTTCCGTTAATTAATACTGTTTCGGAGACATTCTCCGCAGCGGTAGTGCCTACCGCCCTTTGGCCGTCCTTTATGACGTTAGTGGCAACTCTTGTGTTGTTGCAAAAAATTGTCGCGGTATCCCCGGTTAAATCACCAATTTTATCAACTATGTAATAGTTTCCGTTCATCAATGTGTCGCCCTTGAATAGCTTGTCCCCCTCAATGCGCCATGGGCCCGGGTATTCCTTGTCAATAATCTCATAACCTGTGGCCAGGTCTGATTTTGCTTTTACAGTGGCAGCTTCTTCAGACTTTGTGGTTACCACACGGTATACGGCAATCATCACGGTTGTTGTCATCAGCAACAATGCTGTTATGAAAATTGCCCCAAGCTTTATTTTTACGGAAAGGTTTTTCATTGTTCAGCTCAACTCCTTTATTGAAAAAGTATGTGCTGAAAAATTCTGCAATATCACGCATATTATACCACATAATAAACAGCTATTTGCGTATTTTTTTGCTGGATCCCATGTTTATGTTTGGAGGTCCATGTTTCCGGCGGTTGTTTTCCGGTGTTGACGATTGCATACGTACAGGCGAATTGATATTGCCTTTCGGCTGTTCATCGGCTATGGGGTGTCTGGGGGCATGGACTATGGTTATGCTGTTGTATATGAATTCGGTTTCCTGTTCTTTGAATCTTATTTCGGCCCTGGGAACAAAAACTGAAACTTCATGGGGGACGTCTATTCCTATTTTACGGGTAAGGGATATGGACAGCATTGGAAGGCTGAGCATTATACTGTCATCCTGTACAATCTCACATGGACTGTCAGTGCCACCTTCCGTGTTGTCCGGCATTTCAGAAAAAATGTTTTCTTCCGCGCGCCCTTTGTTTGCAGGCCGCCCCAGCCTTAGTTGAAGTAACCGGAACAGTTTCAAATGAATTCGCCTCGCTTGGTTGTATGGAATGCCGTATGTACAAAGGTATAACCTACTGTTTGACTATTTATATGGTATGATATGGCAACTGTTTTTGTGAACGTTCAGTCTTTCCGGCTTTCTCGATAATTGGTCCTGGGATGACGGGCGGGCGGGGAGAACCGCCCCTGATGCGGCCCGGCCCCCAATATTACAGGGGGCGGTCTTTATGGTCCCGCCCCCTGGTTGAACTCCGGGCATTATAAAAAAACCTGCTGCAAATAGAATGCAGCAGGTTCAGTTCTCTATTCCATTCCTTTTCTAGCGCGATGGACGGAAGCAGTCTCTGCAGTATACCGGCCGGTCACCGCTGGGCTGGAAAGGAACCTCGGTTTCTTTGCCGCAGGCGGCGCATACAGCCGGGTACATTTGCCGCTGGCGGTATCCATCCCGTCCCCCTCTTTGGGCTTTGCGTGCAGCGCGGCACTCGGGGCAACGACCGGGGTCATTGGTAAATCCTTTCTCTGCGTAAAACTCTTGTTCAGATGCAGAAAAGACAAACTCCACTCCACAATCACGACATGTCAGATAACGGTCTTGATACATATAGGTTTATAAACCCTCCTCAAATTTTATATCCATTGGTATTAGGATATAGTATTTTGTATCCCTGACCAATGGAATTGAGGTAGGGAAAATACAAAACCTAACTTTATGGACATAGTTATAATAGCATGAAGGGTAATAAAAGTCAATTTTCTTTGACAGGTTATGCCGTTATTTAGTTTAAACCGCCCCTGTCATTGTGTTCCGCACCCTTTTCAGACGCCGGTGGGTAAGGTAGAACCACAACCCTGTAATATGGGCAAGCAGGCTCACAGCCAGGCCAAGGTAATACGATATTGATATTAGCGGATTTATCATGACAAAGCCCGTCATGGGGGCGGCGCCGGTGGATGCATCGGGATCCTGTCCGGCGGCATATCCGTTATGTAGCAAATTGATTATAACAGGACTGGAAGTTCCTCCAGTGCCTATAAATCTCCAGACATTGTTGAAAGCTTCATTGAATATCAGGTATCTGCTGGAGTTTGTTTTGACGAAGCCTGCGGAATGGGGGTAAACTTGACCGGGAGCGGCGAACTGTACATCCGCGGGTATTAAACTGGTGCCCTCGATCTTAACCATATCGTCTACGATGAAAAAGTCGGCGCTGTCCAGTTGAAAGCTTCCGGACGTTTCCGTTGTTCCGTGCATGAAGAAGCAGGGCTGAACAAAACCGTCCACGGGCGCCACAGTAGTGATATAAAACTCGTTCAGATCCATGCGGTCGCTGGAAAGATACTGGGAGGATATGAGCATTCTGTTTTTATCCATCCAGGCCAGCTTGGCGTGCAGGTCCGTTACGCCGCTCATTTTATATTTTGCCCTGAAGGTAACAATCTGCCCTTTTTTCACCGGTATTCTGTTTAGTGTGTCGATAAACCAGAGTTTACTGGCAGTGGGAGAATTGGTTATTATTTTTTTGCCGTTAACCGTTTTTTCTGATGATTCCATTTTGTACCGGGCGATGCTGGTAAGCAATATGTCATCAGGCTCGGCCTCCTGACGGGGCGCCACTATTTCATTTTCTTTCAGAATGTGTAGGGATGAGGCGCTTGCATAGTTTTTGCCGGCGCTTTCAATGACCAGACTTACCCTGTATGTGCCGGGAAGAAGGTGTACTGTTCCGCCGGAGTATCTGTTTATGTTCCAGGTGTCTGTTATATTTGCTTCGGGGGTTAAATAGTATTTATTTTCAACATATTTGACGTTGCAGTGGAATCCCTGGAAGCTTCTCGGTAATGGTTTCCCCCCGCTGCTGTTTAGCTGCAATACCTGTTCCCGGCCGTTGCTGTCGGTGATAATTGCCCTGACCCCGGAGCCCCTGGTAATGTTTCCGGTGATATCAAAGTCATAATCACCTTCCTTTAGAATGTCAATGTTTTTATTTAATTCACCCTTTTGAACAGGCAGAAGGGAGTTGCCTATGCTGTTGGGGAAGGTGACCACATCCTCCAGGTCTTTTATTTCAAAATCGGACTTAAGTTTGTAGTCAAACCGGGCCAGGGAAAGGTCGGCCTGTTTACCCTTTATTTTCCGGGCCGCTTCTTGTATAATGGCGGAATAGCGGTCCCGGGGCAGCATCAGTATTGAATTTATACATGTGAAGCCCTCGCCCGGCACAATCTCAATTTTTTTGTCCTCGACTGTGATTTCCCCCAGGTCTATCCAGTTAAAGCCCTGCCTGTATCCCATCAGGGGGACGTTAATGGTATTGCTGCCGGACCTTACTGTAAGGTAATTGCTTGACGGGGATATATAGACCCTGGCCAGCGCCCTGAACCTGTTGCCGGGGCTTTTTTGCTTTACCGGCAGCACCAGCATGTTATCCGATCTGAAATCGGAAATGTCGTAAATGGAAAAGTCATGAATCCAGAAGTAAGAATTCTTTATGGTGTCCTGGGTGCTCAGTATATATATTTTCATGTAATCGGTGTCCTCGGGAACGTATGCGTCGCAGACCATGGGGGAGCGCATGAACTCACTCATTTCATTGCCGGGCGCAAGGTATGAAACCTTTAATTCTTCACCCTTGCTGTTAAAGAAATAGGCCTTGAAATGCATCTTGCCGGCATTTACGCCCGAGACCAGCGCATTTATACGAATATATCTACCCGGGGGGATTTTTATGGGCTTTGATTTGGCCACCTGCCAGACATTGGCCCCTGAAAAGCCCTTTTTAATTGTTCCCTCCAGGGCTGCGCCCTCCGGGGCGGCATCGGGAAAATAGGTCAGTTTGAATATGTCCGAGTTGTCAGGTGTGAAAAAGTCATTCATTATGCTTTTCATGTTCAGAAGCTCAGTTCCCTGATTTTTTTTAATTTTGTAGGAGGGTATGCTGAGTTTATAGGGCGAGTTGGTGTATACGATCCCCCGCCCGTAGTCGTATCCCCAGTCAAATTCTTTTATATCATTATATTTAAGTGTCCAGAACCACTCTGCTTCCCGGGTGAGTGTTTTTGCCCAGCCAGTGTATGGATTGCCGGTATTTATGTAATTGAATGGATGTATAAAATACTGTTCGTCTATGTTGGGTATAATCATGTCATATGCCGAGTCTCCGACCAGCAGGTCGTTGTCCTCAAACTTCACATCCTGTATCCGGCTTTGTCCCCAGATCAGCCCCGTATTACGCAGGTCTATTTTGAGCTTGTCCCGGTTGTCCAGTATCTGAATTACCGAGTCCAGACCCTTTGAGGTATAGACCAGCCTGTTGGCGCCAAAGAGGCTGTCCTGCTCATAGGGGGTCTTATATGTGGTAAAAATGTCGTCCTTATGCACCGCCTGCAAATCGTCCTGGGCGTCAAGCACCTTTTTATTAAAGGCCTGCCGCTCCTCCTGCCCGAAAACGTCATTATGGAAGCCCAGTTCATTAAAGCCGGCCCAGGCCAGCAGATTTCCAAGGTGTTGGCCGCTTGCCCGGTCCAGCATGCACTGGAAGAAGGAATTAAAATAGGATACCATTCCGTTGTTATTCTCATTTTGAAAGATAGTGTTCTTATTGCTGGAAAAGAGGTGAAAGTCTGAAACAGTCTTCATAAAGCCGCCGGGTGAGCCATTGCTGTTCCAGGTGTAGTTGGACATGCCGTTGGAAAGTATTAGGTTGTCCATCACCGGAGTCCAGAATATTTTGCCCCCGGGCAGATATTCTTTTTGAATCTCCTTGTATTCAGCGGGTATTTCAGTGCCGCTGTAATAACCCGAGGCGAAAATCAAGCCAAAGGGCCTGTAATAAAAATAGAAGGCTATAATAAGGCACAGCACAAACGCTATTTGAACATACCGGCTGAAACCGGACATGCGCAAAATGAATACCACCCGGTCCACCCCGAACCCTATAAGAATGGCAAAATAAGCCGTCATCGGTCCGATGAGCTTGTTGGGGTCCCTGAAGATATGCCCTATGATGGGGACCTTGGTGGCCAGATAGACATTGAAATCGGCTATAATGTCGGTGTTGACCCCCATGGCCAGGATCAGCACCGCCACTGCCACCCCTGTAAAGAGGCGGATATAGAAGTGCCAGCTAAACCTGTAGAAAATTATGTAGGCTGTGATGGCCAGGAATATTCCCCCGCCAATCCAGAAGAGATTATCCAACTGGCTTTTTGTGTCGAACATGGGCCACCAGTAGGAAATCAGGTAGAGTACGTTGCGCAAATCACTGTACTGGGAGAACATGGTCAATGTGTCAACAACATTAACATTCTGGGGCTCTATACTGGTGAGCAGCATGGAGGAAAAATAGGCGAAGATCCAGTAGGCAGAAAACAATGTGCAGGCTGAGTATAAAACGACATTCTTTCTGAGGTGGTTTTTGAATAAACCCCTGATATCGGTGGTAAGTCGGCTGTTATGGATAAATATTATAATTCCCAGAGATATAAAGGTTAATATGTAATAGAAGAAATAATGGATTGATGCTGATCCTGCTCCAACAAAAAAGGCTATTTTTACACTGGTGGTAATATCATCAAGGAGATCGGCGCTTATTGTTATCTTGCGCCGGAAAATACAGAGTTCCCTGTATTCATCATCCAGTTTGTCATAGCTTTTGAGTATCTTGAACAGATCAAGCAAGTAGAACAGCACCCATGGATAGAAGGCGTATCCCGCCAGAAGAAAAATATGTTGGATTCTAAACATTACCCAGGGGTTTAACGCGTAAAACAAGGCAGGGATGATAAGGCCGATGTAATGGTAATTGTGCTGAAACTGGCCGAAGCTTTTTAATAAAAGCTTTTCACATAGCAGAAACATGCCCAGGGCTGAAATGATTATAACCCCGAGAATAATTGAGCGAAGCAAAAAACAGGGGTATATTTTGCCAAAAAGAAGGGCCGGCAGATAAAACGGCGAGATAAAAACCAGCCTTGACAGGTTGAAGAAGTTAAAGGATGAAAAATGGTTATTAAACAGGCCTGCGATCCGGTCAATGTAAAGGCTGTCGTCATATCCAAAATCAAGATCGCTAAAAATTATATAGCCTTCAGGAAGCCATATGTTTTTGGTAAAAATCAATATGAGGGACAAAAGTATGAGCAGGCAAAGATAACGGACTCTACTCCTGTTCCCGAAGAATTTTTCGAGGTATTGGATCGGGTATATTTTTACCGCCTCCTTCAGGGCTTGCCAGGATTATATAGTTGGCAACAAAAAGAATAATGTACCAGGAAACATATCCGGCATATACAGCCACACCCCTTGCCAGGCAAGGGATTAGCAAAATGGGGATTATGACTGAAGCCGTCAAAACAGCCGCATGCCAGCGGCTGCCCTTCATCAAAAGGATGTTATACAGTTTTATAACCATGAAAATAAGAAAGAAGTGCTCTAAAATAACCGCCAGTAAAAGGCCGGTGGAGGACAGTTCCTTGTGAAAGAGAAACCAGTTGATGCTTCTGCCGAATAGCAGCATCACCGCAGAATATACCGATGAGAAACCAATGATATAAAATATGGTGATTCTTGATTCTCTCTTTTTATTATATTTGAGCTTGGTCAGGTAGACGTTTACAAGGGGAAAAAGGGCGGTAAAAAGTATTTGCCCCCAGGGCTTTAACAGGACAAACTGGTTTCTTTCCGGAAAATGTTTGAGGGCCAGAACATCTACATTGGTAGCCAGGTATATGCCGGCATGTATAAACGAAAACCAGAATGTGTCCCTGAATAATTCATAATTTATCCCGGTCATGGAAAAACCGGGACGTATCCCGGATGAGAACAGAAGCACTGTAACTACTGATCCCATTATGATATAGGCGGACGCCGTGCTCAGGAAGAGCGCATTGCCCGGAATTGTTCCTCCCAGAATCAGGCCGTATAAGAAACAAAACCTGCACACCTGTTCAGTCAGGTTCCATTTGGCTGCTGTGAAAAGTTTGCCGGCGCTCATAAGGCTGCCCCGGTAGCAGGCGAATAAAAGATTGGCAATCAGACTCACGGAAAGAAGTACCCATAAATCAAGTGGAACCTGTGTGGAAAGGAAAGCAATTTCAACAGCCAGAACCGGCATGAAGGAAAAATAGGTTTCCCAGATGCCGCGGCTTCTGAACATCATGAGGTATTGCGCCGCCGCCGAAACAAATAATGATGTTGTCAGCAGGTTGAGAAGCCAGCCCGCCTCGCCCAGGGAATCCATGCCGCTGCTATAGCGGTATATGACCTGTACTATCAAAAAGTTTATTCCACTGACCGACCAGTCCAGGAATACATATTTTTTTTCATTCATTAAAACTTCCTACGCTTCTCCAATATTGGCAGGCATCGGCAGCTTTACCTGGATTCAGGGATACTAGGGTTACCGCGGGTGTGACTTTTTGCGTCCGTAAACAATTACCTGATTGGTTGCCACATTGTCCAGCGAACCCGTTTCCAGTATTACCGCCTGGCTGCTGATTTTAGCCGCATATGCGGTGTCTCTGTCCGAAGTCGTTATACATAAATAGGCTGCAATAACAACTCCGAATAAGAGGGCGTATCTTGTTGCGCGTAAAAAGAAGGGCCTGATTACCGATACATTGTTAAAAAGCTTTCTTCTCCGGTATAAAAGATAATTGAAAAAGGACATGCCGCTGGAGATAATACTCTTTATATTGACGCTGCTGTTCTGGTCAAAGTTGCTTATTCTGACAGCGCACTCCTCGATATGATAGCCGGAAAGAACAAGCAGGTCGGTAAGATGTATTTCATAAAGAAAGCCATTTTCCCTCAGCTTTGACATTAAGCCCCGGACCACCTGGCCCTTGTACAGTTTGCATCCCAACTGCGAGTCGGAAATATCCTGGCCCAGTAACCATCTTCTGAGGCCGAACAGGAAAAAGCTGACCAGGGCACGGAGTATTCCCCTTTTGCCTGGATTGCTTTTGTCGCTTATGGCTGTGGCGTATACCGCCGCTACTTTGGGCCCGTCTATCAGCAGGCGCATGATGGGCAGGTACTTGCCGAGATCAACCGGCAAATCGGCATCCATAGCCAGAATATAGTCGCCGGTACTATTGAGAATACCTCGCTTTATTGTATATCCTTTGCCATATCTGATGTCGTTTTCTATAACCCGTATATGTGAGTATTTGTTTTCTAACATCCGGCTCAATTCCAGCGTGTTATCCGTGCACTTTTCCACCACCAGAATGATTTCAAACACATCATTAAACAGCTTGAGAGTTTCATTGAGCGACTCGATGGTATTTTCCAGAACGTCGGCTTTGTTGTAGCAGGGTATTACCACACTTAACATCGGCCGCACCTCCCTCTGATAATGTTTACTGTGGCGGATGCCGAAAGCGCTGTATATAGCAGGACAACTCCCAGAAACAGCAGCGGGTGACTGAAATAACTTTTAATATTTTTTATTGTGTAAAGTTGGGGCCTGAAGAAGTAAAACCTTGTAAACATGTCACCGAGATTTGCGGCCCGGTGGTCTCCCATTACCGAGAAATAACCTGATTTCTTTTTAAGCAGGCCTCCCAGGCTGACATGCTTTTCATCGTGCAATATGTATGTGTCGGCGGTCCGGCATACCCGGCCACCACTGTTAATGCAATTTATTGTCGGCTGTATCTCCTCAAAGGCGTTCAGGCCGTTGCAGAACCCTGGGAAGTTTTTTAGGTCCCACAGCCTTGCCGCTTCAATGCTGGTTCTGTTAACCGGGCAGACGGCTTGGTAGAGGTTTCGTTCAAATACCTTTACCCTGGTCCAGTAATTGTCTGACTGCGAGAAGGCAACCTCGGGTATAACCACACCGGTGCATTTGTTGCCGGTTATAAAGTCAACCGCTCTTGAGGCAAAACCGGCCGGCAGTACCATGTCACTGTCGATAAATACAAAATAGTCGGCGCCTTTTTCCCTTAATACCTCCAATCCCGTGTCCCGGGAGACACTTCGTTCAGAATGCCGTATTCTCTTTATCTGTAATCTGCTCTCAGTAAAGGGAAAATCAATTACTTCCGAAACCGGCACATCGGAGCCGTCATCTATGCAGACAATGAAGAGGTTTTCATAATCCTGCTCATAGGCCGATCTGATACAGCGGTTCAATATTGCCCGGTCATCGTTATAGGAGGTTATCAATATTCCCAGTGTTGGTCTGTTCAAAGGTTGCACCCCCGGGGGATGGTCCGTATTTGCGGGTCAGTATGCTGTCTATGATATCCGCAAAGCATTTTGCCGTTTCTTCCCATGTAAACTCCAGTGAATAGGCAAAGGACTTTTGGCGTATATCACTATATATTTCCGGTGTAATTCTGTTGAAGGCCTCTACAAGGTGCCGCACCCCGACGTCCCCGGCCAGGAAACCCGCCTCACCGTGATTTACAGCCTCAATGACCCCGGGTCTGGGGTAAACCAGGGAGGGTGTCCCCAAGTTGGCGCTCTCCGTTATAACCAGTCCCCAGCCTTCACGTATGGAAGGCATTATTTGCAGGAAGGCTTTCTCAATAATTCTGTTTTTCTCTTCGGTTTTCAGGCGTCCGAGGAATTCCGCCCGGACACCTTCTTTGGCGGCAATTTTTTTTAGCCGCTTCAAATAGGTGTCCGGCCCGCTGCCTATAATTTTTATGTCCCGGTCCACTTTTTGGGCCAGAAGCAACGCGTCCTCCACGCGTTTATACGGGACCAGCCTGCCCACGTAGACCAGGTAGTCCTCCTTCTCCGAAGTGCCGGGCAGGGCGGTATTGTTGATGAAATTCCCTTCCGGGCATACATATATGTCCCTGAATCCCTTGTCCATCAAATCCTTCCTGGTTGACTGGGACACCGTAATGGTGGTTCCCCTGCTAAGGTGCAGCAGCAGGTTTTCACACCACCAGACCAGGCGTCCTATAACCGGTCCGAAGAAATATATGCCGATTTCCTGGGCCAGTTGGTGGATAAAGAAGACACGCTTTCTCCTTGCCCAGGCAAAGGTCAAAAACTGGTGTGTATTGGAGTGATCGATTACTAAATTGATCTGTTTTCTGTTCCTCAGATAATAAATAAGACCTTTTACTATGACCTGTAAGGAGTTTTTGCCGTCCCTGATGTAATGTATGCCGTCTATGTGCTCTTCCTTTGATTGCCGGGGTGACCTTATGCTAAGGTGGACAATTTTGTGTTTCCCCGCTGCGACTTTCAAAGCGTTGTGCAGGTATAGCTCAGCGCCTCCGGAGGAAGGATGTTTTATATCACGCTGGGATAGGACAAGAATGTACAAAAACGTTTACCTCGTGAAAAAAGTCGAAAATTTGGGTATGTATGTGTGGATAGCTGAAAGTATGTCGTAAATATGTAAATAATGTGGTTTATTATAACATTATAGCAGTATGTATAAAAAACCTCAATATGGAAAAAAATAATTAATTTGATACTCCGGCAAATGTCCGCCTGATTATAAGAAAGGTGGATTTGTTAACCATGAAGTTATTATTGTATTCTCCAAATCAGTCTGATGAAGTTGATCTTATTTCCAAGACACCCACTTCTACAAATGGGAGTTCCTTTTTTCACTTAAGGTGGAGTTGAATCTCCTTCTGAGGCCCCGATGTTCAGACTGGCTGAACGAGTTTCGCCCTTCTGTGCATATTTCTGTTTTGAGGTTTTAAAAAGAAAGGCCCGGCGGTTTTTGGCCACCGGGCACTTTTAAAATAAAGACTTATGGTTTAATCTGCGTTCTCTGCAACTGGTTGTTCAGCATGTTGTAAATGACAGCGCACGCTTCGGCTCTGGTGGCCTCCCTTTTGGGTCTGAAGGTGTTGTCCTCGTAACCTCTCATTATTCCTTTTCCCACCGCCGTCGCCACCGCGGCAATGGACCAGTCGGCAATGTCATTATTATCGTTGAATTCCAGTTGTCCTTCATCGATCGCCAGCCCCGCCGCCTTGACAGTCATAATGGCCATTTGCTGCCGTGTGACGGGGCTGTCCGGGTGGAAAAGGCCGTCGTCGAACCCTTTTACTATGCCGTAGGCCGCCGCCGTGGCTATGGCGTCTTTGGCCCAGTGAGCGGCTGTGTCTTCAAAAACAGTCCCTTCTACGGGCTGCAGTTTGAAGGCTTTTACTATAATGGAGGCAAATTCCGCCCTGGTGATTGTTTTATCCGGCAGGAAAGTTCCGTCCGGGTACCCGCTGATTATGCCCGCGGTTGCCAGGGTCCTGATGTAAATTTCGGCCCAGTGGTCATATATATCGGCAAAGTTGCTTTGTCCCGGTGCAGTTTCTGTTTGACCTTGCGGTTTGGCCGGCACGCTGGCGACAGCCGGCTTTTCTTTGGCCAGCAGGGCGAATTTGGTAAAGTGACTGGTTTCCCCGCTTACTGTTCCATTATCCGGGTTTACCGTCACGTTTTGGAGTTCCACCCACTGCTTGTTGCTTTCGTCATACCAGTAAATGCTGATAGTGTATTTTTGAAGGTCAATCTTTAACTTGTCAAAGGAAAGGGTAATGGTGACCGGTTTGGAGAAATTGCCGGATTTGTCCTTGACAATGTCCACAATGTTCCCCGCCAGCAGGCTGCCGTCGGGGATATTTATCCCGGCACCGCCTGCTGTTTTGTTTATATTGACCCTTATGTCGTTTTCAACAGCCCCGGCCGGTATGATGACGGTGACCCCGGAAGCCGTTACTTTTCCCCCGCCGGTGGAGACTTTGGTTCCTACAGGGGCGGCGCCGCCGCCGCCGCCCGAAAGGGGAGGAGTTGCCGACGGCAGGTTCATGGGACTGCTGTCAACGGTCAGCGCTCCGGAGGTAAAGGTGATAACGGCGTTGTTTTGTCCGCCGCTGTGGGTCAGGCCGGTGAAGTATGCCACACCGTTTACAGCCGTTACGGTTTTGTTGCCGCCCAGGGTCCAGGTGTCTCCTTCTTTGGGGGCCGCTGTGACGGAAGCCGTGGAGTAAACGCTGGTGGACACCGCGTTGCCGTATTTGTCGCAAATGGTCACTTGGGGCTGTATGCTGAAAACATAGCCGCTGTATGTTCCCGGCACCGGCTGCCGGGTAACGGCCAGATGGTCGAGTGCGCCGTGGAGTATGGGCTGGATTACCACCGCGTCGCCGTAGCCGGCGGCCTTGACCCTGATGGTGGCGTTGCCGGTTGTTTGCAGGGCTGAATTGCCTCCTCCCGGCAGGAGGGTGATTTTCCCCGTCTCAATTGTATAGTCGGTGTTTGGCCTCAGGGTGACGTTACCGGCCATGACCGCGGTGACGGCCGCCCTCCAGGCGGGGTTGTCGGCAAATGTTATTTCCAGGTTGTTGTCCACATTGTTGTCCGTGGTGTCCGCGGTGAGCTGAACGGGGGCCGGCGGGGAAGAGAAGGCCTTGATGCACAAATTGGTGTTTTCGTATCCGGCCGTGGCGAACAAATCATCCCATGAAACTCCGTTGTAGCTGACAAAGCTTTGTCCCGCCGAGGCGGTTGCTTTGGAGCTGTATGTTTTATCCGAGGGATTTTCGACAGGCAATGGATAGCCTTCGGTATTGGTCATTTTTACCACTATGGAAAATTTTGTTCCGGCGCTGACCGGTACTGTCGACTGCAGGGGTATGGTGTAGTAGCCCTGGTAGCCGGTGCTTCCCGACTGGCTGTCCATCAGCGTGCCGGAAACGGGTGCGCCGCTGCCGACACCGGTGTAGACTCTTATTTCATAATTGGTGCCGGGCGTAGTGTAAAAGCTGACCGCGCTGATTTCCTCACCGGCCGCGGCGGTGAAAATGTTGGCTCCCCAGGCCGTGTCCAATGGCTGGTTGTAAATGTCTTTATAACCGATCCTGTTGGTCCAGCCCAGCGGGTCGTACTGGTATATGCCGGTGTAATTGTTTGTAGGTTCGGCGTTGTTGAAGGAGGTAAACTCAGTAAGGCTGGTGTCGTAGTATGAAATGTAGAAATAGCCGTTGTCCCCCCAGGCCGTGCCCCAGCTGTTTTTAACGATGAAGGCGCCGTCACCTTCGGGGTAAGCGGCCTGGCTGACCGTGCCGAAGTTGGTGCGGGGGTACGTGTCGTCCCAGCCGGCAAAAGTTACGGCGTGGTTGGCGGGTTCGGAACCGTTGTAGTAATAGGCGTGATTGCCGGAGTTGTAGTAATTGTCGTCGTGGTAGTAGGCGCCGTAAAGTGCGCCGTATTTCATCAGCGCGTCTTTTATGGCGTTGTTGTCCAACGGGCCTGTTCTTTCAGGCAGGAAAAGCACTTGCTGCACATGTTTTTCCGGGGCCAGCCCGGTGGGGGAAACCCCGGATAACGAGTCGTACGGGTCGGAGGTCTCGTTTACCGGCCCCGTCCAGCGGGCGAGGTAGGCGGTGGACATGTAGCTGTTGCCGCCGTAGTCGTGTGTCCGGTCGAAACCTTGAGGATAGTCTTGGGATAGCAAGTTTTTCATATTGTTTTCGGAAAAGTCCCGGTTTTCACCCGGAAGGAGGTATGACTCCAATGATCCCAGGCTGGCAAAGGCCCAGCATGCGCTTGAGTATGCCTGATCCTTGACGGATGTTACTTTGCTGAGACTCCGCAAGTCGTAAATTGGGGGAAAAGTTGCGGCCATTTTAAGTCCGCCGCCGGCAATTATTCCGGAGGCGGCGGGCTGGCCCACCATGGGAGGGATCCTTCCCAATCGCCTGCCGCCGGCTTCCTGGTTTAAATTGCCGCTGATGTATTTGACAAAATCAGGGTTTAAAGGGGCGGTGGCCAGTACGGGGTGCTCCGCGGCGCCTAAAGCGGGAACCGTCCCCGCCGTCAGTGAGATGGCAAGAATTAAAGAGAGAAGTGTCCGCATTAACTTTTTTCTTTTGCATATGGTTAATAAGCCGGTTATCCGGTTAAATATGATGTCCACCTCCAAAATGCAATATTGCGCGCAATAAATGTCCTTATTTCTTATTTATTGTTATTGTTTTTGTCTCTGCTTCCCAGTTCACCTCCACTCCCGGAAATGCGCCGGCAAAACCGGGCGGCGCCATTGTCCGGCCTTTGACGACAACCGGAGCGGCCTCCAGGTATTTTTCCGTTCCGTTGACCAGAACGGTTTTTTGGCCTATGTTCAGGGCTATGGTCTCTCCATCAATGTTTATTGTTACCAGCTGCCGGTCCGGGTCCCAGCCTACCTGCGCCCCCAGCGCCTCGCTGATAAAACGCACGGGCACCATGGGCAGGCCGTCTGCGCTTATATACGGCTCGGCACCGGGGAAGACGATCCTGCTGCCGTTGACCAGCACCGTAACCCCATGGTCCTGGGGGTCGATAACAATTACTTCCAGTGAAAATCTCTTCAGCGGCTGAACGCTTTCCCAGGGGCGCATGTAGGCAAGCCCTATGGAGGCGCTGCCGCTGCCCATTGCCTGATAACGCCTTGTCTCAGTGCCCCCCGTCCCTGCAAGGCCGGTGTTGTCCGGCCGGTATTTTTCCTCCAGCGGCTTTAAAACTTGGGGATCGGGGGCTGATACAAAATGCCACCCGTAGCCGGTGGAGGGGTTGGCGGGCAGCGCCAGTGTGAGGTAATCCCCGGCTGCGAGGGTAATAGTGCCTCCGTTGCTTTCCTCGCCGATATTTGTTGTGCCGGCCGGGGCCGCGGCGGGAATGGATAAAATAAACAAAAAGACAATCATGGTCCGGGATAAGATGCGGCTCATTTTCACGCGGAAAGACACCTCCTGCCTGTTATCCGGTAATTGTGCGTTTTGTGTGAAATATTGATTATGTTGCATATTGCGGTAATATTCTGCATGTTTTTGTCGATTACCTTCAGGGTTGCCGCGGTCCGCTATTAAAATTTTGTGTCGTCCGCGGCGGTTAAAAGGCGTTGTTTATATGGTCGAGCTTTATTATTTTGCTGCGTTCGTCCACGGTTACCGCCACCACGTCAAAGCGCAGGGGGATGTCGCCGGGCTGTTTTTTCTGCAGGTAATAAAGCGCCAGCTGTCTGAGCTTGTTTTTTTTGCGGCTGTTAATGCTTTCTCCGGCCGTACCGTAGTCCTGAACCGATTTTGTCCTGACCTCCACGAAGACGAGACTGGTGCCGTCCCGGGCGATTATGTCCAGTTCACCCAGTTTGCATCTGAAATTTCTTTCCACTATTTTAAAGCCTTTTCCTTTCAGGTAGCGGGCCGCCGCTTCCTCTCCGGCCAGACCCAGGCTCAGCCTCTTTTCACTCATTGGGCAAACTCCTCCCGGGGCGGAGTTTTTTTGATCTTTAGGTTGATAATTCTACATCTGCCTGTAATTTCCTTTAAACATATATGCTTTGTTTGACTCCGGCGCAAGCCGCCGGTATGGAGCAAGAGGGTCCGGGGACTTGGCCCGATTGCATTTACAGCGGCACCGGACAAGTATATAATCTTGATTAATGTAGCAATATTTTGGAGGTAAAATGGGGAAGCGGATAATCTGGCGGGTACGGCAGGCCGACCCGGCACTGGTACATATTT
The DNA here is from genome assembly GCA_049325075.1 of Bacillota bacterium. Classification (GTDB taxonomy): domain Bacteria; phylum Bacillota; class Desulfotomaculia; order Desulfotomaculales; family Desulfocucumaceae; genus BRHc4a. The sequence goes on along the minus strand of JBMOPF010000040.1, from coordinate 10,494 downwards.
TTCAGCATGAGCTGGGAGTTTCCCCTGTGGTGGCGGGGCTGCTGGCCAACAGGGGACTGAGTACCGTCCGTGAGGCCGGGCTTTTTCTGGCGGGAGGACTGGAAGACATGTATGATCCCCTGGGGATGGCGGATATGGACGAAGCCGTCCGCAGGATAAAATTTGCCCTGGATAAGGGAGAAAAAATTTTAATTTATGGTGATTACGACGCCGACGGGACTACTGCCGCCGCAATCATGGTCAAGGTTGTCGGCAGGCTTGGGGGCGCGGTGGACTATTATATTCCCCACCGGCTGGACAATGGCTACGGACTCCACCTGGAGGCGCTGCGCAGGGCCAAGGAGAACGGCTTCGGCCTGGTGGTCACGGTGGACTGCGGGATAAGCGCGGTGGAGGAGGTTGAACTTAATAAAGAAGAAAAAGGGCCGGATATTGTGATCACCGATCACCACGAGCCGCCGGAGATACTTCCGGCGGCGGTGGCCGTAGTCAACCCCAGGCGGTCCGGCTGCCCGTACCGGTTCAAGGATCTGGCCGGTGTGGGGGTGGCGCTTAAGCTGGCACAGGCTTTATTGAAAAGCGCCGGCAGGGATGTGGACGCCTGGACCGGTTATCTGGATTTGGCTTGTTTGGGTACGGTGGCGGATATTGTGCCGCTGCTGGGCGAGAACAGGATTATTGTCAAGTACGGGCTGAGCGCCCTTGCAGCGTCCCGCCTGCCCGGCATAAGGTCACTTGTCGCTGTAGCCGGGATCAAACCTGAAAACCTCGGCGCCAGGGAGGTCGGGTACGCACTGGCGCCAAGGCTTAATGCGGCGGGCAGGATGGGTGACCCCCACAGGGCGGTGGAGTTGTTTTTGTCGGAAGACCGGGAGGAAGCCGACGGGCTGGCCCGCCTTCTCAACCAGACCAACCAGGAAAGGCAGAGGACCGAAAGCCTTGTGCTGGCCGGGGCGATGGGCATGCTGGACGCCTGCCCGGAACTGGCGGCGGGAAGGGTTATTGTGCTTGCCTCGTCCGGATGGCACCAGGGGGTGATTGGTATTGTGGCCTCCCGCCTGGTTGATAAATATTACAAGCCGGTATTGATAATAACCGCCGAAGGCGCGGCGGGAAAGGGGTCCGGCCGGAGCATACCCGGTTTTCATCTTTATGACGCCCTGAAAAGTTGTGAACATCTTCTTGACAGCTTCGGAGGACACGCCCAGGCGGCCGGCTTTTCGCTTCCCATGGAAAATGTGGACGCTTTGCGCAGTGCCCTCAATAATTACGCGGCACGCTTCGGGGATGATCTGTTCGTGCCGGTGATGGAATTGGACGCGGCTGTTTCAGCGGGGGATATTGATGAAAGCCTTGTCCATGAAATACAGGCCATGGCCCCGTTCGGGTACGGCAACCCGGAACCGCTGCTGGCCATACGGGGAGCGGGGTTGAAATCTTGCCGGGAGATAGGTAAAAATGGCGGCCACCTCAAGGTGTTGGTGGGGGAAAATGGTGTCTTAATGGATGGAATAGGTTTCAGGCTGGCTTCTTGTGCGGAAGAGGTGGCTGCGGCCGCGGAGGTTGACGTGGCTTTCTCCCCCGCCGTTAATGAATGGAGGGGTCGCCGGTCGGTGCAGCTTCAGTTGAAAGATATCAGGCCTGCCAGCGACGACTGGGAGTTGTCCGGGCCGCGCTGCGCCGGAGATGCGCAGGACGCTATGGAGCCTTTGCGCAGAATCGGACCGCTGGCCTACCTGCCGGAGTTTGTTTCATCAGTGCTGAACCGCTTTCACAAGGATTGGCTGGACTTTTTGTTTCCGGTCCGCTGCCATTGTTTTTTCCCGGAAAGAAAATTACCGGCGGCAGGTCATACCGGATTGCGTCCACGTATGATATATGAGGGGCGGCGCGAATACAAGCCCGGCAGATTGCTCTCTCTTACCGCGGGTGGGTCCGGGAGCCTGGTTGTGGTCAATTCACCCGGGCGGTCGGTGGAGGTGGCGGCCTTTCTGAATAATTCCGGCATCCCCTCCCTCCATGTCCACTCAGGTATGCTGCCGGAAGAGGCGGGGAAGCGGGTGGCGGCCTTTTTGGCCGGTGAGGCGCGCGTGCTGGTATGTACTTACGGCACGCCGGCCGTATCGGCTCTAAATCCCGCGCGGACGGTTTGTTACGGTATTCCATACTGTTTTGACGATTTGGCCGCTATTTTGAGCAACGGGTCTGACAGCCACTTCCTTTTCGGCCGGGAGGACATCAGGGACGGGGTGGAATATCTGGAATCACTGGCCCCAGGCCGTGACCGGCTGGCGGATTTATATACATACCTGGCAGGCTTGAACGGGAGGGGAAACTTTGACGCCACGGAGGCGGTGGAATATTTATATGCCAAGGGTCTGGCCAGGGCCGGCCTGCACACCCTTGCTTTCGGGCTGTCGGTATTTTCCGAGCTGGGTCTGGTGGATTTGAGGCGGGCCAACGGCTGTTCGGAAGTGCGCCTGAGGCCGGTAAGCGGGAAAAAGGATCTTAATTTGTCGGGGTTTTTCAGGAGCGGGCAGGAGATAAAGGCCAGAACGCGAAAATGGTGGGAAAACCTGTGCCGGGAGCAGGCAACATCATAGTCATTCAAGTTAGGAAAGATTAACCATGACACTGGACGACCTTATTCAAAAATTTATTCACTATAACCCCCAGGGGGACCTGTCTGCCATCCGGCGGGCTTTTGACTATGCCAGTGAGGCGCACCGGGGGCAGCTTCGCAATTCCGGGGAGGAGTATATTACCCACCCCCTTTCAGTGGCCATGATACTGGCGGAGATGGAGATGGACCTGGAGACCATCCTGGCCGCGCTGCTGCACGATGTGGTTGAGGACACATCCATTACCCTGGACCATATAAGGGCTGAATTCGGTGATGAGGTGGCCCAGCTGGTGGACGGGGTCACCAAGCTGGGGCGGCTGGAATTCAAGTCCAAGGAGGAGCAGCAGGCGGAGAACCTGCGCAAGATGTTCCTGGCCATGGCCAAGGACATAAGGGTTATTTTAATCAAGCTGGCCGACCGCCTGCACAACCTGCGCACACTTAAATACCAGCCGGAAAACAAGCAAAGGGAAATAGCCAGGGAAACACTGGAGATTTATTCACCCCTGGCCCACCGCCTCGGCATATACCACCTCAAGTGGGAGCTGGAGGACCTGTCCTTCCGCTACACATACCAGGATGAATACTACAGCCTGGCCGAGCAGATAGCCAAAACCAGGCTGAAAAGGGAAGAGTACATTAACAACGCCATCGCTGTTTTAAGGGATAAACTCTCCTCGGTGGGGATTGAGGCCGACATCAAGGGCCGTCCCAAGCATCTCTTCAGCATTCACAAAAAGATGAAGGGGCAGCAGAAAGACCTCAGCCAGATATTTGACGTGATGGCGGTAAGGGTTATTGTGAATACCGTCAGGGACTGCTATGCGGCCCTGGGTACGGTGCACACCCTGTGGAAGCCCATACCGGGACAGTTCAATGACTATATTGCCATGCCCAAGACCAATATGTATCAGTCTCTGCACACCACGGTCATAGGCCCCCAGGGCGAGCCGCTGGAAATACAGATCCGCACCCATGAAATGCACAGGACCGCGGAATACGGCATTGCTGCGCACTGGAGGTACAAGGAGGGCGGCCGGGGCGACAAGGAGTTTGACAAAAAGCTGGCCTGGCTGCGCCAGCTGCTGGAATGGCAGCATGATATGAGGGACGCCCGCGAATTTATGGAGTCTCTGAAGATAGACCTTTTTGCCGATGCCGTCTTTGTTTTCACCCCCAAGGGGGATGTGCACGAGCTGCCCGCAGGGTCGGTGCCCATTGATTTCGCCTACAGGATACACACACAGGTGGGCCACAGCTGCGTTGGGGCCAAGGTCAACGGCCGTATAGTTCCCCTTGACTACAAGCTTAAAAACGGAGACATTGTGGAGATAATAACCTCCAAGCACCCCGCCGGCCCCAGCCGGGACTGGCTGAATATGGTGAAGACCTCCCAGGCTAAAAATCGCATCCGCCAATGGTTTAAGAAAGAAAAAAGGGATGAAAACATAGCCCGGGGACGCGAGCTTTTGGAGAGGGAGGTCAAAAGGCTCGGGCTGGACCAGGAGTTTTTAAAGCCGGAGAATCTGCTGGAGGCCGGCAAGAGGTATACCCTGCTCACGGTTGACGACATCTATGCCGCCGTGGGTGAAGGGGCGGTGTCATTCAATTCAATACTCAACCGGATCAGGGAGAACAAGGGCATCAAAAGGGATGACACGGCTGAAAAATACCAGGCCATGATGGCGGAATCCAGGACCAAACCGGACTGGGGTCGTCCCACCCAGGGAATAAGGGTCAGGGGAGTGGATAATTTGCTGATAAGGCTGGCACATTGCTGCAACCCCATTCCGGGTGATCCCATACTGGGCTATATTACAAGGGGCAGAGGCGTCTCCATTCACCGTGCCGACTGCCGCAACCTCGGTTTCTTCGGGAAGGCGGAGGACGGCAGGCTGGTGGAGGTGGCCTGGGACAGCGATTTCCATAGCCCGTTCCAGGTCAAGCTGGAAATATCAGCCACGGACCGCTCGGGCATGCTCAGCGACATACTGGCGGTGCTGGTGGAGATGAAAATAAGCGCCAACTGGGTGAATGCCAGGGGCCGTAAGGACTCGGCCGTTATAGAGATGGTGCTGGAAATGAAAAACAAGGAGCAGCTTGACTATATTATATCCAAAATAAAAAGGGTCAGGGATGTGTACGAGGTCAGGAGGACCAGTTGATAGCTCATACTGAGTGAATTCCGGGTCAGGAATCCAGAAGCCAGAATCCAGAATTCAGAAGGGTTTGGGCATTCCTTACAGCCTTTCCTCTGTGATCTCTGTGGTAGGGAGACCTGAAATTAACCCCCAGTGAAGTAGCACCGGCAGTATTCTGAATTCTGGATTCTGAATTCTGAATTCCCGACAGTATAAGGATTACAGAATAAGTATAAGGTTGTCAGAGGTGTAGACATGCGCGCTGTGGTGCAGAGGGCCGCCCGGGGGGCGGTTACGGTGGATGGAAAGACAGTGGGGGAGATAGGAAAAGGGGTGGTGGTGCTCCTGGGCGTTGGCCGCGACGACGGCCCCGCCGATGTTTCCTACCTGTGCGGAAAGATTGCCAACCTGCGCATATTCGAGGACCGGGAGGGAAAGCTCAACCTTTCTCTGCTGGATGTGGGGGGCAGCGCGCTGGTGGTGTCTCAGTTTACCCTGTACGGCGATTGCAGGCAGGGGCGCCGTCCGGGCTTCTCCGGGGCCGCTCCCCCGGACAGGGGAAAGGAACTGTACCAGTCTTTTGTATCGGAGATGTCCGGCCTGGGCATAAATGTGGCCACCGGAATATTTCAGGCGCACATGCAGGTGGAGATTGTCAATGACGGCCCGGTTACCCTTTTGCTGGACAGCAGGAAGAATTTTTGACTGTTCCGGAATATGATGGAGGGGTAATCCCATTGAAAAGGGATGGCAGCAGGGCCGTTTTCTGCGCAGTTGCGGGGCCGGAAGGATACTGGCCTTCATTACACTGGCCTCCATTGCATGTTCTGCTGTGTACACTGTTGTCTCCGGTATTTGCGATGCTTTTCAACCATGACGGTGAAAAATACGGCCCCCGGGGCCGATCTATTATAAGGGGGGTTCTAACTTGATTTTTGAAGGACTTTCAGTGGGACCAATGGACAATAACTGTTACATACTGGGCTGTGAAAAGACCCGTGAGGCGGCGTTGGTCGACCCCGGCGCGGAGGGGGGAAGAATTTTGCGCAGACTGGAGGAGCTGAAGCTTAACTGCACCACTGTAATCCTTACCCACGGGCACGCCGACCATATCGGGGCGCTGGGACAGGTGCTGGACGCCACCAGGGCCCGGGTAATGATCCATGCCGATGACGCCGGCATGCTTACCAGCCCCGGCAGGAACCTTTCCGCTTTTACAGGCCGCAGCCTCAAATTCAGCGCCCCGGACAGGGTTCTGAAGGACGGGGACACCGTGGAGGTGGGCAGTCTGCGGTTAAAGATAATACATACTCCCGGCCATACCCCGGGGGGCATATGTATATTGGCCGATGGCAGGCTGATTACCGGGGACACCCTTTTTGCCGGCTCGGTGGGCCGTTCCGACTTCCCCGGCGGAGATCACAGCCAGATGATCAAATCCATAAAGGAAAAATTAATGGTCTTTCCACCGGAAACACCGGTTTATCCAGGCCATGGCCCGGCGTCAACCGTCGGGGAGGAGGCTAGGTATAACCCCTTTCTTAACGGGACGTGGTAGGGTTTACCAGTCCCCGGTGATGAAGTTGCTGGTAAAAATTCACGGGCTGATATGGCGGTGATGGGCGGTCAGTAAACTAATGTACTTTATGGTTTCCCCTGCAGGTGGGGCAGGAGCAGTCATGATGAGGTTCACCGTCTGTTTTGCGCTTTATGCCCGCCGAGTCCAGCGCGTTCACCACCTGGGCACGTATGCAGTCCAGGTACTCCCGGCGCAGCTTTTGCTGTTCCTGCTTTTCTTCCTCGCTGAGGCCGGTGGAGCGCTGCTTCCGTGCCAGCCAGTTGATGCGGTCGATCATTTCCTTGGTAATCATGCTTATTCACCCCGTGATTGTTATTATAACACACAGACGGTGAAACATGTTATATTGACAAACATTGCCCGATTGCATAGAATTTCGGAGGGGCCAGGGATGCATTTCCGGTTGGTCGGAGGGGATAGGGTTTATTACGTGAGTTTCTCCGACGAATCGGGAATGCCCAATAGCCCCTCCGACGAATCGGAAATACCCGTTAGCCGGAAATACCCCAAAGCCAAGGAGGTTTTTTATTGATTACCAAAAGGCCCCGTGGGACGGCCGATATCCTTCCGGAAGATGTGGCCGGGTGGAGATATGTGGAGGATATATTCAGGCAGGTCTGCCGGGAATACAACTTCGAGGAAATAAGGACCCCCGTCTTTGAGCATACCGAGCTTTTTGAAAGAGGGGTGGGGGACACCACCGATATAGTGGAAAAGGAAATGTACACCTTCCGTGACAGGAAAAACCGCAGTATTACACTGAGGCCGGAAGGAACAGCACCGGTGGCCAGGGCCTTCCTGGAAAACAACCTTAACGCCGGCCCGCAGCCGGTCAAGCTTTATTACGGGGGGCCCATGTTCAGGTATGATAAGCCGCAGGCCGGCAGGTACAGGGAGTTTCACCAACTGGGCGCCGAGGTCCTGGGTTCGTCCCTGCCCCTGGTGGATGCCGAGCTAATTGCCATGGCCATGGAAATATACAGCCGCCTTGGACTAAGCGGGCTGGAGCTGCACATAAACAGTGTGGGCTGCCCCCGGTGCAGGGCGGATTTGAAAGCAAGGCTGCAGGATTTTTTTGAAAAGAAGACTGAGCAATTATGTCCCAACTGTAAGGACAGGTTTTCCAGGAATCCCCTGAGAATACTGGACTGCAAGGAAAAGAGCTGCCGGGAATTGTCCTCCGGGGCGCCGACCCCGCTGGACTGCCTGTGTTCCGACTGTAGCGGGCATTTTGACAGGGTAAAGCAGTATCTGGACAGGCTGGGCGTGGCTTATTGCGTGGACGGCAGGTTGGTGAGAGGGCTTGATTATTACACCCGTACCGCCTTTGAGGTGATGTCGCAGGAAATAGGAGCGCAAAGCTCAATAGGCGGCGGGGGCAGGTACGACGGCCTGGTGGAGGCGGTGGGAGGCCCGCCCACCCCGGGAATAGGGTTTGCCCTGGGGGTGGAAAGGATACTTATGACCATGAAGGGGCAGGGTATTGACTTCCCCGGCAGGCACAGGCCGGATGTTTTTGTGGTCAGTGCAGGGCCGGAAACTGAAACAGAGGCCTTTGACATTCTTTTTTCTTTAAGGAAAAGCGGCCTCAGCGCTGATAAGGACCTCCTGGGCCGCAGCCTCAAGGCGCAGATGAAATACGCCGGCAAGACAGGCTGCCGCTTTGTGGTGATACTGGGGGGGGACGAGCTGAGCCGGGGGGTTGCCGGGGTGAAGAACATGGTCAGCGGTGAACAGGTGGAAATACCGTTGCAGGAACTGGCCGGCAAGATAAAAATGAAGTTATACGGAGGGGAATAGTATGTCAGAAAGCATGGGCTCCCTGAAAAGGACTCATATGTGCGGGGAATTGCGTTCCGGGGATATCGGCGGCCGGGTGGTTCTGATGGGGTGGGTGCAGAGGCGCCGGGACCACGGGGGCCTTATATTTATAGATTTAAGGGACCGCAGCGGCATAGTTCAGCTGGTATTCAGCCAGGGGGTCAACGGGGAGGCCTTTGCAAAGGCCGAGGCCATCAGGAACGAGTATGTGCTGGCGGTTGTGGGAAGGGTTGTGCCCAGGCCGGAGGGAACTGAAAACAATTCACTGCCTACCGGGATGATTGATGTGGAGGTGGATGAGGTGCGCATCCTCAACCGCTCCAAAACACCTCCCTTTTATATCGAGGACGGCGTGGATGTAGATGAAAACCTGCGCCTGCGCTACCGCTACCTTGACCTCAGGCGGCCCGAGATGCAGAGGGCAATTGAGCTGAGGCACAGGGCGGCCAGGGCGGCCAGGGTGTTTTTGGATAAAAAGGGCTTCCTTGAGATTGAAACCCCGGTCCTTACCGGGAGCACACCGGAAGGGGCCAGGGACTATCTGGTGCCCAGCCGGGTGAACCCCGGAAAATTTTATGCCCTGCCCCAGTCGCCCCAGTTATTCAAACAGATACTGATGGTGGCCGGAATGGACAGGTATTTCCAGATAGTCCGCTGTTTCAGGGATGAGGACCTGCGCGCAGACAGGCAGCCGGAGTTCACCCAGATCGATATTGAGATGTCCTTTGTGGACGTGGACGACATTATTACCCTGGCCGAGGAGATGATCCGGCAGATCTGCCTGGAGGCGGCGGAAATGGAAGTGACCACTCCCTTTCCACGGCTGACATACCGTGAGGCCATGGACAGGTATGGCTCGGACAAGCCCGATACCAGATTCGGCATGGAGCTGAAGGACATATCGGATATTGCCGCCGGCTGCGGCTTCAAGGTTTTCAAGGCGGCGGTGGAGGGCGGCGGCCTGGTCAAAGGTATCAATGCAAAGGGCTGCGGCAGCTTCAGCCGCAAGGAAATAGACGACCTGACCACCTATGCGGCCAATTACGGCGCCAAGGGGCTGGCCTATTTCCTGGTGGGTGAGGAGGGGGTAAAGTCGCCTATCGCCAAGTTTTTCAGCAGTGAAGAAATAGACGGCATACTGCAGAGACTCGAGGCCTCTCCGGGAGATTTGCTCCTCTTTGTGGCGGACAGGCCCGGTGTGGTGGCGGCGTCCCTGGGGGCGCTGAGGCTGCGCCTGGCGGACATGACGGGAATAATTCCCGCAGGCCGGTTCAATTTCCTGTGGGTGCTGGACTTTCCCCTGCTGGAGTACGATGAGGGTGAGGGCCGCTATTTCGCCATGCACCACCCCTTTACATCCCCCAGGGAGGAGGACCTGGAATTGCTGGAATCGAACCCCGGGGAGGTCAGGGCCAGGGCCTATGACATGGTTTTAAACGGGGTGGAGGTAGGCGGGGGCAGCATCAGAATTCACCGCCGGGATGTTCAGGAGAAGATGTTCAGAGTCCTCGGTCTTACCCGGGAGGAAATTTCCATGAAATTCGGTTTTATGCTTGAGGCCTTTGAATACGGGACGCCTCCCCACGGAGGCATAGCCTTTGGGTTTGACCGCCTGGTAATGCTTCTGGCCGGGAAAAACAGTATCCGTGATGTTATCCCGTTCCCCAAGACAGCCAGCGCATCCTGCCTTATGACCGGTGCGCCGGATACGGTGGAGCCCGAACAGCTCAGGGAGTTGAACATAAAGACTGTAGTGAAGACTGCGGCCAAGGGCCAGCAAAGTTAAATTATGGAAATAAATTTTTGGCTAGCTGTGGCCATTTTTATCAAGCAGCGTATAATAAAGCAGGATTCCTGCAAAGAATAATTCCCGACATTTATCGGCCGGGAAAAATAATGAAGATGCGGGGCACTTGAAACTTTAGAAGAGATATGATAACATAGTTTTAGAAAAACCGAATTACCCTGCTGTGTGCGTGGATACCTTAAGTTCAAAACCAATACACGAACATAGGGAGTCCGGACTCTGATTATGGCTTGTATGCCTTGAACGGTGAGGTAACAATAAGTAATCAGGAGGACACCCACTTCTTAGGGGAAGGTTCTGGAAACTTTAGGGTTCACGGCACGTGTGGGGTTATTCTGCTGAAGTATAAAGATTTTATTTAAACTATAATTTTCGGCCATAGGCCGAAAATTTTTATTTGTATAGCCGTACTATGTCAATAGCTTTTTTTATGAAAAAAGACAATATAAAACCAACCTGTGTTACCTTGTAAATTTTTAACATCAGCAACTTGCCGGGTTCTTTAACAATTAATTCCATCCAA
>JBMOPF010000039.1:0-6531 GCA_049325075.1 Bacillota bacterium | reverse complement strand
TAACTCCCGCTATCTGTTCACTGTAACGTTGTGTGAGTAACATTTTTCTCTCCATGCCGTGATATTTTTTGATATATTTCAGCATGGAATATTAAAAACCTTTTGGTTCCGGCTATGCCGGGTTAGGGTAATTTATCCACATCATCTTGGCCCGCCGGGCTATATCCGCCGGAATGTCCTCCAGCCGGGGAAGGAAATTGTTCTCCTCCAGCAGCGGCAGGGGGTGGACCACCCCTCCGGCCATGGTTATGCCGAAGGAATAGATGGGATATCCCGGATCCGGCACCAGTGCCATATCCCCCGGGTCAATATAGGCCAGGGCTATATGGGCCAGCCCATCCTGGGACCCCCCCAGCACCGTTATCTCTTCATCAGGATTAAGCTCCACCCCAAACCTTTTGCGGTACCACCCGGCCACCGCCCGGTACAGCTCCGGCCTGCCGGTGAGGGGATAGCGATAATTTTCATGTTTGTCCACCGCCCTGTGCAGGGCCTCTATGATATGGGGGGCCGGCGGCCGGTCGGGAGTACCCACCCCCAGATTGATAACCGTAATCCCCCTTGCCTCCACCTGTTTTTTCAGCCTCTCCATTTCATTGAATATTCCGGACTCAAACCCTTTAAGCCTTTCTGCCAGCTGCATTTTAAGCCTCCTCCCCGATTGCGCGGGATACTTCAAAATGAATTTTTTTTAGCTTTTGTCTCACTATTTTTTTCGGCCAGTCCCCTTAACTGTTCCACCACCCGGTAGTGAACCGTGGACGCTCCCAAATGGCTGTGTTTTTTGCTCCCCTCCCCGTGATAGTCCGACCCGCCTGTGGCCAGCAGGCCGTGTGCCCGGCAGAGCCCCAGGTAATATTCGCCGGCCTCCGGGGAGTGGGAGGGGTGATAAACCTCTATACCCTGCAGCCCTTCGGATATCAGGACAGGTATCAGCTCACCGGCCTTTGACAGGCCGGGGTGTGCTATTACAGGAACGCCGCCGGCATTTCTGATCAGGTGCACGGCCCTGGCCGGATCGCACCTGACCCTGGGCTCATAGCCCGGCTTCCCCTCTGCCAGATACAGGTCAAAGGCCTCCTGTACGGAACCCACCTTCCCGGTCTCCAACAGCGCCCTGGCTATATGGGGCCTTCCCACAGATCCGGAGCCCGCTATTTCCAGGATCCTTTCCCTGGTCACCGGCAAACCCAGGTCATTAAGCCTGCCCACAATCCGGCCCAGCCTTTCCACCCTGGCCCGCCTGAAAAAAGAAAGTTCCTCCAGCAGGGGCTTATCATTAATATCCATCATGTAGCCCAGTATATGGACTTCCCGTCCTCCGTACTCCGCGCCTATTTCCACCGCCGGCAGGACATCAATACCGAGGCGCCGGCCCTCTTCCATGGCCGGGGGAATACCCTCCATGGTATCGTGATCAGCTATGGCCAGGGCGCCCAGTCCCAGCAAGACCGCGCGGGCAACCACCCCTTCCGGGCTTTCGGTTCCATCGGAGGCTGTTGTATGTACATGCAAATCGGCAAGCATCAATACACCTTCCTATAAACTAATACTGAATGAATTCAGGGTCAGGAGTCAGAAGGCAGAAGGCAGAATCCAGACCCACATGCCGCTAAAAAGCGGCACCATCAGAGGATGAAAAAGCAAGGAATGCCCGGACTTCTGGATTCTGAATTCTGGATTCTGGATTCCTGACCCCATATTCATTCAGTATAAGAATTTTCAGGGCAGACCCCCATGCCGCATAAATGCGGCACCACAAATAATGAAAATATGGGACCAATATAATGTCTAAACTCTTCAGGCTCCTGACTTCTGGCTCCTGGCTCCCGACAAAGAATTCACTCACTATAAGAATATTTTTTTCGACGGTTATCACTTTACTTCCTCCCAGTATACCGCCCCCTCCGGCTGATTGCCATGGAACGGGGGATAAAAAGGGTGACAACCGGTGGTTGCATTTTTATGAAAAAAAAGATGGTTTTGAAAGGAAATGGAGAAAATACGAAGTAAAGAATAAGCAACCCATATTATGGATAATAAATAGAATAGTTTTAAAACAAACGGGGAGGGTGAGTTTTATGAAGGTAAACCCCAATATTTTCCGTGAGTATGATGTGCGCGGGGTGGCGGACAGGGATTTGACCGATGAAACTGTAATCCTGCTGGGTCAGGCCTTTGGAACAACAGTACGCCGGAAAGGCCTGACTGACGTGCTGTTGGGCATGGACAACCGCTACAGCTCGCCCAGGCTTAATAAAGCGCTGACCGAAGGGCTGGTTTCCACCGGTTGCAGGGTCATAGACCTGGGAACAGTGGTTACGCCCATGTTGTATTTCTCCCGGATCCTATATAACACCGAGGCCGCCGTAATGATCACCGGAAGCCATAACCCCTCCGAGGACAACGGCTTTAAAATGGCCCTTGGCCCGGGAACCATTTACGGGGATGAAATACAGTCCCTCCGCCGCCTTATAGAGGCCGGGGATTTTGAAAAGGGGGAGGGTAAAACCGCCTCCCAAAATCCGGTTCCGGACTACAAGGCCATGCTAAAAGATAAAATCAACCTTGGCCCCAAAAAGCTGAAAGTGGCAGTGGACTGCGGAAACGGCACCGCCTCCTATTTTGCCGTGGACATCATCTCATCCCTTGGCTGTGAGGTGCTGGACCTGTACTGCGAACCGGACCCATCCTTCCCCAACCACCACCCGGACCCGGTCAAAAGAAAAAACCTTACCGACCTCATTGCACTGGTGAAGGACAGCGGGGCTGACCTGGGGGTGGCCTTTGACGGCGATGCCGACCGGATAGGTGTGGTGGACGATAAAGGCTCCGTAATCTGGGGAGACCAGCTAATGGCAATTTTTTGGCGCGAAGTCCTGCAGAAGTACCCGGGCGCCCCGGCAATTATAGAGGTAAAATGCTCCCAGGCACTGGTGGATGAAGTCATCCGCCTGGGCGGGAAGCCTGTTTTCTACAGGACCGGGCATTCGCTGATCAAGGCAAAAATGAAGGAATTGCACGCCCCCTTCACCGGTGAAATGTCCGGACACATATTCTTTGCGGATGAATATTACGGCTATGACGACGCCTTTTATGCAGCCGGCAGACTTCTCCGCATGCTGTCCAATTCCGGGGACAAACTTTCCTCCCTGGCTGGTGAGCTGCCGGTATATTATTCCACCGCCGAAACCCGTGTGCCATGCGCTGACGAGGAAAAATTCGGCGTTGTGGAAAAACTGAGGGAACAATTCCGGAACAAATATGAGGTTATTGATGTAGACGGCGTAAGGGTGTTATTTGGCGATGGCTGGGGCCTGGTAAGGGCCTCCAATACACAGCCGGTCCTGGTGGCCCGCTGCGAGGCCAAAACGCCGGAAAGGCTTGAGGAAATAGCGGCCACCATGAAGGCTGCACTGGAAAAATACCCCCAGGTTTCCCGGTTCCAGTGGGAATACTAATCGACAGCCCTTAACTGCGCCACCGTTCCGGTGGCAGGAACCCGGCAGACAGGATTCAGAACCGGAAATCAGCGCCCTGCACAAGGTATTCCAATCTATTTGGAATACCTTGTCAATTTAAAACCGCCCTGATCATCTGTGCCGCCAGATAGGCCAGAGAAATTCCGCACAGTCCATATTCCACTATCTTCTCTGAGATAGTGTCGCCTTTTTCCATCCTGTCGGCCAGTCTTCCTACAATTCGCTCCATGGCACCGGCCGGCAATTCCCCTCCCAGGCCGGTCCCCGCAGCCACTCCGCTGACCTGGCCGTGACATCTCAATCCCCGGTCAGCCCAAACCTCTGATGCAAAAGCTCTCCATGCCAGCCGGGCAGTGGTCATTATAAACACCCCGTTTCAAAATTGATTTTTATATATGGGGAACACCAGTTCCCGGAACTCTTGTTTCATTATAGAATGGCCGCTTCCTTTCGTCAATAGTGTTGACCGGAATTATTTACAGTCCGCTTCCGCCGGCAAAACAGCGGGCTGCAGGCGTAAACAGCCTGCAGCCCACTCAGTCATATATGAACTTTTAATATCTGTTTAAGGTGTTTTGGCCATATCCTTCATCTTGGATGGATCTACACCCTGGATGCCCTTCAGCATATTACTCACGTCGTTAATATGTGCCCCCGCCGGCAGTTCAAAGGTATCCGCCGGCAGCGCCCCCACCTGGATATTCTTGTATTCTATCAAAGTCTGGCTTCCGTCCCCCTGAACCATCTCCACCTTGACAGGAATTCCATACTCCTCCGACAGCCACATCTTCATTGATTCCTTTCCGTCAGGGGATTGTGTGGATACGACCTTACAGCTCATGCCGCCGACCACCTCGGACCCCAAAACCTTGAATTTGTCAGGCTGGGCGCTAATGTCGTTGGAATAATCAATGGGGGTCTCCGTCTTATTCTCCTTCCCGGCCGACATCTTGGTGACCGTATTCCGGCCGGGGTTATACATGTACACAGCGTCTTCCTTTAAAAGGGTGATTACTTTTTGCCCCATGGCCTCGGACTCGGACTTGAAATTTTTACCCTGCATCCAGATCTTGCCGCTAATTGCCCCGTCTTTTGTGGTAAGTGTGTAATCATAGGTTAAGCCATCCACATTTTTCGCCTTGGCCAAAAGCCCCGCCAAATCCCCGCCCTGTGATGAGCCGGCCTGGCTTGTAGCGGACTGGCTTTCAGTCTGGGTGCCCCCGCACCCCGTAAGGCTGAAGGACATCAGTACCAGGACAGCCATCAAAGAAAACACCAAAAGCTTTTTCACCTGCCACTCCCCTTTCTTAAACCGAAGTCATAATACGGTTATCTTTCGCTTAATAATAAAATTTTCCTTGTTTTACAAAAAATTTTAACCGCCCTGCAGCGCCACCCCCCGTACTTTTCCGGCAAACCGCGGGCAAAAGTGCGGCAGGAAGAGGGGAAAGTTCATAGAAAAGATACATATAGTACTAACCGGGGGGTATTTACTTGTTTCCACAAACACACGTTTTTTTTGCCGGCCAGGTAATGGGAAAAATGAACGACGCCGTGGCCCTGGGAAGCATATTCCCCGACATGGCCATAGGCGCTGGAATTGACAGGGACACTTCCCACGGCTGCGGCCGGGAGTTGCTTAAGTTCATGGAAGACAGCCCCGAGCTAAGGGATTTTGCCCTGGCCTGCATAACCCACGGGGTGGATCCGGGCGGTCTGGACTATTACGGGGATGAGAAAAATCACCCCTCGGAACGGGGATACTGCTTTGAAAAGGGGCGCGTGCTGGTGAACCCCACCATTGCGGCCTGCAACATACCCCGGGAAATGGGCTGGTGGAAGGCCCACAATATTGTTGAAATGGGCATAGAACTGAGAATAAGCGCCTGCGGGAGCTTCGGGCAGCACCTCCGGACAGCTTTTGACAACCAGCCATTGATCGAGAAGATATGCCGGAGCCTGGGTGAGTTCTTTGACCGGGACCCCATGCCCTTTATAAGGCGCATATCAGGCTTCCGGTCGTATATTGACCTGAGCAGTTCCACTGCTGAAAGCTTGGCCGAGAAATACCAGTACCAGATGTATTATAAACACCGCATACAAATAAACGTAAGGGAAGTGGCCGGGCTTATCAGGCTGGCCGCCGAAGTGGTGGAGGACGATGTGGACAAGTTTTTTCTGGATGTTACGGAAAAAGTAAAGGAAACCATCGTCTCAATGGTCTCCACAGGCGGGTTTTAAGATGATTTTCGGGGGAAAGACAGATGGACTTTAAATACCTGTATCAACTGACCTCCGGGGTTACCCCCCTGAAAACCGACTGCGGACTTCTGTGCGGCTCAGTGTGCTGCCGTCCCGACTCCGGCAATACCCTTGGCGTCTACCTCTTTCCCGGGGAAGAAGAAATTTTTCCCGGGAAAGGGGACTGGTTCCTGCGTGAGCTGCACGACCCGGAGGAATACGGTTTCCCCTCCGGCTGGAAGGACCCGGTTCACTTTATAAAGTGCACGGGGCCCTGCCCCAGGGAGGCCAGGCCCCTGGCCTGCCGCTTTTTCCCCCTGGCGCCACACCTTCTGACCGACGGGACGATTCTCCTTATTCATGATACAATTTATCTTCCGTACAGCTGTCCACTGATAGTAAACAAAACGCCCCTTGAAAAAGACTTTATAGAAGCCGTCGCCCTTTCCTGGACTATGCTCCTGGAGGACCGCAGAATACTGGAACTGGTGGAGGAGGACTCCCGGGAGCGTGAACAGGCCTGCGGCTCAATACCCCCCATAATCTGGCACAGACGATAGAATAACCGGCTTTGGCCGGTGCCACCTTGCAGGTGGCTGAATCCAGACCCACATGCCACTTTTAAAAGTGGCACCATCAGAGGATGAAAAAGCAAGGAATGCCCGGACTTCTGGATTCTGAATTCTGGATTCTGCCCTGAAAATTCTTATACTGATTTAATCAGGGGTCAGGAATCCAGAATCCAGAATCCAGAATTCAGAATGGTAGGGCATTCCTTATAAGTAGTGAACACATTTTCATCCTTCAA
>JBMOPF010000038.1:0-6641 GCA_049325075.1 Bacillota bacterium | reverse complement strand
ATGCGCCCGAAAGAACCATGGGTAAATACCCAGGAGATATAAAGAAGCCCCTCTGATTTAGAGCGGCTTCTTGAGTATGAATAGCATATTGGTTTTAGGAGAACCGCCCGGAGGGCGGCTTTTTTATCCCTCCAGGCCCGGTAGATGTAGAAAGCGCAGGCAATGAGGGCTACCATGGAGCATGCGGTATAAAAGGACCCCGAACCCAGCTTTGACATGACAATACCGCCCAGGACCGACCCGGCGATGCCGGCCACGCCTCCCAGAAATGAAGAAAGAAGTCCCTGCCCGCTGGACCTGAGATTGTCCGGAACCAGCCTGTTCATGTAACTGACTGAGCAGATAAAGAAGAGAGCGAAGGACAGACTGTGGGTAAGCTGTATCAAAACAATAAGCTTTGGGTCTGAAACAATGCTGAAAAGCGCCCAGCGCCCGGCGAAAACAAGGGCAGCCGCCGCCAGCAGCTTTAATTCCGAAACCCTGGCCAGGAACATCCCCCCCAGCGCCATAACCGGCACCTCGCTTAAGGCCGCCACAGTCCAGGCATAGCCCACAGTATCTGCATTACCGCCAATTTGCCTGATGAATATGCCCATAAAAGTGTCGTTGGCCTTATTGGAGGAGCTTAGCAGGGCGGTGATTAAAAGAAAGGCTATGACACGCCTGTCTGAAAAAATTTGCCTTATATCCGACAGCCCGGCCCTCTTGCCGGCATAGACCGCGTCCCTGAGAAAAAGGCTTAAAACAAAGCAAAAGGCCATTAAGACGAAATAGCAGAGTGTAAAATATTCCAATCCGTATTTGCGGAAAACAACGCCGAATAAAAGGGCGCTTATTCCAAAGCCCAGGGATCCCCACAGCCTAAAGGAACCATAATGGCCGCCGGTGCCCTTGACGGATGACATAGAGTCCCACGGTGGAAAAATAAAAGAAAATAAAGATCCTTAAGATGAGTCCTGTATTGTTGTTGTCGGATAGCTTTGCCAATGCTGCGTATCTCCCTAAAAACTGATTATATGTATATTCAACTTGTTTGATGGATTACCTCCGGGCCATGGGTACTATTATGAGGCTTTTCCCATAAAAAATAAAAACCCGCGTAAAGCGGGATAATCATTCTTTAAAACCGTGCATGAATATCTGGTTGGGATAGAGGTTAACTTGAATTCCGGCCTCCTGCTTCTAAGGCACGGGGGACGTTTTGGTAGTATATCCTGTTATGTCTTTTGTCTGTGTCAAGATTTAGAGGTAGAAATCCAGGTATTTTTATATTGCATATAGAGATAGCAGATGAAAGGAAACTCCGGGGCCGGGGTCCGGTTTTCAATCCGGCTCCAGGACCTGCGGCTGAACCGGCCCTATGCTCCTTCGCCAAGGGCCGGATAACAGCCTCCGGTATCTTCCGCCGGCTTGAAAATCCTCCCCCCACGTGCATTGTCAGCTTTGGGGTCTATTCAGATTTCATCTTTTTCATCTTGCTGTAGTCCGTTGCATGGATGTAATTGTCCGGGGTCTTTGCTTTCCCGGTTTTCCAGAGCCAGCATGATATAGCGACAGATAAAAACCTCCGGAACATTCGCCCGATGCAAAAACATCCCCCTCGTGCATTGTCGATTATAATGTCTTGGGTGTTTTTCTGATGCGAAAGTTGTCTTAGTATGTATATTGATAAAAAACAACCCTTGTATGACAAGGGTTGTTTTTTATAGAGCAAAACCTAGTTTGTTTTTTCATCTTTCAGGAACATACTCACACAGAATCCCCTGCCGCAACCAGGGGGTACCTATGAGACACGTCCCGCCCGTAGGGGTGGGATTAATTTTTTGATTTAATTGCAGTAAGATTGCAGTATATGGGGGGGTACACACATTATAAAATCTGGTCGGGATGGAGGGACTTGAACCCCCGGCCTCCTGCTCCCAAGGCAGGCGCGCTAGCCAAACTGCGCCACATCCCGAAGTATTGCAGAGACAATTATAGCAGAACGGTGACACTATTTCAAGAGAACAAAAAAATGCCCAGCTTCATGCTGGACGGGGAGAGATAGAATTCACCAAAGCGGAGTATTAGTATTATTGCCGGTCCTGCCGAAAGTATGCATCCGCACCCGGAGTGATAAAGGTGAGGGCTCAAAAAATGGTAATAAATAGACGGCTTCCACATTATAGTATTAGTGAAATATAATGGGGAGGTCATTCTTATGGCTTTCACTGGAAAGAAAAAAATTCTGTTCCTCTGGGCAGTCCTGGTTTTACTGTTTGTCAGCGGGCGGGCGGCGCCCGCGCAGCAGGAAAATGGGGGTGAGGCTACTAACGTCACGGCTTCAAAACAGGTTGTCATTCTTGTGCTGGATGGCTTGCAGGCGTCTTCGGTCAGCCCTTCCGCCACGCCGAACATAAACGGGCTGGGCATGGCCGGGGTATGGGTGGAAAGGGTTAGCGCGATGCCGCCCGACAGTTCTGAGCACAGGCTGTACACACTGCTGAGCGGGATTGAGCTGAAGCAGGGCGAGAGGCCGGATATGAAAAAAACCATTATGGCGGCACTGGAGAAAAGCGGCGTTAAAACCGCCCTGGTGGACGGAAGCGGCAAAACAGGTGACTTGTCCGGTGTTGTCAGTATTAAAAATACCGGGAATGTGAAGAATGACAGGGAGACCATGGATGCTGCGATGGAGTTGATAAGAACCCAGAAACCATACCTGACAGTGGTGGTGTTGGGAGGTGACCGGCAGCAACAGGCGCCGGCGGACGGACAGCAGGGAACCATACAGGCCGGGGCGGCGGACAATGAGGTGGGAAGATTTTTGAATCAACTGCACGCGGATGGGCTATACGAGGATACAGCCCTGGTGGTGACCGGCACCACGGGGAAGCCCCCACTTATTATAAAGGGAAGGGAATTTATGGCGGGAACAAAGCTTCCCCCTGTATGTCTCAAAGACCTGGCGCCCACACTGGGGTACATTTGCGGGGCAAGCTTGCCGGAAACAAAGGGGCTGATCATGTGGAACGCGATACTGCCGGGGCCGGGGCGGAATGAGAGCTATATGCTGCAGCAGAGGGTGAGGGAGCTGAGCAATTCTTATGCCGACGCCAATGATTCCGCGGCCAGACTGGAGAGCGAAAAAATGGCCGTCCAGGAGGAGAAGGCCTGGCTGACCGGTGAGAAACAAATGGTGGAGGGCGAAATATCCGAAAGGGAGAAAAGAATTAACAGCCTGACCCTCACCATATCTGTGCTGAAGGCCGCAATACTGCTGATACTGATTATTTTTGCCGTGGCCCTGTTTGTGGAATACCGCGTGCTTAAAAAGAAGTATCTGTTTTTTACCTGATTTTTTCAGACCGGTGAGTGTTTCAATAATATTTTGGGCTTATAATTAGCATAAGTCCAAAATATTTTTTGGGGAAAAGGATTTTAAATTATAATGTCGAACTACAAACTCAAAATTTTATAATCATAATGGTTGAGGCGGAAGGAGGATTTTATCTTGCACTTGTAGAAAGAAAAGCTACATGTGTGTTTTTTTGCTTTTCGACGCCGCATTAATCGAAGTAACAATTTTATACAAAATGAGGTGAGTATTGTGAAAATTGCAGTATCAGGAAAAGGCGGGGTGGGAAAAACCACCATTGCTTCGGCTCTTATCAAGTCCTTTGCAGAAACACACCAGACCGTTTATGCTATTGACGGGGATCCTGATGCCTGCCTGGCAGCGGCTATAGGTATCCCCGCTGAAATGTCTGCGGGTATCAAGCCGGTTGTGGAAATGGGGGAAAAGATACGGACAGTCAGCGGGAGCGGAGCTTTTTACACCCTCAACCCAACCATAGATGAAGGGATACTGAACGATTACACGTACAAACACGGCGCCATCAGGTTCATGCGCATGGGGGATGTAAAAAAAGGGGGGTCCCAGTGTTACTGCAGGGAAAACACATTTTTGCAGGCGCTGATATCCGCCCTGCTTCTGGACAGAAATGAAGTGGTAATAATGGACATGGGCGCAGGCATAGAGCACCTTTCCAGAGGTACGGCCAGGGGGGTGGACCTGATGCTGGTGGTTGTGGAACCCAGCCTGAACAGTGTAAATACCGCCAAAAATGTTAAAAAGATGGCTTCAGACCTGGGCATAGAGAAGATACGCGTAGTCGGCAACAAAATAAGGAATGAAAAGGAAAGAGATTTTATTGAAAAAAGTTTCCAGCCCGGAGACGTGCTGGGGTTTATTAGTTTTAACAATGATATATGGGAAAATTCCATGGAACCTGACTCTGAGTCGACAGAGGGGGTATTGTTGGACGGCATGAGGGAGGTTCGGGAAAAGATTTTGAGAGAGGCAGGTGGTTTTTGAGAAAGGTAGGGGAGGCGCCGGTTAATGACGGCTGAAGATTTAAATAAACCGTCGTTTTAAAACCGGTTGGTTGATTTAATCATAATTAAGGAGGTAAAGAAATGCCAAGGTTTAGCGATCCTAGTCATACCTGCAAGCCTTCGGCGGCGCCAAGGGTCGTCGATCCGAAGTCTGTTAAACGCACAGTTGACCCCGGTGTCCTTGAGATGATTGATATAGCCAAGGAGCGGGGTATGATTACAGCCTTTGATCGGGCAGTTGCACAGCAACCCCAGTGTCAATTCGGCTATAAAGGCATTTGTTGCCGCTTTTGCATGATGGGGCCCTGCCGCATCAAAGCGGATGAAGGTCCCGGCAGCAAGGGTATCTGCGGTGCTTCCCACTGGACTATAGCAGCCCGCAGCACCGGGCTTATGCTCCTTACAGGGGCGGCCTCACACAGTGAGCATGCCAGCCATATGGCGCACACCCTGTACGAGGCGTCCGAGGGACATGCCCCGGACTATGGCGTAAAGGACCCGGCCAAGCTGTACAAGGTGGCCAAGAGAATAGGAATCGCCACCGAGGGACGCACCGATATGGAAATCGCCCATGACGTGGCAAAGGCCGCCCTGGAAGAATACAGCCGCCTCAAGGGATTCGGCGAATCCACCTGGGTCAACACCACGGCCACCAAGGGCCGCATTGAAAAGTTCCGCACCCACGACATTATGCCCAGCGGTATATATAATGTTATCTCGGAACTGGTGACACAGGCCCATGTGGGTATGGACAACGACCCGGTTAATATTATATTTGCGGCATTGAAGGTTGCTCTGGGTGACTATGTGGGAATGCACATCGGGACCGACCTGTCCGATATCATATTCGGAACACCGAAGCCGGTGGCCAGCGAGGCCAACCTGGGAGTTATCGATCCGGACAGCGTCAACTTGGTTCTGCACGGCCATAACCCCATCCTTTCCGAAATCATCGTGCAGGCGGCCAAGGAACTGGAAGGAGAGGCAAAAGCCGCCGGCGCCAAGGGCATCAAGCTGATGGGCATCTGCTGCACAGGCAACGAGGTTCTCATGAGGCACGGCGTGCCTATCGTGACCTCCTTTGCTTCACAGGAATACGCCATCGCAACCGGCGCCATCGACGCCATGGTGGTGGACGTGCAGTGTATCATGCCGGCCATTCGCAATGCGGCGGAGTGCTTCCACACCAGGATTATCACCACATCTCCCATTGTCAAGATACCGGGCTCGTACCATATCGACTTCCAGACAACCAAGGCGCTGGATAATGCGAAAACGGCAGTCCGCCTTGCCATAGACGCTTTCAAGCTGAGAGATCCCGGTAAAGTGGTTATTCCCAAGGTGGTCAACAAGGTTGTGGCCGGGTGGAGCCTTGAGGCGTTGTACGAACTGTTTGGTTCAGTCAACCCGGAAAATCCGGTCAAGGTCCTTACTGACGCCATACAGTCCGGAGAAATCAAGGGTGTCGCCATGCTGGCAGGCTGCAACAACCTGAAGCGGCCGCAGGATGAAAGCCACCTGAAGATAGCCGAGGAAATGATTAAGAACGATGTGTTTGTTATTGGTACAGGCTGCGTAATGCAGGGCTGCGCCAAGATGGGTCTCATGTCTCCCGAGGCTGTGGAAAAGGCCGGCCCCGGCCTGAAGAAGTTCCTGGCCAGGCTGAGCGAAAAAGCCAACCTCAGCGTAGGGCTTCCCCCCGTTTTCCACATGGGTTCCTGCGTGGACAACACCCGCTGCTCGGACCTGCTGATGGATATGGCCAACGAGCTGGGTGTGGACACGCCGAAGGTTCCCTGGGTTGCTTCCGCCCCCGAGGCCATGAGCGGCAAGGCCGTTTCCATCGGCTGCTGGTGCGTGGCCATGGGTATGCCGGTACACGTCGGCGCAATGCCCCCGTTGGAAGGCAGCGACCTTATTTACTCCATAGTGACCCAGGTTGCCAGTGATGTCTACGGCGGATACTTCATCTTTGAAATGGATCCTGAAGTGGCTGCCAAGAAGATGCTCAGTGCGCTGGAATACCGCACATGGAAGCTCGGCATCCACAAGAAGACCGCCGAGGACATGGAAGTAGCCCTGTGCCAGGGATACTAATTCTTCAGTTTGAAAGGAGGAGACCATATTGTCTGAGCAGATCAATTTCGATAAGATATTTGAAGGCGTTATAGAACCGGGCAAAGAGCCCAAGGCGCTTTTCAAATCTGCATATAACGGCACCATCACCGCTCTGAGCTATGCGGAGATACTGTTGAATCAGGCCA
>JBMOPF010000037.1:0-6803 GCA_049325075.1 Bacillota bacterium | reverse complement strand
GCCTGAGAGGAGCAGGACGCGACTTTCGAAGGCGGTTGGCAGTCCTTTGGCGACCGAGTTTAGAGACTGTTGCAGCCGGAGATGATGCAGCCGGGGTTTAACACTCCCCCTGCCCGCAAGCGACCCCAAAGTATCTTGTTTTTTCATCCTTTATGGTGCCACTTTTAAAAGTGGCATGGGGGTCTGGATTCTGACTTCTGAATTCTGGATTCCCATCCCGCAATTCACTCAGGATTAGTATTATCCTTTTCAGCCGATATAAGCCTTTCCCTTCCGGCAAGATCCTTAAACACTTGAATAATCCAGCGGCTGCCTAGTATTTTACTTATTGACCGGACCTGCCCCGGATCTATCTCCATCAGCAATAGCCCGCCGGGGGAAAGCATTTCAAAGGCCTCCGGCACAAGGCGCCGGTATAAATCCAGTCCGTCAGCCCCGCCGTCAAGGGCCAGCCGGGGCTCATAATCTCTCACGTCAGCCATTAAAGACTGTATATCACCGGTTGGGACGTAAGGAAGATTGGCCGTGACAAGATCCACCGACCCACGGGGCAAAAAGGCCTTCAGTGAATCCATAAGGTCTCCGGGAATAAATTCAACTTTTTCACCGGCCAGCCTTTTGGCGTTTTCCCGGGCTATCTTAAGGGCGGCCGGGGATATATCGGTGGCATAGATTTTTGCCCTTTCCATTTTTACAGCCAGTGAAACCGCGATGGCGCCGGAGCCGGTACCCACATCCACCACCAGGGGAGGTTTTGCGCCATTGGACAGGTCTATTTTTTTTAAATACCCCAGCGCCACCTCCACCAGCAGCTCGGTCTCCGGCCTGGGTATCAGCACCGCCGGCGAAACGGCAAAATCCAGTCCCATAAACTCTTTCCGGCCTGTTATGTACGCTGCCGGCTCACCCGCGGCCCTTCTCTCCACCAGCGACCGGAACAGCGCCTCCTGCTCCCGGGAAAGCTCCATCAGCCCTTCCCGGTAAAGGGAAACCCGGTCCATTCCCACAGCATGGGCCAGCAGCACCTCGGCATCAATCCTCCCGGCGCCCTGATTCCTTTTCTCCAGGTATTTTCCCGCCTTGATCAGCCATTGGCCAATGTTCATAAATGCTTCTCCTGTATTCCATCCCGGTCAGAATACAGAAGTCAGAATCCAGACCCCCATGCCGCATAAATGCGGCACCATTGTAGGATGAAAATGTGTTCACTGCTTATAAGGAATGCCCTACCATTCTGAATTCTGAATTCTGGATTCCCGACCCTTGATTCAATCAGTATAAGAATTTTCAGGGCAGAATTCAGAATGGTTGCAGTATCATAAAGCATTTGACAGATTAAAAATAAGAGTCAGAACATGTGATTATAAAATAATCTAATTCCAACTCTCAACGCCTCATAAACTTCCTTAGTTTTTGTCTGCACAAAGAGGAATGCATAAATCATTCTGAATTCTGAATTCTGAATTCTGTATTCCTGCCTTAAAGAAATAATACCCATAAGCCATTACTCCACCTGGCGGAGCTTTTCCGCCTGGTCGGTGGTCACCAGGGCTTCTATTATATCATCCAGGTCTCCCATCAGAACCTCCTGAAGGCGGTGGGACGTCAGCCCTATACGGTGGTCGGTAACCCTGTTTTGCGGGAAATTATAGGTCCTGATCCGCTCACTCCTGTCCCCGCTGCCCACCTGTGATTTGCGGCTGCTGGCAATGGCATCCCTCTGCTCCTGCTCGGCCCTGTCCAGAAGCCTGGCCCGCAAAACCCTCATGGCCCTTTCCTTGTTCTTGTGCTGGCTCTTCTCATCCTGGCAGGAAACAACAATGCCGGTGGGCAGGTGGGTAATCCTGACGGCAGACTGGGTGGTGTTGACCGACTGGCCCCCGGGTCCGGTTGAGCAAAAGAGATCTATCCTTATATCGTTTGGATTAATTTCAATCTCCACCTCTTCGGCCTCGGGAAGCACCGCGACCGTGGAGGCGGAGGTGTGTATGCGGCCTCCGGACTCAGTGGTGGGAACCCTCTGAACCCTGTGCACGCCGCTTTCAAATTTAAGCCGGCTGAACGCACCCTTGCCCTCGATCATGAATATGACTTCCTTGAAGCCCCCCAGGTCCGTATAGCTGGTATTCATAATCTCAGCCTTCCAGCCCTTTCTCTCTGCATAGCGGGTGTACATCCTGAAAAGGTCGGCGGCAAAAAGCGCCGCCTCTTCCCCCCCGGTGCCGGCCCTTATTTCCACCAGTACGTTTTTTTCATCATTGGGGTCTTTGGGTAAAAGGAGCACCTTTAATTTTGTTTCCAGGGACTCCTTTTTCTCCGTCAGTTCCTCCAGCTCACCCTTAACCATCTCAAGAAGGTCCGGGTCCAGTTTGTCTTCCAGCATATCCCTGGCCTCGGCAATTTCCTCCAGGGTTTTCTTGTAGTCGCGGTATACGCCCACCACCTCACCAAGGTCCGAGTGGGCCCTGACAAGCTGCTGCCAGCGGCTGTTGTCGGCAATTATTTCCGGGTCGCTGATCTGTTTTTCCAGTTCTTCATACTTGCTTTCCAGATTGGCCAGTTTATCCAACATCGACTTGAGTTTCACTCTCCTTCAAAACAGCCCCCGCAGTGGAGGCAGCCGCCCCGGCACCGGCCTTGCTTTGCTTTAAAACACCCACCAGGGCGGCAATAGCCACCTCAACCTGACTGTCGTCGGGCTCACCGGTGGTAAGGGCCTGCAGCCACCTGCCCGGTGAAATCAGCAGCCGGCAGATAAAATTGTCGGCATACCTGGCGGACAGCTTGAGCGCCTCATATGAAATGCCGGCCAGAACCGGTAAAAGCAACAGGCGGGAGGTTATGCGCCACCATAAAACCTGCTCTCCCAGCAGTGCGAAAAGAAATATGCTCAGCACCAGGACTATCAGCAAAAAGCTGGTGCCGCAGCGCGGGTGGAACGTGCTGAAGGGCTGCACATTTTCCACGGTAAGCTCCTTCCCGGCCTCATAGGCGTTAATCACCTTGTGCTCGGCGCCGTGGTACTGGAACACCCTCTTGATATCCTGCATACGGGCTATCAGCCAGATATAGAGGATAAACACCCCCAGCCTGATAAAACCCTCCACCAGGTTCTGGGCGAAACTGCCGTGCACAAACTTGTTCATAAGGTGGGCGGCGCCGGTCGGGAGTACAACAAAAAGAAACGCCGCCAGCAAAAAGGCAAAACCTATGGTAAGAACTATCTCCGTCTTACTGAGCTCCTCTTCCTCCCCCACCGCCTGATTGGCGGAATAGCTCAAGGCCTCGATTCCTATTACCAGGGACTCGACCAGGGCCACAACGCCCCTGACAAACGGCCATTTCAGAAAAGGATACTTTTTTAAAACAGAGTCTATTAATTTTTCATCTACGGCAATGTCCCCGCTGGGAAGCCGGACAGCGATGGCCCTTCCCTCAGGCCCCCGCATCATGACACCCTCAATCACCGCCTGACCGCCGTACTGAAAATCAGAAGCCATGGAAAACTCCTTTCAATGGCCCTTTTTAAATAAATAGCAGAGCCGCATGCTCTGCCATCATCCTATTTCAGGCCGTATTTTTTACGGAATTTGTCGGCCCGTCCTCCCACTTCAACCTGCCGCTGGGAGCCGGTATAGAATGGGTGGCACTTTGAACAAATTTCAACTTTCAGGTCCTTGCGGGTCGACCCCGTCTCAAAGGACTCGCCGCATACGCAGGTAACCTTTGTGGTCTGATATTTGGGATGAATTTCAGCTTTCAATGGACTCACCTCTCCTTTTACATATAAGCCCTTGCAGGGCGATGTTATTCCTCGTACACACCACAAAATTATACCATACCGGTTTTCCCACGGCAAGGGCCAAAAGCCGGGATAGCTATGGAGCATTCACCGGTCTGCTGAAATTGCCCAGCTCCAGCCCGGAAACCGATTCCAGCGCGCTGATCAGGGCCGGTATCCCCAGTATATCACCCTTTGCCGGAGGTATTTTGCCAAACAGATAGTCCGGGTCAATGTTGAGGTTTCTCAGCTGCACCATATTGACACCGGTATCCCTGATCATCGGTATCAGTGCCTCCACCTCTTCCTCCCTGTCTGTGAGGCCCGGAAAAACAAGCAAATTCAGTGAAACGAAAACCCCATGTTTATTGGCCGCCCTTATGGACGCCATAACGTCCCCAAGGCTGTACCCCCGGGGCCTGTAATAGGAATTATACACCTCATCCCTGGCGCTGATCAGGCTTACCCTGACCGAGTCCAGCCCGGCCCGGCACAGCGCCTCGATGGCGCGGGTATTCCCGGCGTTTGTATTGATATTGATGGTGCCCCCCGAATGGCTGCCCCTTATTTTCATCAGCGCCTCGCTGATCACTTCCCAGGCCATGGCCGGCTCTCCCTCGCAGCCCTGCCCAAAGCTGATGATTGGCCCGTCCTTACCCTGAAGGTGCCGGAGGCCAAGCTCAACCACCTCGTCCACTGTTGGTGAAAAATCGATCCTGGACTGGGGGGACGGGCAGCATTCCGCCGGCTGGAGCGATATACAACCCAGACAGGCGGCGTTGCACGTTCTGGAAACCGGGATCCCCCCCTCCCAGCGGCCGTAAAAAATATTTTGGGCGGTAAAACAGCTGTAGCTCAGGGCACACCGTGAAAGCTGTTTTACAATACGGTTGCCCGGCATTTCCCTGCCCAGGGCCCTTACCAGCCGGGGCAGGTCCGGGGTGTTGTAATGCACAGGGTCCCAGCGGTGCGGGTCGTCTGTTTTTACAGCGGCGACATACACCCTTCCCCTTCGCCACGCCACCGCCGCATACCCCATTAGTGGAAGTGGCTTTTCCCGGTCCCTGCGGCGAAAGGCCGGCAAAAAGGTTCTGGTATAGCCCTGGGGAAGGAGTGCCCCAACGGAATAGGCCGGCCCTTCCCCCCCATATTCCCTGTCCGCCAGGATAAAGCTGCCTTTTCCGGAAACCCCCACCGGACTGCCCCCGGGAATAAGCACCAGGGATGCCCCGGAGGGAAGTTCCGTCATATCCTCCGGAACAAGCTGGACGAACCTGTCGCCGGTCCTTCCCGCCGGGCGCAGGGTGGGGTGCTCGTAATAATTTCCTTCTTTATCGGCATACAATAACTGCAAGCTGATTACCTCGTTTTTACTTATTCTGCAAGGCTCCGATGTCGGAATTCAGGAGTCAGAAGTCAGAAGCCAGAATGGTTTGGGTATTCCTCTTTTTAATCATAGCACATTTTCCCGGCACAATCTCCCACAAACGGCGAAAAACCCGCTGTTCAGCGGGCTTTCGGCAACAAAGCGAAGCTTTCCCATTCTGACTTCTGACTCATGACTCCTGACTCCTGACCCCGGATTCACTCAGTATCAGCATTTAAAGCCCTTCCCCTTTAAGGCATATCATGGGGTCATAGGGGAGGCCGTTCATTAACAGCTCCAGGTGCAGGTGGGGTCCGGTGGATCTACCCGTGCTGCCCACCAGGCCTATTACCTGCCCCTTGTTAACCCACTCACCCTGGGAAACCATTATTTTTGAAGAGTGGGCATAGAGTGTGCCCAGGCCCTCTCCGTGGTCAAGTATAACAGTCAGGCCGTAAGTTCCCCTTGGCCCGGCGAAGGACACCCTGCCGGACATGGCGGCCTTGATGGGAGACCCCTCATCGGCAGCTATATCAATACCCTCGTGGGGCTTTCCATCACGAAACCCAAAGGGTGAGCTTACCCGCCCGGCCACCGGCCAGTCAAGATCACCGACGGGCAGCCCCCTGGAAACCTCCCGGGCGGAAAAGCCGCCGGCAGGAACAGCCCCGCCGGGTATAATCAGCTTCTGTCCGGCAATAAGCATATCCTCGTTCACAAGATTATTGACCGCCGATATCTCCCTTGCACTGACACCGGTCTTTACGGCAATACAGGTAAGGGTTTCCCCCGGTGCAACCTCGTGCACAATGTTCCGGCCTGGCACCTGGAGAATCTGCCCCTCCCTGATATAATTTTCATCCTTCAAATTATTGATTGAAACCAGGCTGGATGCGGTCACACCGAACCTGGACGCCACAGACAGGACCGTGTCGCCTTTCTGTACGGTATAGCTACAGGTCTCCCGGCTCAGACTTCCGCTCTCCGGGCCGGCGTCGCTTTCCCGGCACACGCCCAGATAAGGGCCTTTTCCCGCCATCCACTCATCAGGCGAGGCATCGGCCGATATGGCGCCCAGCACGCATATCAACGCCACCGGCAACGCAACTGCGGCAATTTTAACTTTGTTATTGGCAAACATCATAAATTACCTTCTTAAAATTACTTATACTGAGTGAATTCCGGGTCGGAATCCAGAATTCAGAAGCCAGAATCCAGAATGGCTTGGGCATTCCAGACAGCCATTCCTATGATCTCTGTGGCTTCCACCCTCCAGTATTGCCCATTATTCATTAATTTAAAACAAAAACACGCCCGTGCCATAACCGGGCGCATTTCGCTTATACTGAAATCCCTGGGTTGTCAGAACTCAGACTCGCATGCCGCATATGTTTTGTAGGAATTGGGAATTGGGGGGGTTCCCCCGCAAACTGCACCATCAGAGAACGAAAATACAAGGAATGCCCGGAATTCTGCCCTGAAAATAACTTATTCTGAAATGCTTATACTGTCGGGAGCCAGGAGCCAGAAGGAGCCGGAAGGGTCCGGGCATTCCTTTCGGGGGACCCTTAAGCGACATGCATCCGGGGGGAGTGTTCAACCCCGGGCGGAATTTATCGGAGGCTGCTACAGTCTCTTAACGACCGAGCCTAAGGA
>JBMOPF010000036.1:0-57823 GCA_049325075.1 Bacillota bacterium | reverse complement strand
GCCGGTTCAGCCGTAGGTCCTGGAGCCGGATTGAAAACCGGACCCCGGCCCCGGAGTTTCCTCTTTTCGGCTGTCCCTAATACAAAAAAAATACCGGGGGTTCTACCTACTAAATCTTGACGCAGACCTGGAAAAACTTATGTTTGACACATTCCAATAATGGGCCTATAATTAGAAAAAAAATTGCCTTCGGGGACGGGTGAAATTCCCTACCGGCGGTGTGGCCTTTTCAACAGTCTTTTAGGAGGCCGAGCCCGCGAGCCCTACGGGGTTGATCCGGTGAGAAGCCGGAGCCGACAGTCCGGGGACTGTTAAAAGTATTTTTAACATCCCTCACAGTCTGGATGGGAGAAGGTATGTTAAGTGGCCGTTCGTGCCGTCCGGCGGGACGACCACGTACAGGTTTGTCAGCCGTGAGAGTAGTTCTTTGCGGAATATTTGACTGCGATTTGCTATTCGTTAATGCGGCTGAAAAGACTGACATCCTTGACTTGAATCCCCGGGGTATTTGCCCGGGGTTTTACTATTTCTGATATTCTTATTCTGTCAGGACTCAGAACTCAGGACTCAGGAGTTCCGGGCATTCCATACAGCCATCCCTTTGTGAGTTCTGTGACTTAAAGTTTGCCTTAGTATAATTCATGGTAGAGTCACAATAAGAAGTGCATGCTCATTCTGAGTTCTGAGTGCTGAGTACTGAGTTCTTGCCGTCTGTCAAGGCGGCACCGGGCGGAGGCCGGAAATATTTGAGACAGGTGATTGATTTGACTGACCGGGATTATATGAAAATGGCCCTTGACCTGGCCTCACTGGCCAGGGGACATACCAGCCCCAACCCCATGGTGGGGGCGGTGCTGGTAAAGGACGGGGAAGTTGTTGGAAAGGGTTTTCACGCCAGGGCCGGCGCCCCTCACGCCGAGGTGATGGCCATCCGGGACGCAGGCAGCCTGGCCCGGGACGCAACCCTTTATGTTACACTGGAGCCCTGCTGCCACCATGGCCGGACAGGTCCCTGTACCGAGGCGGTTATATCCGCCGGCATAAAAAGGGTGGTGGCCGCCATGACGGACCCCAATCCCCTGGTGGCCGGGAAGGGACTGAACAGGCTGAGGGAGGCGGGCCTGGAGGTTGGCGCCGGAGTCCTGGAGGAGGATGCCAGGCGGCTCAATGAGGTCTTCATAAAATACATTACAGAGAGACAGCCCTTTGTGGTGCTGAAGGCCGCGGTAAGCCTTGACGGAAAAATCGCCACCAGGACCGGGGACTCTCAGTGGATTACCGGTCCGGAGTCCAGGGAGCGCGGCCACCGGCTTCGAAATATTTATGACGCTATAATGGTCGGGGTGAACACTGTTTTGGCCGATGATCCCTCCCTTACCACCAGGCTTCCGGAAGGGGGCAGGGACGCGGTAAGGGTGGTGTTGGACAGCATGGCCAGGACCCCGCCGGATGCAAGGGTGATAAGGGGGCCTTCGGAGGCGGGTGTAATAATCTACACCACAGACGGCGCGCCGCCGGACAGGGTAAAATCTCTGCAGGAGGCGGGGGCGGTTGTGGTATCCCTGCCGTCAAGGGGCACGAGGGTGGAAATAGCGGAGGTTTTCTCGGATCTTGCCCGGAGGGAGCTAACCAGCGTTCTTATTGAAGGCGGCGGTCAGGTGCACGCCTCGGCCATCGCCTCCGGAGCGGTGGACAAGGTGGTTTGGTTCATCGCCCCCAAGCTGATAGGCGGTGAGCGGGCGCCCGGGGCGCTGGGTGGCGACGGCCCCGAAAAGCTGTCCGGCGCGGCGGTGCTGGACCGTGTCAGCGTTTCCAGGGCGGGGGATGACATAGTTGTTGAGGGATATATTATGAAGCAGAGAGGATAAGCCATGTTTACCGGATTGGTGGAAGAACTGGGTGTGGTGCGGGGAATAGCCAGGGGGGCCGACTCGGCCAGAATCCACATCGAGGCCAGGAAGATAGTAGAGGACATGAAGATAGGGGACAGCATAGCCGTAAACGGTGTGTGCCTGACATCGGTGGAGTTTGACAGGAGCCATTTCATTGCCGATGTGATGGCCGAAACGCTGGCCAGGACAAACCTCGCCGGGCTGAAGCCCGGGGACAGGGTGAACCTGGAGAGGGCGCTCCGCCTGGGTGACAGGTTGGGCGGCCATATGGTCAGCGGCCATATAGACGGGGTGGGGATTATAAAAAGGCGGGAAAAGTACGATATCGCCACCCTGATTACCATTACCGCCCCGGCCTCTGTTATGAGGTACATTATCAAAAAGGGGTCGGTGGCCATAGACGGCACAAGCCTTACGGTAGTGGATTTCGGCGGCGACTGGTTTCAGGTTTCCCTTATTCCGCACACCGCCCGCATGACAACATTGGGCTTCAAAAAAGTGGGTGATGGCGTCAACCTGGAAGGAGACATTGTCGGCAAGTACATCGAGCGCCTGGTTTATGGCGAAAACAGCAAGGAGGAGACAAAAAGGGGCGGTATTTCCCTGGAGTTTCTGGTCCAAAATGGATTTTAGCCACAGAACAAAGAATTGCTGTTTAAGAAGGCCGGAACCATTCTGAGTCCTGAGTTCTGAGTTCCGACAGTATAAGAATTTCAGTATAAGCTTTTATAGAGGAGTGGGAGAGATGAGTTACAAATTTAACACTATTGAAGAAATAATCGAGGATGTGCGCCAGGGTAAAATTGTGGTGATGGTGGATGATGAGGACCGGGAAAACGAGGGGGACCTGATTATGGCCGCCGAAAAGGTGACCCCGGAGGCGGTAAACTTTATGGCCACCCACGGCAGAGGACTCATCTGCCTGCCGGTTGAGGGAAAAAGGCTGGATGAGCTTGAGCTTCAGGCCATGGTTACCAACAATACCGACCCCCACGGGACGGCCTTTACGGTATCCATCGACCACAAGGACACAACCACCGGCATTTCCGCCCATGAGAGGGCTGCCACTGTTGCGGCGGTGCTGAATCCTGCCACCAGGCCGGAGGACTTGCGCCGCCCGGGGCACGTTTTTCCTCTCCGGGCCAAGGAGGGCGGCGTCCTGAGGAGGGCCGGCCATACCGAGGCCTCGGTGGACATAGCCAGGCTGGCAGGTTTATACCCGGCGGCGGTTATCTGTGAGATAATGAAGGAAGACGGAACCATGGCCAGGGTGCCGGAGCTAATGGAGTTCTGCCGTGAACACAACCTCAAGATTGCCACCATAGCCAGCCTTATCAAGTATCGCCGCAGGTATGAAAAATTGATTAAAAGGGTGGACTCGGCAAAGCTGCCCACCAAGTACGGGGACTTTACCGCTGTGGCTTATGAAAGCCTGTTGGACGGCAAGGGCCACATAGCCTTGGTCAGGGGGGACCTGCAAAGTGTGGAGGCCCCGCTGGTAAGGGTTCACTCGGAGTGTCTCACCGGAGATGTATTCGGCTCCAAACGCTGTGACTGTGGTGATCAGCTGGCTGCGGCCATGAAAATGATCGACCGGGAAGGGGTCGGCGTGCTTCTTTACATGCGCCAGGAGGGAAGGGGAATAGGGCTGCTCAATAAAATAAGGGCCTACAGGCTGCAGGACATGGGCAAGGATACGGTGGAGGCCAATGAGGCCCTGGGATTCCCCGCCGACTTGCGCGACTACGGACTTGGCGCGCAGATCCTGGCGGACCTGGGCCTTACCAGGATAAGGCTGATTACAAACAACCCCAGAAAAATAGCCGGCCTTGAGGGGCATGGCCTGAAGGTTGTGGGAAGAGTTCCGGTGGAGATTAACCCCGGCAACGAGAATAGATTTTACCTTGCCACAAAAAAGAGGAAACTGGGTCACTTGCTCAGTATAGGAGAAAGATAGCTTTGAAGGAAGGGTGATGTTTGAACATGGTCAAGGTATTTGAAGGGCACCTGCTGGGCGAGGGCCTGCGCTTTGGAATAGTGGTGGGGCGTTTTAATGAATTTATAACCAACAAGCTGCTCTCCGGGGCCCTGGACGCCCTCAGGAGACATGGTGTTGATGACGGGGACATAGAGGTGGCATGGGTGCCCGGAGCTTTTGAGATACCGGCGGTGGCCGGCAGGATGGTTTCCCTGAAGCGATATGATGCCGTTATCTGCCTGGGGGCTGTAATCCGGGGGGCCACCCCTCATTTCGACTATGTGGCGGCGGAGGTGTCCAAGGGGGTGGCCAAGGTGGGACTTGATTCCGGCGTTCCCACAATTTTTGGCGTAATAACCTCCGACACCATTGAGCAGGCCATTGAAAGGGCCGGCACAAAGGCCGGCAACAAAGGATGGGACTCGGCGGTCACCGCCATTGAGATGGCCAATCTGATGAGGAACATGGCATAATTTCTTTTGCTTATACTGATATTCTTTGGGGTCGGGAATCCAGAATCCAGAAGTCAGAAGCCAGAAGGGTTCGGGCAGTCTATGGGCCATTTATCTGTGGTCCATGTGCTCTGGGGTTTAAAGGTATTTTGGATTCTGACTAATTACGCCTTACAGCAGGCCGGAAAAATCCGGCCTGATTGTTATCATTGGTTAATTTGCGCCAAAAAAATGGTTTTTTGAAAGGGGATTGAATTATCACTGTTGAAAATGGAACAGATAAAATACATATAACTTTGAGTACTTCGGAAAGGAGACAGGGTTGGTATGGCTTTTGTTAATGAGAATTTCCTAAAGCTGCCGGGGAGTTATCTTTTTGCCGAGATTGCGCGCAGGACGGAGGAATTTAAGAAAAAGAACCCGGAAGCGGATATAATACGGCTGGGAATAGGTGATGTCACAAAGCCCCTGCCTCCGGCGGTAATTAACGCCATGAAAAAGGGCGTGGAGGAAATGGGCCGCGCTGAAACATTTCGCGGGTATGGTCCATACGAGGGCTATGATTTTTTAATTGAAAAGATTATTGACAATGATTTTAAGCCCAGGGGAGTAGAACTTTCCCGTGACGAGGTATTCGTAAGCGACGGGGCCAAGAGCGACACAGCCAACATACAGGAAATATTCGGGCTGGACAACGTTGTGGCGGTCACCGACCCGGTTTATCCTGTTTATGTCGACAGCAACGTTATGGCCGGGCGAACAGGCAAAGTGGATGACAGGGGCAGATTTGAAAAGATTGTGTATCTTCCCTGCACTGAAGAAAATGGCATGAAACCGGCCCTGCCGGAAAAAAGGGTGGATATGATTTACCTCTGTTTCCCCAATAATCCAACCGGCATGACCCTGACGGCGGAAGAGTTGAAGAAATGGGTTGACTACGCAAGGGAAAACAGCGCCATTATACTGTATGACTCCGCTTACGAGGCCTACATCAGGGAGGATGGAGTGCCCCACAGCATTTACGAGGTGGAAGGCGCCCGGGAGGTGGCGGTGGAATTCAGGAGTTTTTCCAAGACCGCCGGCTTTACCGGCACCAGGTGCGCATATACCGTGATTCCAAAGGAGCTTAGTGTTTACGATTCTTCCGGCAGCGCCCATAATGTTAATTCCCTCTGGCTGAGGAGGCAGTCCACCAAGTTCAACGGTGTTTCCTACCCCGTTCAGGTGGGGGCGGCGGCAGTTTATTCAGAGGAAGGGAAAAAACAGGTGAGGGAACTGGTGGATTATTATATGGAAAATGCCCGCATTATACGGGAGGGGATGCAAAAGGCCGGCTACAGGGTGTACGGGGGAATCAACGCGCCTTATATCTGGCTTAAGACACCGGATAACATGGGCTCCTGGGAATTTTTCGACCGGCTTATGGAGGTGGCCCATGTAATCGGGACTCCGGGGGCCGGGTTCGGCGCCAGCGGTGAGGGGTTCCTCAGGCTGACCGCCTTTGGATCAAGGGAAAACACCGAGAGGGCCGTGGAGAGGATAAAAAGCAGGATGTAAAAATAAAAAAACGGCGGTTCAGCCGTTTTTGATATGGTTAGAGTGCCCTTTTAACCTTGCCGCTTCTGAGGCAGCGGGTGCATACCAGAACTTTTCGCGGTGTGCCGTCTACCAGTGCTCTGACTCTTTGCAGATTGGGCGACCATGTTCTCTTTGACCTGATATGGGAGTGGCTTACTTGCATTCCCACTTTAACGCCCTTTCCACATACAGCGCATATTCGTGACAATCAAAACACCTCCTTAATGAAAACCACATTTGTCATTTTACCAAAAAAAAATTGCCTGCGCAAGCAGGTTTTTGGGAATACAGCCGGGCAGGCGGTTCAGCGGAGGTTTGTTAATTTTGGGGGATTTCGATTTGTGGGGGACTGATGTCCAGTATATAAAAGGTGTTGGGCCCGGCAGGGCACGGCTGTTGAAAAAAATGGGAATAGGCAGTATCGGTGACCTTCTTTTTTATTTCCCCAGGGGCTATGATGACCGCAGCCGGCTGAAATCAGCCGGTATGTGCGTTCAGGGGGAAACGGCCACCATCAGGGGTGTTGTGACCGGGGTCGGAGAAAAAAGGCCCCGCAGGGGGCTGGTCATCACCAGCCTTTTTATTCAAAGTCAGTTGGAAAGCGTAGAGGCGGTATGGTACAACAATCCATTTATCAGGAAAAACATTGCAGTGGGGACGGCTATAACGGTCAGCGGGAAGATCAATATATTCGGCGGCAGGGTACAGGTGCGGGTGGAGGACTATGACACGGAAGAACGGGGAGGGCAGATCAATACAGGGAGGGTTGTGCCCATATATCCCCTCACTGAGGGAATAAGCCAGAGGCAGATGAGGGCTGTCATAAGCAGTGCCCTTGAGCAGTGGCTGGGACGGCTGACGGAGTATATTCCCACGGAGATTCTTGACAGGCACGGGCTGCCCGGAATTGGTCCGGCCCTGTGCGCCGTACATTTTCCCGACAGCGTCGAAGAAATTGATGCTGCCAGGAGAAGGTTTATCTTCGAGGAATTTTTTTTGCAGCAGGTGTTGGCGGCCGGGATAAGGGCAAAGAATAAAAAAAGGAGAAAAAAACACTCCTATCCGGCTGAAAACCCCCTGGAGGGCACTTTTCTGTCCATGCTCCCGTATAAAATGACCCCGGGCCAGGAGTCAGCCTGGCGGGAAATAAGCACTGACATGAATAAGCCTTATCCTATGAACCGCCTGCTGCAGGGGGATGTCGGGTCCGGCAAGACACTGGTTTTGGCCCTTGCCCTGATCAGGTGCGCCGCGGGGGGGAATCAGGCCGCCCTTATGGCGCCGACGGAAATACTGGCTGCCCAGCACTTTAAGAACCTTGAAAATTATTTTGCCGGCCTGGGTATTTCAGTTGGCCTGCTCACCGGGAGCGTGGGAAAGCGGGCAAGGCGGGATGTTCTCAAAAAAATAGGCTCCGGCGATATGCAGGTTGTGATTGGCACCCATGCCCTTATTCAGGATGATATTGAATTCAGGAGACTTACACTGGTGGTAATTGACGAGCAGCACCGGTTCGGAGTGAGGCAGAGGGCGCTACTGGGGGCCAGGGGAGACAATCCCGACGTCCTGGTGGTAACCGCCACCCCTATTCCCAGAACCCTGGCCATGACGGTTTACGGCGACCTGGATGTGAGTGTGATTAAAGGTATGCCTCCGGGAAGAAAGCCGGTTAAAACCTATGTTTGCCGGAAATCCCGGGCGGACAGGGTATACAGGGGAATAAGGCGGGAGGTTTCTGAAGGCAGACAGGCCTATATTGTCTGCCCCCTTGTGGAAGAATCGGAAAAAATGGACCTGCAGGCTGCCTCGGACCTGAGGGACTATCTGGCGGAGGGGCCTTTTAAGGGGCTTAGTGTGGGAATTCTCCACGGGCGCATGAGTGCAGTAGAAAAAGAGGGCACAATGGCCGGTTTCAGAGAGGGACATATAAATGTGCTGGTCAGCACAACGGTCATCGAGGTGGGCGTGGATGTGCCCAACGCCACTATAATGGTGGTGGTTGACGCCGAAAGGTTTGGACTGGCCCAGTTGCATCAGCTGAGGGGCCGGGTGGGGCGCGGAGAGCATGATTCAATGTGTATTCTTATTTATGGTTCGGAAAGCCGGGAGGCTACCAGGAGAATGGAGGCCATGAGAACAATAGACGACGGGTTCCTCCTTGCGGAAAAGGACCTGGAAATAAGGGGACCCGGAGAGCTGTACGGGACCAGACAGTGGGGGGAATTTACATATAAAATTGCCGATCCGGTGAAGGACCGGGGAGTGCTGGAAGAGGCTGCGCTGGAGGCCGGAAGGCTGGTGGTAAAGGACCCCGGGCTGAAGTCCGCTGAAAATATCCATCTGGCCGATGAGATAAGGTCAAGGTTCGGGGAAAGGGCCGGTAGGGGGCCGGTCATTTCATTAAATGGCTTGTTTTGGTGAAAATATAGCTTTGTTTATAGACTTCCAGCTTAATCATTATAATGGTTAATATGTTGCATGAATTGAAAATTGGCTTAGAAAAATTGATGTATGGAATTGATTATAAATTGTGTTCTGCAAACCATTTAATACTATGTATTTTCGATGTTTAACGGGACAAAATACTATCATCAAAACAAAGGAGGTATAAATTAAAATGGCTCGAAATTCAAATCAACATGTGGTGCCTCAGGCCGGAAACGCTCTGGATGCAATGAAGTTCGAAGTTGCCAGCGAGCTGGGCCTTTCCAACTACAATCAGATAGACAAGGGCCAGCTTACCTCAAGGCAGAACGGCTATGTGGGAGGAAACATAACCAAGAGGCTGGTTGCCCTGGGAGAAGCCGCTCTCACCCAGCAGGGCGCCAGTGCAATCGGAGCCACAGCTTCCGTAGGACTGGAAACCCCTCAATAACGAACATAAAAAAACCTGCCGGCTTTCGGGCCGGCCGGTTTTTTTATCTTATACGGAGTGGATTGTGAGCCGAGGATTCAGGACTCAGAACTCAGGACTCAGAATAGAAATTACTCATACTGAGTGGATTCCTGACCCCTGATTCAATCAGCATAAGAATTTTCAGGGTAGTTCCCCATGCTGCTTGCGGGGGAACCACCCCCAATTCCCACAAAACATGTGGTATGAGATTCTGAGTTCTGAGTTCTGAGTTCTTGCCGTCTGTCAAGACGGCACCGCCCGTTAGGGCGGCTATTAATGCAGGTAATACTCGTACCTGTCCGCCGGGAGGCCGGGATGGAGCGCCTGTGTGATTCCTCCCGCCAGTATTTTTGATGTCCTTTCTATCAAGTCATCGATTTCTTTTGGGGTAACCATCAGGCGGCCGCCAAAGGGTTCCAGCACTTTCTGGACAACCTCCCGGGAAACGTCGGGATTGAGCATGCTGTACAGTTTGTGCAGGGTGGGGTTGTTTTTAAGCTGTTCCAGAAACTGTTCGATGGTGTCCTGGGCGATTACCGCCCCGTGAACCACTGTGGGCACCCCGATGGCCAGTACGTTAACCCCCAGGGTTTCCCTGTTGATGCCGGCCCTCCGGTTGCCCACAC
Organism: Bacillota bacterium; assembly: GCA_049325075.1. Taxonomy (GTDB): domain Bacteria; phylum Bacillota; class Desulfotomaculia; order Desulfotomaculales; family Desulfocucumaceae; genus BRHc4a. The sequence goes on along the minus strand of JBMOPF010000036.1, from coordinate 48,401 downwards.
CTGAGCCCGGGCTTACCCCGGTGTCCGCGATTTGAATGGTGGTGCCTATCCTCTGTACGTTCCTTGCCGCCAGGGAGTCAATGGCGATGACCAGATCGGGGCGGACTCTGTCCACAACACCCTTTATTATTTCGGCTGTTTCTATCCCTGTAATACCCAGCACTCCCGGTGCCAGCGCGCTGACCGGCCTCATTCCCGGCTGCAGTTCCTGGGGGGCGTAGTTGAATATATGCCGGGTGACCATTGTCTGGCTTACAACTTTGGGTCCCAGGGCGTCGGGTGTGGCGTTCCAGTTGCCGAGGCCCACCACCAGAACGCTCGAGCTTTCCGGCAGGCCGGCCAGCCTGCCAATCATCTCCGCCACCACCAGGCCTATCTTGTGATGTATTTCAGGGTCTCTGCCGCTTATTTCAGGCGCCTCTATGGTAATGTACCTGCCAACCGGCTTTCCCATTATGGCCTCAGCGGATTTTTCCTCTATGGTGACAATGGTTACAGCGGCGTGGTCGTAGGTTTCCCTGTCCACCCTCACCCCCGGTATCTCCTGCCCGGTTCTACCCTGTACGATCTCCCGGGCTTCCAGGGCCAGATCCACACTGATGCTGAAGTCGTTGAAAAATTTCAGATCCAAAAAGTTTCCTCCTCTTCATTTGTAAAAATATGAAATAATTGTGTTATTTATATAAGTTTTATATTTTCCCTTGCGCAAATGAAATATATACGGACAGTTTCAGGTTGTTATGCAGATTTTGTTTTTTTTTGTAAGTTATGATATAATACTTAACAGTATGGCCGTTTTAGGAAAGGCAGGATAACTTTGAGGATTATTGCCGGAATGGCGAAAAAACGGCTTTTAAAAGTTCCTTCGGGTTGGACGGGCAGACCCACGGCGGACAGGGTCAAGGAATCCCTGTTCAGCATCCTGGGAGGCTTTGTTCCGGAATGTCGTTTTCTGGATCTTTTTGCCGGTACGGGTAATGTTGGTATCGAGGCTTTAAGCCGTGGGGCGGGGATGGCTGTTTTTGTGGAGAAAGACCGCAGGGCGGCGTCCGCCATAAGGCATAACCTGAGCATAACCGGGTTTGAGAGGAATTCCAGGTTGATTGTCAGGGATGTCTTTGGGGCGCTGGCCGAACTGGAGGGCTATGGTGAGGCCTTTGATGTAGTATTTTTAGACCCTCCGTATGGCGCCGGTCTCGAAACACCGGTGATGGAAAGTGTACTGGCGAAAAAGCTTTTATCCCCGGGAGGCGTAATGATAGCCGAAAGCAGCAAGAGGGACCAATTGCCCTCCGTGATAATGGAATCTTCACTCTACAGGCGGGAAAGATACGGGGATACGATTATTTCCTTTTACAAAATAATGTTATGAGAGGGAGTGTGTTTTCCCTTGCGGATCGGTTTATATCCCGGCAGCTTTGATCCGGTGACAAACGGGCATTTGGACATAATTGAAAGGGCGGCCACACTGTTTGACGAGATTATTGTTTCCGTATCCAGGAACCACACCAAGAAGCCACTTTTTTCAGTCCAGGACAGGATGAATATGCTTAAGGTTGTTTTAGCCCCCTATCATAATGTACTGGTTGACTCATTTGACGGTCTTACCGTGAATTTTGCCAGACAGCGGGGGGCGCAGGTCATTATCAGGGGACTGAGGGCCATTTCGGACTTTGAAAATGAGTTTATGATGGCTTTAACCAATAAAAAATTGGTTCCCACCATAGAAACCATATTTTTAATGACCAGACCGGAGTATTCCTTTATCAGCTCAAGCGCGGTCAAGGAAGTGGTGGCGTTTGGCGGATGTGTAAAGGGGCTTGTGCCTTCACTGGTGGAGGAGGAGCTTATTAAAAGATTTAAAAAAGGTGGGGAGGTATAATACAGGTGGAACTCTTTAATGCTCTTAATGAACTGGAGGAAGTTATAGAGACCAGTATCAAGATTCCAATGACCAGGAGGGTTCTTGTGGATGAGGACCGCCTGCTGGACATGCTGGACCGCATCAGGACAGCGCTGCCGGAGGAAATCCGTCAGGCCAAATGGATAATTCAGGAGCGTGAAAAGGTTCTGTCCGAGACCAAGAAGGAAGCCGGAAAGATAATGGAGGACGTTCAGAAGCAGATGGAAAGGCGCGTTGAGGACAGCGAGATTACGCGCCAGGCCAAGGAGAAGGCCGAGGAAATTATTGAGAAGGCCCATGGGGTGGCGGCGGAAATAAAGCAAAGCGCCCGGGACTATGCTGACGATATACTGGTGGAAATGGAGAAAAGAATAGACAAAATTATGAGTGAAATAAGGGATGGACGGGCTCAGCTCAAGGGCTTCAAAAAGACCGGCTGAAATAGTTTTTGCAATTGAAAGGCTGCCCGCTTGGTGGTTATACACCGGGGCCGACAGTTTTTAATATACCCGTCCAGTCGACATATTTTTCCACGTTTTCAACGGCGGCCTCAATGCTGCGTCTTTCCGAGGGGTGAATGCGCCTGGAAACCTCGGCGCACTTCTCAAGGGTTGTATATGTATCATAGTGTACCAGCAGTACCGGTATCTGTTTTTCGTGGGCCCTGGCGATAACCTTGACATCGGGGTACAGTCCACCTGTAAGGATAAGGGCGGAGGTGCTGGTTTCAAGCGCCGCCAGGGCGATGTCCGCGCGGTCGCCGCCTGTTATGACCGCCTTGTTGGGCGCCCTGCGCAGGTAACCGAGGGCGCTTTCAATGGTCATTGCCCCGATGATGACATCCTCAATCAGGTTTCCCATATGCTCCTCCCCGGACAGTATTTCACCCCCGAGGGCCTGGTGATACTCGGAAACTGTGGGGGAGGCTATTTCCGGCAGGTGGGGTATAACGCCCAGTGAGCGGTAGCCCTTTTCCTCCAGCAGCGACCTGTAAATGCCCTCGGCCTTGGCCAGCAGGGGCCGTGATACATTATTGAAAATGTTGCCGGCTATGGGAATGCCCCTGCACTCAAGGTAGCTGTTTATAAAAATGGCATTGTCCACACTGAAGTCGTTTTCAATATGTACCAGAAAAATCGCAACAGACTTGAGTTTTCTGGCCAGGGTAATGGAATCCAGCCCCACGCACCCCATTATGTGCGGGAAGCCCGCCCCGCCCACTATGACAATATCAGCCCCATCCGACACCTTCCTGTAGGAGGACATTATATCTTCCAGGGAAATGCAGTTTCTGCTTCCGGACAGGTAGGACGGCCCCACAGTATAGGGTACGATATCATTGAGCGAATGATCCATACCCAGCACGCTTTTCATGAGCACTCCGTCCTCGTCTTCCTCCCTTGTCGCCCTCGAGCTGCCCACCGGCTTGAAATAGGCCACCCGGTAGCCCTCCCGGCTGAATTTAAGGGCCAGGCCCACCGCAATAGCTGTTTTTCCGCTGGCAGGGGTACCCATAATGAAAAGGCTTTTCACCTCAAGCACCTCACGATACCGTAATTTTAATATCAAGGGCCGAAGCCCCGCTCTCATAAGCAAAAACAGGGTTTATATCCATTTCTGCAATTTCTGCGAAGTCTGTTACCAGGGCTGATGTTCTCAGTACAATCTCGACGATGGCGTCCAGGTCCGCGGACGGTTGGCCGCGGTATCCCCGCAGCAGGGTGTGGGCCTTTGTTTCGCTGATCATAGCCAGCACCTCTTTCCTGTTGAGGCCGCTGGTCAGCCTGAAGGAGACGTCCTTTAAAAGGTTGACGTATATACCTCCCAGCCCGAAGGCAATGAGTGGACCGAACTGGACATCCCTGGACATTCCTATGATCAGCTCGGTTCCCGGGGGCATCATTTTCTGGACCTCGATTCCGTGTATGACCACCTGGGGGAGGTAGCGGTGTATGTTTTCCGTGATCTCCATAAAAATCCGCTTTACTTCCTCCGGTGTTTTTATGCCAATTTTAACCCCACCCACATCCGATTTATGCATTATTTTGGGCGAGGCCACCTTCAGCACAACGGGAAACCCCATTTCTTCAGCCAGGGCAGCCGCCTCGTCCGGCGAGGCGGCCAGCTTTACCGGGGCTGCCGGTATGCCGTACGCCTCCGCCACGGCGGCTGATTCGCTCCCCAGCAGTACCAGCCTTCCCTCCTGTTTTACCCGGCTGAATATTTCCCTTACCATATCGGGCCTTGTATCCGTAATTTCATCAGTTTCCTCCGGCTGAGGTCTTTTTCTCATCCGGGCGTAGGCGGCCATGCCGCCAATAACGGACACGGCCGTTTCAGGGAAGGTGTAGGAAGGGATGCCGGCCTCCGCCAGTATTGCCCCGGCGCCGGCCATGGACTCACCCCCCATAAGGGCGGTAAATACGGGCTTGTCCGGGTGAGACCTCCAGGCTTCAGCTACGGCTTTTGCTGTTTCCTCGTATTCGGTCACAGCCGTGGGGCAGACCAGAACTATCGCTCCGTCAACACCGCTGTCGTCCAGGACTGTATTCAGGGCCAGACTGAACCGGTCAGACCCTGCGTCCCCAAGGACATCCACCGGGTTATACAGGTTGGATTCCTTCGGAAGGCGGCTTCGCAGCCTTTCAATGGTTTCCTTCCCGAAGCTGGACATGGAAAGTCCGGTTTCTTCTATTCTGTCTGTGGTTACTATGCCCGGGCCGCCGGCGTTTGTTACTATGGCCACCCGGTTACCGGAAGGCGCCGGCTGTTTCGAAAAGGCCGCAGCCAGGTCAAACAGATCAGCCATGGTGGAGGCCCTGATTACCCCGCTTTGCCTGAAGGCTGTGTCATAGGCCAGGTCGCTTCCCGCCAGCGCCCCTGTATGTGATGACGCGGCCCGGGCCCCGGCCTGGCTGACCCCGCTTTTAAGTATTATTACCGGCTTTTTGGCGCTTGCATGCCTGGCGGCCCTGAGAAAGTGCCCGCCGTCGGCCACGTCCTCTATGTAACAGAGTATTACCCTGGTATTGGGGTCATCGGCGGCATCTTCTATAAAATCCGACTCAGTGAGATCGGCCTTGTTGCCGAGGCTGACCACTTTACTGAAACCGATGCCCGAGGAACCGCTCCAGTCCAAAATAGCCAGCAGCATGGCGCCGCTCTGGGAGATGAAGGCAATGTCGCCCCTGGCCGGAAATCCTTTGCTAAAGGAGGCGTTCACAGGCACATGGGTATCCATCATGCCGACACAGTTGGGGCCAAGCATGCGGATGCCGGATTCCCTGCATATGCGGACCATTTCCTTTTCCATGGCAAGTCCTTCCCTGCCTGTTTCCTTAAATCCGGCGGACACCACCACCAGGTTTTCAACACCGGCCCTGCCGCACTGTTCTGCCGTTTTTACGGCTATTGCCGCAGGCACCGACAGGACTGCCAGATTTACCTTCCTTTCGATGGCCTCCACGGAGGGGTAGCACCGGAGTCCCTCTATTTCACTTTCCCGTGGGTTAACGGGGTATATTTCTCCTGAAAAACCACAGTCGATCATGTTTTTTACAATGGCATTGCCTATTTTACCCGGTGTCTTCGAGGCGCCGATTATGGCGACAGAGCCGGGAGAAAAAAAATTCCTCAGGACGCCCAAGGCAGATCACCTTTTTCCACGGGGAATCTGATTCTTTGCTTACGCAGTTTATAATTTCCTGAGGAGGTTTTATAAATACCATTAAAATAATGAAATGTGTATTTCGTGAAGACGGAAGAGGCGGGAGGGATGCCGGGGTAGCGGGGGACTGCCTTAAATTGAAAGGAGGGAATCGCCTGCGCCCGGGTGACGCTGGTAATTTGCTGTCGGGTAAAGCCGGAGGGATGCTGCCGGGCGCAAAGGTATTATGGTTTATGTGTAAGTGTAACCTCCACATTAAACTGATTGCCCATATCGAAAAAAACCTTCCAGTTGGGCCGGTTGCGGACTTCTTCCAGTAAGCTCCTGAGGCAGGTGCGTATCTTTTCAGGAAGTTCGGTTCCACAGCTTGGGCACCTGGGGGTCCCAAACCTGCCCTCAATTATTTGATATTTTCCGCCGCATTCACCGCATCCAATAAAAATCATATTTTCACCTCCGGTCTTTCTGTTAGTATTATAATCGACATTATTGCCGCCTGACCTTATATTAAGTCATAAATTAATTATCTTATAACCATATATGGCCGGCAGGGTCAATGCAGCGACTTGCGGTCCCATTTCATACGGCCGCCTTCCCTGACAGGCGCTTTGGATTTGGGGTTCCAGTCCCTGGTAAGGTTGAATTCTATGTTTACTTCCCCTTTGCGGTGTAAATAGTGCCGCCTTACCTCGGACGGGGTCAGCAGGAAGTACCGGACCATCCTGTCACACTGCTGGAGGGGCTTTAACAGCACATCGTCAGCGCTGGATTTGTAGCTCAGAATAACATCCTCCCGGGTGATTATATTTGAATAAAGGATGACGGGGCATTTATGAAGGTTCTTGAGGGTATTAACCAATTTCATCCTGTTTAGCTTGGCAAAACCGAGGGACATCAGTATAAGCCCGGGCTTTTTATTGGCTGTAAGGGAGACCGCCTTTGTCTCCTCATCGGCCTCATAGATATCGCAGCCCTTGCTGAAGAGAAGGATTTTAATGGTGGTCCTCATGAAATTTGACTGGTCAATTATAATGACCTTTTTTTGCGGATCCCTATCTGGCGTTAACATAAGGATAACCTCCCGGTGTTAGGAAGGGCTTGTATTTTTATTTTAATGAGTCCGCTTGGGCCGTGTTTGTATAATATTTACTTAATTATATTTTATATCTATTTTCATATTTTATATAGGGACTTTTCTAACATTATTATGGGACTCCGGTCTTATATGGATTTTCTTCCCGTCAGGGGCCCAGAGACGGGCCCGGGCCCCTTGCCGACTGGTACAGTCCGCAGTCGGGGCAGGGGAACCGCAGCTTGTACTGTATCTCGGAGAAAAGTCTCTGTATTTCCCCGGGCTGCTGCTGTACGTCGGGAATTTCAAAAAGTGTGCCGCATTCCTTGCACCGTATGGCCAGGGAAAGATTATTCCTCTCCATCCAATCACCCCTCCTAAAAATTGTTTTCATTCCGTCTTGGTTTTATACAGCGGCACGGAGGAAAGGGAAAGGGCCCCTGTATGAGGGCCCTTTCCCTTAAAAATTTCAGCTGTGAGCATGCCTCTAGTCATTGTTACGGGGCTTATTTGCTGAACAGGCCGAATTGAAGCATTTTTCTTCTGACAAAGGCCAATTGCATTTGCAGCGGCAGCTGCATGGGGCAGTTGTCGTCGCAAGCCATGAGGCCGGTGCAGCCGAAGGCGCCCTCGTCGCAGCCCATGACCTCGAAATACTCCTTGTCGGAGCGCTCGTCCCTGGGGTCCACCATGAAGCGGGCCACCCGGTTTATTCCGGCGGCGCCCAGAAAGTCCTCCCGGATATTGGCGGTGACACAGCCGCCGATACAGCAGCCGCACTCTATGCAGCGCTCGGCCTCGTATATTTTCAGGGCGGTTTCATTGTCCATGCGGTCTTCGGGGGCGTCCGGGTCGAACTCTCTGGTGGAGTGAATCCATGATTCGGTTTTCAGGGACAGGTGTCTGAACCAGGTGCCTGTGTCCACGGAGAGGTCTCCAATAAGCTTGAAGACCGGCAGGGGCATTAGTGTTATGGTCCCTCTGAAGTCGCTGGTAAGGGTCTTGCATGCCAGTTTGGGCCTGCCGTTGATCAGCATGGCACAGGAGCCGCAGATGGCGGCCCGGCAAACAAAATCAAACATCAGCGAGGGGTCCTGTTCCTCACGTATTTTGTTCAAGGCCACGAATATTGTCATGCCCTGTGCTTCGTCAATGGTGTACTCCTGCATGAAGGGCTTGACATCCGGGGTGTTGGGGTTGTACCTGAATATGCTGAATTTGCGCTGCTTGCTCATCTTGCCCTCCTTCAGTTTTCATTCCCGCCGGCAGAGGACGGGGAAGATTCGCCATAGCCACGGTCACCCGGAGGCAGCTCAGTAATTTTTACCGGCTCGTAACGGAGTTCCGGCAGGTCGGCGCCCTCCTTCCAGTAGGCAAGGGTCCGCTTCAGCCAGTTGACGTCATCCCGCTTGGGGTAATCCTCCCTGGCGTGGCTGCCCCGGCTCTCTGTTCTGGTGAGCGCGCCGTAGGATATGCACAGGGCCAGCCTTATCATGCCCGGCATGCGAAGGGCAGCGCTCAGCTCGGGGCTGGCCCACTTGCCGTCTGTTCTGAGTCCGATTGAGGCTGACCTGAGGTGCAGTTCCCTCAGTTTATCCACGGCCTTCTGAAGATCAGGCCCGTTTCTGAATATGCCGACGTAGTCCATCAGGGTTTGCTCCATCTCATGGCGGATCTGGTAAACATTTTCCTTTCCATTCCTGCCGGAAATGAGGTTGTCTATGCGCTCCCTCTGCTTTTGGGCGAAGCCCTGGACATGGCTGTAGGTAAAGTTCAATTCCGTTCCCAGGGTGTATTCCGCCACTTTGGCGCCCACCACCCAGCCGCTGACTATGGTTTCGGCCAGTGAGTTTCCACCCAGCCTGTTGAAGCCGTGCAGGTCCCAGCAGGCTGACTCGCCTACCGCAAACAGGCCTTTCAGCCCGTAGGCCTGGCCGTCAATATTTGTCCTCACGCCGCCCATGCTGTAATGCTGGGTTGGGCGGACAGGGATCAGGTCTTTTACCGGGTCGATGCCGTTGAAGTTTTTGCATATATTGGCAATTTCCCGGAGGTTTGTATTGATGTGTTTTGCACCCAGGTGCCTGATGTCCAGCCAGAGGTGCGGGCCGTAAGGGCTGTCCACACCCAGTCCTTTGCGGATATGCTGGATCATGCGGCGGGAGACCACGTCCCGGGAAGCAAGTTCTTTTTTCTTGGGCTCATAGTCCGGCATAAAACGGTGGTGATTTTTGTCCAGAAGGTATCCGCCGTCACCCCTTGCGCCCTCGGTAATCAGTATCCAGACCGGAACCATTCCCGTGGGGTGGAACTGCACCGCCTCCATGTTGCCCAGGGGGACAAGTCCTGTGTCGAGGGCAATGGACATTCCCAGCCCCTCGTTGATTACCGCGTTGGTGGAAGCCCCGTATAGCCTTCCGTAGCCCCCGGTGGCGATAACGGTTGATTTGGCCAGATAAATTCTCAGCTCTCCTGTCCTGAGACACCTGGCCACCACGCCCAGGCATTTATCTCCGTCATGTATTATGGAAATGGCCTCTGTCCTGTCATGGACCGTTATGCCCAGCTTGATGACCACGCTGTCCACGGCATATTGCAGTGTATGGCCGGCTCCGTCGGAGGTGTAACAGGTTCTCCACTTGGCCGTGCCGCCGAAATCCCGGGCGGTGATCAGCCCTTCCTTGTCCTTTGTGTCTTCAATTTCCCTTCCGTCGGGAAGAACTTTTTTTCCTGCCACAACACGGTTCCAGGGAACACCCCACATGGACATCTGGCGGACAGCCTTGGGGGCGGTTTCCACAAACAGGCGGGCGACATCCTGGTCGCAGCCCCAGTCGGACCCCTTTACCGTATCGGCGAAGTGAATGTCGGTGTTGTCGCCCTTACCCATGGCACAGTTGCCCAGGGATGCCTGGCATCCCCCCTGGGCCGCGGTGCTGTGCGAGCGGCGGGGTGGGACAAGGCTCAGTATTATCACGTCCAGCCCTCTGGAGGCCGCCTCTATGGCCGCCCTTTCACCGGCAAGCCCGGCTCCGACAATCAAAACGTCTGAAATGATGGTAGTGTAGTTGCTCATACCAGGGCACCTCCCAACTGAATAAAGACCCACAGGGCGGCAAGGCCCAGTACCAGTATGATTACTGTTATAGCCTTGGTAACATAGCCCAGCGGCTTTCTGGGAAACCAGCCCCATTTGACGAACTGGCGGTAGATTCCGAAGCCTGCGTGATACTCGCCCAGTAAGAGCAGTATAATGTAAAACCACCAGAAGTTGTTTATCCGATCGGCGCTTGTGGCTGCCTCAATGGGCCAGCCGGTTATTACAACCCACATATGGATGCTGGCCAGGGCCAGTATGGCCATCCCGGTTATGGTCTGGAATACCCATATCCAGGTGTCGGTTCCCTGGAGCATTTTGGCGTGGCGCCAGATTATTTTCTGTTCCTGGTAGCGTGCGGGCATCCTTCGCCCGGCGGAAAGAATATGCATGATGAAGACCAATATAATGATGGGTATTCCGGTGTAGGACAGGTAATATGTGTCTAGCGCCTCGGAAAGGGAATCGAAAAGGTCGGTGCCGAGGAGGATCGTGGCCACGAAAATCATGTGCGTCCAAAGAAATCCCACCAGCGTCAGGCCCGTCAGCAGCTCTGCCACGTCGTAATAGAGCTCTGCCTTTGGATTTTTGGACAGGATCTTTTGAAGAGCCATTTTTTGTCTCCTTTCACTGGAATTCATTACCTTGCATTAAATACACCGGCAAGGAATAGTTGTAAAATTTGTATTAATGCAAGAAAACTGACATGTCATTAATATAATACTGCATCTCAGAGATTACTTCCTAGTGCCATTTCATTACATGGGCCGAGAAAAATTTATAAAAATTAGTAATGGGTCTCGATATGCGGAAGCGAGGCGGTAAGCGCATATTGACATCCCGCCGGTAAACACAAATAGCAGCGGCGCCTTTGCGGGCGCCGCTGCTTATTCATGAACACTTTATACAAAGTATAAAGTGTCTCTTTACACCTGGTTGGTTACGCTCACCAGGTTGCTGTCTCCGTAGTATTTTACTTTACACTTAAAGCCTTCGCCTATGAATCTGATGGGCACCATGGTCCGTCCATTTTCCACGGTGGCCGGCACGTCCAGCTCAACCTCACGGCCGTTGACCAGGGCAATCCTGCTGTTTATCTTCATTTGAATTTTCAACTGGCTGCCGTCAATGGTTACAGTTCCGGTGGCTTCATCGTAGGACACGGTGGTGTCAAGCCCTTCTGCTATAAATCTTACCGGCACCAGGGTTCTTCCGTCCTGAATTCTGGGAGGCACGTCAAAATTCGGGCACTGGCCGTTTATGTATACCTTGACCGAGAGGTCGTTCAGTTTCGCCCGCAATCCCGAGAGCTCATTAAAGGTTTCTTCGTCCGAGGGGTTGTTGAGGACGGACTTTTCCATGTACTTGAGGGCCTGCGTGTTTTTCCCGACCCTCATCTGTATCTGCGCCATGTATTTGTACGTATTGGCCTTTTCTAATTTGTCTCCGGAAGTGTCTTCCTCCAGAAGGGAATTAACCTCTCCTGTCAGGGTGTCAATGTCAGCGGGGTCGATTTCTGAATCCAGTCCGTTTTTAAAATCATACACGGCCTGGGATACGCTTTCCCCGTCAAGAATAGCCTGAAGCACAGTCCTGGCGAGGGGGTTTTTGACATGCAGCAGCGCATTTGCTATGCCTTTGTGTTGACCTTTGTTTTTAGAGCCGTATACATCTTCGCTGACAGTGTCTTTTTCGGGCTTGTTGTTCTGGGGCTGGCCGTGCCGTTCCCGGTACGTTTCAGTGTTTGGATACCGGGTATTGTCCATATTGCTGCTCTGGTTCTTTTCGGAGTAGTTTTCCTTGACCTTGTTGTTATTTTTGGCCAGGGAAGCCGGAACCATTGCAAATAAAAGCAGGCTTACGGTCAGTACTAGGGACAATAGTTTTTTTGTCATTTTTATCTACCTCCTTTATCTTTTTATACGTTACGACAAATTTTTTAGGGGGGTCTTGTTTAAAAAACGAACCCGTGACCGGATTATATCGTCAGTTAATATAGAAAAAGAACCGGGTGAAAGGAGAGTGGCCGGGTGTTAAAAGGTAGATATATACTGGCTGTATTTGTTATTGTGGCGGCTGTTTCCGCCGTACAGCTTATCCGCCCGCAGGAGTCGGTGGCCGACCAGGCGCGGAAGTTCAGCAGCAGGGAGCAGCTGACGGAGTATATTGCAAAAAACAGGGAGCTGGCAGGGTACTGGTATGGATCCTATGACAGAAGGGGAGTGATGGCCGGCGCCGCCCCGGACGGTGTTTTGCCGAAGATGGCCGCGCCTGCGGGGTCCGTTGCGGTAAGCCGGCCTGTGGCTGAGGACAGTTTTTCGGCCACCAATGTCCAGGTGAGCGGGGTTGATGAATCGGATATTATCAAGAATGACGGGAGATATCTTTACGTAGTATCCGGAAATAAGGTTGACATACTGGACGCGTTCCCTGCGGAAAGCGCAAAATTACTTTCCTCCATAAACTGTGACGGTTATCCCATGGGTATCTACATAAAAGGTGACAGTCTCGTGGTGATAGCCAACAGGTCCGGGAGTCCCGGTATTCTTCTGACAGTGTATGACCTTTCAGACCGGGCCAAACCCCGCGCCGTCAGGACGATGGCCTGGGAGGGAAGCTATGTAAGTTCAAGGATGATTGGGGATTATGCCTATATAGTGCTGAGCCTGCCGGTGCTTTTTGAAGGGCGGGAAAACGGCGGGGAGGGGAGCGTTATACTGCCGGGCTATACCGAAAACGGGAAGGCGAGGGAGATTCAGCCCGGGGAAATAAGTTACTTTGATTATCCGGACTACTCCTACAATTACACCATGATAGCCTCCGTGAACATTGCCGGCAGCGGGGAGGACTGCCGCTGCGGAACCTATCTTACCGGTGCGTCCCAGAATATATACTCCTCCGTGGAAAACCTTTACCTGACCGGCCCCAACACACCGGACCCGGCCGAATTGTGCCGTAAATATATAAATGGCCTGGCCACTCTTGTAACCGGTGAGACAGCGGAAAAAATAAGGAGTTTGGGTGATTCCGGCAGAACTCCGGATCAGAAGCTGTTTGAGGCGGAAAGGTTGATGGAGGAATATATTGCAGGACTCAACTATGTGGAGGCCGCTGTCCTGGAAGAAAGAATAGGGCAAATGCGGGATAAGTACAACAGGGATATTGCCAGGGAAAGAAATAAGACCGCCATTTTCAAATTTGCGGTGCGGGACGGCGGGGTGGAGTATGTCTGCAGGGGGGTTGTGGACGGACAGCCGCTGAACCAGTTTTCCATGGACGAGTACGGTGGATATTTCAGAGTGGCAACCACCTCGGAAGGCTACCTTTTGACCGGCAGTCCGGTAAGCCGCAATAATATTTATGTGCTCGACGGCGACCTGAAAGTAGTGGGGAAACTGGAGAACCTTGCCCCCACCGAGAGGATATACTCGGCCAGATTTATGGGCGGCCGCGCCTATCTGGTAACCTTTAAAAGGGTTGACCCGCTGTTTGTTATAAACCTTGAAAATCCTACCGCCCCGGAGGTCATGGGCCAACTGAAGATACCGGGCTATTCCGACTACCTGCATCCCTATGATGAAAACCATATCATCGGCATCGGAAAAGAGGTTGACGATCCCGGTCCCCGTATGATGCAGCCCATTACTGACGGGGCAGTGGCGGATATGATTATGCCCCGGCCGGCGATACCGCAGGGGGTAAAGGTTGCGCTTTTTGACGTCAGCGACCCCTCCCGGCCCGTTGAAATATCCAAATACTTTGTGGGGCAGGGCTCGGACTCCGAGGCGCTGAGGGACCACAAGGCATTTCTGTTCAGCCGGGAAAGAAACCTGATGGCGTTTCCCGTTTCCCTGCCTGAGACTGGGCCTGATTTAAAGAAGGGCGGCCAGATGCCTTACTTATACAGGCAGTGGCAGGGTATGCTTGTTTTTGATATCTCCGAAGGTGGCGGGATAAAGCTGAGGGGAAGGATTGAGCACCCGAACAGCGGCGGCTGGTACGCCGGGTCCACTGAGGCCGTCAGAAGGGCGGCCTATATAGAAAATGTTCTGTATACCATATCTGACGGAGGGGTGAAGCTGAGCCGGATGGATAACCTGTCTGAAATAAAAATGATCAAACTGCCCGCCGGTGACACAGTTCAGTAATTATAATCAGCTATAATATAATCCCTTATCTGCTTCCAGTTAAAAACCCTGGTTACCAGGGGAGGCAGGTCGCCCTGGTTATAGGTGGCGTCCATCAACAGCACGGGAATGCCGCAGGAGCTTATCTGAGCGGCATTCTTTTTGTTGTCCTCCACGAACACATTAAGGCCCAGGTCGAGACACTCGGCCCTTTTGTCGTGCCGCCCGAGCAGGTGAAGGCTGTGGTGCGGCACACCGTACCTTTCAAGCCAGGAGACTGTTTGGGGCCGGTAGTCGGGTGTGCGGGCCGAGATAAGGTTGATGTTGTACCTTTCAGCAAGTTCCCTTATTGTTTTGGCGGCATCCGGGATGGGGGCCGCCTCAAGAATTATTTCCAGCTCTCTCTCCATAATGAAACGGTTCAGGGCGTCCCGGTCGATGCCAAGCATTTTTTCCGGATCGAAATTTATAAAATCACCCAAACTGTATTTTTTCCCGAAAAAACTGTTTATTTTATTTATGATTACCGCCTGGGAGTCGGCTATTACCCCGTCTATATCGATTCCAATTCTTTTCATTGTAGGCTCCTTAAATACATCATAAGCAGTCTGCCGCGGGAAGATATTGATGCAAAAGGCGCGAAAAATACAATCTTCCGGAATGTCATATTTGATCAGCCCCCTATGGGGTTTTCGTTGGCGGGCTAAATTAATTCTAACAGATAACCGGTTGGCTGAAGAATATTTTTTCGCAGCGCCGGCAGGTGGGATTTTTCAACGGCCTCCTAGACGTGCCGCAGCTTGAACCGGATGTGGGTGTCGTGGCCGCAGCAGGGGCATGAGAAAAGGTGTACACAGTATGGGTCTGATTCAAAGCAGGTGCTGAAATACGGGCTGTAAGGGCCGTAATAGTCGCTGACAGGCCCCGCGTCGGCCATCTTTTCGCCGCAGGGGCAGGAAGGCGCCCTGTAAAAATTTCCGCTGCACGCGGGGCACATGGTGTTAATAAAGACCACCTTCTTTAATGCTAATTCCGGAGATTATCATTTTGCCGGGAATACGGAAGTTGAAATCCGGAATCCGGACGGCCGGACAGTATAAGTATTGTTGGCATTGGCATCAAAATAAATCCCCTTTAAACAGGGGATTTGCTTTTTATGTTGAGTTTCAAGGTTTCGTACACCGGGCTGCAACAGGAAGCTATATTTACTGCTCCATTTGCCGGGCGAGGAATCCTGCCGCCGTTTCAGCAAGTTTGGCTTCCATGTTGCTCATCTGGACTTTCTCCTTTGATGCTATGATAACCGTACCGATTGAAGTTCCTTCCGAGATTATGGGAGCCATCACCGCGGATTCGAAAGAAGACTTCTGATCTTCCGTTATCAATATGGGGGCCGCGTATATTTCAACTTTTTTGTTTTCCATTACCTGTTCAACGGTGGGGCCGATGGTCTGGTTCAGAAGTTCTTTTATGTTTTTACCTGCCAGAGCCACAACACTGTCTTTGTCGGTTATTATGGCCGCGTGTCCCAGAGCCTCGTTCAGGGATTCTGCATACTCCTGGGCGAACTGGCCCAGTTCATTTATGGGAGAATATTTTTTCAGCATAATTTGACCGGCTCTGTCAACATATATTTCCAGCGGGTCTCCATTGCGAATTTTTAACGTTCTGCGCAATTCTTTCGGTATAACCACTCTTCCCAGATCATCTATTCTCCGCACAATTCCCGTTGCCTTTGCCAACAGATATCACCTCCTTTTATCTGATATATCTTATAGTGTCTGTTTTTATAAAAAATATGCCATAGAAGGTATAAACAGAATAAGTAAAATATGTTATGGATAAGTTTGTTAAAATAGTGATAATGATATTACACTTTTATAATAAGGTGAAACAGAATGGTTTAAGATTTAATGGCAAAGTGAATTAATTGGTAAATGATACCTGTATCGTTACCCCCACTGCAACAAAATTACTTTGAATATTAAAATAATTCTGGTACAATGTGATAATAAATACTAAATATCAAGCTTTTTTGTGATCTGTTGATTGCGCGTTAAAAGGCCGGTTGGCGTTATCGGTGCAGATTCCGCCTCCGGACATTATGATGATTATAACGGCCGATGGACCGGGGAAAGTTGTGGGATGGTATGAATCTGAGACATCTTGAAACCTTCATCCTGGTTGCGGACCTGCACAGTTTTTCTGCGGCGGCCCGCAAATTGTTTATGAGTCAGCCGGCGGTAAGCTTTCAAATAAAGGCTTTGGAGGAAGATCTCGGGGTTTCCCTGTTCTACCGTGGAGACAAGCGGTTGAGCCTTACCCCGGCAGGCAAAATGATATATCCCGAGGCCAAAAAAATGGTAATGCGTTACCAGAAAATGAGGTCCGGGATTAATGATTTGAAGGGATATAAGACCGGGCACCTTGTGGTGGGGGCCAGTTCAACACCGGGAGAATACCTGCTCCCACTGATGATCGGTGAATTCAGAAAAATTTATCCGGGCATTACCGTCAGGCTTCAGGTTGCGGGCAGCAGCCAGGTATTTCGCTGGATAAGGGAGAAAGAAATTGATGTGGGTGTCACCGGTGTTAAAGCCTCAAAGAATTGGGCCTTTTGTGAGCCTTGGATAGAGGATGAAATGGTCCTTATAGTGCAGCCGGAACACCCGTGGACGGAAAAGGAAGCCATAAGCATTGATGAAATGCTTAACGAGCCTTTCATATTGAGAGAGGAGGGGTCCGGCACAAGGAAATCATTTGAGCAGAAGCTTTCTCAGGCTGGGGTTGACCCAGCCGGCATAAATATATTTATGGAACTTGGCAGCACCAGGGCGGTTATTACCGCGGTGCAGGCCGGTCTGGGGGTTAGCGTGGTGTCGGGGCTGGCCGCGGGTGATGCCCTTGAATTGGGGAAAATAAAAAAGGTTGAAAGTCCTGTTGATATGAGGAGGCATATTTATCTGGCAGGGGTGAGGCAGGATGGGGACAATCCGGTGGCGGGCGAATTCATGGAATTCCTCAAAATTAACAAACCCATTCCCCGGCCCCAAAGCTGATCGCGCTGTAGCTTTTCATGCCGCAAGCGGCACCATCAGAGAACAAAAAAACAAGGAATGCCCGGAATTCTGAGTTCTGAGTTCTTATATAAGGAATGCCCGGACATTCTGACTCCGACCAATCGGGAATACTTCTCCGGCTTCTCCGACCAACCGGAAATGTATCTTGGCCTCTCCGACCGGACGGAAATACATCTCTGGCCACTCCGACAGAATAAGCATACCAGTATAATTTTCAGGATAGAAATGTGTTAAGTTTTTGTTAAGATTGTGTTAAAATAGACAAAATTTTTATTATCCACCATGATATAGAAGGAAAAACGACATTAATCGCAAAATCATAATGCAATCAGACATAAAGTATAAAAAAAAGACAATAGTCCTTGCAAAGTGAGGGTTAATATATTGGGGCGAATGCTTGAAGGGATAAGAATTCTGGATCTGACCATGAACCTGCCGGGGCCGTACTGCACAATGCTTTTGTGCGATATGGGCGCGGATGTGATAAAGGTGGAGGACCCGTCAACAGGGGACCGGGCAAGGGTTCTCAGCGCTCCTTTTTTCAGCCAGCTTAACAGGGGAAAGAGAAGTGTTAAAATAAATCTGAAAAATCGGGAAGGGAAAAGGGCCTTTCTGGAACTGGCCGCGCATTCTGATGTTATTTTGGAAAGCTTCAGGCCGGGAGTGGTGAAAAAGCTGGGAGTGGACTACGAGAGTGTAAAGCCGGTCAATGAACGCATTATATACTGTTCCATAAGCGGATTTGGACAGGACGGCCCCATGAAAAATGTTCCCGCCCATGATCTTAATATAATATGTATGACGGGAATTCAACATATGACCGGAGTAAAGGGCGGCCCCCCGGTGATGCCGTCGGTTTTGATAGCTGATACGGCCACAGGAACCAATGCCGCCCTTGCCATAATGTCGGCCCTCTGGCAGAGGGAGAAAAAGAACATAGGCCAGTACCTGGATATATCGATGTATGACAGTTGTTTTTCATGGCAGCACATTCATGCATCCTTTCTGCTGTCCGGCCTGGAATACGGCGCCGGTGAAGGTATGCTCAGCGGCGCGGCGCCCTGCTACAACCTGTACAGAACCTCGGACGGGAGATACATCGGCATCGGGGCGGTGGAACCTCACTTCTGGGCGGGGATATGCAAGGCCATCAACAGGGAACACCTTATTGAGAGGCAGTTTTCCACTGGCGAGGAGGCCGAGGAGGCAAAAGGGGAACTGCAGGAACTGTTTTCCTCCCGGACCCTGGACCAGTGGATGGAAGTGCTGGGCGGATTGTGTGTGACGCCGGTGCTTTCTCTGAGAGAATCCCTGGCACAGCCGCAGGCTGTGCACAGGGATGTGCTTGTGAAAGGTGGAGGGGATGGTTTGGTCCAGTTAAACTCTCCCATCAGGGGACCGGGGCTTGATCAGCCCGGGGCCGGCTATGGGCCGGGCCCGGGCGAACACACAGACGAGGTGTTTCTGGAAATGGGACTGGACAAAGATCAGATCAAGGCCCTTTATGAAAAGGGTGCATTTACGCCGTGATACGGAAGGGCATTTGCCTGCACCCGTTTCGTAAATGAAAAGTAAACTTTTACCCGACGTCTTTGATGTATGGTTTACTGAATAATCATTGTGAGGTTAAGTTGTAATGGATGACCTCAGGTCCGACGTTTTAAGAGCGCTCTGTGTTGTGAGAACACCGTTTTTTGTGGTTTCCTATCCTGAACTCAGATTTGTGTTTTCTAACAGCGCAACCGACAAAGAAATAATTGCCTTCCTGTCCGGCCCGGAAGTAAATTACACCGGGGAAGCCTTTGACCGGGTATTTTCCGGCCATGACAGGGCTTTAACAATAAAAAGGTTATTGATTAAGGTGGCAAGGGAAAAGAAGGCCGAAAGGGCGGACTTTCTGAAGCTGACGGATCCCGGGGGAGTGGACAGGTTTTTTCATATGGAATTCACCCCGGTATTCTCTGATGAGGGCGATACAATATTTGTCGCAGTGTTTGCCATGGCATGCGATCCTCCCGGAGAAGGGGCCGGACGGAAGGACACCGTGAAAACAGGACTTACTGACATACTGTGCCCTGTGCCGGACAATATTCCCCATGGGGCCATTGATATGGAGCGGGAACTCCAAAAGGCCAGGATTACCCTTAAGACGGTATTGGATAGCTCACAGTCCATTATTATTATTACCGACTCTGAATCCAAGGTTGTTGCCTGTAGCAGGACGGGGCTTGAAATATTCGAAATTGTGGAGAGTGAGATAATAGGGGAAAGAATTCAGGATGTTCTAAAGGACTTTAAATTTGAAAGCAAGGAGATACAAATCGGGGATATAAACAGCAGTATATGCCTTGATAAGGTGGAGGTGCGTATAACTACCAGGAGAGGTAAGGTTAAGACCCTGTTGATGGGAAGCAACCCCTCCCTGGATCAGAACGGGGAAATTATCGGCGCCGTGGTGGTGGGGGCGGACATAACCTCGCTGATTGAAAAACAGGAAAAAATTATTGAGAATGAGAGGCTTGCTGTAATAGGTCAGCTTACATCAGGCATTGCCCATGAGATAAAGAATCCCCTGACTGTTATATCCGGTTTTGCCGAGGTTACCAAGAACAAGATAGAAATAATGAGCAGCAATGAAAAACTGAAAGAGGCCATACTTTATTATCAACAGGAAATAATTGACAACTGCCGCAGTATGAACAGGCTTATCGTTGATCTGCTACAGTTGGCCAGGCCCCGGAAAACTGAGAAAGTTAAGGTTAATTTGGCCCAGGCCCTGGACAAGATATGCAACACCATTTCAGCATATGCCCTTCAGAAAAATGTTCTGATTGTAAAGGATTTGACCGCTGCCGACCTGGAGGTTGATATAGACCCGGTTCAGATAAGGCAGGTGCTGTTGAATCTTTTTAACAATTCCATCCAGGCAATGGGCGGCGGGGGTGTTTTGAGGATAAGCACCGAGTCTTCCAACGGCTATCTGGTGATCAGGGTTTCCGACAACGGCTCCGGTATAAGGCCGGAAGACCTGAGTAAGCTGGGAACCCCCTTCTTTACCACAAAGGCTGAGGGGACAGGTCTGGGACTCAGCCTGACCTACAGCATCATCAGGGAGCACGGTGGAAGGATAGATGTTGAGAGTGAGGTGGGCAAGGGAACTGTTTTTAAAATTTTTCTGCCCGTCATGAAGTAAACCGGTAATAGACGTCCAGCGGGCGTTTATCTTATAACGCTTAGGAAAGTATAGTTCTCCTCTGTTTCCGACTTTCCGTTAAAAGCGTTTCAAAAAAGCATTCCTCTGTTGGCTATCGGGAAGCCTTAAACATTAAGGCTTTTTTCTTTCCAAGACTCCCACTTCTACAAGTGGGAGTTCCTTTTTTCACTTCAGGTGGGGTTGAATCCCCATCTTAAGCCCCGATGTTCAGCCTGGCTGAACGAGTTCACTTTGCTTTTGCGGCCAGGTGAACGGCCAGTGAAAGGAATGACAGCAAAATTAATGAAAAGACAAGCAGTATCAAGGAGAAAATTATTGTTTCCGTAAAGGACGGGGTTTTGAGAAAAACAGACTGCCAGGTGGCCGGGGGGATGATTGGCGCGCTTGCGGCGGCAACGGTGCGGTTGAAAATAATAAAAGTATAGGCTGCCGCCAGGACGGCATGGGCAACCCTGGCGCAGATAAAGGGCAGCATTCTGATGTCCGTGTCGCTGATCATGCCGGCTACCTGGGCGTGCACGGAGAGACCGCTCCAGGCCAGTATTATTTCCACGGCAATAATCTGCTGGATAAGCGGGGCGGCCGACTCGCTGGCCAATTTGGAACCGATGGTCATCTCGAAAATCCCGCTGGCAAGGGCCGGCATAATTTCTTTTGAAAGGCCGAAGGGTGTAAGCAGCACTCCCATCAGGCCGGACAGTTGTTGGATCAGGCCGGCCTCGGACATAAGTCTGATAATGACGGCGAAGAGTATAATAAAGCCTCCAATGGTGAGGAGGTTGTTGACCGCGTTTTTTACCGAGTCCCCCAATATTTTCCCAAGGGGGCGCTTTTCCTTTTTCCAGGCGGAGGTCAGTTCCTGCAAGGCCCTCCGGGCGACATTTTCCGCCGGGCCCGCCGGCGTGGAATCGTGGCCGCGCCGCCCATAAAATCTCATCATGACCCCCAGTGTAAGGTTTGCCAGGTAGTGGGATCCTGCTATTACCGGCGCCAGGTCGGGTCGTCCGAACATCCCCACTGAAACAGCCACAATCATAAACAGCGGGCTGGAGTTGTTGGTAAAGGATATAAGCCTTTCAGCCTCTGTTCTGGTGCAGAGCCCCTGTGAGCGGAGCCGGGCGGTAACCATGGCGCCGATGGGATAGCCGCTGGTGTAGCCTATGCACATGGCAAAGGAGCCGCTGCCCGGAACGTTGAAGAGGGGGCGCATCAGGGGCTCCATCAGTACGCCGATGAAATTGACCACACCAAAGCACATAAGGAGCTCAGACGCTATAAAGAAAGGCAGCAGGGAAGGAAAGACTATGTTCCACCATGCCTTTAATCCCATGGTGGCGCCGGCGAAGACAACTGCCGGCTTACAGATCATGCTTACGGTAAAGGTAAGGGCCAGCGCTGTCCAGAACAGTCCGGAGGTTTCCCCGGGGGTCAGTTCCAACCTGGCTCGCAGCCCGGGGAAAAGCAAAACGCACCAGCATGCGATTATGATGAATAGCACTGCGTAAAGAATGATCAGACCCTCCCGGTGTATTTGTTCCTGGAAAACTATGTTCAAATGATTTATACTATTAAAGGCACATAAATAGAATCTTTTATGGGAAGTAATGGATTTAGGTGCTGGGTAGATCCTTGACAAAAACATTAAAGCTTTTATATAATTTTCTTTGTGACACGGAGAGATGACCGATGATTGAACTGGATGTTTCAAGGATTAAAAATATTTCCGGCGGGAAAGAGCGCCTTATAATGGATGCCGTGATGGAGCCGTTGGACATTGGAGCGGAAACCGTTATTTTCAACAGCCCGGTCAGGCTGGACGTTACACTTTATAACGATGGAAAGTCCATCGACCTGTCAGGGATGCTGGAAGGCGACGTAAGGCTGGTCTGCAGCCGCTGCCTGGAGTATTATGATCTGCCGGTGCGCACAGAGATCGAGGAGACTTACTATAATGAAGCCAGGGGCGACATTGAGCCCGGGGAGGAGTGGACAGCCTTTAGGGGTGACAGGCTGGATATAACCGCAGGGGTGGAAAAAGCGGTGATTTCCGCTCTTCCCATGAAGCCTGTTTGCCGGGAGGAGTGCAGGGGGCTTTGCCAGAAATGCGGGGCCAACCTGAATGTTTCAGATTGCGGCTGTGAGCGTGATGAAATAGATATAAGGCTGGAAAAGCTGAAGCAGCTGATAGCAAGAAAAGACTGAGCTACAGACCGGATGAAGGGGGTGTTGATAAATGGGTGTGCCAAAAAGAAGATTGTCGAAGCAAAGAGGGAGACAGCGCAGGGCGGCCAATGTGAACCTGGAAGTCCCTAATCTGGTCGAATGCCCTCAGTGCCATGAACTGGTGGTTTCCCACACGGTTTGTCCCACATGCGGCTATTACAAAAACAGGGAAGTTGTTGCGGTCAAATCGAAATAATCCTATTTATTGAAGGCCCGTGAATGTTGTTCACGGGCTTTTAAAATGTATGCGGCAAGTTTTCGGAAAAAGTTTTCCGGCAGCACATTAAGTGTGTTGCTTTTTTCTTCCAGGAAGTATATAATCATAATTGGTACCAGGTACTAATTATCGAGGGTGATGTGCTTTGTCTAGGAGCAGTGCCGGGAGAAATATCAGGCAGGGCCTAATAGAAAGGTATATCTCCGGAAATCCGTTTCTGACAGATGAAGATCTGGCGGAGTTGCTGGGAGTCAGCATTCAGACCGTTCGGCTGGACAGGTCCAGGATGGACATCCCCGAGATGCGTTCCCGGATCAAAAAAATGGCCAGCGGCATATACGGGCAGGTTCGCTCAATCAGTATTGATGAATTGGTGGGGGAGCCTGTCAGCATTGAAATGGGCAAGTCCGGCATATCGGTATTGACCATTTCGGACAGGATGACTTTGAAAAAATCAAAAGTGGCCAGAGGCCATTATCTTTTTGCCCAGGCCAATTCTCTGGCGGTGGCCCTGGTGGATGCCGAGGTGGCCCTTACCGGAACCTGCAAGGTTAGCTTTAAGCGCCCGGTTTACAGCGGGGAAAAGGTGGTGGCAAGGGCCAACGTAAGCAGAAAGAGCGGGAACAGGTACATGGTAAGGGTTTCTTCAACTGTCAGGGATGAGCTGGTTTTTAACGGAAGGTTTCTTGTGTTTGCCATCTCGGAGGAGGTTTGGCGGCGGTGAAAATATTGGTTGATGCGATGGGCGGTGATCTGGCCCCCCGGGAAACGGTAATGGGGGCGCTGGAGGCAGGACGGGAAGGCATTGGAATAATATTGGTGGGTGACAGAGACCGTATTATGGGTGAAATTGCCGGTCCTGTTCCGGAAAATGTGGAGGTTATTCACGCCGCGGAGACCATACTGATGGGAGAGCAACCGGTTAATGCCGTAAGAAAAAAGAGGGACTCTTCAATAGTCAGGTGTGTACAATTGTTAAAGGAAGGAGCCGGCAGCGCCTTTGTTTCAGCAGGGAGCACAGGGGCGGTTATGGCCGCCAGTCTGTTAGGGCTGGGCAGGATAAAAGGGATTGACAGGCCTGCCATAGCCAGCGTAATTCCCGGCGAAAGGGGGGGTACCGTCCTCCTTGATGTGGGCGCCAATGTGGACTGTAAACCCAAAAACCTTGTGCAGTTTGCCATAATGGGATCACTTTACGCGGAAAAAATTCTTGAAATCGATGCGCCGAGGGTCGGGCTGCTGAATATTGGTGAGGAGGAGTCCAAGGGCAACGAATTGACTCTGGGTGCCTTTCCCCTTTTAAAACAGTCCAGGCTCAACTTTATCGGCAATGTGGAAGGCAGGGACATTTTCAGCGGTATGGCCGATGTGGTTGTTTGTGACGGGTTTACGGGCAATGTGGTGCTAAAGTCCAGTGAGGGGCTGGCAATGTCCCTGATGCGCATGATCAGGGAGGAGCTGACCAGGAACTGGCTGTCAAAAATGGGGACGGCCCTGGCATTTCCGGCCCTCAACCAGATAAAGAGGAGGACGGACTATGCTGAATATGGCGGCGCCCCGCTGCTGGGAGTAAACGGTGTGGTCATTGTCTGCCACGGCAGTTCTACGTCCCACGCAGTCAAGAACGCAGTTATGGTTGCCGCCGGGGCGGTGAGGAGCGGACTCCTGGACGCCATAAGGGAAAACATCGATAAGGTGGGTTGCTGATGAGTACGGGCAGTGGTTTCCGGGCAGGAATCACAGGGCTGGGAGCATATGTCCCTGAAAAGGTTTTGACAAACAGCGATCTGGAAAGAATGGTAGAAACCCAGGATGAGTGGATAGTCAGCAGGACAGGCATAAGGGAGAGAAGGATCGCCGATCCGGAGCAGGCCACATCGGACCTGGCCCTGGAGGCGGCCCGGGATGCACTGGCCGACGCGCGGATTGACCCTGAAGACCTGGACCTTATAATAGTTGCCACCAATACTCCTGACAGCCTGTTTCCGGCCACGGCCTGCATAGTGCAGGACCGGCTGGGGGCGTCAAATGCAGGGGCCTTTGACCTGCTGTCGGGCTGTACCGGATTCATATATTCTCTGGGGGTTGCCTCCCAGTTTGTGGTATCGGGTATGTACAGGCATGTGCTGGTTATAGGGGCGGAAGTCCTTTCCAGGATAGTGGACTGGGAAGACAGAAACACCTGCGTGCTGTTTGGCGACGGTGCGGGTGCGGCGGTGGTGGGCCGGGTGCCCGGTGACCGTGGGCTCATTTACTCCAGGCTGGGGGCCTACGGGGCGGGGGGGCAGCACCTGTATATGCCGGCGGGGGGCTCCAGGATGCCTGCCAGCGGCAAAACGGTGGAAGAAAGGCTTCACTATATTCATATGAACGGTCGGGAAGTGTTTAAATTCGCAGTCAGGACCTGTGGGGAGGGTTCGCTGGAAGCGCTGGAAAAAACCGGGCTCACAGTGCAGGACCTTGATTATTTAATTCCCCATCAGGCAAATATCCGTATTATCGAGGCAGCAGCCAAGAGACTGGATCTGCCCATGGAAAAGGTGCTGGTAAATGTCGACCGCTATGGCAATACCTCCACCGCCTCAATCCCCATGGCCCTGAAGGAGGCTGTTGAAAAGGGCAGGATAAAGGACGGGAACAATATAATGATGACCGGTTTTGGCGCCGGACTGACCTGGGCGGTGGCGCTGCTGCGCTGGTACGACTACCACAACGGGCCTGAAAGGTAACAGGTAAAACTGTGCAGGCTGATTTTTTTCCTGAGAGGAGGGAGGCGCTATTATTCATACGGTACTGTGCGATCTCCTTAATATTGAATACCCTGTGCTGCAGGGGGGTATGGCCTGGGTTTCCACGGCCGAGCTGGCGGCAGCGGTCAGCGAGGCGGGGGGGCTTGGCATAGTGGGAGCAGGCCAGGCCCCTCCGGAATGGGTGCTGGACCAGGTGAAAAAAACAAAGGCTTTGACGAATAGGCCCTTTGGGGTAAATATAATGCTTCGCTCCCCCTTTGTCGATCAGATTATGGAGGTAATACTGGACGAGATGGTTCCGGTGGTGACGACAGGGGCGGGGAACCCGGGCAAATATGTCCCGGCTTTGCAGGAGCGCGGAATCAGGGTGATACCGGTGGTGGCGTCGGTGGCCCTTGCCAAAAGGCTGACCAGGTCGGGGGTGGACGCCCTGATAGCCGAGGGGATGGAAAGCGGGGGGCACATCGGGGATTTGACCACAATGGCCCTTGTGCCGCAGATAGTGGATGCGGTGGATGTTCCGGTGATAGCTGCGGGCGGTATATACGACGGCCGGGGCTTTGCGGCGGCAATGTCCCTGGGGGCCGCCGGGGTTCAGATGGGCACAAGGTTTATGTGCGCCCTGGAGTGCACAATACATAACAATGTAAAGGACATGGTGATCAGGGCGAAGGACCGGGATACGGTGGTAACCGGTAAATCCACCGGACATCCGGTCAGGGTTTTGCAAAACAAGCTCGCCAGAAAATTTCTCGAAATGGAAAAGAAAGGTGAGCCGCCGGAGGAAATTGAAAAAGTAGGAATTGGCGCTCTTAAAGCGGCCATGGTTGATGGAGATGTGGAAATGGGCTCTGTTATGGCCGGGCAGGTATCGGCCATGGTCAACAGGATTCAGCCTGCCGGAGAGATTGTCCGGCAGGTGATGGAAGAGGCCAGGGCGGTAATTGAAGGTCTTGGAAGGATAGCGGGTGATTGCTGATGGGCAGAACGGCGTTTGTTTTTCCCGGCCAGGGGTCGCAGCAGGTGGGCATGGGAAGGGATATATATGACGGATATGCGGCGGCAAAAGATGTATTTGACAGGGCAGGCGCTGTTCTGGGAATAGACATGGCGTCCCTCTGTTTTGACGGGCCGGTGGAGGAGCTGACAAAGACCGTTAATGCGCAGCCGGCGATACTTACTGTCAGTGTGGCGCTGCTGGCCCTGCTGGGGAAAGCGGGAATAAGGCCCGATGTTGTGGCCGGCCACAGCCTGGGAGAATATTCAGCCCTGGTGGCGGCAGGCTCGGTTGATTTTGAGGATGCTGTAAGGCTGGTGAGGCTGAGGGGACAGTACATGCAGGAGGCCGTTCCCCTGGGTGAGGGCGGAATGGTTGCTGTGATAGGCATGGAAACGGATGAAGTGGTGGAGATATGCAAAGGGCTGTCCGGCCCCGGCGCAGTGGTGGAAGCTGTAAACCTCAACTGCCCCGGTCAGGTTGTTATCGCCGGGGACAACGGTTCCCTGGCAAGGGCCTCTGCAGTCCTGAAAGAAAAGGGCGCCAGGAGGTGTTTGCCCCTGCCGGTCAGCGCTCCCTTTCATTCTTCACTGATGAGGCCGGCGGGTGACAGGCTGGCGGCGGATATGGCGGCAGTGAATTTCAGACAGCCGGAGGTGCCGGTGGTTTCCAACGTAACCGCCGGATACCACCAGGGCGGGGAAGATATCAAAAAACTTCTGGTAAAACAGGTATCCAGCCCTGTCCGCTGGGAGGAAAGCGTCAGGCGCATGGTGGAGGATGGAGTGGATACCTTTGTTGAGGTGGGCCCGGGCAAAGTTCTGGCGGGGCTTATCAAAAAGATCGACAGGGAAGTGAGTGTTTACAACGTGGAAGACAGTTCATCCCTGGAAAAAGTCCTTGCCAGTTTTGGGGAGGTTGGCTAAAATGTATCTAAATGGCAGGGTGGCTATAGTTACAGGCTCTTCCCGGGGAATAGGGCGTGCCATAGCAATTGCCCTGGCCCGTGAGGGCGCGGATGTGATGGTGAACTTCGCCGGCAGGGAGGCTGAGGCCCTGGCGGTGGCCGGTGAAATAAAGGCGCTGGGACGAAGGGCGGAGGTGTTCAGGGCTGACGTTTCCGATCCCGCACAGGCGGCGTCGTTGGTGGAAGAGACTGTTAAAAGCTTCGGGCGGCTGGACATACTGGTAAACAATGCGGGCATAACCAGGGACAACCTCATTCCAAGGATCAGGGAGGAAGACTGGGACGCAGTCCTGAACGTGAACCTGAAAGGACCCTTCAACTGCATAAAGGCTGCTGTAAGGCCTATGTTGAAGGCCAGGTGGGGAAGGATAATAAACATAACGTCGGTGGTTGGGGTGACCGGCAATGCGGGGCAGTCCAACTACTCGGCCAGCAAGGCCGGAATTATCGGGCTGACAAAATCTGTGGCCAGGGAACTCGGCTCCAGGAATATTACCGCAAATGCGGTGGCGCCCGGATTTATCGCCACGGAGATGACAGAGTCAATAGCAGGGGCAGCCAGGGAGAAAATGTTGTCGGACATACCGGCCGGAAGGCCGGGGACACCTGACGAGGTGGCCGCGCTGGTGGTTTTTCTCGCAGGTGAGGCGGCAGCTTATATTACAGGCCAGGTAATTATGGTTGATGGCGGCATGGCGATGTAACAATTTTCTTTAAAAAGTGGAAGGGGGTGAGAAAGAGTGGATGTTTTTGACAAGATCAAGGCTATAATCTCCGAGCAGTTAGGGGTGGAGGAAGCCGATATTACAATGGAATCATCTTTTATCGAGGACCTGGGGGCCGATTCACTGGACATTGTTGAACTGGTAATGGCTCTGGAAGAAGAATTTGATATTATCATCCCGGACGAGGATGCGGAGAAAATAAGGACTGTTGGTGAGGCAGTTAATTATATTAAGGAGCGCAGGTAGGAAGCATTATTCAGTCCCGCATCAATTGCGGGACTTTTTGAAATATAGGTGGAAAAGTTGGAAAGGTTGGAAAAGTTGGAAGGTATTAATACGGTGTAAGGTATGAATAATTTCTTTTCTGAGTTCTGAGTTCTGAGTTCTGAGTTCTGACAGAATAAGCATATCAGTATGAGTATTTTCAGTGTAGTACCGTAAAAAATGCAAATGCATTTTGCTGTTGGAGGTGTTGTATTGTCGTCCAGAGTAGTGGTGACGGGCATTGGTGTCATTTCACCCATAGGAACGGGAATAGATGCATTCTGGTCCGGCCTTGAGTCCGGCAAGTCCGGTGTGGGCCTGGTGACAAGGTTTGATACAGAGGGCTACAGTACCCGGATAGGCGCCGAGGTAAAGGATTTTATCCCGGAAAAATATATGGACAGAAAAGAAATCCGCCGCATGGACCGCTTTTCCCAGTTTGCCGTTGCGGCGGCCAAAATGGCTGTTGATGATTCGGGTATAGATTTCGATACCATAAACAGGGACCGGGTGGGGGTAATCATCGGCTCCGGAATAGGCGGGCTGGAAACCCTGGAAGAACAGCACAAGGTGTTGCTGAACAAGGGGCCGGGCAGAATCAGCCCCTTCTTTATACCGATGATGATCGCCAACATAGGGGCGGCCCAGATAGCCATATCTTACGGGCTGAGAGGGTTGAATCTGGTAACCACCAGCGCCTGTGCCTCCAGCAATAACGCCATAGGCGACGCATACCGTATTCTCAGGGACGGGCGGGCCGACCTGATAATTTGCGGCGGGGCCGAGGCTCCCATAACTCCCATGTCTTTGGCGGGCTTTTGCGCTATGAAGGCCATGTCCACCAGAAATGAGGATCCGGAAAAGGCCAGCCGGCCCTTTGACGCCGGTCGTGACGGTTTTATTATCGGAGAGGGCGCAGCCGTCTTGATAATGGAAAGGCTTGAGGACGCGCTGGAAAGGGGAGCAAAGATATATGGCGAGGTGATGGGCTACGGCTGCAGCTGTGACGCTTACCATGTCACCGCGCCCGACCCGGAGGGAAAGGGAGGCGCCCTGTCAATGGACCAGGCTATCAAGGATGCGGGTCTGGCGCCGGAGGAGATAGGGTATATTAACGCCCACGGCACCTCCACACCGCTGGGAGACAGGCTGGAGGTAGCCGCAATCAAACAGGTGTTTAAAGAACACGCCTACAAGGTTGCCGTAGGGTCCACCAAGTCCATGACCGGGCACCTGCTGGGGGCGGCGGGGGGACTGGAGGCTGTTGTATGCCTGCTGGCAATGCAAAAGGGTATAATACCTCCAACAATAAACTATGAGCAGCCGGACCCGGAGTGTGATCTTG
Source organism: Bacillota bacterium (assembly GCA_049325075.1). Lineage (GTDB taxonomy): Bacteria > Bacillota > Desulfotomaculia > Desulfotomaculales > Desulfocucumaceae > BRHc4a. The sequence goes on along the minus strand of JBMOPF010000036.1, from coordinate 18,753 downwards.
ACTTTGTCCCAAACCGGGCCAGGAAGGCGGAGGTACGGTACTCCATGTCCAACTCCTTTGGATTTGGGGGGCATAATGTAACCCTTGTTTTCGGGAAGTATTCATAATAATGTTTCGGGGTGTGCGATGACTGAGAGTCATTCAAATAAGGAAGTGCAAGAGAACCTGGGCTTGTCATGGAAAAATATCGATCTTTTTTATACCGCGCTGACGCACAGCTCTTTCATCAGCGAGAGGGGCGAAAGGCAGGTAAACAACCAGAGGCTGGAGTTTTTGGGGGACGCGGTGCTGGAGCTGATAATAAGCCGCTACCTGTATGACGCCTTTCCCGCCAGTCCCGAGGGGGACCTTACAAAACTAAGGGCATCCATAGTTTGTGAATCGTCTCTGGCCAGGGTGGCACGGGAACTTGACCTGGGTTCTCTCCTTAAAATGGGCAAGGGTGAAGAAAGGTCCGGGGGCAGGGACCGTCCGTCCATTCTGGCTGACGCCTTCGAGTCGCTGCTGGGGGCGATATACCTTGATGCCGGTCTGGAGGCCGCCAGGGATTTTGCCCTGGCCAGGATGGAGGCAGTTATCTCGGATGTGGTTGAGGGCCGCGTGGAAAGGGACTACAAGACTGAACTGCAGGAGATATTGCAGAAGAAGGACAACAATCCTGTCAGCTATGTAATACTGAAAGAGGAAGGTCCCCCTCATAACAGGTTTTTTACCGCCGGGGTGATGCATATGGGGACGCAGATGGGTATCGGAACCGGACATTCAAAGAAAGAGGCTGAACAACAGGCCGCCCGCAGTGCCCTGGAAGGACTTGATGCGTATTCCGGGTGAAATTTGGGGTCAATAGTGTATATTAACCCGGGGTCTGAAACAGCAGCGCCGCCCGGAGGGGGAATTTGTTCTACGGAGGGTAATAATTGTGGGCATATTCAGCAAGCTGAAGGAATCCCTGACCAAGACCAGGCAGGGATTTGTGGAGAAGATAGACAACCTTATTACCGGCAAAAAAAATATTGATGAGGATCTGTTTGAAGAGCTGGAAGAAATACTAATTCAGGCCGACGTGGGGTCCGATACCGCGCTGGACCTGGTGGAGAGACTGCGGGGGCTGGTAAAGGAGAGGCGGATAAGTGACGCCGCGGAGCTGAAGCCCTTGCTCAAAGAGCTGATTATAGAGGTAATGGGCCAGGGGGAAACCGCCCTTGCCCTTGGAGGACGCCCGGCGGTTATCCTGGTGGTGGGGGTGAATGGTGTGGGTAAGACGACCACCATCGGCAAACTGGCCTACAGCCTTAAGAAATCGGGAGAAAAGGTGGTTCTGGCCGCAGGAGACACCTTCAGGGCCGCAGCCATAGATCAGCTGGAGATATGGGGCGGACGGGTCGGGGTTGATGTGATTAAGCACCGGGAGGGCGCCGATCCCGCTGCGGTGGTGTTCGACGCCATGCAGGCCTCCAGGGCCAGAAACGCCAGTGTCCTGCTGGTGGATACCGCCGGCAGGCTTCATACCAAGAGTAACCTCATGGAAGAGTTGAAAAAGGTGAGAAGGGTTCTCAACAGGGAAGACCCGGACGCGCCCCAGGAGGTTTTGCTGATTCTGGACGCCACAACCGGACAGAACGCCATCAACCAGGCCAAAATATTCGGTGAGGCCACCGGGGTGACCGGTATTGTGCTGACCAAACTGGATGGAACAGCCAAGGGCGGTGTTGTAATAGGCATTAAGCAGGCCTTGAAAATACCTGTCAAGTATATAGGGATAGGAGAAGGGATGGAAGATCTGAGGCCTTTCAACGCCGGAGAGTTTGTGGAAGCTCTTTTTTCCTGATTTTAGTTTAGTAAGGCGGAATCGACTCCGCCTTTTGTGTTATTATGTTGAAAGAATATCGGGTCAAGTCCGGAGGTTTGAAGGTGAAAATATCCCAGATAGGCGAGTTTGGGCTGATCAAAAGGATAACCGGGGAAGCGGTTTTTGATCCCTGTGATTTGATAAAGGGAATAGGCGATGACGCCGCGGTTATTCACACCGGGCAGGGAAAAGTGCTGCTGGTGACGTCGGATATGCTGGTGGAGGGTGTTCATTTTTTACGGGAAAAAATCACCCCTTTTCAGCTGGGGTACAAGGCGGTGGCGGTGAGTTTCAGCGATATAGCCGCCATGGGGGGCAGGCCCCGCCATGTCCTGGTTTCGCTGGCGGTCCCCCCGGGAGCCGGCGTGGAAGAAATGGAAGAAATGTATTCCGGGATGAAATCAATACTTTCAAGGTGGTCGGCAAATCTGGTTGGCGGCGATACTGTTTCGTCACCGGTGCTGGCAATAGATGTAACTGTCCTTGGTGAGGCAAGGGAGGATTCGGTGCTGACCAGAAGCGGCGCCGCCCCCGGGGACGTGGTGATGGTGACCGGCAGCCTGGGGGACTCGGCGGCCGGGCTGGAGATTATTTTAAACCCTGATATTGCAGGCAGTTTGCCGGACGCTGACAGGGAAGCGCTACTGGCGGCGCACCTGAGGCCGGAACCAAGGATCGGGGAGGCGTCACTGCTGGTAAGCACCGGCTGCGTGACCTCGATGATGGATTTGAGCGACGGCCTGGCCGGGGACATAAGGCACATTTGCGATAGCAGCGGAACCGGGGCGGAAATATATACAAAGAGCATCCCGTATTCCGGGCCGGCCGCCAGGCTGGCGGAGACAGCCGGGAAAAGCGTATATGACTGGGCGCTCTACGGGGGCGAGGACTACGAGCTTCTCTTCACTGTCAGGCCTGATAAAACTGAAGTGGTAACCGGGGCCTTTGCAGCGGCCGGTCTGGGCAGGGTAACGGCGGTGGGGAAAATTACCGCCCATGAAAAGGGAATAGAGCTTGTGGATTCGGAAGGACGCCGACAGCCCCTTAACATGGGCTTTGACCATTTTAAAGCTAATACTGAGTTCTGACAGAATAAGAACATCAGAATAAGCTGAAGGGAGGACGGAAAATGGCAGTTAAAACGGCTATAATAGGGGGGACGGGGGTTTACGACCCGCAGATACTGACCGGGATCAGGGAGGAAAGCATCACAACAGACTACGGGACTGTAAAGGCGGTAATAGGAACATACAACGGTAAGGAAATAGCCTTTATGGCCAGGCACGGCTCCGACCACTCAACACCGCCGCACCTGGTGAACTACCGGGGCAATATAGCCGCTCTCCGAAAGCTGGGTGTTAAGAATATATTTGCAACGGCGGCGGTGGGCTCGCTGAATCCGGTCATGAGGCCGGGGCAGTTTGTATTTGTTGATCAGTTTCTTGATTTCACCAAGGGCAGGTCCTCCACCTTTGTTGAGAGGGGGGTGGTGCACCTGGACATGACTGCCCCATACTGCGCCAGGCTGAGGGACCTGCTGATTAATACGGCTGGAAATACAGGGCTGGAATTCCACGGCGCCGGCACTTATGTGTGCTCCGAGGGACCAAGATTTGAAACAGCCGCCGAAATAAGGATGTTCAAACAGCTGGGGGGGGACCTGGTGGGTATGACCAGCGTTCCCGAGGTGGTTCTGGCCAGGGAGGCTGAAATATGCTATGCCACCATTGCCATGGTTACCAACTTTGCTGCCGGCATAAGCCCCACCAAGCTGACGCACCAGGAGGTGGTGGAGGTAATGAACCTTAATGCCGCCAATCTGAGAAAGCTAATTATGCAGGCCGTCTCAGACCTCGGGGAGGACGATCCCTGCGCCTGCCACAGCGCTCTTGTGGGCGCAAGCATGTAAGTACAAAGGGGGTTTTTATTTGGACACAATGCGTTGGGAGGACGGGGAGTTGCTGCTTCTTGACCAGACGGCGCTGCCCTCCCGGGTTGAGTATATACGCTGCCGGGACTATGATGACGTGGCTGAGGCCATCAAAAGGCTGGCCGTGCGGGGGGCGCCGGCAATCGGAGCGGCGGCCGCCTACGGCCTTTTGCTGGGCGCAGTCAGGCTGTCCGAAAAGGGTGAAGAGGACCTGGTGTCCGGGGTGGAGAGGATTGCCGCCCGCCTGTCGGCCACACGCCCCACGGCGGTCAACCTTAACTGGGCGCTGAAAAGGATGATCGACAGGGTGAGGCGGGTGACGCCCTGCGGCGCGTCGGATCTGCTCAGGGCCATGTCTGCGGAGGCTGACGCCATATACAGGGAGGACCTGGAGGGAAACAGGAAAATGGGTGCCTATGGGCTGGAGCTGATACCGGACGGCGCCGGAATATTGACCCACTGCAATGCCGGTGCGCTGGCCACCGCCGGCTACGGGACCGCGCTGGGCGTGATCAGGGCCGCCCACGAGGCCGGCAGAAAAATTAGCGTGTATGCCGATGAGACCAGGCCGCTGCTCCAGGGGGCCAGGCTCACGGCGTGGGAGATGATGCAGGAAGGGATACCGGTGACACTGATTACAGATAATATGGCCGGATACCTGATGGCCAGGGGCATGGTGGACCTTGTTCTGGTAGGGGCCGACCGCATAGCTTCCAACGGAGATGTGGCCAACAAAATTGGAACTTACGGTGTGGCCGTACTGGCCAGGGAGCACGGCATTCCCTTTTATGTGGCCGCGCCCGTTTCCACGGTGGACCCGGAACTTGATTCCGGGTCGGAAATACCCATCGAAGAAAGGAGTGCCGGGGAGGTGACCCACATAAATGGCCGGAGGGTGGCCCCGGAAGGGGTTATGGTGTGGAACCCCGCCTTTGATGTGACCCCGGCCAGGCTGGTGACCGCCATCATTACCGACAGAGGTATCGCCAGACCCCCGTACGAAAAATCAATCAGGGAGATGTTTAAATTATGAAGGATTACATTGTCAGGGATATCGGCCTGGCTCCAAGCGGCAGGCTGAAGATAGACTGGGTGAGGGAGCACATGCCGGTGCTCAATGTAATAAGGGAAGAGTTTGAAAGGGAAAAGCCCTTTGACGGTGTCCGGGTTGCCCTCAGCATACACCTGGAGGCAAAAACGGCATACCTGGCGGAGGTATTCAAGGCCGGCGGGGCCCAGGTGTCCATCACAGGCTCAAATCCCCTGTCCACCCAGGATGATGTGGCGGCGGCCCTGGCTGTGGCGGGGATAAATGTTTACGCCTGGTATAACTCCACCCCGGAGGAATACCACAGCCATATACTGGCCACCCTGGAGGCCGGGCCGAAGATTATTGTCGATGACGGCGGGGATCTGGTGGCGGCGCTGCACAATGACAGGACCGACCTTGTGCCCGGGGTCATTGGCGGGAGCGAGGAGACCACCACCGGGGTGATGAGGCTGCGGGCCCTGGCCGGGGCGGGGAAACTTTTATTCCCCATGATTGCGGTTAACGACGCACTGTGCAAATATCTTTTTGACAACAGGTACGGCACGGGGGAATCGGTGTGGTCCGGTATAATGCGCACCACCAATCTGATTGTGGCCGGCAAAAATGTGGTGGTAATGGGCTACGGGTGGTGCGGGCGCGGCGTGGCCATGAAGGCCAGGGGGCTTGGGGCCAGGGTGATTGTCTGCGAGGTGGACCCGGTCAGGGCCATCGAGGCGTATATGGACGGCTACCAGGTGATGAACAGCCTTGACGCGGCTGAGGTTGGGGATATATTTATCACAGTCACCGGGTGCCGGGACATACTGCGGGGACGCCATTACGCAAGGATGAAAAACGGGGCCATACTGGCCAATGCCGGTCACTTTGATGTTGAAATAAACAAGCCGGAGCTGGCTGAGGCCTCGGTGAGCCGGCGCGTGGTAAGAAAGGACATAGAGGAATTTGTGCGTTCAGACGGCAAAAAGATTTACCTCCTGGGAGAGGGGAGGCTGGTCAACCTTGCCGCGGGTGACGGGCACCCGGCCGAGATTATGGATATGTCCTTCGCTTTGCAGGCGCTGTCCGCCAGGTATATGCTGGAAAACGGCGGCAGGCTGGAAAAGCGGGTGTATGACGTTCCCTCCGAACTGGACAGAAGGGTGGCCGAACTGAAACTCAAGTCCCTGGGCATCGGTATAGACAGTCTAACCAGGGAGCAGGAGGCTTATTTGTGCAGCTGGAATCACGGCTAGGTAAAAGAGGCTGTTAAAAAGAGTAACTGTCCGGGGAGGTGTTTTTAGTGGGAAAACTGCTAATTAAAGGCGCCACGGTGATTACCATGGAAAGCCGTGATGATATTATTTATGGCGGGGATATCGCCATCGAGGGTCAGCATATTGTTAGTGTGGGCCCCGCCGGGTCGGCGCCGGAGGGATTTGCTCCGGATAAGGTGATTGAGGCCGGGGAAATGCTGGCCATGCCGGGCTTTGTAAACGCCCACACCCACGCCGCCATGACCATTCTGCGCAGCTATGCAGACGACCTGCCGCTGATGGAGTGGCTGGAAAAGAAGATCTGGCCCATCGAGGCCAAACTGGAGGAAGAGGACGTATACTGGGCCACCATGCTCAGCTGCCTGGAAATGATAAGGTCCGGCACCACCACCTTTGCCGACATGTACTTTCATATGGACAGGGTGGCCGAGGCGGTGGAAAAGTCAGGTGTCAGGGCGGACCTGTGCCGGGGAATGATCGGCACAGGCCCCGAGGCGGAACAGGCCATTGACTACAGCCGGGGATTTGTAGGCAGGTGGAACGGCGGGGCAGGCGGCAGGATAAGGGCCAGGCTGGGCCCCCACGCCCCTTACACCTGTCCTCCGGACTACCTGAAGAGGGTAATCGGTCTGGCCGAGGAGTTAAATGTGGGAATACATATACACCTGGCCGAAACCAGGTCCGAAATGGAGGAAATCGCCGGCAAATACGGTACTACCCCCATCAGGCTGATGGAAAGCACCGGCCTTTTTGAGCTGCCGGTCCTTGCCGCCCACTGTGTCCACCTGGATGAGGGGGACATAGAGATACTGGCCCGCAGAAAGGTGGGGGTGGCCCACAATCCTGAAAGCAATATGAAGTTGGCCAGCGGCGTGGCTCCGGTGACGGCCATGCTTAAGGCCGGAGTCACGGTGGGGCTGGGTACCGACGGGGCGGCAAGCAACAATAACCTGGACATGATGGAGGAAATGCGCAGCGCCGCCCTCCTGCAGAAAGTGAATAACATGGATCCCCTGGCCCTTCCGTCTTTCCAGGCGCTGAGCATGGCGACCAGGGGGGGCGCGTCCGCCCTCGGCCTGGGGGACCAGGTGGGTGTAATTGGAAAGGGCTTCAAGGCGGACATCATTTTGCTGGAAACACGAAGGCCACACCTGTTTCCAAGGCACGACTGGACGGCCAACGTTGTTTACGCCGCCCAGTCGCCCGATGTCCACACCGTCATAATAGACGGAAAGGTGGTCATGGAGGGGCGGAAGGTGCTGACCATAGACGAGGACGAGGTTTACGAACAGATACAGCAAAGGGCCGAAAGACTGGTGGGGGAAAAATGATTTTGTGCTTATACTGAGTGAATTCGGGGTCGGAAGCCAGAAGCCAGGAGCCAGAATAGTCCGGGCATTCCTTGTTTTTTGTTCTCTGACGGTGACGCTTGCGGCACGGGGAACCACCCCCCAATTCCCGATTCCCAATTCCTACATAATATATGTGGCATGACATTCTGGCTTCTGGCTCCTGACTCCTGGCTTCTGACCCGGTATTCATTCAGTATAAGTTTTATCATGGCCATATCCAAAGGGGATAACAAATGGGTGAAAAAAGGGAAAAAATTGTGGATGTGCTTGTTGTGGGAGGCGGTCCGGCCGGAATTTTCGCGGCTGTGGCCGCCTCGCTGGCAGGGGCCGGGGTGCTGCTGCTGGAAAAAAACAGCCGCCTGGGAAGAAAGATGAGGCTGACCGGCGGCGGCCGCTGCAACTTGACCAATACCGCAGAAGCGGGGGACTTTATAAACAATGTTCCGGGCAACGGGAAATTCCTCCTCAGCGCCCTCAGTGCCTTTGGAAGCAATGACTGTGTGGATTTTTTCAGAAGCATCGGGGTAAATACCATGGTGGAGGACAGGGGCAGGGTGTTTCCCCGCAGCGGTCGTGCCGGCGACGTGGTGGAGGCCCTGGAAAGACAACTGCGGGAAAGGGATGTGCGTGTTATCACCGGGGTGAGTGTCCGGGAGCTTATTTTGGAGGAGGGGCGCTGCACCGGAGTAAAAGCCGCCGGCGGGGGTGTTTTTCGCAGCAGGGCCGTGGTTATTGCCGCCGGTGGCGCCTCCTATCCCCGCACCGGCTCTTCCGGGGACGGCTATGACCTGGCCCGGCAGGCCGGCCACACCATCGTTACCCCCCGGCCCGGCCTGGTTCCCCTTGTCAGCAAAGGAAATTCCTCTGTGGTCCGGCTGAAGGGCCTGTCCCTGCGGGATGCCGTGGTTGCGCTGTTGGACAATACGGGGAAAAGGGCCGGTTACAGGCGCGGTGATATAATATTCACCCACTTCGGAGTCTCAGGCCCGGCGGCGCTGGGCCTGAGCAGGGAGGTTTCCCGCCGCCTGGCGGACGGTGAACAGGGGCTGACTCTGCTGGTGGACATATTTCCGGATACCGGCGCTGATGAACTGGAGAAAAGGCTGGCCTCCCTGGCCGGGGAACGGCCGAGAAAAACAGTGGCCGGCATTGCCGGGGAACTGCTGCCGGACAGGCTGGCACAGGAAATTACAGGTTTATCTTCGGTTGACGGCGGAAAAAAGGCCGGGGAGGCCGGCAGGTCCGTCTGGAGGGAAATGGCCGGGCTGATCAAAAATTTTCCCGTTAAAATTACCGGAACAAGGCCTCTGGCCGAGGCCATGGTCACCGCCGGGGGCGTGGCCACCAGGGAAATAGACCCCCGCACCATGGCCTCACGCCTGGTGGAAGGGCTGTATTTCGCCGGCGAGGTTATTGATGTTGACGGTGACAGCGGAGGTTTCAACATGCAGATTGCCTTTTCCACCGGCCGGCTGGCCGGACTGTCTGCGGCTAAATGCGTGTAAGTCTCTCCCATGCCTCCCGGTATATGTTTAAATCCCGTTCGCTGAAAAGAACGAACCTCACCTCGTCCAATGCGCCTTTTTCCTGCTCCACAAAGTTCTTCACAGTCTGCGCGGCAATTGCGGCGGCCCTGGCGGTGGGAAACCTGTAGGCCCCGGTGCTGATTGAGGGAAAGGATACTGTACGTATGCCGTTGTCTACCGCCAGGCTAAGAGAATTCCGGTAGGCATTGGCCAGAAGTTGGTCCTCCCCTCTGTCCCCGCCGTGCCAGACGGGGCCTACGGTGTGAATGACATAGCCGGCCTTGAGGTTTCCCCCGCCGGTTATAACCGCCTCACCGGCCGGGCAGCCTCCCTGCCTGGCTCTTATTTGCCTGCACTCCTCCAGGATTTGCGGCCCTCCTGCCCGGTGTATCGCCCCGTCCACACCGCCTCCCCCCAGTAGGGACGAGTTGGCGGCATTAACTATGGCTTCGGTGTCCATGGTGGTGATATCACCTTTTACAAGAGTAATTACAGTGTTTTTAACATTAAATTGCATAACGGAACCTGGTTTCTGAAAGCTGAACAAATCTGATTATACAGAATAATTAAGATTTATTAGCTTTCTCTCCCGCCGACTGCGCAGGAGGCAGTGTCACAGGATTCAACTGCTAAGTCATGGACTTTCGTCCATGTTCCGGGTGAATTACCTTAAGGCAACTCGCCTGGCCCGAAGGTCAGTTCTGCCCGGAAGGGGGTGTTACCCACCACCTGATAGTTACTTGCGACCACGGCCTTTCGCAGCGTGTACCGGGCCACCCGCAAAATTTTATGGTAAAGGTTTACACCATACCTAACAGTTGTTTTCTGTGGTGTTGCCAGTTAACCAGGCTTGCACCACCTTTCTTTAATTTTTTTATGGCGGCCATTGCCGCCTTATTTATGACACTCCATTGCTTCCAGTTGGTTAACTCCTTGAAGCCTTTCCCGGCTTTTATAAACCTTTGTTTTAACGGCTTGGGCACTTTTTCGTTGTTAAAACCCAGCCCCCGCCGGGCTATTACATATGCCGCCGCTTGGTGGCCGGATAACCCGTATTGCTGCTGGTATTTTAAAATACCAATCTTTGAGGTAAAAGGCGGCGATACTTTTATGAGCGGGACACTTTCACGGGCAGCCCTTCTTTCTACAGCTTCCAAAAATTTTGACCATACAAAACCGTGTCTCATCCTGTTGAATTTGGCCGTTACGGATTTGTCGTCTTTGAATTTCAAGTCCTCTACAGCCAGTGAGCAGTTTGATTTTTTGGCTGTTTCCACAACCATAACTGCCGTTTCGCCTATAAGGTTATTCCTGCGGTTTGCCCTGGCATAAGTCCATTCTCCTTGATGGAGCCAGAGGCTCTCTTTAAATTGCCCCAGATAGTCAGCATGAGTTATACCCAAGCCGTCCGGGTTGGTGTCAATGCCTATGACGCCGTTTCTTGCTGTGTAAGGCACTGACGCTTCTTCTTTAATTGTGACGTGGATATAATAACGTTCCTTTTTCCGGGTGATTTCCACCTGATAGGCGTCACCGGTTTTCAGAAAATCCAAAACCATTTGCCGGTAATCCTTGCCGTTAATCCGGCCTGTCTTCTTTGAGGGCTTGTGGGCCAGATAAACAGGTACTCTAATCCTGTTGTACCGGATTGATTTTTTGGTTTCAACGGCTTCGGCAGCTATATCCAGGTAGATGTTATTATCTATGACATATAGCCTGGCGTTTAAATTGCCGCCTTTGGCTTTGTCTCCCCTGGAGCAGTACCTGTTGCTGCGGGCATCCAACCATTCTTCCCTGGCGATGTTGCCCTTGCATCTTTCCAGGAATAGTTTTTTGCCTCCGAATACCACCGGGGGAAATGTGCCCTTATCCAGGTGTTTTTGCCAGAAGGCCAATCTTCTTTGTTCTTTGTCCAACCTTTTTTGAAGGCTGACTTTTCTCTTTGGCGATCTGGCTTTGTGTAATTGCTTTTGAGTAAATTCAACCTTTTTGACGGCATTGCTGTGATTAAGTTTTACCAGTTCTTTTTGAGATGATATGGTTGCCCGGGCGTCAAATACCGCATCGTTGGCCTGTCGGGAATTAAGGTTAAACTTTGCCTGTACGGCAACTCTAACTTGTTGGACTTTCCAGCCATCCAACAGCCTTTTAAATGACCACCTGACAGCGGCGCAATAACGGGCCATTAGATTATCCAAAAAAGATTTTTGAGTTTCGTTAAGCTGGAGGATTACTCCTCTAACTGTCGTTTTCATCAGCAGTCACCTCCTGCTCAATAAACTCTGTCAGCTTTTTTGCCACTCGCCCGCCGCGCTTGCCGTATATCCTGGCAGAAAAACTGGTTACTATGGCGATCATATCTTCCTCTAGTTCTTCTTGCTGTAAATTTCCAACTTCGGCTTGTTTTGCAGTGGATACGCGGGCGTAAACGGCACAACGTTTTGATCCGTGTTCAGTTATCTCTTCACCAATTAATGCCATTATCTGTGATTCTTTATAGCGTCTGTGGCCGCCGGGTGTGTGTAAAGGTTTTAATTTTCCTTCTTTTTCCCAGCGACGCAACGTATGTGGCCACACGTTTAATAGCTTTGCGGCCTGGTGAGATGTTAACAATTTTTCCATTTACACCACCTCTTGCCAATACTATAAGTAGAGCATATGTTTGGTGTCAATGGTTTGTTGTTTTTTATTTGCTTTTATTTAATTAATCTATAGCTGCTTCAAACCTCCTTGCTTATGGGTAATACCTGTTGGTCGGAAATGCCCTTCAGCATCTCCGGCCATACGTAAATACTTCTCCGGCTACTCCGGCCGACCGGAAATGTTCCCCGGCCTGAAGCCCAGCATCCTGGACAGGTATATTATTCTGCAGCTGTGTTCCAGGCTGGTGGTCAGCTGGTAAGCCTCCTCAAGTGTCCGGCCGGCGGCGAAGCTGCCGTGGCCGATAACCACTGCAATCTTGTAGTTCAGCAGGACCTCGGGAAGCAGCCTTTCCACCTCCACTGAGCCGATGGTCTTTTCTGCGTACACCAGCGGTACCCTTTTCAGAAGGTATTTGCCCTCGGCGTCCACAGGGATGATTTCATCACCAAGCAGGGAAAGGGCAACGGCGTGGGGCGGGTGCGCATGGACCACGGCCAGGGCGGGGGTCCTTTGGTATATAGCCCGGTGAACCCCTATTTCGGTGGAGGCCAGGGCAGTATTGCCGTCGTTCTTCTCCAGGCCTGTTTCGATGAGGTCGCCCTCTCCCAGGTGCCCCAGCATTGACCCCCGCCGGGTGATCATGATCCTGTCTCCCAGGCGGACGCTGATATTTCCACTGTGGGAGTTGTTAAGGCCGGCCCTGAAAAGGTCACTGCCTATCTGTTGAAAGGTTTTCAGCATAATAATCCTCCATGCCCGGATCGGACAGTCTTTTTAAATACATTTTATAACAGAATACCTGCCAAAAAAATTTGGAATACATGTTTTTAGTTTAATGTTGAGATAACATTAGATCAATGTTATACTTTTTTTGTCAAAACATATTTGAGACAGTTGAGCTGAGATGAGATAGACGAGCTGAGACGACTCGGAGATTGCGGAGTGAGGACCGGCATATTTGTGCTGGTCTTTTTTTGTGTAGGAAATTATGCTTTGTGGATAACTTTTGCAATACTCGAAGAACTTCTGACTTTTGGGGTCGCTCCGGGGTCGCTCACGGGTCGGGGGGAGTGGTTTAACCCCGGCTGCATGATCTTCGGCTGCAACAGTCTCTAAACTGGGTCGCCAAAGGACTGCCGACCGCCTTCAACGCCGCGTCCATGCGTCGGTTCAGGCTGCCGTCAGCGTCCTGCAGCCGGCTCGTCAGTCCTTAGGCTCGGTCGTTAAGAGACTGTAGCAGCCTACGATAAATTCCGCCCGGGCTTAAATCACTCCCCCCGGATGCATGTTACTTTGGGGTCGCTAAGAGGCTACAGGGCAGCTCTAAGCGTAGGTCTACAACCATTCTGGATTCCGGCTCCTGGATTCTGGATTCCAGTCGCCCGCAGGGCGATTTTGTTCTTGCTTATACTGATATTCTAATGCTGTCGGAATGGCCAGGGGGGCATTACCGTTTGGGTCGGAGACAGAAGGTTTAAGACAGCCATTCTTCCGGCATCCCGCTCCTGTATTTCCGACCCGGGATTCACTCAGTATAAGCCTTTTCAGGTTAGGAATGCCCGAATCATTCTGAGTTCTGAGTCCTGAGTTCTGAGTTCTGACAAAAGGCCGGTTTTTTGGGGGGGAAGCATTACTTTGGTTCTGGTGATTGACAACTATGACTCTTTTGTCTACAACATTGTGCAGTATTTGAGGGAGATGGGAGTGGAGGTTTTGGTGCGCCGCAATGACGGCATTGATTGTGCCGCCGTGGAAAGAATGAATCCCGGTCACATTATTATTTCGCCCGGCCCCTGCACACCGGATGAGGCCGGCATTTCCCTGGAGCTGGTCAGGAGGTTTGCCGGGAAGATTCCCATACTGGGGGTCTGCCTCGGGCACCAGGTGATAGGACAGGCCTTTGGGGGACGGGTGGTAAGGGCCGCCAGGCCCATGCACGGAAAGACCTCGGTTATACATCATGATGGGAAAGGTGTCTTTGGTGAAATACCCTCACCGCTGGCGGTGGGGCGGTATCACTCCCTGGTGGTCGGCCCGGAGGGTCTTCCCGGCTGCCTGGAGGTGTCGGCGCTGGCCGGGTCCGGTGAAATAATGGGGCTGAGGCACAGAAATTACCCTGTGGAGGGTGTCCAGTTTCATCCGGAATCAATACTTACCATGCACGGCAAGCAGATGCTTGCAAATTTTCTGGGCCTGCGGGGGGTTGGTTATGGATTTGCCACTGCTTAAAAAAACCGGCCTGCCTCCGGACACGGTCTCCCTTTTTGAAGGTGTCGCCGGACTGCCGGGCGGTATCTTGCTGGACAGCGGCATGGTCATAAAGGGGTTTTCCAGGTATTCCTTCATGTCCGCCGACCCCTTTCTCACCGTGACCTCCAGGGGTGGAAGCACAGTGCTTGAATGGAGTGCCGGACCCCGGGCGGGAGAGGTGGAGCGCCTGGAAGGCAACCCCTTTGACATTATAAAAAGGCTGCTGGAGCAGTACCGGACAGAGCCGGGGCAATGCCCGTTCCCCTTTTTCGGAGGCGCGGCCGGCTTTTTTTCCTACGACCTGGGCCGCCGTATTGAAAGGCTGCCGGAGATGGCCCTGGACGACACCGCTGTTCCCGACTGCCGCCTTGGATTTTATGATGTGGTGGCCGCCGTGGACCACCAGGAGGGGGCGGTGTATATCTCATCCACCGGTTTCCCCCTGGAAGGATCGGCAGAAAGGGAGTCATACGGGTGGGGTCGTTTGCACTGGCTTGAGGAGAGGCTTGGCCGGGGGATGCGGGAAGCAAACAGGGCGGCGGACAGAGGGGCCGGGGCCGTGGGGAGCGTTCCGCCGGGGGCCGGTGCGGCCGGGATGGCCTCATGTTTTACCCCTGAAGGCTACTGCGGAATAGTGGAAAGGGCCAGGGAGTATATAGCCGCCGGAGATATTTTTCAGGTTAACCTGTCCCAGCGGTTTTGCCTGCCCGCCCGGGAAGACCCGTGGGAGGTCTATGTCAGGCTGAGGGAGATCAACCCCGCCCCGATGGCGGCGTACCTTGACTGCGGCGATTATAGCGTGGTGTGCGCCTCCCCGGAAAGGTTTTTAAAGGTTTCCTCCGGTGTGGTGGAGACCCGCCCCATAAAAGGCACCCGCCCAAGGTCGGGAATACCGGAAAAGGACGCCGCCTGGCGGGATGAGCTCTGGAACAGCGAAAAGGACAGGGCCGAACTGGTAATGATAGTGGACCTGGAAAGGAACGACCTGGGCAGGGTGTGCCGGCCGGGAACGGTGCATGTGCCGGAGCTGTACAGGCTGGAGGAATACCCCACTGTGTTTCACCTGGTGTCGACGGTGGAGGGCAGGCTGGAAAGGGGAAAAACTGCTGTGGACCTGCTGGAGGCATCCTTTCCCGGCGGTTCCATAACCGGCGCCCCCAAAATAAGGGCCATGGAGATTATAGAGGAACTGGAGCCGGTCAGGAGGGGTATTTACTGCGGGTCGATAGGGTACCTGGCCTTCAACGGGGACGCCGACCTGAATATAGTGATCAGGACAATGATCTTTACAGAAAAAAACATTTATATTAATGTTGGGGGGGGAATAACCATAGATTCCGACCCCCGTGCGGAGTACCTGGAGACCTTGGACAAGGCCAGGGCGCTGGTTAGGGTGCTGGGCATCGTGATTTAGGAGAATTAATTAAAAATGGCTGGGAGACTGATAAGAATGGTGATGGACATTGGAAGGGTGGTTTGTCTCAACGGGGAATATCTTTCAGCGGCCGAGGCGGCTGTGCCGGCCGGCGATGGGGCTGTGCTTTACGGGATGGGGCTGTTTGAAACAATTAAGGTGTCAGGAGGAAGGCCCGTTGTCCCGGAAAGGCACCTGGCGCGGCTTTTCAGGTCTGCCGGTGAACTGGGGCTATCAGTTCCCTTCGGGCCTGGAAAACTGGAGGAGATGGTGTATGAAACAGCGGCAAAAAACAAAATGGAGGGCGGAGGCCTGCGCATGACCCTTACCGCAGGTGAAGGGGGGTCCGGGCCGTCGGTCGTCATCCGGGCCAGGACAAACCCGTATGTGGATGAAAATTACATAAAGGGAGTAAGCGCAGTTTTTGCCGGGCACAGAAGGAATGAAACCTCGCCCCTGGTGAGGCACAAGACCCTCAATTACTGGGAGAATATTTTGGCCCGGCGGGCAGCCATGGAGGGCGGCTATAGCGAGGCCCTTTTTATAAATATTTCCGGAAACCTTGCCGAGGGTTCCGCCAGCAACATATTTATTATATCAGGGGGCAGGGTGTCGACCCCGGATGTTGAAAGCGGGCTGCTGCCGGGGATAACCAGGCAGCGTGTAATAGAGGCCTGCAGGGATATGGATTTGCAGGCGGAGGAGAGAAAGGTGCGCCCGGAGGAATTGGCCGGTGCGGATGAGGCCTTTTTAACCAGCGCGCTGATGGGAGTGATGCCCCTTGTACGGATTGGCGGGGAAAATATTGGCGGCGGCGTTCCCGGAAAGGTTACCCGGCTGATAATGGAAAATGGGGTATTTTGCCGCCCCCGGGGCGGCAAATAAGCTAGAAGTCGAAATTCCGGTTGTGTTCCATCAAATCAATAGCTCCCAGTACAAGGTGTGCCAGCCCGAACCCGGCGATTCCCCATCCCAGCGCCGGGTTTGAATCTTTCAGCGCCAGCCCGGTGGCGGTTACTGCGGTGCCGAGTACAGTGGGTATTAAACCTTCACGCACCAATTGGCAACTCCCCCTTTGCATTTGTATGAATATATTGTTTGACAAGCCCCTTTTTTTATGTCTGGCACAACATGGGAGGGGAGTCAGACTGTGGCTTAAAACCCCATGCATATTATAGATGCCAAGGATGCATTTCCGGTTGGCCGGAGTCAGAAGGGTTTGTGTATTCCTCGTATTTTGCTGGCGGCATGGGAAACTACCCTGAAAATACTCATACTGATATGCTTATTCTGTCAGAACTCAGAACTCAGAACTCAGGAATGCACGGAATTCTGGCTTCTGGCTTCTGGATTCTGAATTCCCGCCGCTGGGACAGCGGCACCGCCCGGAGGGCGGCTTTGTTCTAGTGTAGGAAAGTATACATTGGCGATGCTCCGGGGTCGCTCCGGGGTCGCTCACGGGTCGGGGGGAGTGGTTTAACCCCGGCTGCATGATCTTCGGCTGCAACAGTCTCTAAACTCGGTCGCCAAAGGACAGCCGACCGCCTTCAACGCCGCGTCCATGCGTCGGTTCAGGCTGCCGTCAGCGTCCTGCAGCCGGCTCGTCAGTCCTTAGGCTCGGTCGTTAAGAGACTGTAGCAGCCTACGATAAATTCCGCCCGGGCTTAAATCACTCACCCCAGATGCATGTTACTTTAGGGTCACCTGAAAGGAATGCCTGGACTTCTGGATTCTGACTTCTGGATTCTGGATTCCCGCCGCTGGGACAGCGGCGTCGCCCGTAGGGCGGCTTTGTTCTGCTGAAAGGAATGCTCAAATCCTTCTGAGTCCTGAGTCCTGAGTTCTGAGTTCTGACCATGGAGTTTGTGCAGCATAAGAAATGATATGTCACATTTAAGAATAATAATTAAATAGTCCACACATAGTTTATATTGTGCTACAATATAATTAATCAATCAATTTGGTTTTTCAGGGAGTGTGAGCTATTTATGGAAAGAGAACTGACCCTCGAGCTGGTAAGGGTCACCGAGGTGGCTGCGCTGGCCGCCTCTCAGTGGATGGGCCGGGGTAAAAAGAATGAGGCGGACGGGGCGGCGACCAACGCCATGCGCGCCATGTTTGACACCATAGCCATAAAGGGGACTGTGGTCATAGGTGAAGGTGAAATGGACGAGGCCCCCATGCTTTACATCGGCGAGGAACTGGGGAATGCTGATTATCCCGAGGTGGATGTGGCCGTGGACCCGCTGGAGGGAACAAATATACTGGCCAAGGGCCTTCCCAATGCTATGTCGGTTGTGGCCATTGCCGAGAGGGGCAACCTGCTGCACGCCCCGGACATGTATATGGACAAGATAGCTGTGGGACCAAGGGCGGCAGGAAAGATACACCTGGACGACCCCGTGGAAAAAACACTGAAGATAGTTGCAGAGGCCAATGAAAAAAGGGTGTCCGACTGCACCGTAATGATACTGGATCGTCCCCGCCACCAGGGAATAATCGAGGCGGTGCGGAAGGCGGGTGCCAGGGTGCGCCTGATAGGTGACGGTGATGTGGGATCTGCCATATACACCGCCATTCCCAACACCGGTATCGACCTGTGTCTGGGCATAGGCGGGGCGCCGGAGGGTGTTATTGCCGCCGCCGCCCTCAAGTGCCTGGGGGGCGAAATGCAGGCCAGGTTGTGGCCGGAGGATGACGAGGACAGAGAGCGCTGTGCCAAGATGGGCATAACCGACATCGATAAAATACTGTACATGGACGATATGGTAAAAGGGGACGATGCCATATTTGCCGCCACGGGGGTAACCGACGGCGAGTTGCTCAGGGGTGTCCGCATGCTGGGGAATGACATGGCCGAGACACACTCGCTGGTGATGAGGTACAAGAATAAAACAATCAGATATATCAAGGCCATACACAGGTTGTCCTACAAGGCGAATATAGTTTTCGGGGCAGGGGAGAAAATCTCTTTTGACTGATAATCCACCAGAACAATACATTGAGAAAATACAGTCATTCTGTGATATAATCACCTTGCTAACGCCATATTGGTGGTCCTGGCGGTAACCGGGCTCATACCTTGGGTATTCGGGAAAAATAAAAAAGGTTTTAAAATACCGCATTTATGCGGTATTTTTTTCAAATATATATAATTTCTACAGAGAAATTTGTATATTTATGAATTTTCAGGTTACAATTATGGCAAAATTTTGTATAATCAATACTATAGCAAAATTATATTGCGGGCTATGAAGAAAGGAACGGTTGTTGGATGGAAAAGGATACAGGAAGCAGGCGGGTGGATATGGACATTTCAGATGCGAACGGTTTGGAAAATCAGATCCTTTACCAGGAGCTAGCATGAGTTTACGAAATATTAGTTTTTATTTTCGAGAATCCTTTATTACCAAGACTTTCAGCATCAAAAACGTAGTACTAAACAACATATTTATCAAGACCGAGAGCATCAAAAAGTTCCTTCT
>JBMOPF010000035.1:0-6953 GCA_049325075.1 Bacillota bacterium | reverse complement strand
CCGGAGATGATGCAGCCGGGGTTTAACACTCCACCTGCCCGCAAGCGACCCCTTATGAGAACTCAGAACTCAGAATTCCGGGCATTCCTTTTTCATCCTTTATGGTGCCACTTATAAAAGTGGCATGGGGGTCTGGATTCTGTATTCCGACCCTTCAGCATATCCCTAAAGTATAATCATCGCATCCCCGAAACTGAAAAAACGGTAGCGTCTTTCCACCGCCTCCCGGTATGCCCTCATTATTTTTTCCCGGCCGGCCAGGGCGCTTACCATCATAATCAGGGTTGACCGGGGAAGGTGAAAATTTGTAATCAGCCCGTCAATAACCTTGAACCTGTATCCCGGATATATAAATATACCGGTATAGCCGGAACCCGGCCTGACCCTGCCCTGGTTGCCGGAGCCGGACTCAAGGCACCTTACCGTTGTGGTGCCCACTGCGATTACCCTTCTGTCCGGGTCCTGTACAGCCTCATTTATAATTTCCGCCGCCCTGACGGAAATCTCGAAATACTCCTCGTGCATGCGGTGGTCCGTGACATTTTCCGTCTTTACCGGCCTGAATGTTCCCGGCCCCACGTGCAGCAGCACCGTAACAACCTCCACGCCCATTTCCTTTATTTCATCCAGGAGTTTACCTGTAAAATGCAGGCCGGCGGTGGGGGCTGCCACGGAACCCTCCTTCCGGGCATATACCGTCTGGTAGCGCCCGGGATCCCGGGGATATTTCTTTATATACGGCGGCAGGGGCATTATCCCTATTTTGTCCAGCGCCTCCCGGAACGGGACACTGCTTTCAAAGCGGATCAGGCGCTCACCGGTTTCAGTGCAACCGACTATGGCGCCCTTCAACAGGCCACCGCCAAAAATCAGCACCGCCCCAGGCCTCGCCCGGCGCCCCGGCTTCACCAGAACCTCCCAGAGCCGGTCCCCTGTCTCCCGGACCAGGAGCACCTCCACCCTGCCCCCGGTATCTTCCCGCACGGCAAAAAGTCTGGCCGGCAAGACCCGGGTATCGTTTAATACCAGTACATCCCCGGCCCGGAGCAATTGCTTGACATCCCTGAACATTTTATGCTCAAATGACTCACTGTCCCTCCTGACCAGCATGAGCCTCGACTCGTCCCTGTGCGGAAGTGGCTCCTGCGCTATCAATTCATCAGGAAGATAATAGTCGAAATCAGATACCTTCAAAACAAACTACTCCGTTAAAAGCCCGACCTGGCAATTATTATAATAGTATCCCAATATATCCCGGTAATTATAACCCCGATTGGCCATGCCCAGCGCGCCGTACTGGGACATGCCCAGCCCGTGCCCGTATCCCGAACCCGTAAAAGAAACGGACTTCAGCCCGCCCTCCGGGGTGGTTGTCTTTTTCATGGTAAACAGCGCGCTTTTAAGGCCCAAAACCGACCTGACGGCATCCGCATTGGCTATCTCCACCGTCATTGGACTCCCGTCGTCCCCGGTCCCGGTAATACTCATTCTCTTTACCCTTGCCCCGCTGGCGGTCATTTCCAGAACCCTGATGTCATCCACCGCGGAAAAAACCCTTTCCGGCATACCCGGCTTATTGTAAAGCGCCTTTTTCAAGGCCAGCTGGCTGACCAGCTGTTTCTGATCATAATCAACCAGCCAATTGTAGTACTTATCATTTTTATCGAAGGGGTCTGCTTTGGAAGATATGTATTCCAGAGGGTCCCTCCAGACATCCTCGGCGTTTTCAATATATCCACCGCTGCTGCTGTGGAAAAAGGCGCTCACAGGCTCCCCCCTGCACAACAACACCATACCCCTTGTTTCATCCACGGCCCTGGTGGCCGCCGGCTGCTCCGCATCGTAGCCGCCGTACACCTGGCTCATCTGTCCGGACATAAGATCAAAGCCATATGAACTGTAGGCTCCCAGATTCGCCAGCGCATAGCTGCGGGCTGCCACCGCCTGCGCCTTCTGTGCCTCTATGGGCCAGGAGGACGGCATTTCACCGGGCAACACCCCGTACAGATATTCCTCCAGGGGCAACTCATTGATGACTGTTATTCCCCCGGACGCCAGTCTGAATTCCATGTTTCCCCGGTACAGGCGGTCGCCGCCTCCGGATGCGATGGCCACAAGGTTTTGACCCGCCCCCCCTCTCAAGGTTGAGACCCCTGAGTCGCTTAAAAGGCTGATTTCACCGCCGTCGATGCCGAGACCGGAAATATCCCCCTGCCCGCTGATGACATAAAGGCTGTCATCACTGCCCGGCTTTCCAATTGTCCCGTCACCACCCAGCACCGCCACCGGAATCCCTGCCTGCTCCAGGCCCAGAGAGTTTCCGGCAACGGCCTCCTGCACCCCGTTCCGGTACAATTGCATGGTTCCGCCATTATAGCGCACCTGCCACTTCTCACCCGGCAAAACATCAGCCAGATATTTCCCGCTGTTCAGGTCAACCGCCCTGTACCTGCCCTGCACATGAAAATCCTGGTACTGAACCCCCTGGGCCAGACCTATGCGAACTGTGTTTGGAACCACCGACACCATGCTTTCAGCCCTGACGGGGAAAACAGCCACCATCAGCAGCAAAAAAAACAGACGAAAAGCCGGAAAAAACCCGAAGCCCCTGTCCCTGTACATGGTTTACCTCCGAATGTATTTAATTACAGAAAAGGAATTCGACAGTCCCTTGGTTTTTCCTGCAAAAAAACCACCCTGCAGGGTGGCTGTATTTATCTCCTGAAGATAATATTAAGGACAATGGTCAGTAAAATGCTCAGTAATATACAGGACACCAGTGGAAAGTAGAAGCTGAAGTTGCCCTTTTGTATAAAAATATCCCCGGGAAGCCGGCCCAGGCTGAAGAGCCTGCCGGCAAGCATCATCAGCCCCCCCAGGACCACCAGCGAAATGCCCCCGATAAGCACCAGCCTTCCCAGGGAGAAAAAAGGATCAGGCAATAAAACCACCCCCGTTTAATGCTTATACTGATATTCTTATACTGTCAAGAATCCAGAAGTCAGAATCCAGAAGTCAGAATGCCTGGGCATTCCTTACAGCCATTCCTCTGTAAGCTTTGTGTGCTTGTGACTTAAAATGAGACGTAATTTTCATCCCCAATGGTGCCACATTTATGTGGCATGAGAGTCTGTATTCTGAATTCTGGCTTCTGGCTTCCGACCCGGAATTCACTCAGTATTAGTTTTTTTATAATATCTTTCCTTTTCACTGTATATACACCCGCAGTATTTCTGGCGGTACATGCCCAGTTCCCTGGAGCGGGCAGTGGCCTCCCTGTACCCGGGCCTGAAGTCATGATAGAGGAATTCCACCCCGGTCTCCTGAGCAACCCTCCGCCCTGTTTCAATGATCATTTCATGCTTCTGGTAAGGGCTCACCAGAAGCGTTGTGGTAAAGGCGTCAAAATGGTTGATGGCGGCAGTCTCCGCGGTCTTCCTCAGCCGCATGTCATAGCAAAATGAGCACCTTTCCGTTTCCCGGTGCACCACACCCCTTATAAATTCCTCCAGCAGGTAGTTCTGGTCAATCATCAGGTCCAGGCCGATGTCGGAGGCATAGGCCGCCAGTGTGTCCCTCCTGGCTTTCCACTCCGTATACGGGTGAATATTGGGATTGAAATAATAACCGGTCACATCCACCCCCGTCTCCTTTCTGAGAAAGTCGACCGGGTATATTGAACAGGGGCCACAACAAATGTGAAGAAGCAGTTTCATCTTTTTTATCCGGCCGCCGGCCGAAAGCACCTCCCCCCGGAGAATGTTGCAATTGACAATCAGTCCCCAATCTCAAGCCTTCCCTGCTCCGGCTCCTTCCTATTCAGGGGAATCCCAAGGTGGCTGTACGCCCCGGGTGTGGCTATCCTCCCCCGGGGAGTCCGGGCCAGAAGACCTTTTTGCATCAGGTACGGCTCATAAACATCCTCCACTGTATCGGACTCCTCTCCCACGGCGGCGGCAAGGGTGTCCAGCCCCACCGGGCCCCCGCCGAATTTTTCTATTATTGCTCGAAGCAGCCGGCGGTCTATCTCGTCCAGACCCAGCGGGTCCACCTCGAAAAATTCCAGCGCCTCGGCAGCCACCTGCCGGTTAATCACCCCGTCATGGCGCACCTGGGCATAATCACGAACCCTTTTCAGCAGCCTGTTGGCCACCCTGGGCGTCCCCCTGGACCGCCTGCCTATTTCCAGCGCCCCGCCGGAGTCCACCTCCACACCAAGGATGGAGGCCGCCCTCTTTATGATGGCCACCAATTCATCCTCCCGGTAATAGTCAAGCCTGCTGATTACCCCAAAGCGGTCCCTCAGCGGAGAGGTAATCATGCCGGCCCTGGTGGTGGCGCCAATCATGGTGAAACGTGGGAGATCCAGCCTGATGGACCTGGCGCCGGGACCTTTCCCGATGATGATATCAATGGCATAGTCCTCCATGGCCGGATAGAGTATTTCCTCCACCGGCCTGCTCAGTCTGTGGATTTCATCTATAAACAGCACATCGCCGGCCACCAGATTGGTAAGTATGGCCGCAAGATCCCCGGGCCTCTCAATGGCAGGCCCCGAAGTAATCCTTATTCCGACCCCCATCTCACTGGCGATTATGCCGGCCAGGGTGGTCTTGCCCAGTCCGGGGGGGCCGTAGAGAAGAACATGGTCCAGCGCCTCCCCCCTCTCCCTGGCGGCGGCAATAAATATCTCTATGGTTTCCCTGACCTTTTTCTGGCCTATATACTCGGAAAACCTCCGGGGACGGAGGCTTAACTCCACTTCGCCGTCCTCGGCCCGGGTTTCCGGCGACACAATTCTGTCTTCAGGGCTTCCTTCCATATTGACCCCTCTTTCCCTTACACAAAATCCGGCCGCCACCGGGCGGCCTACCGGGAATCAGCCAGTATCTTCAGGGCATGGCGGACAATTTCAGCCGTAGCGGCATCCCGGCCCAGCTTTTTACCTGCCCTGTCCACCGCCTGAACAGCCTGCGGCGCTCCAAAACCAAGGGACACCAGGGCTTCCACCGCCTCACCGGCGCCGTCGGCCCGGTCCGATTCAGGCATCCCCGCGGCGGATACATATTCCTCTTTGCCGAATTTATCCTTGAGGTCCAGTATAATCCTCTGAGCGGTTTTTTTTCCTATGCCGGGGGCTCTGGTGATAAGGGCGGTATTATCCTCCCTCACTGCCGCGGCCAGGCCGCCGGGTGTAATCACAGACAGTATGCTCAGCGCCCCCCTGGGCCCCACCCCGCTCACATTTATCAACAGCCGGAATACTTCCAGCGCTTCAGTGGAATCAAATCCATACAGGCTGACACCGTCCTCACGGACCGCCATGTGCGTGTGGATTAAAATTTCACCGCCGGGGGAGGGAAGGCCGGGCATAATCGACAGCGGCACCTGCACCAGATACCCCACCCCGTTAACGTCCACCACCACGGTGTCTCCCTTTACCGAATGAAGGATCCCCCTCAAAAAAGCTATCATCTTCTCAGCGCCTCCGCGCCCGTCCACCTGAAGGCATGGCACACGGCCACAGCCAGAGCGTCGGCAACATCATCCGGCCTTGGTATTTCCTTTAAAGCAAGAAGCGCCCTGACCATAAACTGGACCTGTTCCTTTGCCGCCCTGCCGTTCCCCACAACTGCCTGCTTCACCTGGAGCGGGGTGTACTCGAAAACCGGGACGCCGGCCTGTACCGCGGCCAGCATGGCTACTCCCCTGGCGTGTCCCACCGCCAGGGCCGTCTTGGCGTTTTTATTGAAAAATAGCTCCTCCACCGCAAAATGGTCCGGCCTGCGCCTGCTAATCAATCCGGTCAGTTCCCGGTGGATTGCATTGAGGCGCAGGGACAGGTCCAGCGAAGGGTCTGTTCTCACACAGCCATACTCGTAAACCCTGAAACTGTTGCCGGTATAATCCACCACACCGAAGCCGGTAATGGCGGTACCGGGGTCGATTCCCAGTATCAACAAAAGGGATTCCCCCCAACCAACCAGTTAAAGGGTAATTCTTTAATCCCCTTCCAATATCCTTCTTCCCCCTGCATACCTTGGTCCGGTACTGCTTCATGAATTCCGCCCGGCTGACTCATCAAGGTTTTCCAGGGTGCTGTTGAGCACATTCTGGTCCACGAATTCCAGGTCATTTATAAGCGCGGCCCTCTCCCCGGGGGGCAAATTATTAAAGTTGGCCGCCTTTTCAAGGTTTTGGCGCAAAGCCTGGGGAAGTTCCCGCACTATAATATTTTCCTCAACCCTTAAAAGCTTCTGATCAAACCCCAGAGGGCCCTGATAAACCGCAAGCCTGCCGTTCTTTACCCCAAGGTGCCTGTACAGGCTGTGCCTGCCGCAAAAATCATTAATGGTTTTTCTCAGCACAACAAGTTTTGGATCTTTCAGTTCCACGGTCCACCCGTCACTTTCCGGGTAATCCTCCTGCAATCCCTTCAGATCCTTGCCAAGCATATTTCCAGGCGCCACCCCCTGAAAAATAAGCTCAACATCCCCGCAGAGGTAGCAGTTTTCCTTTTTCAAAACAGCCCCTGGAGATACGGAAAGTCTTTCGCCTTGGCCGAAAACAGGTATCGCCGGCCTGGCCTCCGGCCCCACCAGCAAACTCAGCCCTGCAAAAGCAGCCCCCGCCGCCACAAAGATTATAAACAGACCGGTTATAAACCACCTTATCTTTGCCAATATAAACAACCCCGACATTTTTTTCAATAGTATACACGGTATGGGCATTTTATATACCTGCCCGGCCTTCAGCCGATGCCACCTTGCAGGTGGCGGAATCCAGAATCCAGAAGCCAGAATTCAGAATTCAGAATGGTCGGGCATTCCTTTCGGGGGACCCTTAAGCGACATGCATCCGGGGGGAGTGTTCAACCCCGGGCGGAATTTATCGGAGGCTGCTACAGTCTCTTAACGACCGAGCCCAAGGACTGACAATTTGGCGGCTGGACG
>JBMOPF010000034.1:0-7098 GCA_049325075.1 Bacillota bacterium | reverse complement strand
AAAAGCCTGAGAGGAGCAGGACGCGACTTTCGAAGGCGGTTGACAGTCCTTTGGCGACCGAGTTTAGAGACTGTTGCAGCCGGAGATGATGCAGCCGGGGTTTAACACTCCCCCTGCCCGCAAGCGAACCCATTTATGAGAACTCAGACCCCTATGCCACTTTTTAAAGTGGCACCATAAAGGATGAAAAAACAAGGGGCTGCCTATAATTCTGGCTTCTGGCTCCTGACTTCTGGCTTCCCGACCCCACAGAATTTCAGTATAAGAATTTTCAGTGTAGAATTCCGGACACCTTTTGGAAAACCCGCGGCATGAGGTTCTGGATTCTGAATTCTGAATTCTGAATTCTGGATTCCTGACCCCATATTTATTCAGTATAAGAATTTCCACCATACTCTCCCGCCCAAAATCAGTACGCCCCTTCGCTCCTGACCACCACGCCGATGGTCCTTATCAGCAGCGTTATATCCTGCCACAGCGACCAGTTTCTCACATACCACGACTCCATGTGCAGCCTTCCATTAAAGTCTATCTCACTCCGCCCGCTCACCTGCCAGAGGCCGGTTATGCCGGGCGGGGTTTTCAATATGATGTCGGCATAGGCTTCCATGTCTTTACGCTCTCTGGGCAAATACGGCCTTGGCCCCACCAGACTCATTTCGCCGTTGATAACGTTTATTATCTGGGGCAGCTCGTCCAGGCTGAACTTCCGCAAAAACCTTCCCACCCTGGTGACCCTTGGGTCATGCCCCCTCAGCTTGTTGAACCTTTCCCACTCCTCCCGTGCTTCGGGGTTGTTTTGAAGGTATTCTTTCAATATTTTATCGTTATTCAGATGCATGGTCCTGAATTTGTAGCAGGGGAATTCCTTTCCGTCCCGGCCTATCCTCTTGCCGGAGAATATGGCCCCGCCGGGGGAGTCCAGGCGAATGGCGGCGGCAATCAGTAAAAGTATGGGGATTAGGGGAATGAGGATTAAAGTCCCCACCACTATGTCGAAGCACCTTTTCAGTATGCGGTTTCCCGGCGAGGCCAGGTTGTTCTGCATGGACAGTATGACGGCCTTTTCGTCAAAGAGGTGGTCCACCCTGATGCCGGTAAGGGGGATGCCGAAGAGGTCGGGCACCAGCATTACGTTGGCGGATATCTGCTGCAGGCGGTTGGTCAGTTTGACAAGGTGCCTGTTTTCCATTCCCGGGGCGGCGATGATCACGTCCCGGACTCCGGTTTCCTTCATCACGGCCTCGACGTCGTCAAAGCCTCCCAGCACCGGGACACGCCTGGTGCCGGCGATAATGCCCCTGAGTTTGCCGGGGTCGTCCTCCAGCAGGCCCACCGGGCGGTAGCCCATGAAGGACTCGCGCCGGAAGCCCCGGATAAGGAGCTCGGCTGTCTTTCCCGCCCCCAGTATCAGCACCGGCCTCTGCCAGATGCCCTTCCGGAAGAGCTGCCTCTGCACGCCGTACCTGGCCAGCGGGACCAGGAGTATGGACATGATATAGGTGAGTATGAAAAGCGACCGCGAGGCGACGTCATAGGACTTGGAAAAGAAGACATAGAGGACCGACAGCACCACCGCCACCGTGATGTCCTTTATTATGTATTTAAGCCCCTGCCAGAAGGGGAGCCTGTTTCTGTAGGACCCCTCGTAGGCCATCACCAGGACGCACAGCAGGGGAAACCACCACAGGGCATACACCTGGTCCGGCCTTACCGGGCCTATGCCCAGGTTGAAAGCCGGCACTATATTCGCGGCGGCAAAGTAGGCGGCGGCCATGGAAAGGCATATGGCCCCCGCGTCGGCCAGGGCTATGGCGGGAACACCGAGCATTTTAAGCAGCCTTATCCCCGGGCCGGAAGCCGCCGCTCCGGCGAAAACGCCGCCGCTCCCGGCCAGGGCGCCTTTTCCCACATGTGTATTATAAGAGCCCACAGACAATGGAAATCGCCTCCATTGTTTTGCTTATGATGCACTCCTGGCCACCAACAGAGTCAAATTATTTTGAAACATCTCTTATTATACATACAATTTACCATATTTTCCATAGCGCATTTTGATATATCATATACAATTTTGTTGAATAATGCTTAAGTTACGTAAATTTGATTTATGCATATCAAAATGGTATACCAAAGCCCTTTTCAGACATCAAACAGACACTTTCAGGCATCAATCCGGCAGTTTTAGACACCAGGCGCATTTTGCGGAAACAGGGAAATGGGTTCCGGCAACAAGATACTCATTTGACCTTGACATTTTAGCATAATTATGATAATTTTCTACTAAAATAGTTGAGGGGGATTAATATATGCCGCAAATCAGACCGGTTTCAGATTTGCGAAATAATTTCGCAGACATTTCAAAGTTCGTCCACGAAACTTCCGAGCCCGTCTTTTTAACAAAGAATGGGTACGGGGATATGGTTGTCATGAGTTTTGAAGCCTATGAAAAGCTTCAATTTGAAAGTGAAGTGTATTTCAAGCTAAAAGAAGCGGAAATGCAAGCGAAACAAACCAACCAGCGTTTTTCCCATAAAGAGATCTTCGACAATTTAAGGCAGGCCCTGCAAAAAAAGGCGGACAACAGCAATGTATGAAATAATTTACCTTCCGGCAGCAAGGCAGGATATAACAGACATTATCCTGTATATATCAGACCGGTTGAAAGCGCCAAAGGCGGCAATGGCCCTTCTTGACGCATTGGATCATTCCATCTCCCTATTAAGTGATTTTCCTTACGCGCACAAACTATACCGCCCGGTAAGGTCTTTGCAGAATGATTATCGAATGCTGCCGGTAGAAAACTACGCTGTGTTTTATGTTGTACAGGAGCAGAAGAAAATTGTTGAAATACATCGCGTAATTTATGCAAAAATGGATTTGATGAAATTGATCGAATCCGAAAAAGGCTGATACTGAGTGAATCAGTATCAGCAAACACCCATTCTACCCTGAAAATAACTTATACTGACATCTTGTGGGGTCGGAATCCAGAATTCAGAAGTCAGAATCCAGACTCTCATGCCACTTTTTCAAGCGGCACCATAAATAATGAAAAGGCATGATGCTCCGGGGGTGCATGCAGGCAGGGTAAGAGTTAAGACCCGGCTGCATATCCCTTACGGGCCGCTCGAAACGAATACCCGGAATTCTGAGTCCTGAGTTCTGAGTTCTGAGTCCTCATAAAAGGAATGCCCGGACTTCTGAATTCTGAATTCTGAATTCTGAATTCCCGGCCCCCTATTCACTCAGTATAAGCCACCCTCACCCCCCCGCCTGGGCGGACTGGTAGTCGTAATAGTAGCCGTAGCCCTTTTTCCCGGCCTTGACCATGTTCAGCACCACTCCCAGCAGCCTGGCGCCGGTGTTGTCCAGCTGTTCCAGGGCGTGGGCCGCCGGTTCGGTCCTGATGCCGGACTTCACCACCATGACCACCCCGTCGGACCGGGACGCCAGTATCAGCGGGTCGGTCACCGCCAGCACCGGGGGCGAATCCAGAATTACCGTATCATATGACTCCCGGGCCGAGGAAAGAAATTCCGCCATTTTGTTTGAGGCCAGCAACTCGGACGGGTTGGGGGGGACGGGGCCGCTGGTGAGGAGGCTGAGCCCCTCCACCGGGCCCTGCCGGACAACCCCGGACAGGTCTTCTCCCCGGGCCAGGAGGTTGACCAGTCCGTTGCCGTTATCAATCCCCAGGATATGGTCCAGGGTCGGCCTGCGCAGGTCGGCGTCCACCAGCAAAACCTTCCGCCCGGCCCGGGCCATTACCGCCGCCAGGTTTGCGGCCACCATTGATTTCCCGTCCTCCGGCGCAGGGCTGGTGACCAGTATCACAGAACTGGGCCTATCCACCGAGGCAAAGCCCACGTTGGTCCTTATACCCCGGAAGGCCTCGGCGGCAGAAGACCTGGGGTCCGTATCCGCAATCAGTCCCTTCCCTGCCCCGTCAGGGCCTCCCTTTCCGTTTTTCCCGTTCCCGGTAACCGGCACCGCCCCCAGCAGGGTGGCGTTCAGCCTCGCCCCAACATCTTCCGGGCTCCTTACCGTGTTATCCAGGTATTCCAGCAGGAAGGCGACGAATATGGACAGCACTAAGCCCAGGCCGAAGGCCATGGCGGTGTTTTTGACTTTGTCCGGCTTAACCGGGACGGAGGGCACCATGGCCGGCGAAACCACCATAATGGAGGTTTCCCCCAGGTCGATGGACCCGGCGATCTGTGTCTCGGTCACCTTCTGGGCCAGGAGGTTGCGGGCATCCTCCAGGCGCTTTTTCTCGGCCTCCAGGTTTTCCTTCTTGGCCTTTTTCCGGGCCAGGTCGCTTTGAATGGCGTTAAGCTCCTGCCGTATCTGGGCTATTACTCCCTCCACGGCGCTTAACCTGGCCTGCTGCTCCTTTACCGCGGTCTCCCTGGCGGCAAGTTCCTGGCTCAGCCTGGCGTAGTCCGGGCTGTCGGGCTTTGCCGCCGCCAGCTGTTTTTTGGTCTCCTCCAGGCCCGCTCCGGCCTGGCTCAGGTTGACCTTTGTCTCGTTCAGCATGGACTGGTACTTGGACAGGTCCTCGTTTTTCGAGGTAAACTGCTGCTCCAGGAAGGGTACCCCTCCCGGCTGGGACTCAAAGGCCTCCAGCGATTGTGTCACCGCCGCCAGCTCTTTCTCGACATTCTGCCTCTGGGTGTCCAGGAACCCCACCGAACGGTTCATCTGGGTCTGGTTCTTTTCAGAAATGAGGGCCAGATACTGCTCCGACAGCGTGTTGGCTATCTTCGACGACATGGCCGGGTCGTTATGCTGGACCCTGATGTCTATAAGGTTGCTGTCCTTGACCGCCGTGGCGGTAATTATACTGGAAAGGACCCCCGGGCTGTACACCCCCGGGTCCAGGGAAAGTTTGTCCGCCACCCTCTGCAAAAGGATCTCGCTCTTCAGCTGGTTGACGTATGTATTCATGGTCAGCTGCGGTATGCGGGACACGCTGTTGATCAGCGACTCCAGGTCGTCCGTGCTTTTGGCCGCGGCCTGCTTGTCCGAGGACATGGTCACCAGCAGCATAACTTTTGCCTCGTACACCGGCTTGGCGATAAAAAAGCTCCAAACCGCACCGGCCGCCACCGCCGCCGCGGTGATCAGGACGATAACCCACTTCCATTTAAAGAGCACCTGCAGCTTTTCTCTCAGGTCAATTACTTCCAGGTCGTTGATTTGTTCCTGTTCAGTCAAGCCCAAACCCCCTCAGTTACTCATACTGCATGTACCTTCCGCCGGAATTCGGAAGGCATGAGCATTTCCCGCATTTTTGTGCCGCGGCACAAACTTTTTATTTGTTTCAACAAATTACATTATATTCCTTCAATAGAAAAAATATATTTATCCTGCCGGCCCCGGCATATCGGGGTCATGGTAATGTGCCAACCAACCGGCCAGCCTGTTCCATAATCCATTTTTTCCGGCTGGCGGGGGATGGTTTACAGGGCGGCCCTGCAGGATGAGGGAGGGGTTTCCCGATACCAGCAGGGAGGCGGTTTCCCGCCCACAGGAACGGTTTATGGCACGTTCCGCGGCGGACATTATCGGCGCCCGGCGGGTGGTATCGTGGGCGTCGCTCCCCAGTATGTGGCACCAGCCCTTTCTTATAAATTGCATGGCCGCCGCGCTGGGCGCGCCTCCGAAGGCGCCGGTCACACTTCCCGCCGTCACCTGTACCAGTAAACCCTTTTCAATAAATGCCCGCAGTCTTTCCGGCCGCCTGATAAACAACCTGTTTCTTTCAGGATGGGCTATTACTGGGATTACACCGCGCAATAAGAGCTCATACAACACGGTTTCGGCAAATGGCGGGGTCCCTCTGGCGGGAAATTCAACCAGCAGGTACTTGCCGCCGTCGTTTAATGTGACCGCTTCCCCGGCGTCCACCAAGCCGGGTAGACCGGGGTCCAGAAGGTACTCGGCGCCGGGACGGACATCCAGCTCGATGCCCTGTTCCTTCAGCCTCGCTTTAAACTCTTCCACCGCCCGGAGTATCCTTTCCCTTCCGGGATTGTAAAGCCCCGGAATAACGTGGGGTGTGGCGGCCACCGCCCTTACCCCGTCCGCTGCCGCCGCCCGGGCCATGCCCAGCGCCCCTTCCATATTGCCGGGGCCATCGTCCAGGGACGGCAGTATATGGCTGTGCAGGTCAATCATTTTTCCTGGCCTCCGCTACTTGCCGCATAATTTCCTGCCTGGCCTCTTCCTTTTGCCTGTCGTACTCGCTCTGCGCCTGGCGGACCAGGTCATCCGGGAGGTTGTTGGCGTTCAGTTCGGCCCCCATCGCCCCCAGCACACGGCTGAATGCCATGTCACAGTCCTTTTCCAGGCTTTCCCCGGCCTTGCCGTACTCCACCGCCAGCCGGGCCAGAGGGGTATGCTTCTTTCCGCTCTTAACATCACGGTAATCGGCCTTGGCGCTGGCAATCAGGTGATCAAGCTCCTCCCGGTAGACATCCCTGAGGTAGTTGAAATACGCCATATACTTCCTCTGTATGGCCGCCGTCTTCTCCTCCGGGGTCATGGAGTCGCTGATCCCAACCGCCGTGCCCGGCGCCAGGGGAGGGAGCGGCCCAATCACGCCGTTTTCCCCGCCCTGCCCGGCTTCCCCCGGCACCATCCAGGGTAAGTTCTTCAGCTTCCCCTCCGGGACATAGGAAATTGACGGCAGGTCGGGCCCCCTGTTTAACAATGTCAGCACCCCGAACACCACTCCGCATATAACCAGCACCGCCGCGGCCAGCACCAGCTTGCTCGACCTGCGCATCCGGAAAAACACCTCCGTATGCCGCCCGGAGGGCGGAGACGTTGTCTTCAGAATTCAGAACTCAGAATGGGTATTTGCTGATACTGAGTGAATTCAGGGTCAGGAATTCAGAATTCAGAATCCAGACCCACATGCCACTTTTAAAAGTGGCACCATAAAGGATGAAAAAGCAAGATACTTTGGGGTCGCTTGCGGGCAGGTGGAGTGTTAAACCCCGGCTGCATCATCTCCGGCTGCAACAGTCTCTAAACTCGGTCGCCAAAGGACTGCCAACCGCCTTCGAAAGTCGCGTCCAGCTCCTCTCA
>JBMOPF010000033.1:0-7190 GCA_049325075.1 Bacillota bacterium | reverse complement strand
TTTAGCGTAGTCCCCCTCGTTCTACAAAATGCGAATAGTACGTTGGCCCAAGATTACCGAACTGGCCAGGTTGCATCAATGTAGTACAAAACACGAGGGAATACCCGGTTTCATATATGAGGAGTTGGATGGAATTAATTGTTAAAGAACCCGGCAAGTTGCTGATGTTAAAAATTTACAAGGTAACACAGGTTGGTTTTATATTGTCTTTTTTCATAAAAAAAGCTATTGACATAGTACGGCTTAACAATAAAAAAGCCTTAATGTTTAAGGCTTCCCGATAGCCAACAGAGGAATGCTTTTTTGAAACGCTTTTAACGGAAAGTCGGAAACAGAGGAGAACTATACTTTCCTAAGCGTTATAAAAAACGCCGCCCGGAGGACGGCGGGAATTGAGTCACAGAATTCAGAACTCAGGACTCAGAACTCAGAACTCAGAATAGTTCGGGTATTCCTTGTTTTTTCATTATCTGATGGTGCCGCTTGCAGCCTGGATAAATATTTATACTGAATACTGAGTGTTACATACCCGGGCTGGGCTTTTTGCCGCCCTTGCCCAGGAAAAGGGCGGTGGGTATGCCCACGATTATAATCATGGCTGCCACGATGAAGGTGTCGTCGATTGCCATAACCGTAGCCTGCATGGCGGCCAGGCTGCCGATAATGGATACTGCCTGCGACTCACCTGCTCCCGGGGGCAGTCCCTGCCCCAGCATGGCCCCTACCTGGCTGATGAGTGAAGTTGCCGCCGGCGACCCGACGGTGACGGAATCGGATAGCCGGGCCATGTGGAAAGCCTGCCTGGTCTGCATCACCGTGGTAAGGACGGCGACACCGAATGAGGCTCCCACCTGCCGGCAGACATTGCTCAGGGCCGAAGCCCTGCTCACATCCTTCAAGGGGACGGTGTTCATGCCGGCGGTGGTCATGGGCATCATGGCCATCCCCATCCCCAGGGAGCGGATGGAGGCGATTAATGTGATATGCGCCACTGTGGTCTCAATGGACAGATTTTTAAACTCAAATGTCCCCCAGGCCAGCACCAGCAGACCGGTGAAGGTGAGGATCCTGGCGCCGAACCGGTCGAACAGAAAGCCGCTGATGGGCATCAGCACGGCGGTCACCAGGGCCGCCGGCATCAGCATCATGCCTGTTTCCATGGGCGTCTTGCCCATCAGGTTCTGGGTGAAGATGGGCAGCAGAAAAACCCCCCCGAAAAGGCCGATGGTCATCACGCTGGCCCCCATAACGCTGATGGCAAATATTCTGTTCTTAAACAGCCTCAGATCAAGCATGGGATGGGGAACGCTCAATTCTATGAGCACAAAAAGAAGCAGCAGGAAAAAGGCCCCGGTCAGCAGCTCCACTATGTAAAAGGAATCCCAGCCCTCCTTCTGCCCCTGGCTGAGGGCCAGCAGGAGCAGGAAACAACCGGCGGACGATGTGATGAAGCCCCAGAAATCAAATTTTTCATAATGCCCCGGCTTGTTCGCGGGAAGAAGTATCTTCCCCAGCACGATGGCGGACAGGCCCACGGGTATGTTCATGGAAAAAAGGAATCTCCAGTTGAGGTGGTCTATTATGTAGCCGCCCAGGGTGGGCCCTATGGCCGGGGCGGTTACCGCCGCCATGCCCCAAATCCCCAGGGCCATGCCTATCATGTTCCTGGGCACAATCCTGTATACTATGGCCATGCTCACCGGCATGATGGCCCCGCCCCCAATGCCCTGCACCACTCTGGCCGCAATCATGGTATTGTTGTTCCAGGCAATGCTGCACAGCACCGAGCCGATTGTAAATACGGTCACGGAAATGAGGTAAATTTTCTTTGTCCCGTATTTGTCCCCGAGGTATCCGGTCACCGGAATGACCACCCCGGAGGTAAGCATGTAGGCGGTAAGCACCCACTGTATCTGGTCTTCCTGCACGCCGAAAATGGCCATCATTTTGGGCAGCGCCACGTTGATGGAGCTGTTGTTCAGAATAGCGGCAAAAGCGCCGACGACCACCACCAGAAGGGGCAGCCAGAAGGAGCCGTTTTGCTGTTCACTGGCCGGATTCGTGTCCATAATAACATCCCACCCCGGTTAATTAAGTAATTTAAATATTCATAACGTTAATAATAGTACCGGAAACCATTTTTGTCCAGACCACATTACATAATGGCTTATACTGATATGCTGATCCTGTCGGAATGGCCAGGGGTGCATCTTTTATCTCAATATACTTTCCGTCGCTGACTCCGGTCCGCACCTGCCGGTAGCTGACCCGTCCCCCGGCCACAACCATGACCTCTTTATGGCCGTCAGCCGCAGTCCGTACAGATTCTACGGGCAGTATCACTATATCGGCGCTGGTCCCGGTCTCAATGGATACCGTCACCTCGTAGCCCGGCTTCAAATTGCCGGGGCTGTCCAGGGCGATGATCACCGGCACCCTTGTCTGCATCACACCCAGGGCCGACTGCTTTTCCACGGCCGTGGGATATATCTGTTTCACACTTCCCGACAGGACCCTGTCACCCAGCACCGGGGAGGTCACTGTGGCCTTTTGGCCGGTGCTTACCCCGGCCAGGTCGTCGCTAAGTATTTCCGCCCTGACCTCCAGGCGGTCGGTAACCCCCACTGTGGCAACGGGCGACCCGGCTGTCAACACCTGGTGCAGCCGGACCGGATAGCTCAGGACCACCCCGTCAACCGGGCTTTTTATCACCAGCTCCCTCTCCTCGCCGGCGAGGTCATCCAGTGATTGCTTCAGCCCCGGCAACCCTGGACCGGGCGTTTTTCAGCAGGGCCTCCTGCTCTTCGCAGGCCCTCGTGAGGATCTCCACCTGCGTCACGGCACTGTCATACTCGGCCTTTCCCGCCGCACCCGCGCTGAAAAGCTCCCGCACCCGGCCCAGGTTTTCCTCCGCCCGGCCAAGCTCAAGGCGGGAGCGCTCCAGGGAAGCAGCCTCCCCCTCGGCGGAGGCTTCAGCCTGGGAGAACTGCGACCGAACCTCGGTAACCCGGGCTTTTAAATCCAGGTCCTCCAGCACCGCCAGCGTTTCCCCCCGTTTTACCGCCCGGCCTGTTTGCACGGGGGTCTGCACCACAGTGCCTCCCCGGGCGGCGTAAAGCCCGGCGTCGGCTGCCGGCTGCACATAGCCGGTTTCAGTCACCTTGCTGGTGATGTTCCCGGTGGCCGCCACCACCGTTTCCACCTGTGTCCCGCCCTTCAATAAAGCGGCTGCGGCCACTGCCAGTATAATAAACAGTCCCGCCCCGATAAATATTTTTTTTCCGCGTTTCATAATCGCCCCCCCGTTCAGTCCCTGTTTTTCAGCGCCTCCGCCAGGTCCAGCCTGCCAATGCCCCTGGCGGTGACCAGGTGGGCCGCCAGGATAAAAAGAATCCCACCCAGGGCGGCCAGCACATAAGTCCTGGGATATATCACCACCGGTATGGTATAAAGGTCCGTCTTCATCAAAATATATTCCCATGCCGCCGGCGGCATGGAAACCACCCCCCACATATCGGAACCAGGCCTTTCAGACATGAAATAAACCCTTTCAGACATCATATATCACTTTTTGGACATTTTGTAATTTCTATCCCCCTTCATTTGATATAATGTTTCGGGCGCTTAAAATACACGGCGGCACATAATGCATACCCCAATAGGAGTACGGAGTGATTACCTTGATAAAACTGCTGAAACAAGAAAGCGAAAAATTTGAATACTGTGAGATTTGGGAAAACGAGGTGGAGAATGTTATCTGCATAAACCGCGGGACAGTGGGCACCAAAGGCACTGTTGACATTTATGAAATACCCGAAGGGCAAAACGCCGGCGCCATTATGCGGCAAATGTCCCAAGAGGTCCAAAAAAACGGGTACTGTCCCATGAACGGCTCTATGCTGAAACTGGTAATGATCCGATACGACATTGCAGGGGAGGATATTTCCGGGGCCCTTGAAAGGCGCCACATCATTGAAGACCTGATGGATGAATGCCTGGGCCTGACCGGCAACGGCCTATGCGACGGAGGGAATATAAGCCGCGACTGTATGAGTATAGCCTGTATGGTTGTCGACCTGGATTCCGCAGTAAAAACAATGGTTGAAGAACTGAAAAACAACGGCTTCCTGGAGGGCGCAACCATCATCCACTATTACGGTGAGCAAAACCGGAAAGTCCTCTACCCGTGAAAGCCGCCCTCCGGGCGGCGCCTTCTTGGCAGACGGCAGGAACTCAGAACTCAGGACTCAGAACTCAGAATAGTTTGAGCCGGGCTTTGCTGGTTTCGGATTGCCCCAATTAAAATGCAAGCAATAATGGTACCGACAATTCTTTGAGTCATCCACAACTCCGAAATTAATTTTTCCTGGTGTACGTTGAAATAACAGGTATGACATTCGTCGCCAACCTAAAATGGCGGAACAGAGCCCCCGCCCCACAAATCGAAATCATTTGGCAATGCGGATAACAAGGTATGGGGACACACCTCTATTTGGAGCAAAGCTGCCGTGGCAGGAGGAATGTCCCCAATTAAGGAATGCCAGGAACTTCTGAGTCCTGAGTTCTGACTTCTGAATTCCCGACAGTTAATTCACTCAGAATTAGCCTTGGCCTCCCCCCCTTTCCTCTTCAGCAGCACTGCCAGCGCCAGTATGGCCGTGGGTATGACATATTCAAAAATATACGCTATATAGGGCCATACACCGGCAATATATTTCGCCAGCTGCACCGAATTTCGCACCTGGTACATGGATGCCGCCGCCAGGACCGCCCCGAAGGGTATCACCAGGGGGCGATAATTCCTGAGGCCCATAAGCTGTGCGCCGCAAAGGACTGTGCTGTAATAAAACAGGCTTATTTTTCCGAAAAGTCCGGCAAACCAGTAAGCTATAATTATGGCGTCGTAACGCAATTCCATTCCACCGATATAGCGTATCATTTCATAGGTGGGATAGGTGGTCCCGGCAACAATCGGCGCACTCATCACAGTCGTCACCAGTATGGCGTTGCTCATAAGTATAAACATTAATGCGACAACGGACGCCGCCGCACAGCGAAACCCCCTGTCAGGGTTGGAAAGGTACGGCAAGAAGGCGCCCAGCAGTACAACCTCACCCTGCCAGGCCACGGGGGCGAGGCTGGCTTTTATAACAGGGGCAACACCCCTTTCCATTACGGGAAAAAGGTTCTGTATGTTGATATCATCGACCGCCAGGAACAGCACCAGGATGAGAAAGGAAATTATTACAACGGCCAGTATCTCAAAGGTCCTGGCCAACACCTCCAGCCCCCCCCAGACGGCCTGGGCGCAGACCAGTAATACAAGTACGCTGAATATAAGCTGGGGGGTATTGGGCATGACCGTTGATGACATAAGCCCGCTGAATTCTGTAATAATAAGGCCGTTGGTATGAAAAAAAAACAACAGATACAGGAATAACATAATTTTTCCCGGCCACTTTCCCAAAATGTCCTGCAGGCACTGAAAAATATTGCGGCCCGGAAACCTTTTTCCCAGGGATGTAACGACCAGGACAATATACAGCCCCGGCAGCATGGACAGCACCGGCACCAGCCAGAAATCACGGCCGGCCGTCTTTGCCACCAGCGCCGGAAGGTACATCACCGCCGTGGCCCCCACAAGATTGGTCAGCAGGTATATGGTCTGAATGCAGGAAATTCTACCGCGCTCCAGCATAAGTCCCTTCTTCTACAAAATTATACCTAATAATATACCCCCCTTCCGTTCTTATACTCCAATGCAGATGTCAATATAGAGATTTATCCTGGCATTCCTTATTTTTTCGTTACTTATGATGCCGCTTGCAGCATGGGGAACTACCCTTAAAACACTCATAAGAATACTATTAAAAGCAAAATAGCCGCCCCGGGGGCGGCTATTTCAGTCTTTCCCGTCTGCCGGCAAAGGTCAGCGGTTCAGCAGGCTGCCTACATACTTCAGCAGCTCATTGGCGCATATGGGGCAGTAGCCGTACTCATCCATCAGCTTGGCGCTTACCTCGTTTATCCTCTTGAGCTGGTCCGCGTCGGGAGTCTTGGTGGAGGTGGTTATCTTCACCACGTCTCTGAGGTCTGCAAACAGTTTTTTCTCCACCGCCTCCCTCAGGCGCTCGTGTGACCGGTAATCAAACTTCATATTCTTCCTGGCGTAGGATGACAGCCTGATCAGTATTTCCTCGCGGAAGCTCTTCTTGGCGTTTTCCGACACCCCAATCTGTTCTTCTATGGAGCGCATCAGCTTTTCATCCGGGTCCAGTTCCTCATCGGTGATGGGGTCCTTTATTTTAACCCCGTTGCAGTATGCCTCGACATTGTCGAGGTAGTTGTCGAAAAGCACCTTGGCCGACTCCTCGTAGGAATATACAAACGCTTTCTGGATTTCCTTTTTGGCCAGCTCGTCGTATTCCTTGCGGGCAGTTGAGATATAATTAAGAAGCCTTTCCTTTTCCTCCTTGGATATGGAGGCATGCTGGTCAAGGCCGTCCTTCAGCGCCCTCAGAACATCCAGGGGGTTGATGCACTTGGTGGTGGTCCTGATCAAAGCGGAGGACAGGCGGTTGATTACATACCTGGGGTCCACACCGCTCATCCCCTCGTCGTTGAACTCGTTCTGCAGCTCTGTGAGGTCCTTCTGCTTGAACCCCTCGACGTCCTCGCCGTCATAAAGCTTGAGCTTCTTAATGGCGTCCATGCCCTGCTTTTTGCTCTCCTTCAGACGCGACAGCACTGAAAAAATACTGGCCACCCTCAGTGAGTGGGGGGCAATGTGAATATCCCTGAGATCGCTCTGCCTGATAAGTTTCTCATATATTTTAACCTCATCGCTCACCCGCAGGTTGTACGGTATTTTCATGACAATGATCCTGGACTGCAGGGCTTCATTTTTCTTGTTGCTGATAAAGGACTTGTATTCGCTTTCATTTGTATGGGCAACTATTAGTTCATCCGCATAGATCAGCGCAAAGCGCCCGGCCTTGAAATTCCCCTCCTGGGAAAGGGAGAGCAGGTTCCACAGAAACTTCTCGTCGCACTTAAGCATCTCCTGAAACTCCATAATCCCTCTGTTGGCGATGTTGAGCTCGCCGTCAAATCTGTACGCCCTGGGGTCGGACTCGGACCCGAATTCGGAGATGGTGGAAAAGTCAACGCTCCCGGTCAGGTCGGCTATG
>JBMOPF010000032.1:0-7343 GCA_049325075.1 Bacillota bacterium | reverse complement strand
CGGCACCATCAGAAGATGAAAAGCATGATGGATGATATTATCTCCGGGGCCGCTTTGGGGTCGCTTGCGGGCAGGGGGAGTGTTAAACCCCGGCTGCATCATCTCCGGCTGCAACAGTCTCTAAACTTGGTCGCCAAAGGAC
Source organism: Bacillota bacterium (assembly GCA_049325075.1). Taxonomy (GTDB): domain Bacteria; phylum Bacillota; class Desulfotomaculia; order Desulfotomaculales; family Desulfocucumaceae; genus BRHc4a. The sequence continues at coordinate 7,201 of JBMOPF010000032.1, read as the reverse complement.
TGCCAACCGCCTTCGAAAGTCGCGTCCTGCTCCTCTCAGGCTTTTGGCGGCGTCCTGCCGCCAAATTGTCAGTCCTTAGGCTCGGTCGTTAAGAGACTGTAGCAGCCTCCGATAAATTCCGCCCGGGGTTGAACACTCCCCCCGGATGCATGTCGCTTGGGGGTCACCTGAAAGGAATGCCGGGAATTCTGAATTCTGGCTTCTGACCGGTAATTTATTCAGAATTAGTATTGAGAGGGGAAGCGGTGTGAAGAAGACTATTATTGTATTCAGCGGGGACCTGGACAAGGCCATGGCCGCCTTTGTCATAGCCAACGGGGCCGCGGCCATGGGTGATGACGTAGTTATGTTTTTTACCTTCTGGGGGCTGAATATGCTGAGAAAACCGGAAAAGGTCAAGGCTAAAAAGGGATTCCTGCAGGCCATGTTCGGCTGGATGATGCCCAGGGGGGCTGATAAGCTGGGCCTGTCCAAGATGAACTTCGGCGGTATGGGCGCCTCCATGATGAAGACGGTCATGAAGCAAAAGAAAGTGCAATCCCTGCCGGAATTAATTGAAACAGCCAAAGAGCAGGGTATAAGGATGATTGCCTGCACCATGTCCATGGATGTCATGGGCATCACTGGGGAAGAGCTTATCGACGGGCTGGAGTTTGCCGGAGTGGCCACCTACCTCGGCGAGGCCGACGAGGCCAATGTGAACCTGTTTATTTGAATATTTGTTGCAAGGCCATAGCGCCCGGGTATATAACCCGGGCGCGTTTTTGATACCGGCTATGAGAGAGTATCGGTGCGGATATAAACGCATTCACGTGCAGGGGTGGGGCTCTGCCCCACCCGGTCCCCGGCCGTCCGGTGTTTTGTTCTTTCGATGGAACAGCATTAAGGGATATAAATAGTCAATCTTATACAGGATATTTCTAGAAAATGTTTTATGATATAATACATTTACCATGCGGTATGGGTGTGATATTTGTGAGAAAATACTCATTGGATAAATTTATCAACAAAAAACAGAAGGAAGAAAGTTTTGAAAGACAAATTAAAATTGTCAACAAATCCAGTGTTCCTTTGAAGCGTATAATAAGAAGAGAACGCTCCGAAGGAGAGAAGATATTGCTTGTTAAAGCTATGATGGAAGATATAAAACGTCTGGAAAGAGAGGGTATAATTAAGAAAAATGGACGTAAATGGAAATATAATATCTGATGATGATATTGAAAATATTAAGCATAAACTTTCTCAGCTAATATATCTGCCATTGGAAAGATTTCATAGAAATATCAAGGTTATCGGATATATAACCTTCCTGCTAAAGAAAATTAATATCAATCCAATCATTGTGGGCGGCCATGCCGTAGAGCTGTATACGGCTGGTCATTATACTACTTTTGATGTTGATCTTGTTTTATCAGGTTATAATTATGCCAGGGAGATATTAGAAAGCCTGGGGTTTAATAAGAACGTTGGTGAAAGACACTGGTACCATAAAGAGCTTGCTTTAGCAATTGAAATACCCGATAATATCCTTTGCGGATCAATGGACAAGGTAATCGAGGTTACAGATGAGGAAGGTTATTGTGTTTATGTAATTGGGATAGAGGATCTAATACTTGACCGCGTTAGAGCCGCAATTTACTGGAATTCATCTTCAGACCGTGAGTGGGCGTTTTATTTAATGAATGCTCAATGGGATGATATCGATCTTCAGTATTTGAAAGACGAAGCTAAAAGAGAATCAGAAAATACCAATAATCCAGGTGTTTATAACTTGGTTCTGGAATTAATAGGGTCAACAGAAGAACTGAAAAACAGTAAGTAATAGGTTGGATTAGCCTAATGTTTATAATCCTTTGCTGCTATTTATTCTTCCTCCATTGAAATTAACCGCTGGCTCCAGTATTCGGTGAGGTCGGCCAGGGCGCTGTTCAGGTGTTCCTGCACCCGTTCCCTGGCTTCAACGGGATTGCGGCTCCGGAGCGCCTGGTAAATGGCCTTGTGTTCCCGGACCATGAGCGGTGCGCGCAGGGTCAGGAAGCCGATGCTGGACCTCAGGAAGCCGTTCCACAGCCGGACTATCATTTTGTACAGGCGGGGAGACCTGGCGGCGGTGTAGATTATCTCGTGGAAAGAGGTGTTGAGAAGGGGCATCTGGTTAAAGTCGTGGTTTTCCAGGCATTCCTCCATTTTTTCGCAAAGGGCCTCCAGTTTTCCCAGTTCCTCACCGGTAAGGTTTTTGGCCGCCAGCTCACAGGCGGCCCCTTCCAGGAGTCCGCGCAGAAAATAAATCTCCCGGAGGTCGTCCAGTGTGAATGAAGACACGGTAAACCCCTTATATGTGTGGAAATTGACCAGGCTTTCGGCCTCCAGGCGCAGCAGCGCCTCCCGGACATCTTTGATGTCCGCGGACAACTCAGAGGCCAGGTCTTCCTGGACCAGACGCTGGTCCGGCTCCAGTACGCCGGAAAGTATGGCGCTGCGCAGTTTTTCATACACCTGGTTCTGCTCGGTGGAGTACATGCCGTTGCTTTCGCCGGGCGCCGGGGATTCGTCAGATATAAAGTGTCCGCTGTATTTTACCAGTAAGCCTCTCAAGGGAAATCCCTCCTCTGTTATTGGGAGACTGAGCCCGCCAGGTTCCTTCCGGATTCCAGGGCCCTCCTGTTTATATCCTCCGTTCCCGGTGGAGATCTTTTGGCCACGGCGTCTTCCAGCCACTGCCAGGACAGCAGTTCCGCGGCCCTGTTGAGGCAGCCCAGGGCTACAATATTGGCCACCATTTCCTTGCCCAGGTCCAGTTTGGCGGTTTCTATGATGGGCAGGCTGATGACCCTGGCCCCGGTCTCCGGAACGTCCCGGACCAGGAGAGAATCGATGATGGCCAGTGAATTTTCCCCCGCCGCGGGAAGATACTTGTTGCAGGCCTCCTGGGTAAGGGCCAGCAGTATGTCAGGGCTTTCCACGTGGGGGTAATCTATGGGGACGGGGCTGATGATGACCTCGGCCCTGGACGCGCCGCCCCTGGCCTCGGGGCCGTAAGCCTGGGTCTGGACAACGTGGTATCCTTCCCTGACGGCGGCTTCCGCCAGAATAATTCCGGCCAGTATAAGCCCCTGTCCTCCTGAGCCGGTCAGCTGAATTTGCACGGGGCCGGTGACGGTCTTATTTTTGTTTTTCCCGGGCACGCCTGACCACCTCCTGGTATTCTGCGGTAAATTCCGGGGCTTCATGCCGGTGCAGCACACCGATGGTAAACTGCCCCTCCTCCAGTTTGGCGGAACCGTCTTTGATATGGTTTATCCATACCGCATTGTCTTTCTGCCATCGGATCATGTCCGTGGGAGTGGCCATGGCGTTGCGCCTGCCGTACGAGGTTGGGCAGTGGGTCACCGCCTCAATAAGGGAAAAACCTTTATTTTTTGCGCCTTCCACTATCAGGCTGGTAAGGAGGTGATTGTGGTAGGTGGTGGCCCTTCCCACAAAGGTGGCTCCGGCAGCCCCGGCCAGGCGGCAGATGTCGAAGGACTGCTCAATCATGCCGTAGGGCGCGGTGGTGGCCTTTTTATTCCTGGGGGTAAGGGGTGAAAACTGGCCCCCGGTCATACCGTAAATATGGTTGTTGAAAATAATGGCCGTCAGGTCAATGTTCCGGCGGCAGGCGTGAATAAGGTGGTTGCCGCCGATGGACGACGCGTCTCCGTCGCCCATGATGACAAAAACCTTCAGCTCCGGGTTGGAGAATTTAATGCCGGTGGCGAAGGGAAGGGCCCGGCCGTGGGTGGTATGGACGGTGTCAAAGTCCATGTACCCGGCGGCCCTTGAGGAGCAGCCTATCCCCGATACTATGACCACCTGTTTTCGTGGATAATTCAGCTTTTCCAGGGCCACCGCAAAGTCCCGCAGCACTATCCCGTTTCCGCAGCCCGGGCACCAGATATGCGGGAGCATTTCCTGGCGGAAAAAACTGGTGATGTCCGGGGACAATTATAATTCCTCCCTTATGGCCGATAATATTTCGCCGGGTGTGAACAGGTTGCCGTCTACCCGGGACAATGGGCGGACCCTGCAGCGTCCGGCAGCCTCCCTCTCCACTTCCAGCGCCATCTGCCCCAGGTTCATTTCCGGAACCAGTATTGGTATTCCACGGGAGGCAGCCTGTCCAACGGCCTCCGAGGGAAAGGGCCAGAGGGTTGTGGGGCGGATCAGGCCAACCTTCAGCCCTTCCTTTCTGGCCGCTTTCAGAGCGCTGACCGATGAGCGGGCGGAGCATCCATAGGCAAAAACGGCCAGCTCGGCATCATCCATCATTGTTTCTTCCCAGTGTATTATTTCATCTCTGTGGGCTTCCACCTTCCCCGACAGTCTTCGGATAAGCCTGTCCGTCACTTCGGGGCTGTTGGACGGGTGGCCTACCCCATCGTGAACCAGGCCGGTGAAATTGCAGTGATACCCCATGCCGAAATCGGCCATGGGGGGCACGTCTCCCCCGGCCCCTTCGAAGGGCCTGTATTCCAATCCCTCCACCGGGCGCGGTCTTTCCACAAGTTTGAGTTTTCCGGGGTCGGGCATGGTGACGTCCTCCCTCAGGTGGGCGATGACCTCGTCCAGCATCAGAATTACCGGTGTCCGGAATCTTTCGGCCAGGTTTACCGCCTTCACGGTAAGGGTGTATGTCTCCTGGACCGACCAGGGGGAAAGGGTTATGGAGGGGTGATCCCCGTGGGTTCCCCAGCGGGCCTGCATCACGTCTCCCTGGGCCGGGGCCGTGGGGCGACCGGTGCTGGGCCCTCCCCTCTGCACATTCACGATCAGGCAGGGAACCTCGGTCATGCAGGCGTAGCCTATGTTTTCCTGCATCAGGGAAAAACCCGGCCCGCTGGTGGCGGTCATGGACTTGGACCCGGCCAGGGACGCCCCGATAATGGCTGCGATGCTGGCGATTTCGTCTTCCATCTGTATGAATTTGCCGCCCAGCACAGGCAGTTGCCTGGCCATCCACTCGGCTATTTCCGTGGATGGAGTTATGGGGTAGCCGGCAAAGAAGCGGACCCCGGCGTCAACCGCCCCCTGGGCGCAGGCCTCATTTCCCTGCATGAGCCTTGTTTTTAAAGGATTACGCAATTTTTATCACCCTTATGGCGAAATCGGGGCAAATTTCCTCGCACAGACCGCACCCCACGCATTCTTCCTGTCTTTCGGCGCTTATCTTGCCCCTTTCGTCCAGGGAAAGTATGCTTTTGGGGCAGACGGTCACGCAGAGGCCGCACCCCTTGCACCAGCTTCTGTTAAGATCAAGGTTTGTTTTTAGTGAGTGTCCTGTCCGGGCCCGGGTCATGCTTTCAACCCCCTTGACGCATTATTTTTTGTCGGTTACGCATGCTCATTTTTTTAGGGCACCTTATTTGTTATAAAAATTGAAAAGCAAGTTTCTATAATATAATATTAAAGGCCGGACACTTATGCAAATAACTTGATTACCCATTTTGCCGGCCTCTGTCCATAAATGGTATTTATAAGATCACATTAATATAATTGTTTGGTTATTATCAAGCAAGTTGGTTTAAAGTGCAGTAATTGACTTATATCCGGTTAATATGCACTCTTTTTGGCATTCGATGTGTATGGGATTAATCAGGGATCATTTTCCAGTTTTTATTTGGATCCCAATAATAACCGGGCCATCTCAACAGCCTTCTCCGGTGTGCTGGCATGTTTCAGCAAGCCGCTCCGGCTGTATGAGTCAAAAACTTCTCCCGTTTTAAAATTCAGCAGTATCACATTTTTGCCGTTTTTCAGCGCCAGGGCTATTTCGGAAATTGTCCCCGCCCCACCCCGAAGAGCCATAACCACGTCACTGGACAGTATGTTGATGTAATTGCGCCCGTCTCCCATTCCTGTGACAATGGGTATATCTATATATGCAGAGACCTGCCCGGTGTCGCGGCCGGGCAGGATGCCCACCGTCAGGCCGCCGTTTTCCCAGGCTCCCCTGGCCGATGCTTCCATTATTCCGGAATTGCGGCCGCCGTTAAGCAAAATCCAGCCCTCCCTGGCAATGAGGCATCCCAACCGGTAGGCCAGGCTGTAGTCCTCCGGGGAGACTGGACCGCCTCCTCCCATTACGCCTATAATAAAAGTGCGGATATTACAGACCTCCTGTCTCATCTTTGCTTTTATATCCTCCGTACCTGAAGGAATGTTAAGTAAGAAACTCGAAAAAGTATTCGATGGTAAAAAGATAACACAAAAGGAATGAGAAACAACCATGATAAAGGCAGTGCTTTTTGATCTTGACGGCACTCTTCTTCCCGTGGATACCGGAAAGTTTGCCGCAGAATATTTGAAGGAAGTTGTTAAAGCCGTTTCGCCTCTGGTGGAACCCGCCCGCTTTAAAGAGGCCCTTTTGGCAAGCACCGGCGTAGTGCTTAAAAGCTGCAACCCGTCGATGACCAACGAGGAGGTCTTCTGGCAGGATTTCCGGGCCAGGTTGGGTGATATTGCGGATGAACTGGCGCCGGTACTAGACAAATTCTATAACCAGAGGTTCAGTGTCCTTGCACGGTTGACCAATCCCAGCCAACACGCCCGTGCCGCTGTGCAGGCCGCACTGGACCGGGGGCTGCGCGTGGCGGTGGCCACCCAGCCGGTTTTCCCCCGGGTGGCCGTGCTGGAGCGGTTGTCCTGGGCCGGAGTAAGGGACCTGCCCTGGGAACTGGTGACCTGTTACGAAGAAATGCACTGCTGCAAGCCGAACCCGTACTTTTTTGCAGAAATAGCCGGGCAGTTAAACCTCCAACCGGAGCAATGCCTCATGGTGGGCAACGATGTGGAGGAAGACCTCACGGCGGAGGAAACGGGCATGCGGACCTGCCTGGTTACTGATTACCTGATCAATAAAAACGAGGTGGAGGTCAGCACTGAATGGTCCGGCACCCTTTCCGAGCTGGCCGGGTGGCTGGCCGTGGCGAAATTTTAATTTCTTATACTGAGTGAATGCCGGGTCAGGAATCCAGACCCCCATGCCACTTTTAAAAGTGGCATCATAAAGGATGAAAAAGCAAGATGGTTTGGGGACGCTTGCGGGCAGGGGGAGTGTTAAACCCCGGCTGCATCATCTCCGGCTGCAACAGTCTCTAAACTCGGTCGCCAAAGGACTGCCAACCGCCTTCGAAAGTCGCGTCCTGCTCCTCTCAGGCTTTTG
>JBMOPF010000031.1:0-7625 GCA_049325075.1 Bacillota bacterium | reverse complement strand
TAACCATCCCGAAAATCAGGACAATGATTCAGCAATTTCTGTCAGTTTGGACAGGAGTATGTAATTGCTGTGGGCAAAAGCTTCGAAATACAAGGCATTTAACATTTACTTAACGTAGTAATACTAGGCAAGGCCGTACTGTGACCGTACAAAGGCGGCCAGGTCCATTATCCTGGGCCTGGAGACGCCAAAATCGGCCCCGGCCACAAACAGCGGGACCAGAGAGTCGCTGCAGTGAAGCGATCCGTGACTGCCGCAGCCCTGATGTCTGGGGTCCAGTTCCCCTGAAAACTCGTAGCCGGGCTTTGCGGTAACCAGCAGGTCACCGGCGTTTTCACAGTTCAGCGCGTTGAAAAACTGGGCCAGCGCATCGGGATAACAGCTGTATTCTATTCTGTGGCCGTCAACCCTGGCGCCAATCACTCCGGGGTCACCCACTACAGACCATCCCTGCCCGTAATCGTCCCACAGATCCCTTCCGGGCCTGAAGTCGATGGCGCCTAAACCGGCCTGAACAATCCTGAACCAGTCGCCGTTTTTCCATACCACCTGGTCAATTCCGGTCACCCTGGACAGCCTGGACACTATATCCGGCAATATTCTCTCCTTTTCCCGGAGTATATATATATGGCTCATCCTTTCGTTCATGCAAAGGGCTATCTCAAAGTCCGAACGGTTTTCCCGGCCATACGCCACCTGGGAAAAATCCTTCAGCACCGAGGACAGCTCGATAATGAACGAGTCACCGGCGCCCACCCTGCTCTGGGAGTGGTCGCCAACTATAATTATGGTGTTTTTTTTCACCGCCTCATCCCAGCTGGGGTAGGCATTCAATATCTTGGACACCTGTCTGTCCGCCCTGCCCAGGGATTCCTCGCTGCGGTCCGGGTCGTGCCGGTGGGAGTACCCGTCGGTATCCGGAAGGTAGATGGTCAGCAGGTCGGGCTGCCGCCCCCTCTTGATCAACCATTTGCCCACAGTGCCGGAATACTCGTCATTGACACCGAACTTGCTGAGGTAGTATGGTATTGCCTTAATGGTGGACCAGTTGGAGTCCGGCGGGCAAAACTGGCCTAGAAAGAGGCTTCCCGGCCCGCTGATTCTCCCCTTCAGCCCGAGCAGCCTCATAAAAAGGGGAAGCCTGGTGGGATAAGAGCGCCCGGCCCTGAAAATGAAGGGGTTGATGGCGCCGGTGGAAAAGCCCGCCTCCTCCAGGGACTCGTACAGGGTCTTTACCTTGCGACTCAGCTGATTGTGGTTGAGGTTAAACAAAAGATCCTGTATAACCCTTTTTACCCCCAACTTCCATACCGCCAGGGGGCTTATGCCGTAATTGACTATACGTCTTTCCTTTCTATTGAACCAGACGAAGCCCGGCACCTGGTGATCGGACGGGGGGGTTCCCGTGGCAATGGTGCTGGCGCAGGTGGGCGTCATGGTCGGAAAAACCGAGACGCACTGATCGGTGAAATACCCCCGTTTCTTTATGAACTCCATGGCCGGAACCATCTTCCGGTCCAGAGCCCTCTTGAGGGCGCGGGGGTTGAAAGAGTCTATTATAAATAATATTGTTTTTCCACCATGGTTTTTCATTCCGTACACCCCGGCCCTCCAACATCATACTTTTCTGCTTCCGGGCTTGACAAAGGGAACCCCCTGCCCGCAGAGGGGACATTCCTCCGGGCTGTACGATACCGCCGGTATATTGAGGAGGCTTTCGGTGCGCACCCCCAGGCTTGACCGGCCGCCGCTGCGGTCCACCAGCACCCCTGCGCCCACCACCACACCGCCGGCCCTCTTAACCGCCTCTATAACCTCGGACACGGAACCTCCGGTGGTGACAACGTCCTCCACCACCAGCACCCTTTCCCCCGGCGCAATACTGAACCCCCGCCTGAAGGTCATGGCCCCGTTTTCCCTTTCGGTGAAAAGGCTCCTGGCGCCCAGCACCCTGGCCACCTCGTAGGAAAGGACTATTCCTCCCATGGCCGGCCCCACCACAGTTTCAACTCTATCCCCGGCATACCTTGACGCCAGTTCCCGGCACAGCTCCCCGCAGTACCGCGGGTACTGCAGGACCAGGGCGCACTGGAAGTACCTGTCGCTGTGCCTCCCCGAGGAAAGAAGGAAATGCCCGGTCAGCATGGCCCCTGTTTTTTCAAAGATTTCTGTTACCCTGCCGCTTTCAATCATTTATATTCACTCCCTGCCCGTATATATATCAACGGTGCCGTAATTTTCATCCCATTCCACCCGGGCCCCGAGGCTCTCGGCCACAAACCTGAGCGGAATATATGTCCGGCCGTTTTTTATCTCCACCGCCGCCGGTATTGAAACATCCTTTCCATTGACCGAAACCGACCTGCTGCCCACCGGCATGACAATATTGACGGACCCCATATTCACGGTAACAGTCCCCCGGGACCCGTCCCAGCCCACAGTGGCCCCCATATTCTCAAACAGGCCCCGCACCGGCACCATGGTCACCCCGGGAGGAATGACATAAGGCTCAAAGCCGGTAATTTTTCTTCCGTTCAACCGCACGGGAATGCTTCTGACCACCACCAGGCAGTTGGACAGATTTCTGCCGGGGGTGGTTATATACCCTCCGTTGAAATACAGCCCCGAAGAAGCGCCCCCGTCAAGATTCATGGCCTCGGAAAGGCCCAACGCCCTGGTAATTTCGGCCAGTTCCCTGACGGTTACCGGTGAGGTTGTACCCATAACCAGTGTATTGCCGTCCTTGAGGCCGATAAAGCTTCTGGCCCCCTTTTGCGACGTTATTTTAGGGTCGCTCATTCCCTCGGCGGCCGGGTCCACCACTATCTCGCCGTTCTTCAGCAACAGCGGCCCTGCGCTCAGGGCATTCCTCACGCTGTCCCAGCCCGGCCCCTGATTAACGCTGTACTCCACCGTGTCCCCAACGCTGAACCTGCCGGCTATCTCACCGCAGGACGGCCCAAAGCCTATCACATAGCCGTCAGAGGGTATATCAGCGCTGCCGGATACAATATCCGTCACCCTTCCGGACCTGACCACCACCGACCGGGCGCTGGGCGGCACTGTCCTGCCACCCCGGTAGGAAGGAGTGTAGATGATGATGGCGTCACTATCGTCCCTGGGGCTGTTTATGCTCCAGGCGTACCAGTTGTTGGGCCACTCCCGGGAACCGTTTATTCCCCCTTTGATCTCCGGCTTCAGCCTGTCCATAATCATTCTGTTGCTTTCAGTAAAACCCACGGCTGCTCCGCTGGACAGGTGATGAAAAACCCCGTTGGACTGAATTGTTCCCTGGGGCTGATTGTCCGTATAGGCCCTGAAAAAAGTTCCGTTTATGGCCGCCACCGCCCCCGACCTGGCGGCCATGCCGGACAGCGGCTCGGTCAAACCCACCCTGTCTCCGGCCAAAACAGGCCTTATCTCTATACCGGGGTCGGCAAGAGACACCCTGACTGTCTTAACCGCCCTTGTCCCGGTGGAAATGGTCACGCTGGTGTTTTCCTGCCAGACGCTCCCGGCTGAGGCGGAAGTGACAGCAACCGACAAACACAGGAGTATTATAACCGCAAAAATCCTAAATGCTCGCATAAACCAAACCTCCCCAGGATGCTGAGCCGGTAACCAACCGGGAATTTTAGTACTTTTCTTTTTTTCTTCCACAATTTCCTGCCTGACATCAGGCTGCTTCCATTTACATGAAAATTTTTCTTTGATGAATTTTTTTCTTCCGGCCTGCACAAAATATCAATGTCCCTAAAACTGAATAAGTTTCCCGCCTCATTGCCCACACAAGGAGGATGGCTAAATGGCGAAATTAATGTCGGACAGGCTTAAGTTCGAGTTGGCCAAAGAACTTGGTGTTGCTGATGTCGTGGCCAGAGAGGGGGACTTTGGTTCCGTATCCTCGAGGAACTGCGGTAACCTGGTAAAACTGGCCATAGAGCGGGCTGAAAGAGCCTTGGTATAAGGGCAATGGAGGCATAAAGGGATGTGTCAGACGGCACATCCCTTTATTTCTTCAACTATTTTTTTCGCGGATTCCCGGGGATCTGCGGAAGCTGTAATGGGCCTGCCCACAACAATATAATCCGCCCCTGCCTTTATCGCGCCGGAAGGGGTTGTCACCCTCCTCTGGTCTCCGGTTTCGGCGCCGGCAGGCCTTACCCCCGGTGTAATTATTTTAAAGCCCGGCCCGCAGGCCTCCCTTATGGCCGCAACCTCCAGGGGGGAAGACACCACCCCGTCAAGACCGCAATCCAGTGCCAGACTTGACCATCTTACCACGCAATCCCTTACCTCACCCGGGATGCCCAGCCTGCCATTAAGCATCTCCCTGTCGATGCTGGTCAGAATGGTCACGGCAATAACCATGGGCGCCGGAACACCCAGTTTTGCGGCCTCATCACGCACGGCCGCGGCAGCCTCCCTCATCATATCAGGGCCGCCGGAGGCATGCACGTTGACAATATCCGGGCCAAGGGCGGTGAGCACCCGGCAGGACCTGGCCACGGTATTGGGTATGTCGTGCAGCTTGAGGTCCAGAAATACCCTGCAGCCCTTTTCTTTTATATCCCTTACTATTCCCCCGCCGGTGCTGTAAAAAAGCTCCATTCCCACCTTGAACATGCCGGCCTGTCCCTTCAGTGCATCAACCAGCTCAATTGCCCTGCCCCTCTCATTGACATCCAGGGCCACTATCAAGCCATTGCGGCCTTCTGTCACATTGGCACCCCCGCTCATCACTTTCTTATAGAGAATCCCATGGTGTTCAGCTTTTTCCCCAGCTCGCGGTATTCACCCGCGGCAAAGGCCACCGGCTTCATCTTTTCAATATCTATTCTTCCCCTGCCGTCCAGTATTGACCCGTCCGCATGAACCGCCAGCACCTCGCCTATGTACATATCATGGCTGCCCAGGCTCAGCCTGTTTCTCACCACGCACTCTATGTTCAGCGGGCAGCGGTCCAGCAGGGGCGCCCCAACCTTATCCCCGGGCAGTCCATTGAACCCGCACAGGGAAAACTTGTCCTCATCCCTGCCCGAGACCATTCCGCACATGTCCAGCTCTCTGACCATATCCGCCGTGGGAAGGTTGACCACAAATTCCCCGGACTCCTCCAACAGCTGGTGTGAGTACCTGGACTGCCTGATGCTGATGCTGACCATCGGCGGGTCCGAGTTTACCGTCCCCACCCAGGCCAGTGTTATAATGTTTTTCTTTTTGTCGCCCGACGCCACAGTGACCAGCACCGCCGGCACAGGCAACAGAATTGTGGAAGGAGTTAATTTCTTTTTCATAAAGATACCCCCCTTTATGCATGTCCTGTCTTCATCCCCTGAGGCGCCTTCAATGGTTGGCCGCGCCTATTAAATCCCTGATGTCCTTGATATTATTATCAGCCATGAACGCCTCTATCCCTTCCAGCACGTCCATGGTGGCCCCTGGATTGATGAAATTTGCAGTTCCCACCGACACCGCGCTGGCCCCGGCCATAATAAACTGCAGCGCGTCCTCCGCACAGGTGATGCCCCCCATGCCTATAATGGGAACCCTGACGGCGCGGTACACCTGCCAGACAGCCCTTACCGCCACCGGCCTTACCGCCGGTCCGGAAAGCCCCCCCATCACGTTCCCCAGAATGGGCTTTCTGCCCTTTACATCTATAACCATACCCAACAGGGTATTTATAAGGGAAACAGCGTCAGCCCCCGCCGCCACCACACTTTCGGCCACATCAGTTATGCTGGTGACATTCGGAGAAAGCTTGGCAATCACCGGCAGCGTTGTGGCGTACCGCACCTCGCGGATAACCTCGGCGGCGGTCTCCGGGTCGCTTCCGAAAAGCATGCCACCCTTTTTAACATTGGGGCAGGATATATTCACCTCGATGCCGGCCACACCGGCACAGCCGTCCAGCCTGCGGGCCAGTTCCCCGTATTCCCCCGCCGTGTCCCCGGCGATATTGACAATAACCGGCACGTCGAATTTCTCCAGCAGGGGAATATGCCTGTTCACCACATCATCAACACCGGGATTTTCCAGCCCGATGGAATTAAGCATACCTGCCGGAGTCTCGGCAATTCTGGGAACAGGATTGCCGCGGCGTGGCTTAAGGGTGGTCCCCTTCACCACCAGCGCCCCCAGCCTGTTCAGGTCGACAAAGGGGGAATACTCCAGCCCGAACCCGAAGGTGCCCGAGGCGGTGGTTACCGGGTTTTTCATCTTTATGCCGCCTATATTAACCGACAGATTCATTACAAAAGACCCCTTTATAAGCTACCAGCATAGTTCCTTTATATCAAATACCGGTCCGTCTGTGCATATATGGGCATTAACGGTTTTACCGGAAGCCTTTTTAACCTCACAGGCGCATGAAAGGCAGGCGCCCACACCGCAGCCCATTCTCTCCTCAAGGGAGACCTCGGCTCTGGTCTCCGGCCTCACCACGGAGGAAAGTTTTTTCAGCATTGCCGCCGGGCCGCAGGCGTAGACCCGGTCAAATATTTCTTTTTCCTGGGCAATGGCAAAAAGGTCCACCACACTTCCTTTAAATCCGTCCGACCCGTCATCCGTGGCCTTTTCAAGGGAAAAGCCCATTGCCTCCACCATACCCCGGCCTGGAACCAGTTCACCGGTGGCGGCGCCCAGAAAAACTGAAACCTTGCCGGTTTCATCACCATAGAGGTTCCTTATCTCCCGCAGCAGGAAAAAAAGCGGCGCCGCACCCATACCTCCGCCGACAACAGCAACTCTTTCGCCTCTGCCCGGCAGTGTATAACCCTTTCCCAGCGGCCCCATCACATCCAGAAAATCACCGGGGCGCTTCTCTGCCATAAGCGCCGTCCCCCTTCCGGCGATTTTATAAAGGATATACACCCGGCCCTTTTCCCTGTCTGCGTAGTGTATTGAAAACGGCCTGCGCAGAAGGGGGTCCAGGGCATCCGAGCACCGGACATGAAGGAACTGTCCCGGAGAGGAAGCCGAAGCCGGTCCGGGCGCATCCAGGCACAGCAACCGGTGGCCCGGCATAACCTCACCGTGCTCAACAATAGCGTACTTTTTAACAAACACCGGCGCTCACTTCCTCACAAGGTAATTTTTATGTTAAGAATACTTATACTGAGTGAATTACGGGTCAGGAATCCAGAATTCAGAATCCAGAATTCAGAATGCCCGGGCATTCCTTATATTTTCATTCTCTGCTGGTGCCGCTTGCGGGGGATCCACCCCCCCAATGCCCGATTCCCAATGCCGCATTATTGCGGCATAAGAGTCTGCCCTGAAAATTCTTATACTGAATGAATATGGGGTCAGGAATCCAGAATTCAGAATTCAGAATCCAGAAGTCCGGGCATTCCTTGCTCTTTCATCCTTTGATGGTGCCGCATTCATGCGGCATGGGGGTCTGGATTCTGGATTCTGCCCTGAAAATAACTTATTCTGAAATGCTTATACTGTCGGGAGCCAGAAGCCAGAAGCCGGAAGGGTCCGGGCATTTCTTTCGGGGGACCCTTAAGCGACATGCATCCGGGGGGAGTGTTCAACCCCGGGCGGAATTTATCGGAGGCTGCTACAGTCTCTTAACGACCGAGCCTAAGGACTGACAATTTGGCGGCTGGACGCCG
>JBMOPF010000030.1:0-7744 GCA_049325075.1 Bacillota bacterium | reverse complement strand
GCTGCCGTCAGCGTCCTGCAGCCGGCCCGTCAGTCCTTAGGCTCGGTCGTTAAGAGACTGTAGCAGCCTACGATAAATTCCGCCCGGGCTTAAATCACTCCCCCCATATGCATGTTACTTTGGGGTCACCTGAAAGGAATGCCTGGACTTCTGGATTCTGACTTCTGGATTCTGAATTCCCGCCGCTGGGACAGCGGCACTGCCCGGAGGCGGCTTTTTTCTCAGGTTTTAATTTTTTTTAAAACTCCAGGGGAAAATAGAAAAAAGATTAGGGGGTTTTGCTATGCGTCCCCTGTGGAAGGGCGCTGTAAGCTTCGGGTTGATCTATGTGCCGGTGAGGATGTATGCGGCCACTGAAAAAAAAGATGTCAAATTCAATTACCTCCATGAAAAATGCGGTACACCGGTTCAGTACAGGAAGTACTGCCCCCGCTGCGAGACCGATGTGGCCCCTGAGGAGATAGTGCGGGGGTATGAATATGAAAAGGGAAAGTATGTGGTCATGAAGGATGAGGACTTTGACCGCTTGCCCGGGGAGAAGTCCCGCAGTGTGGAAATTCTTGATTTTGTCGATCTGGTGGAAATAGACCCGCTGTATTATGACAAAGCCTATTACCTGGCGCCGGGTGAAGGGGGGCAGAAGGTGTACGACCTGCTGAAGAGGGCCATGCTGGAGTCCAACAAGGTGGCTGTGGCCAGGGTGGTCATCAGAAGCAAGGAGGCGCTGGCGGTGCTGAGGGCCACGGACAAGGCCCTGGTAATGAGCACCATGTTTTACCCGGATGAGGTCCGCAGTCCTTCTTTGATAGAGGAATTGGAGTACAGGGTGGACTTGCATGAGAACGAGGTGAAGATGGCGGTGAATCTGGTGGATAACCTGTCTTCGCGCTTTAATCCCGGGAAGTATACCAACCGTTACCGCGAGGCTCTGATTGAGGCCATACACGCAAAGATAACCGGCCGGGAGGAGATAGCGCCGGAGCCTCCGGCGGCGGCCAATGTGGTGGACCTGATGTCGGCCCTGAAGGCCAGCATCGATCTGGCCAAAAAGGAGCGGACGGGGACAGACTGAAAGGGGAATTGGGGCCGAAGATGCAACGGTATTACCCATTAGCTTCTCCGCCCGGTCGGAAATGCTCTTTAGCTAGAAAAAGCTGTATATTTCAAGGAGTATGGCGGTAACAGCAGCGGTCATGACGGGGCCGCAGGGGGTGCCCTTGAAAAATACAGTTCCCAGTATGGTTCCCACTGTCATGCCGAATATTATTTCCGGCATGGCCTTCATCAGCTTCAGGCCCTGATTGTTCAGGTGAGTTGCCAGCGCTCCGCCCAGCAGGGCCACAATGCCAGGAAGGGTGGAAAACCCGTACTTTAATTCTTTTAGGTTGACCTGTCCCCTTGCCATTGGAAGAAGTATGTATACCATTAAAATAAGCAGTCCTATTTTCAGGCCCATTTTTTCCAGGAAGGGGAGTATATACTGATCGGCGCCGGAAAATTTTACGGCCATCAATATACAGCTGGCCATGGCCACAAGGTTGGACCTGCCTGCGATGGCAATTAAAAGAAGTCCCAGGAGGACCAGCACAGAGGTGTCCATAATATTCACCACGGTTTCTTTTTTATAATCTATTGGACTGGTGTTTGTAATATGCGGGCATTTTTACCAGGGGGTGAGGGATAATGGGGCACGGAACCCCCCTTCCCCTTCTGAGGCCGATGCTGCCGGTGAGCGCCCGTCCCTTTGACAGCGAGAGCCATTATTTTGAAGTGAAATGGGACGGATACCGGGCCATGGCCTATCTTAGCTACGGGGAGACCAGGCTCAGGTCCAGGAATCTTCTGGATATATCACCGGTTTTTCCGGAACTGGGGGACATTCACCGCCGGGTTGACTGCCTGCCGGCCCTGCTGGACGGAGAGTTGGTGGTTTTTCAGAAGGGAATCCCTTCTTTTGCCTCAATACAGGCCCGGGGCAGGCTTTCCGACCAGGTGAAAATAAGGCGCATATCATCAGTGATGCCGGCGGTGTATATTGTTTTCGACATTTTATATGCGTCAGGAAAGTCTGTTATGGGGGAAAGGCTGTCGGTAAGAAAGGAAATACTGGCCAGCTCGGTGAACGGGAATCGGCATCTGGCCCTGTCGGAATTCATCACCGGCAGCGGCCTTTTATTTGCCGGGGCCGCGAGGGACAGGGGCCTGGAGGGGATAATGGCAAAGTCTGTGGACAGTGCCTACCTTCCGGGTAAAAGGTCCCCCGCATGGAAAAAGATAAGGTTTACAAGGGAGACAGATCTGGTTATTTTTGGGTTCACAAGGGGAAAGGGGGCCGGGAAACTGGGCTCACTCTTGCTGTGCGGCTTTTCCGGCGACAGGGCGGTATATGCCGGGCGGGTGGGGACGGGCTTCAGCAGGGAGACCGGGGATGACCTGATAGAAAAATTAAACGCCATCAGGACGGTAAATCCTGTGGTGAAGCTGCCGCAGGGCGAGGCTGCGGGGGCAATATGGGTCAGGCCCGAGCTGGTGTGTACGGTGGAATACCTGGAGCGGACCGGCGATGGGCGGCTGAGGCACCCCAGTTTCAAGGGACTCAGGTTTGACAAGGGGCCGGCTGAGTGCAATATCATGAATACCGAGTAAATTCTTTTATCATCTGATGGTGTGGCCGCTGCGTAAGGAACTACTTTATTATCGGGGGCATAGTATGGAGTAACGGATATCGCAAAAAATAAGTAAAAGGAGGGAGAATATAATGTCTTACGGGTACAACCCGTACATTTTATTTTTAATATTAATTCTGTTAATACTGGGATCAGACCCGGAATCAGTCAAAAAGGTGGAATTGCTAAAGGAAGTAATGGATAAAACCAGCAATGCTATCAATAACTTTAAAACCGGAATTAGTACGTTGTCCGCTGATTTTGGCGAAATTCACTTTATGTTAAAAAATCTGGAAAAGCCATCCGCATGATGGTACAATTTCGTTTCCTCAATCCGGCCGCCCGAAGGGCGGTTATTTTTATTCTTTTGCGTGGGAAAATAACCAAAAAAGGGTGAGGTTTATGAATGACAAAGTTTTGCGGCTGGGTGGGCATGAGGTAAGGCTTACCAACCTGGACAGGGTTTTATGGCCGGAAGGCCTCACCAAGGCCCACCTTGTCAATTATTACTTGGAAATGGCGCCGGTCATCGGCCCCCACCTTAAAAACAGGCCGCTGGTGATGAAAAGATACCCCGGCGGCATAGAGGGGGAGTACTTTTATCAGAAGGAGTGCCCCGATTACGCCCCCGACTGGATTGAAACCTTTCCCATCCGCCACTCGGAAAAAACAATAAATTATATAGTGTGCAATGACACGGCGACCCTGGCCTGGCTGGCGAATCAGGGCTGCATAGAGCTGCATGCCTGGCTGTCGGTGCTGGACAATGTGAACTGCCCGGATATCGCTGTTATGGACCTGGACCCGGCGGAAGGGGCCACCTTTGAAGATGTGATGGATATTGCGCTGCTCTGCAGGCGGGCCCTGGAGGAATTTGGCCTGGTGCCGTTTGTAAAGACTTCGGGGTCAAGGGGTCTGCACATTTTTGTTCCCATCTTTAATGACCACACCTTTCAGGAGGTGACCATGGCCATGCAGTATTTGGCAGGCCTGATTACCGGGGTGTATCCAGGCAAGGCCACCACCGAAAGGTATGTGGCCAGGAGGGCGGGCAGGGTTTACCTGGACTACCTTCAGAACGGCAGGGGGAAGACCATGGCTTTCCAGTACAGCCTGAGGCCCCGTCCCGGGGCGCCGGTTTCCACACCGCTGCTGTGGGAAGAGGTGGAAGCAAAAAGGGTTGTCCCCGAGGCTTTCAACATGAAGACAATATTCAGGCGGCTGGACTTGTACGGTGATATAATGTCGGATATGGATAGATGCAGAATGCCCATAGACGGCCTTCTGGCGGCGGCCGGCGGCGCCGTGGAAAGAGAGGGGGCCGCCATGGGCCTGGAGGACCGCAGGGCTGTGTTTACTTAAAATAATCAAGGCTGCCAATAATTTTTCAGGTGGTGCAGGAAAACCGCCGGTTGTTCCCGAATGTCCATTCTTTAATATGGAAGATGTTACCGGGAAGTGATTTTCGTAGAGGACAGGGAGTTTTTTCTGGGCTGGCAGGTTTTGCTGCCGGGCGGGGCCAAGAGGATCTGGCATATAGTGGAACGTTTCGGCTCCCCGGGGGAGGCGTGGAAGGCCACTGAAAAACAGCTGGTTGAGGTGGGCGGTTTTTCACCTGACGGGGCAAGGGAGCTGTCGCTGAGGCGAAGGGGAATAAACCCCCGGGCTGAGATGGCCCTGCTGGAAAAAAACGGGGTTAAATACTGTTATATCGGGGATCCCTGCTATCCCGAACCCCTGAAAAGAATTTTTGACCCGCCGCCTGGGCTGTTTGTCAGGGGAAGCGTGGATGGCCTGTGGCCTCCGGCCGTGGCGCTGGTCGGTTCCAGAAAGGCAACCAGGTATGGGCTTGCCACCGCCGGGAAGTTGGCCGGCGACCTGGCCCTGGCGGGGGTGGCGGTGGTCAGCGGCATGGCCAGGGGGATCGACACCGCGGCCCACAGGGGCGCCCTGGACGCCGGCGGGAAAACAGTGGCGGTGCTGGGGTGCGGTGTTGACGTGGCATATCCCGCTGAGAACCGGAGGCTGATGGAGGAGATTGAGCGTTCCGGCGCGGTGGTCAGTGAGTTTCCACTGCGGGCAACGCCTCAGCCCTGGCATTTTCCGGTAAGGAATCGCATTATCAGCGGGCTCTCCCTGGGGGTTGTTGTGGTTGAGGCGGCTGAAAGGAGCGGGGCCCTTATAACAGCGGATTTTGCCCTGGACCAGGGGCGTGAGGTGATGGCGGTGCCGGGCAATATAACGTCCGCGGTCAGCCGCGGGCCCAACAGGCTGATTGCCCAGGGGGCGAGGCTTGTGGAGGGAGCGGAAGACATACTGGAGGAACTGGGGCTGGGACGTTTGTTCAAGGTTGACCGGCCGGAGCAGCCTGCGGTAAAGGTAAGCCCGGAAGAGGCCGCGGTAAAGAACAGCCTGTCCGCCGAGCCCTCCAACCTGGACCAGTTGGTGGAGCGAACCGGCCTTCCGGCGCAGAGGGTGCTGGCGGCGCTGACTTTTCTTGAGCTGAAGGGCCTGGCCCGGCAGCTTCCGGGAAGGCTTTACGCCGCGGCCGGCTATAAATTATAGCGCGGCCTGTTGGCGCGGTTGCTGCTTTCATATTACAATCAGTGATCTTTTAAAAAAATATTATTCGGATAATAATACCGGTTACAGCGGTTTGAAAAATTGAGGTGTCTTGTTTGGAAAAAACATTGGTCATTGTTGAATCCCCTGCCAAGGCAAAAAGCATAGGAAAATTTCTGGGCAAAAAGTACTTTGTAAAGGCCTCGATGGGACACATCAGGGACCTGCCCAAAAGCCAGTTCGGGGTGGACCCGGACAGGGGGTTTGAGCCCAAATACATTACCATAAGGGGCAAGGGAGATATCATAAAGGATTTAAAAGCGGCGGTGAAAAAGGCCGACCGTATCCTGCTGGCCTCCGACCCGGACCGGGAGGGGGAGGCCATAGCCTGGCACCTGCAGCATCTCCTTGACATCGACAATTCCAAAAGCCAGAGGATTGAGTTCAACGAGATAACCAGGAACGCTATTCTCAACGCGGTAAAAAATCCGCGCCCCATCGACATGAACAGGGTGAACGCCCAGCAGGCCAGGCGCATACTGGACCGGCTGGTGGGCTATAAACTTAGCCCGCTGCTGTGGAAAAAGGTGAAAAAGGGCCTCAGCGCCGGGCGGGTCCAGTCGGTTGCGGTGCGGATGATCTGTGACCGGGAGGAAGAAATACAGTCCTTTATCCCGGAAGAATACTGGACCCTGACGGCAAAGTTCACCAAACAGGGCCGTAATCCCTTTGAGGCGCGCCTGAACAGGATAGGGGACCAGAAGGCCGAGATCCCCAACGAGGGACGCATGAATGAGATACTGGGCGACCTCAGGGGGAAGACCTACGAGGTGACCAGGGTCACCCGCAAAGAAAAGCTGCGTCAGCCCCCCTTTCCCTTTATAACCAGCACCCTTCAGCAGGAGGCCTACCGCAAGATCAACTTTACAGCCAGAAAGACCATGTCGGTGGCCCAGCAGCTCTATGAGGGAATCGAGCTGGGCAAAGAAGGGGCCACCGGCCTTGTAACCTACATAAGGACGGACTCCGTGCGGGTGTCGGAAACAGCGGCCAAAGAGGCGGCGGAGTTTATACTGGCCCGGTTTGGAAAGGAATACTGCAGGAACGGGGCCGGGCCGGCAGTTTCAAGGGGGCGTATACAGGATGCCCACGAGGCCATAAGGCCGACCTATATGGACAAGGAGCCCGAGGCGGTAAGGGGCTTTCTCTCCAATGATCAGTACAAGCTGTATAAGCTCATCTGGGACCGCTTTCTGGCCAGCCAGATGAGCCCGGCGGTAATTGACACCACCAGCGTGGATATAAAGGCAGGAAATTATGTTTTCAGGGCCAACGGATCGATTATAAAATTTCAGGGCTTTATGAAGGTTTACACGGAATCGGGGGATGACGGCCAGGAAGAGGACGATAACAGGGTGCTGCCCGAGCTGAAACAGGGAGACAGGCTGGAGAAAAAGGCCCTGACACCGAAGCAGCATTTTACCCAGCCGCCCCCGCGCTACACCGACGCCACTCTGATCAGGGCGCTGGAGGAAAAGGGGATAGGAAGGCCCAGCACGTATGCCCCCATAGTGGAGACAATCCAGAAGAGGGGCTATGTGGTAAAGGAAAAGAAACAGTTTTTTCCCACCGAGCTGGGTATTGTGGTGGTAAATTTACTGAAGGAATATTTCAGGGATATTATAGATGTAGAGTTTACAGCCGCCATGGAGGACCGGCTGGACAGCGTGGAGGAGGGGGAAGCCGACTGGGCCGGAGTGCTCAGGGACTTTTACTCCCCTTTCAAACAGACCCTTGAGAAGGCGGAAAAGGAAATAGGCCAGGTGGAGCTGACCCAGGAGGTTACCGACGAGCTGTGTGAAAATTGCTCCCGGAACCTGGTGGTCAAGATGGGGCGCTTTGGTAAATTCCTTGCCTGCCCCGGTTTTCCGGAGTGCCGGTATACCCGCCCGCTGCTGGAGCCGACCGGCGTGGGCTGCCCCCAGTGCAGCGGCGAGCTGGTTTTGAGAAGGAGCAAGAAGGGCCGGGTCTTTTACGGGTGCAGCAACTATCCCCAGTGCCAGTTTACCGTATGGGACCGTCCCAGTCCGGAAAAGTGTCCGGTTTGCGGCGGGCTGACTGTTTTCAGAAAATCAAAGGGGCGGGAAGTGGTAAAGTGCGTTTCCCCGGACTGCCCGGCAGGCGGCGGCAAGGGCGCCGGCGGGCTGAAGGAAAAGACCGCGGCCCAAAAGGATACGGGGAAGAAAGCCCCTGCCCAAAAGGCCCCGGCCGGGAAGGCCGCCGCTAAAAAGGCTACGGCCGGGAAAACCGGGGCCAAGAAAGAAAACAGAGGGGCTGTGGAACAGGGAGGAGGGGAAGCCCCCCGCTCCGCAAAATCAAAATAACCGCAGAACTACCCTGAAAATAGCTTATACTGAGATGCTTATGCTGTCGGAAGCCAGAATCCAGAATCCAGAAGCCAGAATTATGGGCATTCCTTTTATGAAAACTCAGAACTCAGAATTCCCGGCAGTCCT
>JBMOPF010000029.1:0-7873 GCA_049325075.1 Bacillota bacterium | reverse complement strand
GCTGCCGTCCGCGTCCTGCGTCCGGCCCGTCAGTCCTTAGGCTCGGTCGTTAAGAGACTGTAGCAGCCTCCGATAAATTCCGCCCGGGGTTGAACACTCCCCCCGGATGCATGTCGCTTGGGGGTCACCTGAAAGGAATGCCGGGAATTCTGGATTCTGGCTTCTGGATTCTGGCTTCCGACAGCATAAGCATCTCAGTATAAGCTATTTTCAGGGTAGGGTAGTAGTGCGAAAGGGGGATTATTGCCTTTGACAAGATATATGTTTGACAGGTCCCTCAGGGAAATACAAAAAGATATTCTGCGTATGGGAGGGATGGTTGAAAAGGCCATCTATGATTCGGTGGACGCGTTTATGAACCAGGATGTCACCACCGCGGCGGAGGTGATCATGGGAGATGAGCGCATAGATGAGCTGTTTCTGGAAACCGAGGACAAATGCATAAAGCTTATAGCCACCCAGCAGCCCATGGCCAAGGACCTCAGGATAGCTGTGACGGGGATAAAGATACTGGTAAGCCTGGAAAGAATGGCCGACCATGCAGTAGATATTGCCAGGGCCACCATGTGCCTGTCCTGCCACCCCCTTATGGTGCGGTCAATTATTGAGATACCACGCATGGCCAGGCTGGCCAGGCAGATGGTCAAGGACGGCCTTGACGCCTACGTCAACCATGACGTGGTAAAGGCCAGGGAGATGTGTTCAATGGATGACCAGGTGGACTTTATTTTTTCGCACGTCTTTAGTGACACCATCAACAGCATGGCCGAAAACCCGGGGGTGGTGACGCAGGGCGCCTATCTCCTGTATGTTTCAAGATATCTGGAGAGGATAGCGGATCACGCCACCAATATAGGTGAGGCTGTGATTTATCTTGCCACCGGTGAGCGCCGGGAGCTTAATTAGCATATGATGAGTTGGAAGAGTTGGAAAGTTGGAAAGTTGGTTGGTTGGTTAGGATAGAGAAGCTTTTTTTGGGTTTAAAAGATATTGATAATCGTTTAAAATAATTTAGTAAGGTTTACTGGACGGGCTTTCCCGGAAAGGCGGCTGTGATGACTGCAAAAGTTGGGGTTATAAGCCTTGGCTGTCCCAAAAACCTGGTGGATACTGAAATAATGCTGGGGCTATTATCGGGCGCCGGCTATGAGATCACCGGGGATATCTCCGAAGCCCAAATTGCGATAATTAACACCTGCGGCTTTATAACCCAGGCCAAGGAAGAGGCTATCCAATCTATTTTTGACACCGTGCGGATTAAGGAGCGGGGCCGGCTGGAGAGGGTCCTGGTTGCCGGCTGCCTGGCGCAGCGCTACGGAGGGAATCTTCTTGCTGAAATTCCCGAAATAGATGGCGTTTTTGGCACGGGACAGGTGGACAGGGTGGTATCACTGGTGGAGAGGGCCATGTCCGGGGAGCGTCTGTCGGAGGTGGGTCAGCCGGGGTTCGACTACAACAGAACAATGCCCCGGGTACTTGCCACGCCGGGGCATATTGCCTATGTGAAGATAGCCGACGGATGCAGCAACCGCTGCTCATACTGCGCCATACCGGGCATAAGGGGGGGACTGCGCAGCAGGTCCCCGGAGGTTGTGGAGGCCGAGGTGAGGGGCCTGGAGGCCGCCGGTGTGAAGGAGGTGATCCTGGTGGCCCAGGACACCACCGCCTATGGAGTTGATCTGTACGGAAAGCCACGGCTGGCGGAACTGCTCAGGCGGCTTGCCGGGACCGGGATTCCATGGATCAGGCTGATGTACTGCTATCCCACCGGTTTTACCGACGAGCTGATCAATGTTATCAGCCGGGAGGAAAATATCTGCCGGTATATCGATCTGCCGCTGCAGCATATCAACGGGGAAATTCTTAAAAGAATGAACCGGAGGGGCGGTCCGGATGAAATAAAAAGGCTTATTTACCGGCTCCGCTCATCAATACCGGGCCTTACCCTCAGGACCACCTTCATTGTAGGTTTTCCCGGTGAAAGAGAGGACCAGTTTGAGGAACTTCTGGACTTCGTCGGGGAAGTTCGCTTTGAAAGGGCGGGGGTATTCAAATTCTGCCCGGAAGAGGGAACTCCCGCGGCTCTTATGCGGGACTTGGTGCCCGACGAGGTTATGGAAAGAAGGTACGGGGCATTGATGTCCCTGCAGAGGGAAATCTCCCTGGCCAATAACCTGAGGCTGGTCAACAGCACTGTCAGGGTAATTGTGGACGGCAAAAAAAGCGGCCGGTCAAACCTGTATCTGGGCAGGACCGGTGGCGACGCCCCCGAAATAGACAATACTGTTCTTTTTTCCGGCGGCCGTAAAGGGCTGACGGCGGGAGAGTTTGCCGATGTACGTGTTACGAGGGCTTTTGATTATGGAGTGCGCGGGGTGTTGGTAATATGAATCTGCCCAACAGGGTTACACTGGTGCGAATATTTTTAATACCGGTATTTGTGACCGTGGTCACACTCAGAGTGCCCTACGGGGATTATATAGCGGCTGTGATTTTTATTATTGCCGCCAGCACCGACGGGCTTGACGGGTATATCGCCAGAAAGCGCAAGATGATTACCAACCTGGGCAAGCTGATGGACCCCCTGGCGGATAAGCTGCTGGTTTCTGCGGCGCTGATAGTGCTGGTGGAACTCCACCGCCTTCCCTCCTGGGTGGCCCTTATCATAATTGGCCGGGAATTTGCCGTAACAGGCTTGAGGGCCCTGGCGGCAGCGGACGGCAATATAATTGCCGCCAGGTGGCTGGGCAAGATCAAGACGGTTTCACAGATAGTGGCCATTGTGGCCCTTTTTATAAAAGACCTGCCGTTGTTTTTAAGCTACACGGCCCTGGCGGTGGCGGTTTTCTTTACCATCTGGTCCGGCTGGGAGTATTTCTTCAGGAGCTGGCCGGTTATAAAAAAGGATGGGTTTTGATAAATATAAAACCGGTGCAGAAAAAGGCAGGAAGTGCTTACAGCCATTACCTGCTTATTATTTTCCCCTTCTGTGTTATAATTCTTTGTTGTCGGCCCTTTGGCGTCAGGCATCCCACGTCGGATGGAAGGAAAGCAATTTATTGGCATTTAATCAATTAACCACAGGGACTGAAGGCTGACGGAAGATGACTGACTACTGAACTGGAGGGGAAGGTTGGTATGCAGTGGAACGGACTTAAGGTTACCGTTATTGTTTTGTCCCTTTTGGCCGGGCTGGGTATCCTCCTGGGGGGGCAGTGGCTTTACAACAGGTATAATTATGAACGTCCCCTGTCCAGGCTTCTCGGTGAAAACGGGGATGTTATCTCCTACAGCATAAATGACCGGGGCCGGGTCCCGGAAATAGATGTCAGGCTGCGTAAGGTGGACAACCTTAAAGAGTCCTATGACCTCATAGCCGGACAGGTAAAAGAGATCTCCGGCGGCAAGGAATTCAGCATCAAAATACAGGATGACCGGGATCAGACGCTGGAGGGCATATATTATTATGCCGGGCTGGCCGCCTACGAGGCTATGAGCAGGGGCAACTATATTGAGATGGAAGGTTATGTAGCCCGCCGGGCCGCTGACGAAGGGGCGCAGGCCAGGCTTTATGTGGACCGGGACAGGGTTTATATAGAGATTACCCGCGGTGATAAATATCTGTACGAGGTAATACCCCGTACCGACAGGCAGGGAACTGCAATAACGGGAACTGAAGGGGGGCGGCCGTCATGATCAGGGAAATAGGAATAGGCTTCGGGCTGGCGTCTGTAATTTTTCTGGCTGTGGCCGGCTATGATGTTGTTCCCCTGATTTTCCTGGCCGCCGCCGGAACAATGCTGTATTTTTTCGCCAGGTCAAGGGGACTGGTGGAAAAAAAATTCAGCCCCGGCCTTTCTGTGGTCAGCCAGGACATATCCTTTGCGGACATAGGGGGACAGTCGGCGGCCATCAAGGAGCTGAAAGAGGCCCTTGAATTTGTGAAAAATCACAGTGACATACAGAAGCTGGGCATCAGGCCCCTTAAGGGAATTCTCCTGACAGGCCCGCCCGGGACCGGAAAGACGCTGCTGGCCAAGGCGGCCGCCAGGTATACCGATGCCGCCTTTTCTGTGGCGTCCGGAAGTGAGTTTATCGAGATGTACGCAGGTGTCGGGGCCCAGAGGGTGAGGAAGTTGTTTCAGAGCGCCCGGGAGGCATCCCGGCGCATGGGGAAGAACAATTCAATTATTTTTGTGGACGAGATAGAGATTCTTGGCGGAAAGAGGGGGCAGACCACCGGCCACCTGGAATACGACCAGACCCTTAACGAGCTGCTGGTGCAAATGGACGGCCTGAGAGTGGATGACGAGGTCCGCGTGCTGCTGATAGCGGCCACCAACAGGGTGGACATGCTGGACCCCGCCCTGCTCCGGCCCGGCCGGTTCGACCGCCAGGTAAAGGTGGAACTCCCGGACAGGGTGGGGAGGATGGAAATACTGAAAATTCACACCAGGAACAAGCCCCTGGCGGAGGATGTCAACCTGGAGGCCCTGGCCAGGGAAACATTCGGCTTCAGCGGGGCGCACCTGGAGAGCCTTGCCAATGAGGCGGCCATACTGGCCATGCGTGAGGGACTGACCATTGTTTACCACAGGCACTTCCACGAGGCGTTGGACAAGGTGATGCTGGGTGAGCGCCTGGACCGGAGGCCTTCTCCTGAAGAACTGAAGAGGGTGGCCATTCACGAGACCGGCCATGCTTTTATGAGTGAGTTCCTTCGCCAGGGTTCGGTTTCAACCCTCACCATTACCCCCAGGGGGCAGGCGCTGGGCTATATGAGACAGACTCCGGAGGACGACACCTACCTGTATACCCGTGAGTACCTGGAAAACCAGATAGCCGTGATGCTGGCCGGCGCGGTGGCCGAGGAAATGATGCTGGGAGGGCGCAGCACCGGCGCGGCCAATGATTATCTGCAGGCCACCGGCGCCACCGACAGGATTATTAACTCCGGCATGTCGGAACTGGGTGTGGTTGACCCGGAGACACTTCCCAGGAACTTCAGGTACAGGACACAGAAAAAAATATTGCTGGCCCAGGAGAAAAGAGTCTTTGACTTATTGAACAGCAAGAGGAATCAACTGGCCGCCGTGTCCGAGCTGCTGCTGGAGCAGGAGAAGATTTCAGGACAGCAATTAAGGGAGATTCTTAATCAGTAGCTTACACTGAATTAACCGGGGGCGGGGGACAGGTGGGGTGTGGCCTTCCTCCGAGGTTGTTTTCCTGAAAAAGATGTATAGGACGAAGGAGTTTACGGGAATAACTATTAAAGGCTGTAAAAGACAATCCTTTCGCTGGCGCAAGTGATTTTCTTAATTTCTCGCGCCCGGGGGTTGAGACTTTACAGCCTTTTGATATGCAAAAAAAGGTATTTGGTGGTTGCCGGCGAAGAATTAGCACAGGGTGAGTATATAAACGGACTGCAGGGTGATGAAATGAGCCGTGGTAAAGAAACGCCGGAGGAATTAATAGGCGGTTTGCTGAGGTCGAAGGGATTGTCCCTGGGTCTGGCCGAGTCCTGCACCGGCGGCATGATTTCGGCCAGGATTACCGGCGTCCCCGGGAGTTCGGAATATTTTGCCGGCGGGGTGGTCTCCTACCATAACAGGGTCAAGGAAGAGGTGCTTGGAGTTCCCGGAGACCAGTTGTCTGAATACGGGGCGGTGAGTGAGGAGGTTGTCAGGTCGATGGCAGCCGGAGCCAGAAGGGTTTTGAAGACCGACATAGGGCTTGCAGTCACGGGAATTGCCGGCCCGGGGGGAGGGACGCCGTCCAAGCCTGTGGGCCTGGTGTACCTTGCCCTGGACACCCCTGATGAAACCGTTGTCAGGAAATTAATGCTGGAGGGAAACAGGCTGCAGATAAGGACACGGGTCTCGGAGGAGGCTATGGATATGCTGAGGAAGTATCTGGAGAAGGGAAAGAAGAAAAACTGATAAGGAGAAATGGCACCGTGCCTATAGAATACGTCAATTTTGGAAATTTGAAGGTAAGCAGGAGAATAGGGCAGGCTCTGGCGGATATGGGTTTTGAGGAGCCCACAACTATCCAGTCCGAGTGCATACCCCTTTTGCTGGAGGGAAAGGATGTGATTGGCCAGGCCCAGACAGGCACAGGTAAAACAGCGGCCTTTGGCATCCCCATAGTGGAGATGCTTAATCTGAGGAGGGGGATACAGGCCCTGGTGGTGACCCCCACCAGGGAGCTGGCCATACAGGTGGCCGAGGAAATTTCCCGCATCGGGCGGCACCGCAGGGTAAGGACATTGCCTATTTACGGTGGGGAGTCCATAGAAAGGCAGATAAGGGTACTGAGGCAGGGGGTGCATGTGGTCATAGGGACTCCGGGCAGGCTTCTGGATCACCTGAGGAGAAACACCCTGTCCCTTGAGGGGGTAAGGATGGTGGTGCTTGACGAGGCGGACGAAATGCTGGATATGGGGTTTATAGATGATGTTGAGTCCATCCTGGCGGCCACTCCGGAAAACAGGCAGACGCTTCTATTTTCCGCCACCATGCCCCGTGAGGTAATGGACCTGTCCCGCCGATATCTTAATTCCCCGGAATATGTTACAGTCAGCCGCACCAATATAACCGTGCCCCAGATTGACCAGGTTTATTACGAGACCATGGAGCGCACCAAGCTGGAAACCCTGACCAGGCTGCTGGACGCCCTGGATGTTTCCAAGGCTATTGTATTCTGCCGCACCAAGAGGGGTGTGGATGAACTGGTGGCCAGAATGGGGGCCAGGGCCTACTCGGTGGCCGGACTGCACGGGGACCTGAGCCAGTTGCAGAGAAACCAGGTGATGAAGCGCTTCAGGAACAACCAGATTGAGGTTCTGGTGGCCACTGATGTGGCGGCCAGAGGCCTGGACATTGAAAATGTATCCCATGTGATAAACTATGATTTGCCCCAGGACGTTGAGTTTTATGTTCACCGCATAGGGCGCACCGGCAGGGCGGGGAAGGCAGGGACCGCCATTACCCTGGTCACCCCCAGGGAGTACGGCCAGCTGCGGCTGATAGAGAGAATGACCAAAACCAGGATACGGAGGGAACACCTGCCGGACCCCGCCGATATCGCTGAAAGGCAGAAGGAAGGGCTCAAGGAAAAGCTTCGCCTGGTTGTGGAGGAGGGGAAATTGGCCTACTACAGGACGCTGATTAATCCTCTGCTGGATGATTACGACCCGGTGGACATAGCGGCGGCGGCCCTGAAAATGGCGTTCGGGTTTGATGAGGAGGGGGTTGGAAACAGTAAGGGCAGTCCCTTTGAAAATACCGGTGCAAAGCCGGGAATGGTAAGGCTGTTTATGAATATGGGGAGGTCCGATAATATAAGGCCCCCGGAACTGGTCCGCATCATCTGCGATGAGAGCGGGATCCCCGCCAACCTGGTGGGGGACATCAGAATTTATGACAGGTTTTCCTTTGTCGAGGTCCCGGAAGAATGGGCCGGCTGTGTCATCGGCTACCTGCACCGCCAGACTGTGAAGGGGCGAAAAATAAGCGTTGAGCCGGCCAGGGGAAGGGGATGAAAAAGCTAATACTGAAATCCTTATACTGTCGGAGAGGCCGAAGATGTATTTCCGGTTGGTCGGAGGGGCCAGGAAGCATTTCTGTATGGTCGGAGAGGCCAAAGATGCATTTCCGACCGGTCGGAGGGGCTATGGGGCATTTCCGTTTGGTAGGAGTCAGAAGGTTTCAGGATAGTTCCCCATGCCGCCAGCGGCACCAGCAGAACTTTATCTTTAGGGCCGCTTTGGTGTCGCTTGCGGGCAGGGGGAGTGTTAACCCCGGCTGCATCATCTCCGGCTGCAACAGTCTCTAAACTCGGTCGCCAAAGGACTGCCGGCCGCCCTCAACGT
>JBMOPF010000028.1:0-7902 GCA_049325075.1 Bacillota bacterium | reverse complement strand
CCGGTTCAGCCGTAGGTCCTGGAGCCGGATTGAAAACCGGACCCCGGCCCCGGAGTTTCCTCTTTTCGGCTGTCCCTAATACAAAAAAAATACCGGGGGTTCTACCTACTAAATCTTGACGCAGACCAATGAATGAATGGGCTTGCCAATGACAGGTGATTATGTTAGAATACTTCCTGGCGTAAAATTACACACGCTGTCTGATTCCGGCCAAGGGTGCCCCCTTTCGGGCCTTGACGGAGATGAGGGCGGCGGAGGATTAAAAACCATGGGGGAAGGAGGTGTGACATGGCTGTTATATCGATGAAACAACTCCTGGAGGCAGGGGTTCACTTCGGGCACCAGACCAGAAGGTGGAACCCTAAAATGGCTCCTTATATTTTTACCGACCGCAATGGTATTTACATCATCGATCTGCAAAAGACTGTCCGCAAGGTAGAGGAAGCGTATGAATTCGTCAAGTCCCTTGCAGCCGAGGGCGAGTCGGTTCTTTTTGTCGGAACCAAAAAGCAGGCCCAGGATGCTGTAAAGGAAGAGGCCCAAAAGTGCGGCATGTTTTATGTCAACCAGCGCTGGCTGGGAGGTATGCTGACCAATTTCCAGACCATTCGCCGCCGTATCGACAGGCTGAAGGAACTGGAAAAGATGGAGACTGACGGCAGGCTGAACCTTTTGCCCAAAAAGGAAGTTGCCGAGCTGATGCACGAAAAGGATCGGCTCAACAAATTTCTTGGCGGGATCAAGGATATGCGCCGCCTTCCAGGGGCAGTATTTATAATCGATCCCCGCAAGGAAAGGATTGCTGTGGCGGAAGCACGCAAGCTGGGTATTCCCATTGTAGCGATAGTGGATACCAACTGTGATCCTGACGAAGTGGATTATGTCATTCCTGGCAATGACGACGCCATCAGGGCGGTAAGGCTGCTGACCGGCAAAATGGCCGAGGCGGTTTTGGAAGGCAAGCAGGGTGAACAGCTGGAGGCTGAGGCTGAGGCTGAGGCTGAGGCTGAAGCTGAAGCTGAAGAGTAAAAGCCAGCAGTGAATGGCCGGGTGGGGGCGCTTCAGTGTTCGTCAGTCATGGGTCGTTGGTCGTCGGTTGAGGGGATTTGACCTGGGGTCAAATGTCAACGGTGCTTACGGCTGAAGGCTTGCGATTGAACTGAAGTTGCCCCTCACTTTTTGCAGGCGCCTTTGCATGTCACAGAGGACACCGGGAATTGTCCGCCGTTAACCGGTTGGGCCCGATGGTCCTGTGGTTTGGCAGGCACGTTATTGGGAGATAATACATAATATTGTTGCGGCAGTGTTTTGCATACCGCAGCCTGAATGCATATCCGGGGTTCGGGCGGCATGAAAAATTTAATGCAAGTAGTATTCTAATTGGCAAGGAGGATCGTCCATGGCGGAAATTAGTGCGTCAATGGTTAAAGAACTGCGTGAAAGAACCGGAGCGGGCATGATGGATTGTAAAAAGGCTCTCAATGAGGTCAATGGCGATATGGAGAAAGCCGTTGACTTTTTAAGGGAGAAAGGCCTGGCTGCGGCGGCCAAAAAAGCAGGCAGGATCACCGCCGAGGGGCTGGTTGAGTCCTATATACACGGTGGCGGCCGGATAGGGGTGCTGGTGGAGGTAAACTGTGAGACCGACTTTGTGGCCAAAACAGACCAGTTCAAGGCCCTGGTCAGGGACCTGGCCATGCAGATAGCGGCATCCAAGCCGGAATATATCCGGCGGGAGGATGTGCCCGGGGACATTGTCGCCCGTGAAAAAGATGTGCTTGCAGCCCAGGCGGCCAACGAGGGGAAGCCTGAAAAAATAATTCAGAAGATGGTTGAGGGAAGGATAGAAAAGTTCTATAAGGAAATTTGCCTGCTGGAGCAGCCTTACATAAAGGATCCCGACATAACCGTAAACCAGCTCCTCACTGAAAATATAGCCAAGATAGGGGAGAATATTTCGGTGCGGCGTTTTGTCAGATTCGAATTGGGTGAAGGGCTGCAGAAAAGGTCCGGGGACTTTGCCTCCGAGGTCGCGGCGGCCACAAAAAACAGCTAGGCTTATTGTAAAAGTGCTTCCATATGAAGGTAATTATGGATTTGCTGTAGAATAAGACAAGAACATACAGGAATGGGAGGATAATTGATGGCAACTCCCAAATACAGGCGTGTAGTTCTCAAGCTGAGCGGAGAGGCCCTTGCCGGCAATAAGGGCCACGGCATTGACCCCGATGTGGTCAGCTCCATTGCCGGGCAGATTGAGGAAATAGTGGAGCTCGGCGTGGAAATGGCCATTGTGGTGGGGGGCGGAAACATATGGCGGGGAGTGGCCGGGAGCGCCAAGGGAATGGACAGGGCCACGGCGGACTATATGGGTATGCTGGCAACGGTTATCAACGCCCTGGCCCTCCAGGACGGGCTGCAAAAACAGGGCGTGGACACAAGGGTCCAGACGGCGATTGAGATGAGATCGGTGGCGGAGCCCTATATCAGGCGCAGGGCCATACGTCATATGGAAAAGGGGCGGGTGGTGATATTTGCCGCCGGAACAGGCAACCCGTACTTTTCCACGGATACCACCGCCGCGCTGCGGGCCGCCGAGATTGAGGCGGAGGTCATTTTGATGGCCAAACAGGTTAACGGGGTCTATGACAGCGACCCGCTGAAAAACTCAAACGCCCGGAAGTTTGAAAGGCTTACCTATATAGAGCTTCTGAACAGGGGGCTGGCGGTGATGGACTCAACGGCCACCTCGCTGTGCATGGACAATAAAATTCCCCTGATTGTTTTCAACCTCAATAACAGGGGCAACATTATGAAGGCTATTCTGGGAGAAACAGTTGGTACATATGTTGGGGGTGAATTGATTGGCTAGGGAGATTGTAGCTGAAGCCGAAGCCAATATGAAAAAGACGGTCGACGTGGTTAAAAAGGAGTTTGCCTCCCTGAGGGCAGGCCGCGCGACACCGGCGCTTCTTGACAAGATCAACGTAAATTATTACGGCACTCCGACTCCGGTAAGCCAGATGGCCAATATAACCGCGCCGGAGGCCAGACTGCTGGTGGTACAGCCGTGGGACAAAACGGCCCTCCCGGAAATTGAGAAGGCTATACTTAAATCCGACCTGGGAATAAATCCGGCCAGTGACGGAACGGTGATAAGGCTGGCCATTCCGCAGCTGACCCAGGAGAGAAGGCAGGACCTGGTGAAGACCATCAGGAAAAAGGCCGAAGAGGGAAGAGTGGCTATCCGCAATGTGCGCAGGGATGCCAATGACGCCCTGAAGGCCAAGGAAAAGAAGGGTGAGATTTCCGAGGATGAACTGCGCCGCACCCAGGATGAGGTTCAGAAGCTGACAGACAAGTATATCAAGGAGATTGACCAGATCACCGGCAATAAAGAGCAGGAGGTTATGCAGGTCTGATGATGCCGGACGGGGAGGACCTGCTTGCCCTGCCTCTGGCCGAGGCCCTTGAAATACTGGAAAAGTCAGGTGTCAGGGTTGAAATACAGTATACCGGCCCGGCCCCGCACACCGGTCCCGCCGATGGAGGGGAAAGGGTGGTGCGCCTTTGCCTTGGCCATGGCGCCGGAAAAATTATTGCCGCCCGGGAGTCGGACCTTGTTTACAGGGGTGCGTCCGGACCCGGGTCCGGAAACTGATTATGTCGACCTGGAGTAAAAAAACCAAAACCCCCTCGCGGTGAAGAGGGGGTTGTTTGATAAATTGCTATGTGTAATTTTATGTGTAAAAAAGGTACAACTGTTTTATTATGTGCTATGATAATATAATACTTAAAACAACTGGCGAGGGGTTGGCCTGATGATTAGAAACATTGTCAACACAATTCGAAGGTCGTCAGACAGCGAGGCGGACATAAGTGAAGAGACATTAAGGGCAGCGCTGGACCCCTCCCGTATGCCCCGGCATGTTGCCATAATAATGGACGGCAACGGCAGGTGGGCCCGCAGAAGAGGTCTTCCCAGGTCTGTCGGGCACAGGGCCGGCGTCAAGTCGCTCCGTGAGGTGGTAAAGGCCAGCTTTGATATAGGACTGGAGTTCCTGACCGTATATGCCTTTTCCACAGAGAACTGGAAGCGCCCCAAGGATGAGGTCAATGCCCTCATGGACCTGCTGGTTGAGTACCTTGACAGGGAACTGCCTGATTTATATAACAACAATGTAAGGGTAAAGGCTATCGGCAGGATAAATGATCTTCCGCCAAAGGTCCGTGAGGCGGTTTCCGTGGCCCATGAAAAAACCGGGCGCTGTACAGGGCTGAAGCTCAATATAGCTCTTAATTACGGCGGTCGGGCCGATGTGGTGGAGGCGGTCAGAAAAATTTGCGAACAGGTTGAAAAAAACCGCCTTTTACCCGGTGAAATAGATGAGGAGACCATTTCCGGCCACCTGTACACTGCCGGTATGCCCGATCCGGATCTTCTCATCCGGCCTTCGGGAGACTACCGCATAAGTAATTTTTTATTATGGCAATTGGCTTATACCGAATTCTGGCTTACTGATGTAATGTGGCCTGATTTTGGAAGAAAGCACCTGTTCAGGGCGATATTTGATTATCAAAGACGCAACCGCCGCTTCGGCGGCCTGAAAGAATAAAATGCTAATAAGAATTACAGTATAAGATTTTACGTAGGCTGGTGAAAATTTATTGCTATATAAACGACTCCTAAGCGCGGCCATTGGCGTTCCGCTTGTGCTGATCCCGCTATGGTACGGCGGTTGGGTTTTTTTTATGCTGGTCCTTTTGATTATGGGGGTTATATCGTATGAGCTGAACAGGGTTTTCAGGGAAATGTCCCTGAAAACCTCTTTGCCGATGATGCTGGCGGGATTGCTTGCGCTGTCGCTGTCCGCTTATTGGGGCGGGGGAGCGGGGCTCGGGTCGGCTGTGCTGCCGGTGGTGGCTGTTTTGCTGGTTGCCGGCGTGTTCCTTTATCCGTCCCTCAAGCCCGGGGATTTGGCGGCCACTGTTTCCGGCATGCTTTATGTCAGTCTTTTTCTTTATGTATACCTTCTCAGGAACCTTGACGGGGGATTTGCGCTGACAATGACTTTGCTGGCCGGGATTTGGTTATCGGATACGGCTGCATATTTTTTTGGCAAAAATTTTGGAAAAAAGAAGCTGGCGAAGCAGCTTAGCCCCGGCAAAACCGTTGAGGGGGCGCTGGCAGGGCTGGCGGGCGGCGTTGCCGGGACATTGCTGATTTATATGTATTCTCCGGTGGTTTCTCTGCCCAAGGCGGTGGCCATCGGGGTGCTTCTGTCTGTTGCCGGGCTGCTTGGCGATCTTTTGGAATCAAGTCTTAAAAGAACTGCAGGCATAAAGGACGCCGGCATGATACTGCCGGGCCACGGGGGGCTGCTGGACCGTTTTGACGGCATGCTTATTGCCGCCCCGGCCTTGTATTATTTTATATATTACCTGTAGGAGGGAACGGTGATGAAGGCTTGAAACCGCTAAAAATCTTCGCCCTGGCAGTGGCTGTGCTGGCCATGATTTACCTTTCCGCCATTTACTTCGTGCCCGAGCTTTTTAACATACTGTCAAAAGTTTTATCACTGATGGTTCCATTTATCGTGGCGGCCCTTCTGGCCTTGCTTATGGAACCGCTGGTCAGCCTGATTACAGGCGGGACTCCCATAAAGAGGCCCCTGGCGGTGGCCCTGTCCATGACTACCGTACTGGGGGTAATAGGTCTTTTGGTGGTGCTGGCCGTAATAAGGCTGACCAGGGAGCTGATCGACCTGTCGGTCTCCCTGCCGCACTATGTAAAGCCTGTGCAGGAATTTATACTTTTGTATTTTGAAAGAAGCAAGATTCTTTATTTCAGCCTGCCCCCGGAAATAACGGACAGGGTAAGCCAGAATCTGGGGGCTATAACCGGCGCCCTCTCCAATTCCGCCGGGTCCATCGCACTGTATCTGGTTGGGTTGGCCTCCGTGCTTCCGCAGACGGTGCTGGGCATTATTGTGGCGGTTATAGCCACATACTTTTTCAGCCGCGACCGTGACGTGCTGGTAAAATTCTGGCTGAATATGGTTCCCGAGCCCTGGGGGCAGAAAAGCCTGGGGGTTATCCGGGAAACATCCAGGGCATTCTTAAGCTATCTGAGGGCGCAGTTGTTCCTGATAACCCTGACCACGGTTCAGGCAATTGCAGGCTTATACATAATAGGGGCGGAATACGCCCTGACCATGGGGCTGTTGATTGGTTTTTTCGATATACTGCCGATGTTGGGGCCGGCCACCATAATCATACCTTGGGCTGCGTGGAGCTTTATCAGCGGGGATATGGCCTTCGGCATCAAGCTGGCTGTTCTGTACGTCATATTATGGGTGGTGAGGCAGTCGCTGGAGGCCAGGGTTGTGGCTGCCGAACTGGGCCTGCACCCGCTGGCGGTGCTGTCTGTTATGTATATAGGCCTTAAGCTGATTGGTGTGGCGGGAGTAATCCTGGGGCCGGTATTGTTGATTGCCGGCCAGGCCATATACAGGTATTCAAAAACGCATAATTGATTCAACTGATATGGTTTTTTTCCGGGGGTGTTTGGAAATAAAGGGCATTTCGATACTGGGCAGTACAGGATCTATAGGGAGGCAGGCGCTGGAAGTGGCTGCAATGTTTCCCGAAGGTTTTTTCATTGCCGGGCTGGCAGCGGGGAAAAATATTGATGTATTAAGGGATCAGGTAAGGAAATTCCGTCCCCGTGTCGTGTCTGTACTGGACCGGGGTGATGCCGCGGCGCTGGCCTCTGAATTTGGCAGCGGCGGACCGCGGGTGCTCTGGGGCCGGGAGGGTATGCTGGAGGTGGCCGTGCATCCCGACGCGGATACTGTTTTGACCGCCGTTACGGGAACTGCCGGGCTGGTCCCCACTGTGGCCGCCATTAAGGCCGGCAAGAATATTGCCCTGGCCAACAAGGAGACTCTGGTGGCCGCAGGCGGGCTGGTTACCGGGCTGGCGGAAAAGCACGGAGTGGGCATATTCCCCG
This sequence comes from Bacillota bacterium, assembly GCA_049325075.1. GTDB lineage: Bacteria > Bacillota > Desulfotomaculia > Desulfotomaculales > Desulfocucumaceae > BRHc4a. The sequence goes on along the minus strand of JBMOPF010000028.1, from coordinate 890 downwards.
TGGACAGTGAGCATTCGGCCATATGGCAGTGCCTGCGGGGCTACCGGCCCGAAGAGGTGGGGAGCATTATTCTGACAGCCTCCGGCGGCCCCTTCAGAAAGGAGCCGGAAAGGCTGGAGGATGTAACGGTGGAGATGGCCCTGGCCCATCCCAACTGGAATATGGGGAAAAAGATTACCGTGGACTCGGCCACTCTGATGAATAAAGGTCTGGAGGTAATTGAGGCCAGGTGGCTTTTTGGACTGGAGTATGACAGAATAAGGGTGGTGGTGCATCCCCAGAGCATTATCCATTCCATGGTTGAATACACCGACGGCTCGGTGCTGGCCCAGATGGGTCTGCCGGACATGAGGCTGCCCATTCAGTACGCCCTGGGGTACCCCCGGCGCCTGCCGAACAATCTGCCCAGGCTGGACTGGTTCAGTCTTGGGGGGCTGACTTTTGAGCCCCCTGACACCAGGCGGTTTCCCCTTTTGGAGCTGGCATACAGCGCCGGGAGGCGGGGGGGCACCCTGCCGGCGGTTATGAATGCCGCCAACGAGGTGGCGGTTGATTTCTTCCTCAGCAGGAGGATAGGATTTACCTCCATCCCCCGCATTGTGGAGGAAGTGGTGGGCAGGCACAGTGTAATCAGCAACCCGGGGCTGGAGGATATACTGGAAGCCGACCGTCAGGCCCGTGAGGATGCAAAGGCGCTGGCCGCCGGAATGTAAGGGTAGTTTTCCATGCCGCAAGCGGCACCATCAGAGAACGAAAAAGCATCATGCATAACTTTATCTTTAGGGCCGCTTTGGTGTCGCTTGCGGGCAGGAGGAGTGTTAACCCCGGCTGCATCATCTCCGGCTGCAACAGTCTCTAAACTCGGTCGCCAAAGGACTGCCGGCCGCCCT
>JBMOPF010000027.1:0-7972 GCA_049325075.1 Bacillota bacterium | reverse complement strand
ACGGCCCATGGCTGGTTATTTATGGTAAATCCTTGTTAAAATATTGAGAAAGATGATATCTTAGCTTATTTTTCCTGGATATACTCTTTCTCTACAAGGGAAAAAACGCTTACAACGCAAATGGCTTAGATGGCGAATCCTGTTGACATTTAACGGGCAAACAATTATTATGATTAGATCAGAACCTGTTTGCCACGTCACTTTGCCGGAGGGATGGGAGGAAATCCCGCCTGCAAGTCTTAATAATGGAGATAAACAAAGATGAGTTTACTGGCGCTTGAAAATGTGGTTAAAGAATATAGAAACCAGTGTGTATTAAACGGTGTCAGCCTGAGGGTTGAAAGAGGGGAGAGGGTGGCGCTGGTGGGCCCTAACGGCGCCGGCAAAACCACCCTGCTTAAAATTGCCATGGGGCTTGAGAGCAGTGACGGGGGAAGCGTAACCCTGGCAAGGAATATCAAGGTGGGGCATCTCAGCCAGGACTTGAAGGATGTGGAGTCCGGTGAAAGTGAGAGCGGGGCGGAGGCGGCCTTTCATTATGAAAAGGTCTACCGGCTGGAGAGGAAGCTCAGGGATCTGGAAAAACAAATGGATGAGCAAAGGAAAGACTCCGGCTCGGCTTTATATAAGAAACTGATGGAGGAGTACTCAAGGCTTCTTTTAAGGTACGAGGCCATGGACGGGTACACCATTGAAACAAGGATTAGGAAAATTCTTGTCGGCCTCGGGCTGCGCCATGAAACCCTGGGCACCCCGCTTAACAGGCTGAGCGGCGGAGAAAAAATGAGGGTTTTAGTGGCCAGAATACTTTTGGAGGAGCCGGACCTGCTTATACTGGACGAGCCTACCAACCACCTCGACATCCATGCAACTGAGTGGTTTGAAAGCTTTCTTAAAAAATTCAGGGGCGGCATACTTTTTGTGTCCCACGACAGGTATTTTCTTGACCGGGTGGCCACAAGGGTTGCGGAGCTTGAGGGCGGCGTCCTTTCAGTCAGGAGCGGCAACTACTCCAATTATATTCAACACAAGAAGCAGTTGGGCAGGTACGTGATCAATGAGCAAAAACGGCTGAGATGGACGATAAGAAAGGCCAATGAAACCATACAGGGGCTTAAGGGCAGGGGCAATACAAGGGCGGTTAAAAGCAGGGAGAAGGAGATTAAAAAACTCAATAACCAGCTTAAAACAAGCCTTCAGGCGGTTAAAAGGCAGGAGCACCTGCACCGGGCGGACGGCCCAAGGATAAAATTCAAAAAAATAAGGCACGTCAGCAAGGATATTGCATGGGCGGACAATTTGAAGAAAAGCTTTGGCGGGGTCACCCTCTTTTCCGGGGCGTGCTTTCACATAAGGGGAGGGGAGAAGGTAGGCATAATAGGGCCCAATGGCTGCGGCAAAACAACGCTTATCAATATGCTGCTGGGAAAGGACAGGGATTACGAGGGCTTCCTGAGGCTTGGCGAATGGGTGAAGTACTCCTACATGGGACAGGAAGTATTGTTCGAAAATGATGATATGACAATGCTGGATCTTATTATGTCCAGGGGGGATATGCAAAGGGAGCAGGCCCTGAACTACCTTGCCCGGTTCCAGTTCTATGGGGATGAGACTGATAAGCGCATAGGGGTTTTAAGCGGCGGTGAGCGTGTAAGGCTTTATCTTGCCTGTGTGATGCTTGAGGACGCGGACTGCCTGATACTGGATGAGCCCACCAACCACCTGGATATTCCGGCAAGGGATGCCGTCGAGGCGGCGTTAAGGGAGTTTAAGGGCACCATAATAGCGGTCACCCATGACAGGTACTACTTAAATAACTGTGTGGGAAAAATCCTCGAAATAGAAAATGGCAAGATAAGCACCTTTGAAGGAAACTATGATTTATACAGGCAGGTCAAATACGGCGTTGAAGAGGAAAAGGAGGAAAAGGGCACCAGGCCGGCCGGGGCGGCGGTCAAAAAAACCGTCAATAAAAAAACCAACCCTGTTAAAAAGGAAAACCCGGAAAAGGTCAGGCGGGAAATCGAGGACAGAATAATGAATCTTGAGGCCAGAATAAAGGAAATGGAAGGATTGTTTGGTATAACCACCCCGGTGGAGGTATATAAAGAGTATGATCAGTTATTGAAGGAGGTTGATATGCTTTATGACAGGTGGAGCGGCCTGATAACCTGATCCCGCGTATTATAATAATTACATTGAAGGGGGACTCGATGATGTTTATTTTAGCCGTTAATGGAAGTCACCGTAAGGGTAAAAATACTGCCTCCCTGCTGAATCTTGTGCTTCAGGAGGCGGAGTCGCTGGGAGCCGCCACTGAGCTTATAGAATTGACCGATTATAATATCAAGCTGTGCCTTTCCTGTAATAAGTGTCTGAGTAAACCCCAGTGCTCGATTAATGATGATGATATGGGTTTAATCGGTGAAAAGCTGCTTAAGGCTGACGGCATTGTTCTGGGCTCACCTGTTTATTGGGCCAATGTCAGCACTTTAATGAAAAACTTTATGGACCGTACCCGGTATCTGCACATGGTAAAAAACCTGCTGGCAGGGAAAGTGGGCGCGGCGGTCACCAATGCCGGCCTGCGAAATGGCGGCCAGGAAGCCGCTCTGCGTATAATGGAATTTTTCCTGTCCGCCCAGGGGCTGTATATAGTTGATTCCCGTAATCAAGAGGCGCCCATTATGACTTCCGGGGTGGCCGGGTCTTTGCTGGCCGATATTAGTGACGGAAAAATAATCTGGAGAAAAAGTGTGCTGGAAGATGAGTCTGCTGTAATGGCCGCCCGCCAGTTGGGCAAAAATATGGTTCAGGCCATAAAAAGCTTCAATGAATAAACGTAAAGAATTATTTGTTGGATAAACCCTCCGGTGGAGTAATCTCTCATCATAATAACTGTAATAATGTTTTTATCAGAGTAGGCTTCCGCCAGGCTGTACATCTTTGCTGCGACGGAACCTTCCGGGTTCAGGCGGGATTTTTACCCGGCCTGATTTTTGTTACAGTCAGCCGGGACATGGAGGTTTGGAAGTGAAAAAACAACTTGACCTTTTGTATGAGGAAATAGCAGTTTGCCAAAAGTGCCCGCTGGGGACTGAAAGAATAAGGCCGGTGAGGGACACCGGGGATGCCGGGAGAGCGGTTATTGTATTTGTCGGCGAGGCCCCGGGGTCCAATGAGGTGAAATACGGCCTGCCCTTTGCCGGTGAGGCCGGAAAAAAGCTGAATATATACCTGGAAATGGCCGGGCTTGCCAGGAGTGACGTCTATATCACCAATGTGGTAAGGTGTCGCCCCACCGCCAACGGGGGGCGGAGAAACCGCACCCCCTCAAAGGAAATACCTGTGTGCGGGGGTTGGCTGGACAGGGAGTTGGAAATTATATCACCCCGGACAGTGGTGGCCCTGGGCAATATTGCTCTCAAATGGCTGTGTGGAAAACAGTATTCCATCGGCGACTGCCACGGCAGGATAATGGATGCCGGAAGATTTAAGGTTTATCCCATGTATCACCCGGCGGCGGCTATCTACAAAAAGGAACTGGACGGCCTGATTAAATCCGAATTCAGGGATCTGGGCGGGTTTCTGGGCAGGATATAAGGCTGGGAGGCCGTTGAGTTGTTTTTTATTGCCGACCATTAAAAAATAAAAAAACAGGGGGGTAAATAATGAAAAGTTTGAAAGGGACAAAAACAGCGGAAAATCTTTTAAAGGCTTTTGCCGGAGAATCGCAGGCCCGCAACCGGTATACTTATTATGCCTCGGTGGCCGACAAGGAAGGCTATAAGCAGATAAAGAACATTTTTATAGAAACCGCTGACAATGAAAAGGAACATGCCAAGAGGTTTTACAAGTTTTTGCTGGAGGGCTTTCAGGGTGAACTGCCGGCAGTGATTGAAATAAGCGCGGGCTTTCCGGTGGCCCAGGGGACAACCCTTGATAACCTGAAGGCGGCCGCCGGCGGTGAGAACGAGGAGTGGAGTGATCTGTATCCCGCCTTTGCAAAGGTAGCGGAGGAGGAGGGGTTCCCGGAGGTGGCGACTGCCTTTAAAATGATAGCCTCTGCCGAAAAACGGCACGAGATCAGATATAACAGGCTGGCTGAGAACATTCAAAATGGAAAGGTATTTAAGAAGGACAAAAAAACCCTCTGGAAATGCGGCAACTGCGGCTATGTTCATGAAGGTGACGAGGCTCCCGAAAAATGCCCGGCCTGTGTTCACCCCCAGGCATATTTTGAGGTTTTTGTCGAAGCATATTAAACTGCCAGGGATGATGGAATTTTGGGTCAGGACTCAGGACTCAGGACTCGGAAGGATCTGGGCATTCCATTCAGGTCCTTCAAAAAAGGGTTTCTCACGATGTGGGTGGGAGGTCCTTTTTTTTCGCCGGATCACTATTATTGCCCTGCTTTGGTGATTTAATATCTGTCTGTGGCAATGGCGGTTTATTGACATGGAAAGAAAAACAAATTATAATTGACATACCGGATAGTCGGTATGTCAATAAGGAGATTTATATAATATGAACACACGGGAACTGATATTACACTCCGCTGTACAGCTTTTTGGGACCAAGGGCTATCATGCCACCTCCATCCAGGACATCTGCGACCTGGCCGGAGTCAGCAAGGGGGCCGTCTTCCACTACTTTCAGAATAAGGGCGAGCTGCTGTTTGAAATACACGAAGAGATAATTGAAATTCAGCTGAAGCAATACCAGTCCGTGCTGGAAGAGGACAATCTTTCCGCCTCTGAAAAATTACGCCGGCTTGTTAATATATCCATTGAGCTGATGATTGATTACAAACCTTATATAGTGGTTCTTTTCCAGGAGTACAAGAATATTCAGGACCACCACATGGAGATTACCAGGGCCAAGCGTGACAGGAGTGAAGAGATGGTCAGGGCGGTTATAAAAGAGGGCATTGCAAACGGCGAATTCCGGCGGGATCTTGAATTTTCCATATTGCCCAAGCTGTTTTTCGGTATTTGCAACTGGACATATATCTGGATGAATCCGGAAGGAGCGCTTACACCGGAACAAATAGCGAAGAATATTTGGAAGGTGTTTATAGAAGGCATAAAAGCCGGGGTTCCGGAAAAATGATTAACCCGGAAACCGAAAGGAGATGCGGAAATGAGGACAAGGGAACAGTATATCGAGAGGTTGGGCAGGATGAACAGAAACCTCTATTGCAACGGGGAGAAAATCGACAGACTGGATGAGCGCCAGGAGGGCGCCATCAACGTCATGGGACTGACCTTTGACGCCGTATGGGATCCCTCCAGCAAGGACCTTTGCACAGCCACGTCCCACATCACCGGGGAAACTATCAACCGCTTCAACCATATCCACCAAAGCCCGGAAGACCTGCACAAGAAGCAGGACATGACCCGTTTTCTGTGCAACAAGGTGGGCCAGTGCATCCAGCGCTGCATGGGCATCGACGCGGCCAACGCCATTAACGCTGTTTCCTATGAGGCGCAGAAGTTGCCCACCGCCAAAACCAAGTATTATGACAACTGGCTGAAGTGGCTGGAGCGTTTCCAGAAAGAAGACCTGGTGGCCAGTTGCGCCCAAACCGATGTCAAGGGTGAGCGCCTTAAGCGCCCGTCAGAGCAGACTGACCCGGATGTTTATCTGCACGTGGTGGAAGAGCGGAGCGACGGAATTGTGGTTCGCGGCTCCAAGGTCCACATCTCCGAGGCGTCAATTTCCGATGAGATACTGGTGGTGCCCAACCGGGCCCTTAAAAAAGGCGAAGAGACCTATGCAGTGTGTTTTGCTGTTCCCTCGGACTATGAGGGCGTCAAGCAGGTGGTTCATTTTCACAACCTACGCAAGCGCGACCGCTATAAAAGAGGAATTGAAGTGGGGTACACCGACTCGTACGTGATTTTTGACGACTGCTTCGTTCCCTGGGAGCGGGTTTTCCTGTGCGGAGAGACCCTGCTGGGCGGTGCGGCGGCTCTGCTGTTCGCCCTGTTTCACCGCCACTCATACTCGGGCTGCAAGCCCGCCATGCTGGACTATGTCATAGGTCTGGCCAGCCTGGCCGCTGAAATAAACGGTATTGAAAAGACCCCGCACGTCCGTGAAATGATATCCAAGCTGATTATGACCGGTGAGCTGGGGTATGCTGCCGGCTATACGGCCTCCGCCCTGGGCAGGCCGGAAATTTTCATGCCGGGGGTTGGAATGATGCCCTTCGGCCCGGGCAGCTGCATTCCCAACTCAATTTACGCCAACGTGGGAAGGTGCCTGACCGGTGAGGCCGTCTTCCACGAGCAGGAAATACTGTGTAACATTGCGGGGGGGATGCCCGCCACCTTCCCGTACGAAAAGGACCTGTCCAATCCCGAAACCAAGGCCTTGCTGGAAAAATACCTCAACAGGAACCCCAAAATCCCCATTGAGGAGCAAATCAAGTTCTGGCTCAGTTTTGTGGACTTCAATCTCTCCGGGTTTGGCAGTTCAGCCATGTACGGCGCCTACCACGGAGGGGGGTCTCCCATTATGGAGCAAATAGCCATCACCTCCCAGTATGACATAGAGTCCAAAAAGGATATAGTCAGGGCCATTGCCGGCATGGAGCCCAGGAGAAGGTGATTATTATGAAGGCGTTGTTTTTGAGGGATAATAAGAGGCTTTCCCTGGAGGATACGGAAAGGCCGGTTATAAAGGACCCTGGTGATGTAATTGTCAGGGTCACGGCCTCATCCATCTGCGGCAGTGATATTCATTTCTGGCAGGGGAGCCTGCCGTGTATTCCGGACTTTATCCTCGGGCACGAATTTGTGGGAGTTATTGATGAAGTGGGCAGCAGCGTAAAGATGTTTAAGCCCGGCGACCGTGTTTCGGTTCCGGCCAACCCATACTGCGGGGTCTGCCCCAATTGCAAAGAGGGTAAGGTGTATGTGTGCGAATTGAAAAGCATGTTCGGCGGAGGCAAGCTATTGGGGGATTTGCCGGGGGCCCAGGCTGAGTACGTGCGGGTTCCCTGTGCGGAAAACTGCCTTGTGCCCATACCGGATACGGTTAGCGATAAAGCCGCCCTGCTGGTGGGTGATGTTCTGTCCACAGGCTATTTTGCCGCCCTTAACGGGAACATCAGGCCCGGTGACAATGTGGCCGTCTTCGGGGCAGGCCCCGTGGGCCTGTGCGCCCTTGCCTCGGTCATGCTTTTCAGCCCGGGCAGGGTCTTCCTGGTGGATTTGGAGGACTACCGTCTGGAAGTGGGCTCCGGGATGGGCGCCACCCATTTGATTAATTCCGGCAGCACCCGGCCGGCCAGGGAAATCAGGACAATAACCGGCGGCAGGGGAGTTGACCTGGCCATTGATGCGGTGGGCCTTCCGGACACCCTGAATGAAGCGGTATCCAGCGCAGCCCCGGGAGGAGTCATTTCCCTGGTGGGAATAGGCCCCCCTGTTATGGAAATGCCCATGGGCAAGTTCATATTTAAGAACCTGACCCTTAAGGCGGGGTTGGTGCCCCTTACCAACATGCCCAGGCTGATGAAGCTGATTGAGGAAGGCAGGCTGGATGTGACACCGCTCATTACCCACGAGATCAAGTTGAGCAACATACTTGAGGGTTACCGTATATTCAAGAATAGGGAGGATAATTGCATAAAAGTGATGGTGGTTGCAGGATAACTACCCTGAAAATACTTATACTGAGTGAATTACGGGTCGGAAGCCAGAATTCAGAATTCAGAATCCAGAATTCCGGGCATTCCTTGTATTTTCGTTATCTGCTGGTGCCGCATTTTTGCGGCATGGATAACTACCCTGAAAATACTTATACTGAGTGAATTACGGGTCGGAAGCCAGAATTCAGAATTCAGAATCCAGACCCCCATGCCACTTTTTAAAGTGGCACCATAAAGGATGAAAAAGCAAGATACTTTGGGGTCGCTTGCGGGCAGGGGGAGTGTTAAACCCCGGCTGCATCATCTCCGGCT
>JBMOPF010000026.1:0-8143 GCA_049325075.1 Bacillota bacterium | reverse complement strand
ATGCATAACTTTATCTTTAGGGCCGCTTTGGTGTCGCTTGCGGGCAGGAGGAGTGTTAACCCCGGCTGCATCATCTCCGGCTGCAACAGTCTCTAAACTCGGTCGCCAAAGGACTGCCGGCCGCCCTCAACGTCGCGTCCATGCGCCGGTTCAGGCTGCCGTCCGCGTCCTGCGTCCGGCCCGTCAGTCCTTAGGCTCGGTCGTTAAGAGACTGTAGCAGCCTCCGATAAATTCCGCCCGGGGTTGAACACTCCCCCCGGATGCATGTCGCTTGGGGGTCATCTGAAAGGAATGCCCGGAATTCTGGATTCTGGCTTCTGGCTTCTGGCTTCCGACAGCATAAGCATCTCAGTATAAGCTATTTTCAGGGTAGACTGTAGCAGCCTCCGATAAATTCCGCCCGGGGTTGAACACTCCCCCCGGATGCATGTCGCTTGGGGGTCACATGAAAGGAATGCCGGGAATTCTGAGTTCTGAGTTCTGAGTTCTGAGTTCTGAGTTCTCATAAAAGGAATGCCCATAATTCTGGCTTCTGACTCCTGGCTCCTGGCTTCCGACAGCATAAGCATCTCAGTATAAGCTATTTTCAAGGTAGCCTTTACGAAAACTTTTTAAAGACTGACATGAATTCCTCCAGAGACTCCTTGACGTCCCTGTTTTCCGACAGGGCCTTTTCTATTTCATCGGCCAGGTGGCAGGCCAGGACGGTGTTGCCGACCCGGTTTACAGCCGCTTTGATGGCTGCTAGCTGGATAACTATATCACCGCAGTTGCGAAATTCCTGGATCATTTTTTGAACGCCCCTGACCTGGCCCTCTATTTTTTTTAGACGGCTTAGCAGTTCTTCCTGAAAGTACTGCTTGTTTCCGGATTGGTCCGCGGCTGCGTCGCCGTCACTGATAGCGCAGGACGATGTTTTTGATGTTTTTCTGGTATTTGTTTTGCTGGCCATTATATTCTTTTTCCCCTTTCAGGTGGTTTATTTATAAATACCGGGCATGGGTATAACTATATTTATTATAGCCCACAACGGCCTCGTGTCAATAATTAGCGCCCTCTTAAATGGGTCTTGACAGGTCGTGCCGGGGCGTGTTACCCTTTATGTGGAATACCAATACGGGTAAGGGCACATGGACAAATTGCCCACCGTGACCGACCGGGTTAATAGCAGAGATGTATTAAATATTCCAGAAATGGTACCCTGTTGGGGTAAGCCGGCGGATAATGTGGAAGGATTTATTCATTAACCGATTATTTTTCAGGGGGGAAGGAAAAATGTCAGCTGAAGAACTGAAAAACATCAAGGCCAACAAGGTGGTGGACGCCAGGGGGACATCATGTCCGGGGCCTATTCTGGCGGCCAAAAGAGCCATTGCCGAGATTTCCGTTGGTGAAATAATGGAAGTGCTGTCATCCGATTCCGGAACCAACAAGGACATTCCGGTATGGGCCAAAAAAATGGGCCACGATTATCTCGGCGTTTTGGAAGAGGCGGGCTACTGGAAACTTTACATCAAGAGGATGAAATAATATGGCATTGCCGGAAAAAGAGGGCAAGGATTTTACACCCAGAATCCTTGCCTTTTCTACTAACAACATTTCAGACCCGGGCATTGATCTGGCCGGGAGCGCCCATATGCACTATTCGCCGTCGGTGTCGGTTATAAGTGTGCCCTGTTCCAGCGGAATAAGGCCGGGGTGGATTCTATACGCGGTGGAGAAAGGGTTTGACGGGGTGTTTATTGCGGCGGACGGGACCGATTGCGCCTACCTGCAGGACTGCGTGGACAGGACGGCCAGGCTGACAGGGGAGGCCCAGGAGCTTTTGAAGAAAAACGGTTTCGAGCCGCAGAGGCTTAAGATGGCGGCCATATGTTCAGTCTGCTCTGAGCCCTTTACCAGTCACATGAAAGAGTTTGCAGAGGTACTGAAAAAATTGGGACCTGCCAGGAGAGGACATTGATGACTATGGACTATGATATTCTGGTTGTTGGCGGCGGCATCGGCGGGATGGAGTCGGCGCTGAAACTGGGGGATATGGGGTACAGGGTCTTGTTGGTGGAAAAGGAGGCCAGTATTGGCGGCAATATGATTCTGCTGAGCAAGGTGTTTCCAACCCTTGACTGCGCCAGCTGCATATCGACTCCCAAAATGGCGGCGGCGGCCCACCATCCCAATGTCAGATTAATGGTTTATTCCGAAGTGGAGGAAATAGACAGAAATGCCAGGGGTACCTTCAAGGTAAGGGTGAGGAAGAAGCCCACCTATGTGGATCATTCCCTCTGCACCGGCTGCAGGCAGTGTGAAACCGCCTGCAATGTGGCGGTGCCGGACCAGTTTAACTTTAACCTGGCCTCCAGGAGGGCTGCCTATATAGCTTTTCCCCAGGCGGTGCCCAAAAAGGCGGTGGTGGAAAGGGAGGGCTCATCACCCTGTTCCTTTACCTGCCCGGCGGGTATAAAGGCGCATGGATATGTTGCCCTGGCCAGGGCCGGAAAATATGAGGAGGCCTTCAACCTCATTCTGGAGAGCGCCCCCCTGGTGGGGAGCCTTGGCAGGGCCTGCTACGCGCCCTGTGAGGGACAGTGCACCAGGGGCGAAATAGAGGGTCCGGTGCCCGTAAGAAAAATTAAGCGCTTTATAGCCGACCATTATTACGGCGGACATTCCCGAACGGAGTATACCGCTGTTGAGCCCACCGGCAAAAAGGTGGCCGTGGTGGGGTCAGGCCCGGCGGGGCTGACGGCGGCTTTCCACCTGGCGCGCATGGGCCACGGGGTAAGGGTCTTTGAGGCCGATCCACTGCCCGGGGGAATGTTGAGGACCGCCATACCCAGGTACAGGATACCTTCGGAGATCCTTGACCGCGATATCGGGAATATAACGGCCGCCGGTGTGGAAATAGAGACCGGGGTCAGTATAAAGGACCCTGCCGCATTGAAGGACAGGGGCTATGATGCCGTGTTCATTGCCACCGGGACCGGAAAGACCGGCAGCCTGGGTGTGGAGGGTGAAAATTTGGAGGGTGTGGTCAGCTCCCTGGACTTTTTAAAGGAGGCCAATCTGGGACGGCAGGTTTCCCTCAAGGGTAAAAATGTGGTGGTTGTGGGCGGCGGCAACGTGGCCATGGACGCCGCCAGGGTTTCCGTAAGGCTTGGCGCCCAAAAGGTTACTGTTTTATACCGGAGGAGCCGGGAGGAAATGCCGGCCCATGACTGGGAAATCGCCGGGGCGGAAGAGGAGGGGGTGGAGATCCTTTACCTCAGCAGCCCAAAAAGGTTCACCGGCATGAAAGGAAAGCTGGCCGGGGTGGAGATTTTGAAAAACGAACTGGGGGACCCGGACGCCGATGGCAGGAGAAAGCCGGTTCCGGTGGAGGGGTCGGAATTTACAGTTGCGGCTGATCTGGTGATAACCGCGGTGGGCCTGCTGCCCTCCACGGATAACCTGGGGAAAGGTATAGGCATTAACAAAAACAGTACCATTAGTGTCAATCAGGATACGCTGCAGACAGCGGTTCCCCATGTGTTTGCCGGAGGAGACGCCGTTACCGGTCCCTCCATGATTGTCAACGCCATGGGGCAGGGAAGAAGGGCGGCATTCTTCATTGACCGCTACCTGAAGGGGATGGAACTGGAGGGGGCCGAATTCGACAGCCGTCTTCCCGCCGTGGACAGAAAGGCAGTTGTGGCCAGGCAGAAAAGCTACACACATCTGGCGCCGGTCGAAAACAGGGAGATGCCGGCGGAAAAAAGGACCGCTGATTTTACCGAGGTTGAAATTCCCCTCAGTGAGGAGGAGGTGCGGTACAGCGCCGGAAGGTGCCTGGACTGCGGTGTATGCTCCGAGTGCAGCCAGTGTGCCGCGGCCTGCCCGGCAGGCGCGGTTGATTTGAACATGAGGGAAGGTATTGAGGAACTGGAGGTGGGGTCGGTTATAGTTTCCACCGGCTTCAGGCTCTTTCCGGCGGATGCCAAGCCACAGTACGGGTATGGGGTATATAAAAATGTTATTACCGGCATGCAGATGGACCGCCTGCTTGCTCCAACCAGGCCTTTCAACAGCGTGTTGAGGCCCGGCGACGGAAAGGTGCCTGAAAACATTGCCTATATAATGTGTACCGGTTCAAGGGATAAATCCGTCGGCAATCCCCTCTGCTCCAGGGTGTGCTGCATGTATTCCATCAAGCAGAACCAGCTAATCATGGGGGCTCTGCCCCTGGCTGACGTGACTGTCTACTACATTGATGTAAGGGCCTTTGGCAAGGGCTATGACGAGTTTTACGAGCAGGCCAAAGGCATGGGCGCCAATTTTGTAAAGGGAAGGGTGGCCCGGATAGACGAGCAGGAAAATGGAAACCTGGTCCTAACCTACGAAGACATCAACAATGGGGGGGCCCTGAAAAAGGTGGAGCACGACCTGGTGGTGCTGGCGGTGGGAATACAGCCCAATACCGGGGCCCTGGGCCTGTTCCGGGGAGGCCTGGAGGCCGACCAGTACTCCTTCGTGAAGGAGATAGACGAGGATATTAACCCCGGCAGGACCGGTATTGAAGGGGTCTTCGTGGCAGGGACCGCCTCCGGCGCCAGGGACATTCCCGATACCATTTTGCACGCCGGCGCGGCCGTGGCGCAGGCGGCAGCCTACGTGGAAAGGATAAGGAGAATAGTATGACCGACAGAAAAATCGGGGTTTACATCTGCCACTGCGGAGGAAACATTTCCGATTACGTCGATGTGGAAAGGGTAAGGGCGGCGGTTGAGGGAGAAGACGGGGTGGTGGTGGCCAAAACCGCCATGTTTACCTGTTCGGACGCCACCCAGCAGGAGATGGTGGAGGATATCAGGCAGAATGGGCTGGACGGCCTGGTGGTGGCCTCCTGCTCCCCCAAACTGCACCTGTTCACCTTTCGGGATGTTGCCAGGAGGGCCGGGCTGAACCCCTACCAGTACACACAGGTTAATATAAGGGAGCAGTGTTCCTGGGCCCATACCGATGACCGAGATGGCGCCACCGGAAAGGCGGTGGGGCTGATCAGGGCCGGTATCGCCAGGACCCTGCTGTCGGACCCCCTCAGCCCGGTCAGGATTGACACAGTCCCCAGGGTGCTGGTGGTGGGGGCGGGGATAGCCGGCCTGAGGGCGGCCCTGGGCCTGGCCGATATCGGCATCCCGGTTTACATCGTGGAAAAATCAGCTTCCGTGGGGGGCAGGGTGGCTACCTTCGGCCAAATGTACCCCCATGAAAAAAACGGTGGCAAAATAATTGAGCAGTTGACCGCTGAGATAGCCCGCAGGGACAATATTACAATCTACACAGGGGCGGAAGTGGTTGAGAAGACCGGCAGCGTTGGGAACTTTAATGTAAATGTCAGGGTGGGCGGGGAGTCCGTAACCCTCAACGTGGGCTCGGTTATTGTGGCCACGGGCGCTGACACCTACCGCCCTGAAAATGGAGAGTTCGGGTACGGCACAGGCGGTGTGCTTACACTGCCGGAATTCAAGGAACTGCTGGACCGGTCCGGGGGCAGGCCGGAGCTGAACGGGCGGGAAATTAAAAATGTGGTGTATATCTACTGTGTGGGCAGCCGGCAGCAGCCGGGCGAGGGTCACCGGACCTACTGTTCCCGCTACTGCTGCAACGCGGCGGTCCACGCCTCGCTGACCGCCCTGGAAAAGAACCCGGAGATCAACCAGTATCACCTTTTCCGGGATATGAGGACTTACGGAAAATATGAGCTGCTTTACAACCAGGCTGCGGAAAAGGGCTCGCTGTTCTTAAAATATGACGAAAATGAACCGCCCAGGGTTGAGAAGGGAAACGGTGAAAAGCTGAGGGTGATGGTAAAAGACCTCCTCACTTACGGGGAGGAGGTGGAGATCGAGGCTGACGCGGTGGTGCTGGTGACCGGTATGACGCCACGGGAAAACAGCGGCCTGGTGGATGTATTCAAGCTCCCGCTGGGGAAGGACGGGTTTTTTAATGAAATCCACCCCAAGCTTCGCCCGGTTGAAACAGTGGTGGACGGAGTGTACATCTGCGGCGCCTGCCAGGGGCCCAAAAACTCCTCCGAGAGTGTTGCCTCGGCCCTGGCGGCTGTTACCCAGAGCGCGGCCATTTTGAAAAAAGGCTATGTGGAACTGGACCCCCTGATGGCCGAAGTGAACAGCGATCTTTGCCGGTGGTGCGGTGTTTGCGCCGAAGCCTGCCCGTACGGCGCCATCGAAAAGATTTCATGCGGGGAAGGGGAGGTTGCCCTGGTGAAGCAGGCCCTCTGCAAGGGGTGCGGCGGCTGTGTGCCGGTCTGCCCCGGGGAAGCCATAGACCTGAAAGGTTACACCGATCAGCAGATCCGGTCAATGATCGACGCCCTGGCAAAGGAGAACGGGTAAATGAACAAAGGGACAAGGGATTTGAGGGAAATTATCAGGGAAGAAATGCTTATGGCGGACAGGATAATGGCGGTGCTGAAGGACGGACCCGGGACAGTGCCGGAAATTGCCGCGGCGCTGGGCCGTCCTGCCAATGAGGTGATGATCTGGGTGTCCGGCCTGCGCAGGTATGGCCGTGTTGCCGAAACAGATGAAGTTACCGATGAGGGCTATTACAGGTACAGTTCCACAGCGGGGGAGGGAAGCTGATGCTCTCGGTAAATCCCGGTTTTGTCCGGAAGGTGAAAGGCCCCAGCCAGTTCAACGCCTCGGCCTGTATGAACTGCGGCGTGTGCTCCGCGGTGTGCCCCATGGGCATTGAACTATTGCCCAGGAAATTGTTCAGGTATGTACTGCTGGGAATGGAGAACAAGGTGCTGGACAACACAGAAACCATTTACACCTGCCTCCTGTGCAAGATGTGTGAGGCCAATTGCCCGGCCGGGGTGCACATAGCGGAAAATGTGCGGACCCTGAGACGCTATATCAATAAAAACGTTTTTAAAATATAAGGGGAATCAGACTATGCCAATGCCAACCGGCGCCACAATAGGAATACTGTCGGACAACTTGCGCAAAAGAAATTCCGTGCTGCCCATTTCCAGGAGGAGCGCCACCAGGTGGGCTGAAGGCCTCAACCTGCCCCGGGGCGGGGAAACTGTCCTGTACACAGGGCTAATGTACCAGCTCATACCCTACATTACGGCCATGAGCAGGACCCAGGGGATGGTGGAGGACTCCCGGCTGGCAGACTTTGTGAAAATGGGGCGGCTGGTCAATAAGTTTATTAACATTTCGGCCTTTATGGCCATTCCTTCCGGCGCAATGAAGGAGGCCTACAATAAGATTCTGGCTGACATCGCCCTGCTGCTCAGGCGGGCGGGGGTGGAATTCGGCTACCTGTACGGTGAAGAACTGTACTCCGGGGCGCTTATATACGACCTTGGCATGGACGATGTACTGGAGGCCCACGCCGGGAAGGTCTACGGTGTCTTTAAAAAGCACGGGGTCAAAAACCTGATTACAGTGGACCCCCACACCACCAACATGATGAGGTCTGTCTACCCCACCCTGATCAAGGGGTATGACCTCAATGTGAAAAGCTACATGGAGGTTCTGCTTGAGAGAAATATTGACCCGGTGAGACAGCTGGGGGACGAGGTGGTAATACACGACTCCTGTGTTTACGCCAGGTATGAGAACGTTTTAAACGAGCAGAGGGTCCTTATGGCCAAGGCGGGGGTAACTGTAAAAGAGCCCGTGGACTCCGGAAAATTCACCTCCTGCTGCGGCGGCCCGGCCGAGTCCCTTTTCCCCAAAAAGGCTGTGGAAAGGGCCCGGGCCAGGGTGGCGGATCTCAAGGAGGCCGGTCATAACGCGGTCACCATGTGCCCCATCTGCTTTGTCAATCTGCAGAAGGCGGCGGACAGTGATCTGAAGCTGCAGGACATATCCAGTTACTTTGTGAAGGCTTATTTGCCATAGCATGAGGACTCAGAACTCAGAACCCAGAATCAGGCCCCCATGCAGCTGCGGCACCATCAGAAGATGAAAAGCATGATGGATGATATTATCTCCGGGGCCGCTTTGGGGTCGCTTGCGGGCAGGGGGAGTGTTAAACCCCGGCTGCATCATCTCCGGCTGCAACAGTCTCTAAACTCGGTCGCCAAAGGACTGCCAACCGCCTTCGAAAGTCGCGTCCTGCTCCTCTC
>JBMOPF010000025.1:0-8396 GCA_049325075.1 Bacillota bacterium | reverse complement strand
TGGCGCCATTGTGCACCTTGCCGACGCGGCTGCGGGCGGAGTCGGCAATTATGGAGCCGGACCGGTCACAAACTATGGAGTGAAATCCTGTTTGCTGATAAATAAACTCCACTATCTTCCAGGCGACATCCTCCGTCAACTTCACGCCTTTTGCCCCCTTCCATTTTTAATAGCGGATTTTTACCGGTGGACTTATCATCTTTATGGCCTGACCATCAATAAGCTTTCCGAATAAGCTTCTCGTTACATGTAAAAATTCCTTCTTTTCCAACAATTTAAATAAAAAAAAATAACCGGCTCTCCCTAACTATTCAGCAGCTCAAAGACATAAGCAACGGCCTGTCTTCATGTTGTTCCGCAGGGATCCAACCGGTATAAAAATGTAAGCTTGTATTATTGTATTTTCCTATTTATCGAAAATCACCTTGGAGTCAATATCCTCGATACTGGCACACCCCGTCAGAATCATGGCCTGTTTCAATTCCCCGGCCATTTTTTCCAGCATCACCTTGACCCCTTCGGCGCCGCCGCCAAAGGCTCCCACGATTACGGGCCGGCCCACCAGCACCGCGTCGGCTCCCAAAGCCAAAAGCTTTAAAACATCAGTGCCGGACCGCACCCCGCCGTCGGCCAGTATGGCAACCGATCCCTTGACCTCGGAGGCAATCTGAGGCAGAACCTCTGCCGCCCCCGGAGTGTGGTCCAGTATCCTGCCCCCGTGGTTGGATACCACAATGGCGGACGCGCCGGCCCGTGCGGCGGCAACCGCCTCGTCCACAGTCATTACACCCTTTACGATAAAGGGAAGCCGCGTGGAGGCAACCAACTCCCTGAGTTCGGACTCGCTCTTGGGCCCCACCGGCTGCCCGTGAGCTGCCATGATGATCAGCCCGGCGCCGTCCACATCGACGCCCACTGCCAGAGCGCCGGATTTCTCCGCCCTGGCCATTCTTTCAATTATGGCCTGGCTGGCCCTGGGCTTGATGACGGCTATACCGTTTCCGCCCTCTTCCTGTATTGCTTCCAGGCCGGAGTCAAAGAAGCCGGGGTCTCCTCCGTCCCCGCACATGCCGATGGTCCCGGCCAGGCTGCTTCCCTTCATAACGGCGCCGATGAATTCCCTCTCGGTCAGTTTGCCGCCCATGTTATAGGAGGCTCCTGTCAGTGGAGCGGCAAGAATGGGGAATGAAATCTGCCGCCCGAAAATCCGGATCCTGGTGTCTGGATCAACAGCGCCATGCAGTGTTCTCAGATTAACCCTGTATTTTTCCAGGGCCCTGAGGTTAGCCTTGAAAGAGGCCCCCGTTCCGATTCCACCCATTCCGGGAACCTCCCCTGCGCATACCCTGCCGTCACAAACCGGGCAAACCCGGCAATAGCCCTCCAGTTGTTCTTTCGCTTTCTGCCTTACGTCCTTCCAGTTCAACATTTACCCTCCTTTTATTGTATAAACCTCAGAGATCACAGATAACACCGATAACTATCTGAGAATGACCTTTTCCACCTTTTCCAGGTGTTCCAGCATGGCCCTGCGGGCACCCTCCGGGTTTGATTTTTTTATCTGATCAAAGATTTCATAATGCTCCCTTAAGAGACGTTCGGCATTGCCCGGAGTCCTGTAGATCTGTTCCCTGGCCGTCCTGAGTCCGCTCCTCATGGTGTCGGCTATAGTGTTCATTAGCTTAAAAAGCAGGGAATTCTGGGTGGCCTCGGCTATGGAGAAATGAAAATTCATGTCCGCCTGTTCACCCAGTTCCCCGTTTATAATATCAAGCTTCATCTGCTCAAGGTGCTCCTCCATGTTCTTTATGCCGTCGGCAGTATGTCTCAAGGCCGCCAGTCCGGCCGACTCAACCTCAAGTATCTTCCTCAGCTCCAGGAGTTCCCTCACCGAGTCCCTCTCAGCCACAAGCAGGTAGGCCAGCATATCCATGAACGGGTTTGTATTGCTCTCAGTGATAAAAGTTCCCTCACCGGGCCTTATATCGACAATCCCCATGGCTCCCAGAGCACGGATGGCCTCCCGCACCGCCGACCGCCCCACTTTGAGTTTTTCAGCCAATTCGCGCTCAGGGACGAGCCTGTCCCCGGGAGAGAGGGTGCCGTCGGCGATAAGCCCCTTTACTTGGTCTATTATCTCTTCATATATTTTTTTTGTCTTTACCGGCTTTAGATCCATTATCTCCCCGCCATTCCCGGAATTGATTTTTCCCACAGCCTCAAAACCTATAACATATTATACACCACAAGTTATTAGCAGACAGCACTTTCTTAAAGTGGCGATACCGCGAATTGTTTCCCGAAATATGGGCAATTTAAAGCTATCAAATTTTGAAACCGGGAGGTGACCCATTGGTGGACAAGGACAAATACAGATATAGCTATGGGGATAGACACCTTGAAATGGATGTTGTCAACAGGGAGGCTAATGAGGAGGCAGCCCAGGACTACTTAAGGATTATGTTGGACGAAGATGACCTGTAATCTCCCTTTAAAGAGTACACCCCCGTGAAGCCCGTTATGGAACGGACACCGGGGGTGTACTGGGGAAAGACCACATTTAAGGCTCAACCTTTTCTGAAGCCTTTAGGTACTGGTGGAAGAAGTATTCCCCTATTGCCACCAGGACTCCGAAAAGAACCAGGCTTACTGCGCTTGTTGTAAACGCCAGGACGATTAAATCCACCACATAAGCCGTTACCGCCGCCAAAACACCGTCACCCGCAGATGCTGCTAAATTGCAGTATTTGGGTAATACCACAAGATCACCCAGCAGGTAATATGAAATAACAAAGCCCCGATCAGGGGCTTTGCACATTATTATTGCTGATTATACGAACTTCTTGGAACATTTCTCTCCGTTATAGGTAAAAAGCACTTTTTTATTGTCCAGTATTGTTTCCAGGTGGACCGGCCGGCCCCAGAGCCTGTATACGTGGGGAATCGTCCGCTCCAGGTAAAACACGTCCATTTCCACTCCCTCGTACCTGTGCTTTAGATATAGCTCCCCTCTCTTGTTGAAGTCCCCGTCCTCCACCACGATGTAGGGAAAGCCGCAGTATGTCATGCTGGACACGATGTTGTCCCGAACCACTTCCCATTCCTTGTCTGTGATTTTCCAGTCGTATCCCACCTTTTTGAAAAGGTACAGGTCCATGTCCCCGATTAGTTCCTTGGTCAGGTAGTTCCTTAAAAAAGATATGTCATTCTCGGTTTCCCTTACCTCGAATATCTTTTTTCTCCCCTCACCGCCTGGGCGGCCATACTTTTCCTTTTCTTCCTCTGTCGGACTGTCCCACCTTTTTTCTATGTCCTCGAATATTTTGAGTCCCAGCAGGTACGGGTTGAGCCGCATCTTTGACGGCTGCACCACGCCTGAATGCATTTTTGCGAATTCCACCGTTTCGTCCTCACTAAGGTCTATTTCTCTCATTATCCTCAGGTGCCAGTAACTGGCCCATCCCTCGTTCATTATCTTGGTCTCCATCTGGGGCCAGAAATAAAGCATCTCTTCACGGGCCACCGAGATTATGTCCCTCTGCCAGTCCTCCAGTTCTCTGGCATGATTCATTATAAAAAGAAGGATGTCTTTTTCAGGATTCTCGGGGAATTTTTTGGGTTTTTCCTCGGGCTTGGAATCCACGGAATCCTTTTTATCCAGGTTCCACAGGTCATCGTACGGAGTCTCCTTCTTTTGGCTGTGATCCCCGTGTTTCTTTTCCCCGCAAGCATTCTCCCCGCAACCGCAATTTCCCCCGCCCCCGCATTTCCCGCCATGGCTATGGCACCCTTCCTCGGCGGACTTAAAGGCATCCTTAACCCTTGTATACCGGTACGGGTCCACCTGCTCCTGGATAGATATGACCGAGTCCAGAAAGGTCTCCACCTTCTGCTTGCCAAACCTGAACTCATAATCCCGGAAGCGGTTGGCCGTGGTTGCCATTGTCTCCACCATATCCCTGGAGGTGTGCCGGAAGTAGGCGTTGTTTTTGAAAAAGTCGCAGTGTCCAAGCACATGGGCCACCACGAGCTTATTCTGTATAAGGGAATTGCCTTCCAGCAGAAAGGCGTAGCACGGGTCGCTGTTTATCACCATCTCGTATATCCTGCTCAGGTTGTAATCATACTGTGTTTTCATCTTCTGGTAAGCCTTGCCGAACATTACATAAACAACAGACACGACAAAGCCAGTATTTGCAGGACTTTCAGGCCATGGCATTAATCTTGCTTAGAGTGTCGGGTCATATCTGGATTAGTTCTCTCAATTCCCCCGCCGCCACCCCCCTCTCTGCCAGTTCCCTGACCAGGCGGAGGTATGGCAGACACCGCATGTCGGCCAGCGTCAGAACATCCTCCTCCGTGAGGTGCGCCGGCAGCTGCCCCTCACCGCGCAAGTACCCGGGGCTGACCTCCAGGACCTCGGCGATCCGGGCCAGGGTCTGGTCGGAGGGGATGTGGCCGCGCATGATCCGGCTCATGGTGGCCCGTGAGAGACCGGCGGCACGGCCCAGCTGGGTGGGGGTAATGGATCGGATTTTAAGCAGCAACCTAAGCTTAAAGGACAATATGCTTATTGTATTTGGTAAATTTTTGTTCATTTTACTTTGAGTACATGGTATAATTCTTTTGTGTACCCCCGTAGCTCAATGGATAGAGCGGACTCCTCGTAAGTGTCTGGTTGTGGGTTCGATTCCCGCCGGGGGTGCCATAAAAAAATGTCCATGCTAATGTTTTTTATATATTTTTATATATTTTATTAAAATTTATTGACTAAAATATATTTAACTGCATATAATAAGACTACGAGGAGTCCGCTGAGCGTTGTGCGGATTAGAATGCTTAGCGTCAGACACAGGGAACGGCGTCCAGATTGGGCGCTCTTCTCTTTTATGAAGCCTTAACAATTTTTATCAATTTCTTCTTGAGAAGAACGGGCAATATTAATTCAGCCAGTTCTATTTTATTACCATTATTTGATGGTGTATATAATTGTCTAATAGCACCTGAAAACAAATCTGCCAGCTGCAAAAAATCATTTTGGGTGGAATGATCAGTTCTTACGTGGCAATGCGTACCAGTAATCTTCTTTACGGTGTTGTTTAGTAAGATTTCTAATTTTTCAGGAATAAAATCATTCCACTTCGCCTTATTTTTCTCGTCCAAAACAAAATACGCTTTCTTTTTAAGAAAAAACCTGCCATGCGATAAGATGAGCTGCTCAACAAATTCATTATAGACCTCGTCAACCGTCATATTATCCCACCTGCAAATTTCATCAGGTTCATTCGAATAAATTATGCGAACCTGCCAATCTTTTTCACATGCCAGCAAGCTTTTTAGTATAGTCTTTGAAACTTTATACCTTTTATCTTTTTCATTTGAAGATATTTTTTGAAAATGCAATTCATATGGATATTTATGTAGGTTTCGCGCATATTGAATTATCGATCTTATCATTCTTTGGTTTGTAGTCAGAAACGCGCCCACAAGAAGAGGGGATTCAGCCCGTAACCCGCCAGACTCATCAAGGTAAATAAATGTAGCTTTACCCAACCTAAAATCCTCCGTACTTCTCTCTAATCTAGAGTTGTCCCACAAAATATTATACCTTATTTAAGTAAATAATTAAATATACGTTCAAAATATTGTGTTTTGTATGCTTAATCCCACACCCTCTCCAGCACCCACCCGCCTCGGGCCCGGACTAGGTCATAAAGCCCACCACTTGTGGCCTTCACGCGGAAGGTAGGCAGTCCGTAATAAGGGTCAATCATATCCCGCCGCTGATATACCCTCTCACATCTCTCCACTCGTAACCACCGGCCGCGCCAGAGAAAGGCAGCCAGGGTGTCGCCGGCCATGCGGACCTCGACTGGCTGGTTGTACAGTTTGGACATAAGAACACCCCCATCCCGATCATAGAACGGGCGTTTGGGGGTGTCAATTATTTTCTTCCTAAGAGCCTTGCCGGATAATATCGCTCCATCCATACCCGATTATAAGCTTTCCGCCTGCATTCCGGGGTACAGTAAAGCCTCCTGGTTCCTTCCGGGTCAAATTTTTTCCCACACTCTTTACAGGCCACCAGCCCAATCCTGCGCCGCTTATTGCGGACAGGATTTATGGCGCCTTTATGCTCATGATAATAAGCAATGGAGGTCACCCGGTCATGCTCTGCCAGCATCAGAGGGCCGCATTCGGGACAGTACCGCTGGTTGCCGCCAGCCACGGTATATTCCTTGCCGCAATGAGCGCACCGGTCGGTTGAGCCCAGTTTACGGACGGCCCCCATGCGCTTACGGCGTTTATACTGCCGATCCTGCTCTTGTTTTCGCTCTGCCCGGCAGTCCGGGCAATAATACGCCCTGGGGCCGCCCTGGAAGGCAGTTCCGCATTGGCGACAGGTGCGATCCTGAATCATAACTACAGCCCCCGGATATATTCCCGTAAAAACTCAGATACTGTTTTTCCGGCATTCGAGGCCGCGGCCTCCAGCTTTTCCTTCTCCGTCGGCGATACCCTCACCCGGATTACTTCAGACAGGGATTCCTCGTTACGGATCAAACCGTAAAACCGGTATAAGTATTCCGGCAGCGGCTGACCTTTACACTTGCGGGGATGATGGCCTTTGTAGTCCTTTAAGTCACCTTGAGTAATGAGGCGAAACGGAGTAAGACGGAACATTACCAATTTACCGTCCTCAAGTTCTGCCACTATCTCATTGGGCAAAGAATCAAGATACCAGGCACCATTTATAATCATTTGTAGTTTCTCCTTTCCTTTTTTAAAGAGGGGGCCTTTCGGCCCCCAGTTGTTTATTCCCAGTACCCATTCTCACGATATTTGTTGATTGCTTCTTTTGCTTCCTTCAGGGTTCCATATTTCCTGTGGTCACTTTCCACCGAGTATTTACTTTCCGGGTTGTAGGTGCACCACCGACCGAGATTGTCTTTGTAGATTTCGATTCCTTTGTAGGTTTGTTTGAGTTCCATTTTCCTTTCCCCTTTCCGCCCTTGTCGCCGGGCCGCGATATTTTGTAGCTCCTTGCTACATCTTTAGTGTACCACATGCGTGGTACGCCATCAATAGGTTTGAATAAAATTTTGGCAAAAAAGAAAAAGCCCGCACAGGACGGGCTAAGTGTATCTCCGGATCTCCGGCCAGCTGGCGGCCAGCCGGTTAAATTCCTCCGGATTTTCTCTTTTCAGGCGGGCGGCCATTCCGTGTCTCCAAAGAGATTCAGCCGCCAGCCATGTGGTTTCTGAACGCTCCCGCTCCGGATCGTCAGTAATATCGTATCGGGACAGGTAAGTCAGTCCCCGGGTGATTATATAAGACCACACGTCCCGGGCAGTCCACCCGACCAGCGGGCAGCAGGTCCACCCGGTCCGGTCCTTTGTCTGGTACAATGCCCCCTTCCTGCCCAGAGCGTACCCCCGCGCCCGGCTTTCGGCTTTTCTCAGTCCCAAAAACTGACCCGTCCACCCCTGTGCAGCCACGTAATCATTGACCGCTTTTTTGTACCCAGACAGCATCCGTCGGGTAGCGGCCTTTTCCTCCGGGGTCTCCGGATGGACGAAAAAGTGGCCCACCTCCCGGAAAACATCCCAGGCCCCGGGGACATGGAGCAGGTGTAACTCCAGGCCGTGCTTCTCCGCCATGGACAGGGCCAGTTCCGTATTCTCCCCCGGGGTCTCATCATACCAGAAATGAAACAGGGGGCCACACCAGCCAGCCTGAGTGCATAAATCCAGCATTGCCACGGAGTCCTTGCCCCCGGAAAAGGAGAGTGCCCAGACCCCGGGGATAGCCAGGGCCTGGCGCACTATTTCAACGGACCGCTCAACTCGCCGGCGAAACACCGGCAGCTTTGCATATAGCCGATATGTCTCACGTTCCATGCCCCACCTCCGGCATGTGGCAAATAACCTGATAGTCGCTCATCCAGTACGGCGGCCGGATGCCGTAGGTTCCCACCCGGCCACTGGTAACTCCGGGGAGCAGGCCCAGCTCCACGGGGACGGCCCGGGTCAACCTCCCCCCGACTACTTCGCTCCAGTCCTCCGGCCAGGGCTCAACGGTCCAGTAGTCCACCGCGCCCAGGCCCTGGCTTGATTTCTTGCCGATATGAGTCACGCCCCGGCAAAGATCCAGTACCGCCCCGAGATCCCCCACCGCATACCATTCAAGCCGATCAAAGAGCTGTACCACCAGGGGCATCCGGTATGCCTTGTACTTGCTGCTCTTGATGTCGATGCGTCCCCGCCGGCCGCCGAAGTCGATGTATTTCTCCAGGTGGTCGTCAAACCGTTTATGCCAGTGCATGACGTATTCATGTATGGGCGGGACAGTATTGAAACTGCAGGCCCAGTACCAGAGGTCACCAGCGCCTCGGC
>JBMOPF010000024.1:0-8686 GCA_049325075.1 Bacillota bacterium | reverse complement strand
TGTTTCCACTACAACCCATCTATGCAGACATGGCGCTATCAGAGGGCTGGGCTGGTCCCCAAAGTGTAGTCAGAAAGGTGATTCTTCAGGGTTCCAGTCTGGTATAGTTTTTAAGTAGCGAATCCATCTTTTTCATTAATTATTAATTTTTGGATTTTAGATTACCTATGAGGAATTGAAACATGTTTTCAATGCTAATGTTACCAAGGGAACATTAGATTTTAGATTACCTATGAGGAATTGAAACTGAAAATCCTGCAAAATATCGTGGTACGCAGCGGAGATTTTAGATTACCTATGAGGAATTGAAACAAGTGCCCTTGCCTGTAAGCTGTAGGGCTGTAACAAAGATTTTAGATTACCTATGAGGAATTGAAACCCGCTTTGGGTAAGCTGGTTAAGGCTTACCAGGGCGGATTTTAGATTACCTATGAGGAATTGAAACCCGGGTCGGCGGCGCACGCCAACCCCGGCACCATGGGATTTTAGATTACCTATGAGGAATTGAAACGAGGTAAATTTGGTCGAAGATTTATCAATCAGGAACGGATTTTAGATTACCTATGAGGAATTGAAACCCTTTACCACCGGGGACTCACCGTCCAGATAACCGGCGATTTTAGATTACCTATGAGGAATTGAAACCTGAAAGGAAAATTTGAACTGTCCGAAGACAATTACAGATTTTAGATTACCTATAAGGAATTGAAACGATTCCGGCAAACTGCTTGGCAAGCTGGTTGAGATTCGATTTTAGATTACCTATGAGGAATTGAAACCCCTTTTGGACCCGCTGTTTATGCTCCTGGGATTATGATTTTAGATTACCTATGAGGAATTGAAACGACTATAGACAACTCCTCCCAGGTGTGTATGATTTGATTTTAGATTACCTATGAGGAATTGAAACCGCCCTGAATCAAAACGTGGTAGTATGGTATTATAATGATTTTAGATTACCTATGAGGAATTGAAACTACTGTAGAGTTATTTAAAGATATTGAGGAGGTAGGATTTTAGATTACCTATGAGGAATTGAAACACTTTTTCAATCTCCGCTTTTTTATCCGGGTTCTTCCGTTTTTAGATTACCTATGAGGAATTGAAACCCGGGGTCAATGCCAATTTCCTGGCCAGGATTTTTTCTGTTTTTAGATTACCTATGAGGAATTGAAACTGGCATTGCCATTGGCATCACCTTTTTGATATACCCAGAGTTTTTAGATTACCTATGAGGAATTGAAACTCCAACGCCTCCAGCATACCCACCAATTCCATTTCAGTTTTTAGATTACCTATGAGGAATATTATAAGAAGCCTAAGATGCCGAATATGTTTGTATAAAAACTTTATTGGGGGGCATCGGGTTGATATGGTATAGGCCTTACAGGGAGGAAGACAGATTAAGCTGCATCAATCTGTACAATTATATTTATCCAAAGGAGATTTCAGGGGAAAACTGGGCCTGGAGGAATGAAAAGAACCCGGCGGGAAAGGCATTTATCGAGACGGCGTGGGACGGGGATAGGCTTGTCGGCTTCTGCTCCATATTGCCAAGGGTGATGCTCTGCAAAGGAAGAGTGGTGCCCGCCGCACTGTCCGATATTGCAGTTACCCATCCCCGGTACCGCTACAGGGGAATTTTCACCCGGTTGTGTGACAGGGTTTACCGACGGGTATCGGGCGAGGGGATAGATTTTATCTATGGCTTTCCCTCCGGGCACAGCAGGCACGGGTTTGAAAACAAACTTGGCTGGTATGTTTGTAAAGGGCGTGAGCTGTACAGATGGGGAGGTTCCGCCGGTCCTGAAAAGGGGATTGTTGTTATGTTGGAAAGGGACGGTAACCAAAATGAGCAAATATGGGAAAGTCTGATGGGAAAAAACTGGGGGAATGTCATCATGGCGGAAAGAAGCGCCGGTTATATAAAATGGAGGTTCTTTGACAGGCCCGGGGGCGACTGCAAGGTTTTTGCGGGGGTATTGGGTACCGGGCCGGGAGGATATATGGTGCTGGAAAGGGGCGCGGGGGGCGGTGGCATATACTGCGATGTGGTTGATATTGTTGCGGAAAGTGTCAGCTGTTTCAGAACAATGATTGAATTTGCCGGGAATTTTTTTGAAGACGCCCAATGCACCAGAATAAGAATCCCCCCGAACAGTCCTTATTATCATTGCGCCAGGGCGATGGGGTTTAAGGAGGGCGGCGCTGTATTTTACTTCGGGATTAAACAATTTGGAGGTGAAGCGGTCTCTCCGGATGACTGGTATTACACCATGGCCGATTCCATATAGGAGTCCTGAAACCGGTTAATCACAAAATAAAATGATAAAACATAGACTGTATGACCGGGTA
Organism: Bacillota bacterium; assembly: GCA_049325075.1. Taxonomy (GTDB): domain Bacteria; phylum Bacillota; class Desulfotomaculia; order Desulfotomaculales; family Desulfocucumaceae; genus BRHc4a. Next base: position 6,331 of record JBMOPF010000024.1, on the reverse strand, counting down.
TTTAAAAAAAGGATAGATTTTTAGCGGTATGCCTGCTTAAGGACGATGTGTGGACTGGTTTGCGGGGGAGATAGATGTTGAAAGGTTTTAAGGGCAGGAAGATACTGGTCACGGGTTGCGATGATTTTCTTGGCTGGCTTGTCGCTCTTCGCCTTTCGGAGTTGGGGGCGGATGTAAGTGTATTATCCAAAGGGTATATTTGCCGGGAAGATTTTTACCCTTCGGGATGCGAACCTGTCACAATTGACCGGCTAAAGTCATCAGGCGGTGATGAAGATTGGTTCGAGGATATACTTTTTCTGGAGCACCCGGTGATATTACCAAACAGCCGGATAGAAAAACCCTTTCTGGATGATCAACTGTCAGGCCTTGTAGAACTGCTGGGGGTGTGTGGCAGGAGGATGCCTTACTTTGTCTATGCCTCCTCAGTTTCTGTTTATGGAAAGCAAAAATACCTCCCCATTGACGAGAATCATCCGCTGGAGCCTATACTTATCTATGGTGCGGCAAAGTTGTCGGGTGAATATATTTGCCGGGCCTCAGCACTGGAAAACGGCTTTTTTTACAGCATAGTGAGGTTTGGTGAAATCTACGGCCCGGGCAACGGGAATGCGGGGGGGCCGGAGGAACTTATAAAAAGCGTGTTGAAGAATGAGCCCCTTGCTATAATGGGTTCAGGCGGGCAGGTCAAATCTTATCTTTATGTAGAGGACGCGGTGGAGGCGACGTTAAAGATTTTGATGAACAGGCCTCACAATCAGATTTTGAATGTTGCGGGCAACGAATGTGTTTCCACATGGCACCTGGCAAATATGGTAAAGCAGAATTTCCCGTCACAAAGTGACATTGCCATGTCCAATAACTTTTTATTTGATGATATAGAGTGCTGTGTAGATTCCGGAAAGGCCTGGGACCTAATTGGATTCAGGCCGAAGGTGGACCTGGAAACAGGACTGAAAAAAACCTTTGAATGGCTCAGCGGAGTTAATCAAAAAATGAGTGATATTAATCGTAGACAGTTTGTAAATGCCGGTTGACAAGCCTCGCTCTTAAGGTTTTCCCGGCATTTCATTTCAGCATGGAAAATTGGCTGTTGGGAGTTTAAAAAAGACTGTTGGGCGATCGATCGATTGAAAAGCCATACATTTTGCAATATTCTTATTTGTCGTACAGAAGGGGGGGACAAACATTAAGGAATGGAAGAAATCCATTCTGTGTCAGTGTTTATATAGAGGCTCCGGTAACTGCTTTCGCTTTATTATTTGCAAGATAAGTTTTGGGAACCGGCATGAGCAATATAAGGTATAGGGAGGAAGAATATGAAATCTCCAAATATGATTGATTACGAAAAGACATATCGAGAGTTTTCACTGAAGGTTCCGGAGTATTACAACTTTGCCGGGGATGTGCTTGACAAATGGGCTGAAGATCCGGAAAAGCCGGCCATGTGGTGGATTGACGATAATGGCAACGAGGAGAAACTTACATTCCTTGAACTGTGCAACAGGTCGAGAACGGTATGCAATATGCTCAGCGAGCAGGGCGTCAAGCAGGGCGATGTGGTGATAGTAATCCTGCCCAGGCTTATTGAGTGGTGGGTTGTCAACATTGCCTGCCTGCGCATGGGGGCGGTGATAAGCCCCGGCACAACACAGCTGTCGGCAAAGGATATCAAATACCGCTTTGAGTCCTCCGGTGCTGTGTGTATTATCACAGACAACAGCATTGCGCCAAAGGTGGACGAGGTTATCGACCAGTGTCCCGGAGTTAAAAGTAGAATAATTGTAGGAGAAAACAGGGAAGGATGGATGAACTACAGCGACCTTTTTGCCCGGGCCGGCAGTAACTTTGAAACCGCCAGAACAAAAAGCGATGATATGGCCATACTGTATTTTACTTCCGGCACCACCGGGTATCCCAAAATGACAGTGCACTCCCATGCCTCCTATCCGATGGGCCACATTATTACAGGTAAATTCTGGCTCGATTTGGGCCCTGATGACCTGCACTGGAACCTGAGTGACACCGGATGGGCGAAGGCTGCCTGGAGCTCTTTTTTCGGGCCGTGGAATATGGGCGCTGCAATATTTGTTCATCACTCTTTAAGGTTTGACACCAAAAGGACACTGGAAATACTGGGCAAATACCCCATCACCACCATGTGCGGGGCGCCCACCAATTACCGCATGCTTGTATTGGAAGACCTCAAGGCGTATAAATTTCCCACCCTCAGGCATTGTGTAGGGGCAGGAGAGCCGCTGAATCCGGAGGTTATTGAGACCTGGAAGGAGGCCACCGGCCTTACCATCCGTGATGGATACGGACAGACGGAAACTGTGTTGCTGGCGGGCAACTTCCCCTGTATTGAGCCAAGGTTCGGGTCCATGGGCAAACCCTCTCCGGGATTCCAGATTGAGGTCATAGACGAGGATGGTAATATATTGCCTCCCAATAAAGAGGGTGACATAGCCATCAAGGTTAAACCGGAACGCCCGGTGGGGCTTTTCAAGGAATACTGGCAAAACCCTGAAAAAACTGCCGGGGTTTTTCGTGGTGACTGGTATCTTACCGGGGACAGGGCCTATAAGGACGAAGACGGCTACCTGTGGTTTGTGGGGCGGGCGGACGATGTCATACTGGCAGCCGGCTACCGTATCGGCCCCTTTGAGGTGGAGAGCGCACTGCTGGAACACGACGCCGTGGCGGAGTCGGCAGTGGTTTCAAGCCCGGACGAGCTCAGGGGCGAGGTGGTCAAGGCCTTTATAGTTCTGGCGCCGGGCTATGAGCCTTCGGACAGCCTGGTCAGGGAGTTGCAGGAGCATGTAAAGAGGGTGACCGCGCCATATAAATATCCACGGAAGATTGAATTTTTGGATGCGCTGCCGAAGACGGTCAGCGGTAAAATAAGGAGGATAGAGCTGAGACAGAGGGAGTGGGGGAGGTAAGTACTTATACTGAGTGAATTCCGGGTCGGAATCCAGAATACAGAATTCAGAATCCAGACCCCCATGCCACTTTTAAAAGTGGCACCATCAGAGGATGAAAAAGCAAGGAATGCCCGGACTTCTGGATTCTGGATTCTGGATTCTGGATTCCTGACCCCATATTCATTCAGTATAAGAATTTTCAGGGCAGAAGATTGTGAGCATTCATTTGTGGGGCGGGGCTTTGCTCCGCACCGCTCACTCACAAATCTCTGTTGCCGTTGATAAATATCCTAAAACAGTATTCTTAGAGAGAAAGGCGTCTGGAATACCCATGGAATTCTTGGGTTTTCAGACGCCTCTTTATTTCAAATGTAGTTTATCAATAGTCCAGTAAAGTGGTTTTTTGCGTATAATACAGCTAAAAACATTCTGGATTCTGACTTCTGAATTCTGAATTCCGCCACCTGTAAGGTGGCACCGGCCAAAGGCCGGTTATTTCAGGTGGGGATAATTCTAATCCTTCCCCTGACAGCCATTTTTTTGTTCAGAATCGCCATGGCGCCGGTTATTCCGGGAACGGACAGGGCAAAGTCCACTGCCTTTTCCAGGTCATCCTGTGAACGCACCATATTGCCGGCGGCGGTGGCCACCGCGTCAGCCAGGGCGGTCGATCCGGACAGTATCACCACCGCGTCGGCGCAGCCGTAACTTAGAGAGTGTCCCAGCGTCCCGGAGGAAGTGCATATTCCCATGGGGGTGTCACCGGGATGAACCTCAATGGCCAGGCGGTTGCTGAAAGAGGATTTGCCGGCATATATGCCTATATATCTGTTTCTCTTTGTCTTCAGGTAGATATCACCGCCGTTTTCAACTATAACATCCCGGGAAATCCTCTGCAGCTCCCTGCCCACCCGCTGCGCTATGGCCCCGGCCACAGCCGCCATGGGCCCGACACCGGCGGCCCTGGCCGCCCCGGCCATTTCCACCACTATGGCGGGGGCGCCGGGGAGCACTTCGTGGGGGACATGGGATTTAAGAAAGACAGGGTCTGTTTTAATATAGTCTTCTATCTGTCCCCTGAAGTGGATGATAATATTTTCCACCAGGGGAATTATTGTGTCGTTGAACCGTTCCTTCCTTATGCCTATGTCCAGGTCGGTTTCCTTTACTGCCGCCCTGAAGTGGACCAGGTCCTCCTGGCGGTGCAGCAGGCGGTAATCACGTTCAAAGTGTGACAACTAGAAACTAACCTCCATGGCCCTGACAGGGCAAATTTTAAGGCATAGCTGGCAGACCACGCAATTGTCGCCGTCAAAGCGGACCTCCATCGAGGGCCTGTCGATGTATAGGGCGCCGGTTGGGCAGATGGCTGTACAGGACCCGCACATGGTGCATTTTTCCTCATTCCGTGTAATTTCCCGGGACAGAGGCTGGACCTGAACTCCAATCCCCCGCAGGTATTTTATTCCGCTGTCTATATTATCCCCCAGTATTTCCAGTACCAGTGTGCCCTCTTTCTGGGGATTGACATTGGCCTTCACAATATTTATCAGCAAGTCGTAGTCTTTGACCAGTTTGTATATAATGGGCTTATCCGAAATGTCGGGTCCAAACCTCAATATCATTTTTTTGGGTGCCATACCGGATCACTCCTTGTATTATTATTTTCCGCCGATATTTTTTGCCGGCAATTTATCCCTTCAGCGATTTGCCTGTAATGCCGCCTTCCGGGGAGGGGAGGAGTTGAACCGGCTCTGTGAGAAGGAATTGCCCCTCTTTAATCCATTTTTTCAGAGTGCCGGCTATTTCCCTCGCCCTGGGGATGCTGGACAAGGGCGCAGTGGGAATTTCCCGCCCGTCTATAATTATTTTCCCTGATTTCAGGTCGGCATAGCTGGCATAGCCGAGGCCGGCCGGCTTCCGGTTTGGATATTCATCGCTGTAGTCGATAATGGGAGCATAGAGGTCCCTGTCCGTTGCCGCCGCATACCGGGCAATTTCCTCGTTCAGAATGGGTATCGGTATGCCGATTCCCACAGCCAGGGAGGCGCCGTATCCAACCATGCTCACACCTTTGATCCACCTGGGGGTCATTTGTTTCAAATCGCCAATTACGGCCAGGGTTCCCCCGGCCGGCCCCAGGTCTTTTCCCTCCGGTGAAATTTGAATGGAGGGGAAATGCTGAGTGCCGTGCCAGGCCACATAACCTGTTCCTCCGCCAAGGAATATCCTGGTCCCGATGCCTATTGTCCTGAAGTATGGGTCCTTCAGCAGGGGGCTCAGCTGTCCGGAGGTGGAGTAATGGGCGTTGCCAAGATTGGGCTTGAGCATTCCCATGTAGGTGTATATAGTCCTGTTGCTGCAGTTAACCGCGCAGTTATAATTCTGGTATGCATTGCGAGGGTTGAACAGAAACGCCTCGTTTATGTCGTCCAGTGTAAATGAGGTTTCCAGATTTTTTCTGGGGTAGCAGTCGGTGCCGTAGCTCAGCGCCCTGATATTTATGGATTTCCCGGACACCAGATCCTCAATGACATGACCTCCGCCGTACCGGAATTCTCCAGGGTAGGTGCTGTTCAGGGGGTCATCCTCGGGGACCTCGGTGGCGCCGATATAAGCATCGACGGCAGCAATGCCGGCATATGCCGGAACATTGTTAAGCCATACCTTTTGCATTCTCATGCGCGGCGTGGTGTGTCCAAAGTTGAGGAAAGCGCCGGACGAACACATTGGTGCAAAGGTGCCGGTGGTTACCACATCCACCGAGCGGGCGGCATGGGACAGTCCCTTTTCCTCGGCGAGGGATATAAATTCGTCGGCTGTGAGTACAACGGCCTCGCCCTTTTTAATTCTGGCGTTGATTTCAGCGTAGCTCTTTTCCATGGTCAAAGTCTCCCTCCAGTAGTGCTCTCGATCCAGCAACGGACTTAAGAAGGCCTCTTCACGGGGAAGAGGCCTGCAAAAATCTTGCTCGCCTCTTATCTTTCAGAAGTTATGCTTCTGCAGGAATTAGCACCATGCCGTTTCATTTCGGGCCGGGGCACGAAATATGGCTGGTTGCCGGGTTTCATAGGGCCAGTCCCTCCACCACTCCGGATAAGAGCACTTTTGTTATTTAATTGAAAATCAGTATAGCAGTTAGTTAAATCTTTGTCAATTGAAATTATAAATAAAGCCATTTGCGTTGTAAGCGTTTTTTCCCTTGTAGAGAAAGAGTATATCCAGGAAAAATAAGCTAAGATATCATCTTTCTCAATATTTTAACAAGGATTTACCCTAAATAACCAGCCATGGGCCGTTTTGGGACAGCTTAACCCAGGGGTCCAGAACATTTGTTGAACCAGTTTTCTTTTAAGCCGCTTGAACCAGACTTCGCAGTTTATCCTCCTGCTTTTCTTTAACCC
>JBMOPF010000023.1:0-67876 GCA_049325075.1 Bacillota bacterium | reverse complement strand
GTTGAATGGAATTAATTGTTAAAGAACCCGGCAAGTTGCTGATGTTAAAAATTTACAAGGTAACACAGGTTGGTTTTATATTGTCTTTTTTCATAAAAAAAGCTATTGACATAGTACGGCTATACAATAAAAAAGCCGCCCTCCGGGCGGTGCCGCTGTCCCAGCGGCGGGAATCCAGATCCAGAAGTCAGAATCCAGAAGTCCAGGCATTCCTTTCAGGTGACCCCAAAGTAACATGCATCTGGGGGGAGTAATTTAAGCCCGGGCGGAATTTATCGTAGGCTGCTACAGTCTCTTAACGACCGAGCATAAGGACTGACGGGCCGGCTGCAGGACGCTGACGGCAGCCTGAACCGACGCATGGACGCGGCGTTGAAGGCGGCCGGCAGTCCTTTGGCGACCGAGTTTAGAGACTGTTGTAGCCGAAGATCATGCAGCCGGGGTTAAACCACTCCCCCCGACCCGTGAGCGACCCCGGAGCGACCCCAAAAGTCAGAAGTTCTTCGAGTATTGCAAAAGTTATCCACAAAGCATAATTTCATATACAAAGAAAAAAGCCGCCCTGTCGGGCGGCAGGAATCCAGAATTCAGAAGTCAGAATCCAGGAGAGTTGAGCATTCCTTTTATGCGGCATGGGGGTCTGGATTCCTGACCCGTAATTCACTCAGATCTGCTGTGCGCGAAATTCAGATTTCACGGGCAAGCTTATTTAAAAAAACCTATACATGCTATTGATCTTATTCAGGTATGATACAGTCTCACTGTAGGGAGGCACTCCTCCGTACTTTTTCACAGCCCCCGGCCCGGCGTTGTACGCCGCCAGGGCCAGGCTGACGTTGCCGCCAAACCTTTCCAGCATGGATTTGAGGTACTTTGCCCCTCCCTCCAGATTCTCCAGGGGGTCGTACGGGTTTTCCACCCCCAGCGACCTGGCCGTGCCCGGCATCAGCTGCATCAGGCCCATGGCCCCCGCCCCTGAAACAGCCAGAGGGTTGAAGTCGGACTCCACCTTTACCACTGCCCTCAGAAGCGACGGATCAAGACCGAATTTTTCCGCCGTCTTTTGAATCATTTCTTCTATACCTGCCGCCTTTATGCTTTTAGCGGCATTTTTCACCGGAAAAGAACTGCCCTCTTTTTTCCCCGTCTCAGCCACGCTGCTATTTTCCCCTTTCACGGGGGTAAGCACCCCGGAATTATACTTGCTCCGGGCGGCCGGGACTGTAGTTAACCCCTGCCCTGTTCCCTCCGAGTCCATCAGAGCAGCAAGAATAAGGGCGAAGTTTGCGGATTGCCCCACCCCGTCCGACTGCCTCCGGCCACTATTTGAATATGTCTGGCTCAACATCTGCAACTGCATAAGCTGAACTAGAGAATCCAGTTCCATTTCAACACCCCGGTCAAACAGCTGTCTTTAATGACGGCAGTATTCCTGCCGGTATTTACCTGCTTCCATCATATCCTCCATATGGTAATATTCACCGCGAGGCGGAAAAATCCTTTTTTCTACAAATAATTTCCCATCAGTTAACTATAATATTATCCTTAATCCGTTCATATATCTTATCCCCTATTCCGGGGACATTTTTTATCTCCTCTTCCGAGGAAAAGTATCCCTTTTCCTCCCTGTAGCTTATTATCCTCCGGGCCAGGGCGGGGCCGACTCCGGGCAGGGTTTCAAGCTGCGCCTGGGTGGCCTGGTTTATGTCAACCTTGCCTCCCGGGGCGACGGAGGTGGACTTTTTAGACGATGTGCTTCCGGAAGAGGCTCCTGGCTGTACCTCCTCCTGTTTCTGGGGGACAATAATCTTTTGCTGGTCCTTCAGCAGGGCGGCCAGATTAATGCCCTGTATATCGGCCGTGGGCAGGGGCACCGCCGCCTGGACGGCGTCCTGGACCCTCTTTTCTCCGGTGAAGCTGTACACTCCCGGATTTTCCACCGCCCCGGCCACATGGACCGTTATTGACCTCTCCACCTCGCCGGGAGTAACCACCCGGGAGGGGGTGGTTGCGGGGACTTCGGGGAAAAGCTGCAGGCCGGAATACCAGCGCTTGACGCTGTATCCGGCCGTGAAAAGCAGTACTGCGGCCAGTGCTATTATTATCATCTGCTGCTTCCTGTCAATATCAAACAAAAGCATCACCCTTATTAATGGTTCTCCCTGTATTTTCTACCATACACTGGGTAATTCCTCTTTTTTCCTGTATTTTTTTTACTTTCGGTTTCAGGCAGATTAACCCTTATACCACCGTCCCGCTCCATGGTGGCAAAAAAAACATCCCTTGGCTTTAGCCCCATTTCATCCAGTTTACCCTCCAGCCAGGCCCTGTCCAGCCCCCGGGCCCGGAGGTTGTCTTCAAAAATTTCACCGTCCATCACCAGCACCTCGGGAACGCCCTCCGGGCATACTTTCAGTCCGAGGTCTTCAGGGGTAACCGCCCTTTTGCCGTCCCTGGGCACTACGCTTAGCCTGCCTGAGGTTTCCAGCACCGCCACCTCAATGTCCTCCGGCCTGGAAAAGCCCTTTTCCCTGAGTTGGGCAAGCAGGTCATCAAGGTTGTACCTTGCCTTGCGCAGCTCTTTCTTCAATATGCGGCCGTCTTCTATAACCACCTGGGGCTTGCCGTCCAAAAACACCCTGAGCCTGCGGCTGTACAGCGCGGCAAAGCTCAGCCCCACTTCCAGCAGGGCAAGGACGGCCAGGGGAACGATGGAGTGCCAGATGGGAAACGAGGCCGACTGCATGGGCATGGCGGCAATCTCGGCAACGATAATGGCTACCACCAGATCAAAGGGTGAAAGCTGGCCTATCTGCCTTTTGCCCATCAGCCGCACCACCAGGAGCACCACAAAATAAACAAAAACAGTGCGGTATACCAGATGTAACATCGCCTGACCTCCAAACATCCCAACCCGGATAGTACCTTGCTGCTCTTATTTTTTAACCCGGCAGCCGGGTCGATACAGTTTTTTTTCAATGGGCCTCAAAATTCATTGTGAAAAAAGTGGCCAAACCTAACAACATTTCGGACACCGATACGGACATTTGGGAAAGGAAACTTTGCCACATGAGTAGAAAGGAATTATATTATTCTTAATGGAATTCAGTATTAGCTATCCCGTTTACAAAAGGGGGCACCACATATGGCTGAACGTTCCCCTGAAAACCCGGTGCATTCGGTGGAGCGGGCACTGGCAATACTTGAGGCCCTGGGACGAAACTCCCAGGGATTTGGATGCACCGAATTGGGACAAATGCTCGGCCTGCACAAGAGCACGGTCTACAGGCTGGTGTCCACCCTCCAGGCCTGCGGCTTTGCCGAAAAAGACCCTCAGACTGATCGTTATAAACTGGGGGCAAAGGCCCTTTACATAGGCCTTGAGGCAATAAACAGCCTTGATTTCAGAAAGACCGCCCTGCCATACATGCAGGAACTGGTCCAGATTTCCAGGGAAACGGTCCAACTGGCAGTCCTGGATGAAACCGGCGTGCTTATACTGGAGCGGGACCACTCCCCCGAGGCGATAACCGTGAACCTCAGCCTGAGAAGCCAGGCCCACTGCACCGCCGAGGGAAAGGTGCTGCTGGCATACCTGCCGGAGGAAAAGGCGCTGGCAATTCTCAGGTCCTCGGGCATGACCCAGCATACCATAAACACCATCACAGATATTAACCAGATGGCAATTCATCTGGAAAAAGTACGCAGCCAGGGCTTTGCCGTAAATGCAGAGGAAATGGTGGAAGGCATAAGGGCCATCGCAGCGCCCATATACAACCACAAAGGCAGCGTTATAGCAGCCATGAGCATAACCGGCCCCAGTTCCAGGCTGACACTGGAAAGGATATACAGGCTGGTTACCGTCCTCAAGGAAACCTGCTTTTCCATTTCCATGCAGCTGGGTTACACCGGGACAGCCGCAGAATCAGGCATAAATCGGGGAAGGAGTTGAATCAGGATGAAAAAAGATCTCCCCGGTGGTGACTCAAACCATACTGAATTCAACCTGACAGATTACGAAAAAGAATACTCGACATTTAGCTGGGAATCCGCGGAAAAAGAGATTGGCTGGGAAAAAGGCGCCCCGGTAAACGTTGCCCATTCCTGCATAGACCGACATGCGGCATGTGGAAAAGGGGAACGGACAGCAATGATATGCACCGATGGACGGAAATACACCTTCAGCCAACTGGAAACGCTGACCAACCGGTTTGCCAACCTTATAAAGGCCATTGGAGTTGAAAAGGGAGAGCGTGTGGCCCTGTTCCTGCCTGCCTGCCCGGAATTCTATATCAGTCTTCTGGGTACAGTCAAGGCCGGCGCAATTGCCGTGCCCATCCATTCCCAATTCATGGGCGACGCTGTAACCGGGCTCTTCCTGGACAGCCAGCCGGCGTTGGTGGTTACCTCCACTCATTTACGAAACCGTATTCCGGACAGCGAAATACCTTCCATACGAAGAATTATTGTGGTGGGAGGCGGACCCGGCCTGGATAACTGGCAAAGCCTTGTGGAGGGGTCGGACTCCGGGCCGGCCACAGAGTGGATGGACCGCGAGGACCCCATGCTCCTTATGTACACCTCGGGCTCAACCGGCAGCCCCAAAGGGGTTATTCATGTACACGGCGGCGCTGTTCAGCACCGCCAGACGGGGCACTGGGCGCTGGACCTGAAAGAGGGAGACATATACTGGTGTACCGCGGACCCGGCCTGGATAACCGGCGTTTCATACGGGGTATGGGCACCCTGGCTTAATGGTGTATCCATACTGGTGGACGGCAGCGCCCCCGACCCGGCCCGCTGCTACAGCCTGCTGGAAAAATACCGTGTCAGCGTGTGGTACACCACCCCCAGCTTTCTCCGGCATTTGATGTCCGCAGGGAGCAGCCCCACGGTAAAAACAGCATTCAAACACCTGAGAAAAATACTGAGCGTGGGGGAGCCGCTCAACCCCATTATTATACGCTGGTGCGCAATGACCTTCGGACAGCAAGTCTATGACAGCTGGTGGATGACTGAAACCGGCGGCATTATGATTACCAATTTTTCCTGCCTGCCGGTCAAGCCGGGGTCCATGGGGAAACCTGTGCCCGGCATATATGCCGCAGTTGTGGACGAAAAGGGAGCAGAGCTGCCGCCCCTGGAAATGGGACAGTTGGCGATAAGGGCCGGATGGCCCGCCATGATGCGGGGAATATGGCGCGATGAGGAAAAATATAATGAATATTTTTCCATCCCCCCCTGGTACCTTACCGGAGACCTTGCCTACCGGGATCATGACGGCTATTTCTGGTTTCAGGGAAGGTCGGATGACATAATAAAGGTCAACAGCCAAAGGATAGGCCCCTTTGAGATTGAAAGCAAGCTGGCGGCTCACCCGGCCATAGCCGAGGCCGGTGTAATCGGCAAACCGGATCCGGTAAAGGGAGAGATTATAAAGGCCTTCATAGTTTTAAAGGCCGGCTTTGACTGGTCGTCCAAACTGGACCGGCAGATACGGGAATTTATCAAAGCCCGTCTTGCGCCACAAATGGTCCCCCAGGAAATAGAGGTCTGCTCCTCCCTGCCCCGCACCAAAAACGGAAAGCTGCTGAGAAGAGTGCTTAAATCCAGGGAACTGGGCCTCCCCACAGATGAAATTAATTAATCCTTTCACAATCAATTAATACAGGAAAATGAATGGATTTTCATTATTTTTACCACCACTAAGGGGTTCTTTCGGAACAAAGAACCCCTTATTTATTCCACTAGGGTGATATTTCTTAACATTCACAATCTTTTGTTATATAAATATATTGAAACAGCGTTTTGCTATATGAAACAGTGACCAACGATGATGTAAAGGGGGGCATAAATATGTCACAGGACAGTATGCAAAATTTATTGACCGAAAACAGAGTATTTGATCCGCCTCGGGAATTTGTGGACAAAGCACGGATTAACAGCAGGGCCCGCAGGGACGAGATGTACCGCAAGTCGGTGGAACAACCCAATGAATTTTGGGCGGAGATGGCCGAGGAAAACATTGACTGGTTTAAGAAGTGGGAAACCGTGGAGGAATTCAGCTTCAAAGACGATATCTATATCCGCTATTTCCAGGGCGCCAAACTCAACGCCTCATACAACTGCCTGGACCGTCATTTAAATACCTGGCGCCGGAATAAAGCAGCCCTCATCTGGCAGGGTGAGCCCCAGGATGAATACCGTATTTATACTTATGATCAGCTACACCGGGAAGTCAGCAAATTTGCCAATGTGCTCAAAAGCATGGGGGTGAAAAAAGGCGACCGGGTAACCGTTTACCTGCCCATGATCCCCGAACTGGCCATCACCATACTGGCCTGCGCCAGGATAGGCGCCATTCACAGCGTTGTTTTCGGCGGCTTTAGCGCCGAGGCCCTGCGGGACAGAATTCTGGACGCCAATGCCGAAACCCTGGTTACCTGCAACTATGGACTGCGGGCCGGAAAACTGCTGGCCAGCAAGGAAACCGCCGACAATGCCATGTCCCAGTGCCCAAACATAAAGAACTGTATAGTGGTTAAAAGGGTCGAAAAAGACTGCAATATGGTGGAAGGACGTGACCACTGGTGGCACGAAAAGATGGCCTTGGCCCCGGCCCACTGCGATCCCGAACAGATGGACGCCGAAGACCCCCTGTTCATTCTGTACACCAGCGGCAGCACCGGCAAGCCAAAGGGTGTGCTGCACACAACCGGCGGCTACATGGTTTACACCACCACCACCTTCAAGTACATTTTTGATTACCGGGATGAAGATGTTTTTTGGTGCACGGCCGACATCGGCTGGATAACCGGTCACAGTTATATTGTCTACGGACCGCTCTCCGCAGGAGCAACATCCCTGATGTTCGAGGGGGTTCCCAACTACCCCAATCCGGATAGATTCTGGGATATAGTGGAAAAATTCCGGGTAAATATATTCTATACCGCTCCCACAGCCATCCGGGCCATGATGAGGGACGGCGATCAGTGGCCGCTCGGCCGGGATCTTAGCAGCTTGCGGCTGCTGGGCACTGTGGGTGAACCCATCAACCCTGAAGCGTGGATGTGGTACCACAAGGTGATAGGCAAAGAAAAAACTCCTATTGTTGATACCTGGTGGCAAACAGAAACAGGCGGCATTCTCATCACACCTCTGCCCGGTGCAATCCCCACCAAGCCGGGATCTGCAACGGTGCCCTTTTTCGGTGTCAATCCCAAGGTTATAAGGCAGGACGGCAGCGAGGCGGATGTTAACGAGGGCGGGTATCTGGTCATCACCAAACCGTGGCCCGGAATTATGCGCGGCGTCTACGGAGACCCCGACAGGTTCAAAAACACTTACTTCATCCAGTATCCCGGTTACTATTTTACCGGTGACGGCGCCCGCAAGGACGAGGACGGTTATTTCTGGCTCATGGGCCGTGTGGATGACGTACTGAACGTTTCCGGTCACCGCCTGGGCACCGCTGAAGTGGAAAGCGCCCTGGTGGCCCACCCGAAGGTGGCCGAAGCCGCCGTGGTTGGTTTCCCGCATGATATCAAGGGCGAGGGAATTTACGCCTACGTTACATTAAAAGAGGGATACGAGTTTACCGAGGATTTGAAAAAAGAACTTGTGGCCCATGTTCGCAAGGAGATCGGGCCTATCGCGTCCCCTGACAAAATCCACTTTACCAATGCACTGCCCAAAACCAGGAGCGGTAAGATTATGAGGAGAATCCTGAGGAAAATTGCCGCCGGTGAAATCGACCAGCTTGGTGACACCTCAACCCTGGCTGATCCGACAGTGGTGGGTTCCCTGGTGGAAGGGAAGCAGTGAACTCGTTCAGCCAGGCTGAACATCGGGGCTTCAGATGGGGATTCAACCCCACCTGAAGTGAAAAAAGGAACTCCCACTTGTAGAAGTAGGAGTCTTGGAAATAAGATAAACAGTCACCTGCAAAAACAACCCCTTTAGTCCGTCCTCCCCGTGGCGGACGGACTAAAGGACCATACTCATACCAACAGGGCGCGGATCATCCATACGGGTAAAATAGGTATAAAAAAGGGGGGGTAAATTTAAGTGAAAGATCCCCAGTTAAATGCAAGGACATAATATGGAGGTGTAATTATGAATTCTCCTTCTCAGCCCAGTTTAACCACAGCCTGGTTGAAGGTTCTTGCCGGTACCGGCGTTAACCTTTGCCTTGGCGTACTCTATACCTGGAGTGTTATTGCCGCGGCGCTGAAAACCCAGTTGGGCTGGACCGCCACCCAGTCACAGTATCCCTATACCCTGGCCTGCCTTGTTTTTGCGGCCTGCATGATTCCGGGCGGCCGTCTGGTCGATAAAATAGGACCCCGCTGGGTGGTCACCGCGGCCGCCATATTTGTGGGCGCCGGAATGTTTCTCAGCGGGGCGACAACACAGTTGGCGGGCATGGTTATCGGTTTCGGTCTCCTGGTGGGCGTTGCGCTGGGCTTTGGCTACGCCGCCCCCACCCCGGCCGCGGTCAAGTGGTTTCAGCCCCACAAGAAGGGCCTCATCGCCGGCCTGGTGGTCGGCGGCTTCGGCGGCGCCTCGATTTACACCGCGCCGCTGACCAACTCCCTGTTGAATAATTACGGAGTACAGAACACCTTTTTCATTCTGGGCGGCATATTCTTTGTGGTAATGATTATTCTGGCCCAATACCTTTCATTGCCCCCGGACGGCTACGTCCCTTACGGCGGACCGCCACCGAAGGCCGGCGCCGGATCAACCACGGGGTCAAAAAGAGACTACACCCCGGGTGAAATGCTTAAAACCCCACAGTTTTACCTGCTCTGGATCATGTTCCTGTTCGGAGCTTCGGCCGGCCTGATGATTATAGGCCACCTGGCCACCATCTCCAAGGTTCAGGGCGGCCTCAACCTGGGTTATGTCTTTGTGGCGGTGCTGGCCGTGGCCAATGCCGGCGGGCGGATCTTCTTCGGATGGCTGTCGGATAAAATAGGCAGGACCAACACAATGCTCCTTGTTTTTGCCGTACAGGCAGTGAACATGTTCATGTTCATCCACTATACCAACACCCCCACCCTGCTCCTTGGGTCGGTACTGACCGGGGCTGCCTACGGCGCCTGTCTGTCCCTATTCCCGTCCGTTACCTTCGACTACTTCGGTTTGAAAAACGGTGGATTCAACTACAGCTTCATCTTCACCGCCTGGGGTATTGCGGCCACAATCGGTCCCATCATTGCCGGCCGTGCCATGGACCTGACCAAGAGCTACCAGGGAGGCTACACCATCTCCGCCATCCTGATGCTTGTGGCGGCAGGTCTGGCCCTTGTAACCAAACCTCCCAAAACAGTCCCCCGGATAACAGGCCGGGAGGTTACCCAGGGCAATTAATTCCCAATTCCCTTGCATGATTGGAAAAGCCGCCGGCCAAACAGGGCCGGCGGCTTTGTTATTGTATAGGTACTTCACTATTTCCATAGTCACTGGGGATTTTACTTCTTATCCACAATTTAATTTTAATACACCAGTCTCTAAACCCGGTCGCCAAAGGACTGCCGACCGCCTTCAACGCCGCGTCCATACGCCGGTTCAGGCTGCCGTCAGCGTCCTGCAGCCGGCTCGTCAGTCCTTAGGCTCGGTATTGATCCCATATTTTCATTATTTGTGGTGCCGCTTTTAGCGGCATGTTGGTCTGGATTCCGGATTCCCGCCGCTGGAACAGCTGCACCGCCCGGAGGGCGGCTTGGTCATATTTTTCTTTTCTTCACTGCAAGAAGGCATAATCCCTTACCTTGTAGTAAATATAGATAATAAAATATTTTAAATCAATGCCAGTTACACTGGGGGAGGATTTATGTTACGAACTGTACTGTTCTGCCCTGCCGACGACCCCAAAAAGGCATCAAAGGCAATGGCATCAAAGGCTGACGCCGTCACACTGGACCTGGAGGACGCCGTGGCATACAGCCGCAAAGAGGACGCCAGGCAGTTAGTCGGGGAACTGTTAAGACAACCCCCGCCGGTAAAGATATTTGTCAGGGTAAACCCCGCCGGGTCCAAATATATTCTTGACGACCTTGAAACAGTGATGGGCCTTCCCATAGAAGGCATCATGCTGGCCAAGGCCGCCTGCCCCGATGAGGTTCAAAGGGTGGACTGGCTGCTGGGGCTGCTCGAACACAAGCGGAATATAAAACCGGGCAAGACCGTGATTATTCCCTTCATTGAAAACTCCGGCGGCATATTGAAGGCTGCCGAAATAGCCTGCTGCACCCCCCGGATAAAGGCTCTCGCCTTTGGAGGCGTGGATTTTTCACAGGAACTGGGCCTGAGGTACCCGGCAGAAAGCGAAGGACTTTCCTTTGCCCGCAGCCTCCTGGTAACCGCCTCCGGCAGCGCCGGCATTGAGCCGCCCCTGGATACCGTATTTCCAGACATAAAAAACATTGAAAAACTAAGGTCCGAAGCTGAGATAGCCAGAAAAACCGGCTTTCAGGGAAAACTGATTATACACCCCTCCCATATTGATGCGGTAAATGCTGTTTTTACCCCTGATGCGGAAGAAATAGCCTATGCCAAAAAAGTGGTCAACGCCTTTGAGGAGTCTGAAAAAAGCGGCTCAGCCGTAATATCGGTTGACGGCAGGATGGTGGAATATCCTATCTATAACCGCTGTCTTAAACTTCTGGAGCTGTGTGAAAATAAATAAAACCCGTCCTGAGACGGGTTTTAGTTACTAATCATGCATAGCTCCTGTTTTTGCTGAAGCAGTCCCGGCAATAGATGGGCCTGTCGCCAACCGGCTTGAAAGGAACCTCGGTCTCAACCCCGCACTCCGCGCAAATTGCCGGATGCATTTCCCTCTCCCTGCCGTACCGCTGTCCACCTTCACCACGATTGTTCCTTCTCCTTGCCGCGCGGCAGTCAAGACAGCGCGATGGTTCATTGGTAAATCCCTTTTCTGCGAAAAATTCCTGTTCGGATACCGAAAAGGTGAATTCCTGGCCGCAATCCCTGCATACTAAAATTTTGTCCTCCATAAAATAACCTCCCTAGATCTTCAGCCCAAATGGTGAGGCCATCTCCCGTTCCTTATCCACCACAGGACCAAAAACAGGGAAATCTGGTATCCTCTATTGAGCTCTAATAATATAATTATACCTCATTACAGGAAAATAGGAAGAAGGAATGTCATTTTTTTTACCGGGAAAAATAAAAGAAAAGCTAAATATCTTTAGCTGTGCGAGGAGGTCAAAATTCCATGAGCGGAAAAAATAAAAAAAACCACAAAAATGGAAATAAAATTAAATTTGCTCCGGGCGATTATGATATTCTGGAAAAAAGTGCATCTAAAGAAGAAAAAGAAATGGGTGACTATACAAGGGTCACAAGATTGTTCTATGACGAAGTAGATCCGGTATAAATTGCCAAGGAAAAGAAACTCCTCTAATAAGCCATATCAATCAAATGCAAATAATAAACCTTTCTTATATTCAGAATAATGAAACATAATTTCACTTCAAGGCCGGACAATGTTACAATAAATATATCAACCAGTCATGGGGGTGACAGAACATGCACGATACTCCCGCAAGGCTCTTATTTGAGGATATGTGGAAAAAACTTGTTTATACCCGTATAAGGCAAATATTTAAAAATTTCGCCCACTCAATATCAAATATAACTGGTCAAACGATAGTTGTCGATATTTTTGAAGGTGTAGGCATTAATGATAATTTTTCAATTTTTTGCGATTATATATCGAAGGATAACAGCCTTAAGCTTTTTTTTGAAATTACCCTGGATGAAAAACAAAAAATCAGTTTATTTATTTTTGATTTCAATATTCCAGTTGAGTTTAGAGGTCATGGAATAGGTTCAAGGATAATCTGCGAGCTCCTGGGAATATCATCCAGGCTCAAGTTCTCCCGCGTAATATTAAACCCCGCAAACAAACGGGCCGCTAACTTCTGGGCCAAATTCGGATTTAATGCACAAAGCGGCACACGGCTAATGACACTGGACCCGGTAAGACGGGAGTTAACATCACAGTGCTTATTGCTTTTAATAAGCGCCTTTAGAAAAAACACGGGCACGGGGTATATACAGGCAGCACAAAGCTGTTAGCCCCGTGATGTTGACAGAAGGCCTGCCCGAAGGCAGGCCATTTAATACTACTCAGCATCCTTGAAACGAACCATCGGGCAGGCCTTACATACATGAAGGCCCGGAAATTCCTGGCCGGGAGAGCCCACCATGGAAGGCCCCCCGAACTTTGCCGTCCTTCTGACCAGTTGATTTACCAAAATACTGATGTCCTTTCCGGGAATAAATACGTTGACTTCACCTGTTTCGGTTTTTCCGGAGGTATAACTGCCGGCACACATTGTATTCATATTGGGCTTTTGCTCATTGTAACAGTATGCCATGCCGCCGCATACCGAGGAATTCAACATATGGTTGAACTTGAGGGGATGCACTTTCTTCCCGCCCGCATAGTCGTTTAAAATGTGGTAGGCCTGAAGCACGTTCACCACAAAGAAAACCACGTCGGGAACAAATTCCGCCTTTTTCAGCGGGGCGGTGGCGAAACCTTTCAGCCCTTTTGGCAGCATAGGCTTGCTCAGCAGGCACTCCTTGGCAAAATCCCAGTCAACAGTGTACTTTACATGGTCATCCACCTCGGCGTCGCTGGGATCACGAAATCCGAAACAGGTCTTGGCATTGCCACAGATCAGGTTGTCTTCAGTGGCCTTGACAATACAACTGTTCATACGGGAAGCCAGGGCAATCTGGCAGACAGTCATTTTGGGCCCGGGGATTTTTTCAGCCTTGAATCCGGCATATTCCTCTTCAGTCCAGAAGAATTTCACCGCCACAGGGTTATAAGTAAGCTTGTACAAATATTCCAGCACATCGGACATTTCAGTGTGGGTCAGGGTTTCCTTTTCAACCAGCGCATTTAAGTCAAGAAGCATTTTTTATGTTATCTCCCCTTCATTCTATTATGAACCCGACTATTTAATTATAATACAAAAAAAGCTGTTTGCTCCGGGTAATAAATGGATGGCATTACGCCGGATCCGGTTCCTTTATGCCGCCATGCCAGTCCGCCACGCTCCTGAAATAGGGAAGATGTGGTTTGGCCGAGGAAAAAACCATGCGGGTCAGAATATAACAAACCAGAAAGGTAAAAAAGTAGCCCACAGTCCACCTGTCGGTGAAAAGGGGGAATCTGATTCCGTCAAAGCGCGTCTGCATCCAGGCCAGCACAAAAAATACCGGCCACATATATGATGCCGACAGCCCGAACATGCCGAAAAAAAGACGCCCGAAGGTATCATTGGCCTCCCGGTTGACCGCACGGTAACTTGGTTTGTCCTTCACCCGCAGGGCAACCATGGAAACTTCATGCAGCTCGGCCAGCCTTGCGTTTAGGCCTGCAAAATAGCTCCGGTTGGCCCGGTATACCAGTGAGGTGGTAAAGTCGCCAATAATTACGGTGATCATGGCCAGCATTAACGTTCCCAGGAAATAGTCCGGCACGGCCCAGCCCGTCAGCCGGTATAGTTTGATGAACATGCCGTCCAGAATTGTCCACAGGTCCATTATACAAACCGCCTTTTTATAAATTCCGGAATCCGGTGTCA
This sequence comes from Bacillota bacterium, assembly GCA_049325075.1. Taxonomy (GTDB): domain Bacteria; phylum Bacillota; class Desulfotomaculia; order Desulfotomaculales; family Desulfocucumaceae; genus BRHc4a. The sequence continues at coordinate 54,242 of JBMOPF010000023.1, read as the reverse complement.
TTTAACAGCTGCCGGGATCCCTGAATTAACTTTATATTACATCGGCACCCATGCCGTTCCAAAAAAGCCCTTGCTGAAATAGCCCAGTCCCACATAAAGTGCAAGCACTACGAAAATCCGCTTCAGCCAGATGTCGGGTATATATTTCTGGGTCCTGGGACCGACCATTGAGCCAACAAAAATTCCTACCAACTCCGTCCCAATCAACGCCCAGTCAACTGCAGCCCCGGCAAAATTAAGGTACGATGCTATACTTGTAATCATGCTGGCCAGGACCGCCAGGGCAGATGTCCCGGCAACCACAAACATGGGCAAACCGACAATGCTGGTAAGGTACGGAACATAGAGAAAACCGCCCCCAACTCCTATAAAGGATGATATGGAAGCTATAATGAGGCCCCCTATAAAGGCCATGATGGGGCTAAAGCCAAATTCGGAGCCAAAAAAGGAAAACTCAATCCTTCCTATACCCCACTTTGTAACACTGATCCCTTCAGAACCCTCTCCCTTTTCCTTAACGCTCTTTTCAAAGGCCTGTGCCGCAGCCTTGGCGGCTTTCTTTTTGCTCTGACCCTTTGGTGTGGTCTCATACAGGAGGAAAAAGCCCACCACAAATACTGCTACTCCGAACCACCCCTGGTATTGGCTGAAGGAAACCTTGCCGCCGGTCAGGATGGGAATCATTATCCCGCCGAAAAGTGACCCGAAGCCAAGGGCAAGGCCCAGGGGCCAGGCCAGTCTTTTGGCCCTGAGGTAGTTAATGCTGCTGATGGCGGAAGAGAGTGCCACCAGCCACTGGTTGGCCATGCGAATACAGTCGGTAAGCACCTTGTTCAGCTCGGGAGAAGTCTTTTTAAAACTCTTGGTGTAGTCCCCCAGACCGAATATGGTCATATGGCCCACACCGGCCATTATTCCGCCAAAAGCCCCCACAGTGGAAAAAATCCATCCCACCCAAACAGCCCAGAGAAAAGCCCAAATGGGGCTGACTTTTGGCGCACCCGGAATACCAAGGAACCCCCGCGGGGCTTCCGGATTGATCTGTCCCGGACCGGTCCCTACCGGGGTAGCTGCAATAACCTGCCCCAACTTGCCCCCCAGTCCGAAACTGTTGCCCCCCTGCTCGCCAAAGGCCAGGGAGCCAAATATCATTCCGCCTAAAAGCAAAACCATTAAAGCAAGAGACACCCTGAATAAAATCTTTTTACCTGGCATACTATTCCACTGCACACCCCTTTCACTGAGAAATAGAATAAGACCCTATATTATTAAAATTCCCTCCCTTCCACCCAATATTCTTATTTAAATCTACCGTATCAAAAAAAAAGCCCGGTCAATGTCATCCGGTTTACAATACATTTGTCATCTTCCCGACATTTTACCTGTATTTTTGCCGCACACCCATTAAGACTTCATTCATTGATGCAAAAAAAAAGCCGCACCCCAAAAGTGCGACACTTTAAAAACGCCTATGTTATCCATTTCGCCAGCCTGTCCGGGTTCAACAGCATTGCCCCGCGCCTTTCATAATCGATACTCTTATCCATCCTGAAGGTATTCAGTAACGACGTAACCGTCTGCCTGGAAACTCCCACCATGTTGGCCAATTCCTCATGGGTAAGCTGGAGGTCCATTCTTATACCGTTCTTAATCTCCACACCATGCCGCTCTCCAATTTTCATAAGCATCAGGGCCAATCTCCCCGGCGCCTGCCAGCAAACCATCTCGTGTATTATGGCCTCGGCATCCCTCATCCGGGCTCCCAGGAGTTTGGCCACCTTCAGGCCAAGTGCGGGATGTATCGACAATAGTTCCTCGAATTTATTTTTTCTAATAATCACCATGCTCACATTGTTAATAGCGCCTGCAAAACATGTCCTCTCGCCCCCCCAGAGGGTCTCAGCCAGCCCCATCATTTCCCCGGGACTCCTGATGCTACCCACCGTAACCCGCCGGCCGTCGACGGACAGCCTGTATATCTTGACATGCCCGCTTTCAATAAGATACACCCTGTCTGCCAGGTCACCGGCGGCGAATATAACATGGTTCCTTGGATAGCTAACCTGTGATCCCGCCTCGCGCAATATTGTTTTTTCCACTTCAGTAAGCCTGGGAAAATCAATGTCTGTAATTAACGTCGTCATACCTCTCCCCTGCTTTGAAATAATACTTATCAGCGAATGGCCACTTTACCCACAAAGTATCTCAATTCGTTCATAAGGTTTTCAATAATGTCCTTCACCGGTAATATTTCTTTTATTTTACTGACATTTTGTCCTACGAAAACAACTCCATCTTCAACTCTTCCAGTCCGCGAGTTTTCCAGTGCTTCCATAATACAGTACTGCCCATTGCATTTTTTCAGACATCCACTGCATTTATCCGGCTTCGGCGCCGCACCTGAAAGAATCTTGGCAACAAATTCGTTCTTAAGCGCCCTTCCCGGCATACCCACCGGGCTGGGAATAATAGTAACATCACTGGGACGGGCCTTTAGATACATCTTCTTAAACATATCAGAAACCGCACACTCGGTACTCAACACAAAACGTGTGGCCATCTGGACTCCATCCGCGCCAAGTTTAATGGCCCTGGAAACGCCTTCCCCGTTTACAATACCGCCGGCGGCAATAACGGGTATCTTTACAGCCTCCCTGATGGCAGGAAGTATTTCAAAGAGCGGCCGGTCAGTGCCCAGGTGTCCCCCGGCCTCAGTTCCTTCCACCACAACAGCCGAGGCCCCATATTTTTCAGCCACCGTGGCCAGCCTTGCAGAGGAAACAATGGTGATTACGGGTATGCCGGCCTCCCCGCCCCATTTAAATACATCGCGGGAAAAACCCGCTCCGGAAATTATCAAATCGACCTTTTCCTCTATGGCAGTCCTTACCAGGGATGCAAAGTCCCTTACGGCATACATTATGTTAACCCCTAAAATGCCCCCGGTCAGTTTTCTGGCCTCTCTGATCTCCTCACGGAGTTCATCGGTTTCCATTCCTGTAGCCCCGATAATACCTATTCCCCCGGCCTCCGCCACTGCGGCAGCCAGTGGTGATGTAGACACTCTGAGCGCCATCCCCCCCTGAATAATGGGAAATGATGGTAAAAGTTCCCCAATCTTAAGTCCGGGTAATGTTAACATTAGCCGTCACCGCCTCCATATATTATCTGCTCGAGCCCGCTATCCGGGAAACATTATTACTTTTCAGTATAAAAATAACAGCCTGCCGTAAATAACCGGTCCCGATACCCGCAGTAATATATGGCGGCTTTTATGTTGCTTTTTATACTCCCAGGCTTATTTCATTCTCCACTTCTTCCGCTTTGCTGATAAAATAATTCTGCTCAAGGGTCGTGTCTGCAATTTTCATAAAGCTTTCTTCCGGATTCCATGTAAGCTGTATCCGTATACCGTCAAAATAGTCCACATTTTCTATATCCCCAACTGCAACCCTTTTAAAAGAATCAGTCTGATGTGTAAAAACCAGTTGAAATTTTTCATTTCTTACAAGCCTGAAGTAGGTGTTTCCCACAATCTTATCTATAATAATAACTTCCGGCACTGATTTGTCCAGAAGTTTCTTGTTCTTGGTATACCAGTCCAGGGTTCCTGCTTTGACGTTTATTTCATCTATCATGTCATCTTTTCTGAATGCCACCTTGCCCACCCCTCTGGCATGTTGTACTATAAGAGTAATTCATCACTGCCTTATTTAATCCTGCTTCCAATGCCATAAAATATCAAAGGTAGATGGCCCCATAAATTCAGGCGGAAATTCATACAATTTCTATATGATTGGAGTGAAAGCAATGGATAGCTCGCTGCTGGTCATTATAGCAGCCGTAATCGCCCTGGTGCTGATTGTGAAGCTTATAAAAGGATTCATCCGTATGGCCCTCGTGCTGGCAGTACTGGGACTGGCCCTCTGGTATGCTTCAAAGTTCATACCGTGGCATTAAAAGCAACCAGCCCCGACCCGGTTATATTGCAGGGAAAATGCATTCCGCAGTCGTAATTAAAAGAAATGTGATAACAAAATCCTGCATTTGAACCCTTAAACAAAGCGGAGGTATGACATAAAATGACCAAACAAAGGAAAATTGCCATTATCGGCGGGCCCGGCACAGGCAAAACAACCCTTGTCAAACAACTGGATGTGGAATACAGCCTGGCCGGATACATCTCCGATGTGTGCCTGGAATTCGCCCGCAGCTACATTGTCAACTATGGGGTGCCCTCCAATATTTTCGAACAGTTCCTCCTGTACGAGGGTCAGAAGCAGCGGGAGGCCGAGTTCAAACACTGCGAAATACTCTTTTGCGACAACGCCACTATTTTAAACTATGTATATGGCCTGATGAGTTGTGACTACAGCAATCCCAAGGAAGTCTATTCCCTCATGAAACTATACGAGTGGGCAATGAAGGACCTGCCGGACTATGAGATCTTTTATATACCAAGGGAATTTTCACTGACCAAAGACGGTGTCCGCTATCAGGATGAGGATTTCGCGGTTATGGTGGACAAAAAGATTAAAAATTTCCTCGATATAATGAACGTCCCGTACACAGTGGTGCAGGGTAAACTGGAAACCCGGGTAAACACCGTAAAGGAAATAATAGGCTTTGAAAAAAGAAAATAAATAAGCAATTCCACAGTTACTGCGAAAAAACCCCCGGCTCTCTATTTGAACCGGAGGTTTTTTTGGCCTCTTAACCTATGGCCTCACCCTTGCCGAATAAATGGGAAGTTCTTCTTACAATTGATTTCCCTATATCGTCAAGGATGGTATACATAACCGGTATGAGCACCAGGGTAACAATGGTTGAAAGGGTAAGCCCGAAAGCCACCACCACAGCCAGGGGCGCACTCCCCTCAGACCCCTCGCCGCCTCCGAAGGCTATGGGAATAAGCGCCAGCACCGTTGCCAGGGTGGTCATCAATATTGGTCTGAGCCTTACAGGACCCGCATGCCGCAGTGCCTCATCCCGATTCATCCCCCTCTTCCTCAGCGTATTGACATAGTCGATAAGCACTATGGCGTTATTGACCACAATACCCACGAGCATGATATAGCCAATCATGGCCGGTACACTCAGGTTATATCCGGTAACCAGAAGGCCAAGGGCCACCCCGATAATGGTGGGCGGGATGGAGAACATGATTACAAAGGGGTAAAACAGCGATTCGAACTGGGCCGCCATGACCATGTAAACGAGTACTATGGCCAATATAATCGCCAGGCCGAGATCACCGAAAGACTCCGCCATATCCTTTGCCTGGCCGCCCAATTCCAGGTTGTACCCGGCGGGCGGCTTTATCGTGTCAAGCCTGGCCTTGATATCCTTGTTCACACTGTTCAGATCGCGCCCCACATACTCGGCGTCAACGGTAACCAGCCTGGACTGGTTTAATCTCATTATGCTTACGGGAGCCTGCTTCGTCTCAATGGACGCCACCTTGCCCAAAGCAACCTTGGCGCCGGTGGCCGATGTAATCATTGTATTGGACACGTTATTGATATCCAGCCTGTAATCATCCGGATACATAAGCCTTACATCTATTTCGTCATTGCCGGTTCTTACCTTTGAAATCACCTGCCCGTCAAATGCCGTCCTGGCTGCCGCAAGGACCTGGCCAACCGTTATTCCATACTGGCCGGCCCTTTGCCGGTCAATAAGAACCTGCAGCTCAGGCTTGGCCTTTTCTATGCTGGAAGTGACGTTGCGGGTGCCCTGAACCGACTTCACCTCATTTTCCACAATTCCGCCAAGGTCCTTGAGCACATTCAGGTCGTCACCGGTAATCCTGACACTGATGGGTGCTCCGGCACTCATCCCGCTCTGATCGGATACCTGAACCGTGAACTTGGCGCCCGGTATATCATTCAGCTGGTTTCTTAATTTTTCCACCATCTGTTCCGTGGAAACAGACCTTTCCTGAAGGGGTTTCAGTTTGATCTGTACAGTGGCCAGTTCAGGAGTACCTCCTCCCAGCATGGCAAACTGGCCCCCGCTCCCTACACTGGAAAATATCACGTCTGTCGCCGGATCTGAAAAAGCAATCTCCTCTACCTTGGATGTCATTTTACTGGTCTCTTCCAATTGAGACCCGGAGGGGAGTTCCACCCCCACCTGTATTTGCCCCTGGTCCATCTGGGGAACAAACTCGGCCCCCACCGCGGTGGCCAGTATTACACATGACAGTATAAACAGCCCGCCCGAGGTCAGCAGCACAGTCTTGCGGTGCCTGAGGGCCCAGTCCAGCAGCCGGGAGTATTGCCGGGCGAATTTTTTGTATTGCCTGTAAAACTTTTCCGCCGGCAGATGCATCGTATAAGAAAACCCGCTTTTTCCGTTCGCAGCCCCTTTTTCATCCCGGTCAAGTATGGTAACCCTCATCATCCTCGAGGTAATCATGGGCACCAACGTAAGGGCGGCAAACAGCGCCGCCAGGTGAGAGAAGCTCACCGTCAGGGCCAGAGGCCCGAAAAGAATCCCCGCCAGGCCCTGCACGAATACTATGGGCATAAAAACTACCACCTGGGTAGCTGCCGAGGCAAGCACTGCGTTGCCCACTTCAGCAGTACCTTCCTTTGCCGCCTCAATAATTCCGTGGCCGTCCTGCCTGTACCTGAAAATACTTTCCAGCACCACCACGGAAAAGTCCACTAGGGAACCTATGCCCAGGGCAAGGCCGCCCAGTGACAGCATGTTTATGGTCTGCCCTCCGAAATACATCATGCTGAAGGTGGCGATTACGGAAATGGGAATAACCATGGCAACTATAATGGTGCTTCGGAAGCTTCTCAAAAAGAGATAAATAACAATAACCGCCAGGATACCCCCCAACACCCCGTGCCTGACAACATTGTTTATGGACTGCCGGATAAACACCGATGTGTCTAAAACAGTGTCCAGCCTGATACCGGAGGGAAGCTGGGACTGCAGCTCGGCAACCGCCTGGTTTACATTGTCCGCCACCTGCACGGTATTGCTTCCGGTCTCCTTCATAACCATCAGGCCCACGGAGGGGTTGCCGTTTACATAACTTATCTGAGTGTCCTTTTTATAGTCGTCCTTTATTTCGGCTATATCCCTTAAAAGTACTGTACCGCCGCCGGGCAGCCCAATGTTTATGTTTTCCAGGTCACGGGAAGACTCATATTCCCCCAGCACCCGGACATCCAGATCATTTGTTCCCCTGACCACGCTCCCCGCGGTGGCGGTGATATTATCCGAGCTGATTGCCTGAGCCACCTGCCCCGCGGTAAGATTGTAAGCCTGGAGCTTTGACTGGTTCAGTATAACCTTAATTTCCTTGACCCGTCCGCCGGTGATATAAACCGAGGCCACGCCCCCGGCCCTCTCAAGCCTGGGCTGTATAATATCCTCGGCCACCCTTTTCATCTCTGACAGGTCGGATCCCGACAGGGCAAAGGACATGATGGGCATGCTATTGGGGTCCATCTTCAGAACATTGGGGGTACTAACATCTTCCGGCAAATAGGGCTTGACCATGTCTATTTTGTCCCGCATATCCTGGGTAGCCCGGTCCATGTTGGTTCCCCAGTCCATCATTATACCCACCCTGGTCACGCCCGGCTCCGACCAGGAAATTATATCCTTCACATTACCCACAGTGGAAATAACCGATTCCAGGGGATCTGTTACCAGCTTCTCCACCTCTGCCGGCGAGCCGCCCTCATACTCTGCAGAAACCAGAATATATGGCAAATTCATATCCGGATAAAGGTCAACCCTCAGCCTGGGAAGAGAAACAACTCCCAACAGCACCAGTCCGACAATAAGCATTGTTATAGCTACAGGGCGGTTGACTGAAAAATCAGCTATCTTCAATTGCTACCACCCCCGGCCGGGGCAGGCTGTTCAACCGTTTCCTTCACCTGCACTCCCATTCCGTCCACCAGCAAGTGATTCCCTTCAACAACAACCGAATCACCCTGCTTAAGCCCTTCCACCACCTGGGTTAAACCTTTTCCTTCAATTCCCGTGACAACCTTCCTTTGAACAGCAACACCATTCTCCACCACGAATACGCTCTTCCCGGTATCCTCGTCCAGCAGCGCATTGGTCGGCACCAGGAGAGCGCTGTCCAGTTGTTTTACCTTCAGTCGCAAATCAGCCACCATTCCCGGCTTAAGCTCCTGCCCGACCCCGCTCAGCTTTATCTCCGCTGTAAAGGCCTTTGTGGCGGAATCGGCCTGGGGAGCTATGCTGCTCACAGTTCCGCTGTAGGTCTTATTCGTCGAGGAAACGTAAACATCCACATTCTGCCCCGGAGAAACCCCAATGACGAGATTTTCCGGCAGGCTCACCCTCACCAGAAGAGGTTCGTCCTGTATTATTGTATAGGCGGCCACCTGGGGTGAAACCATTTCACCCACCTCGATCCGGCGCTGAAAAACCACGCCGAAAAACGGCGCAGTCACTTCTGTATTGGCATAATCGGATTTTGCCTTCTCAAGCATGGCCTCGCACTGTAAAATCTGCGCCTGATTGGCCTTGTAACCGCTTTCCGCCGCAGCCAGCTGCCCTCTGGCGGCCTCCAGCTGACTTTCCGGCAAAATCCCCTGTTTATACAACTCCTCTGTCCTGTCATAATTAAGCTTTGCATTTTCGTAGGCCGTATTCACCTGTATTGAATTGGCCCTGGCGGCAGCAAGGTTTGCCTCCGCCTGCTTCAAGGCGATAGAATAATCAGACTGATCAATAACAAAAAGTGTTTGGCCCTGTGAAACCTTATCCCCCACCCCGGCATTAATAGAAATAACCCTGCCCGAAACCTTGGGTGAAAGATTTGCCTCCCTGTACGGAAAGATCGTCCCTGCAATACTCACTTCCTCACTGAATGGCTGGCTGACCACCATGGCCACCCCCACCGGAAGCAGTTTCTCCCCGTCAGTAGCCACTTCTTTGTTTTTGTATTTGGTATATCCCCTATAGGCTACCAGCACCACCAAAACCAACACAGCCACAATAATTATTATTTTGAAAAGCCATCCTCTTCTTTTCCCCGCGGCAACCCCAACCTCATTCCCGCTTTCCATCGGACACCTCCCGCTCCTTATTTCTTTCTCTTGCTGACAAAAATTCCAGTGTTTCCAGGAAATTTTTCTGCGCCTCTATGTATTGTTCAGCCTTGTTCACGCCCATACAAAGGAAGGCCTCCTCCAGTTTGCGCCTCAATTTTGACCTGTGGTTCTCTATCGCTTTCCTTCCCTTTGGTGTCAGGTTTATGTATACTACCCGCCGGTCGTCCCCGCTTCTCTCCCTTTCAATCAACCCTCCCTTCACCAGTCTGTCTGTCAGGCTGGAGACCGCCGCCATCGTCACCTCCATATAATCGGAAATCTCAGATACGGTTACCTTGCCCTTTTCCCGGAGAAAATTGAGCAACACCCCCTGCACATGAGTCAGTTCCTCCTTGCTTTCCCTCTTAAACATATATTCCGAATACACCATCAATAATCTTTCCCTTATCTTATCCAGCTGGTCGGCATATTCCCTTACCTTTTCATCTATATCCATGTAAACCACCTTTTTCTCAAAATACTTAACAGGATAAATAATTAGCTATGTTAAATTTAACTTTTTTAGTATACCCCTGTCAATAAAAAATTTCCTAAAAAATGCTGCCTTTTCCGGCAGCATTTTCTTATCAAAAACCAATTTGTCCGCTCAAGTCTCAGCCCATTTTGGCCAGAACCTCAGTAAGCTTTTTGTATGTCATATCCAGCGATTCCGAAATCACTCTTACATCACCGAACACCGGCATAAAATTGGTATCTCCGCCCCACCTGGGGACTATATGTATGTGAAAGTGGCCCGGCACTCCCGCCCCGGCTATCTTCCCTATATTTACACCCACATTAAGTCCCTCCGGGTTGAACGCCTTCCTCAAAAGAGCCGTCATTTTCTGTGTTACTATACCCAACTCAAGCATTTCATCCTGCTCAAGGTCGGCAATGTCCCCGACATGCCTTGTGGGAGCCACCATAATATGACCGTTGTTATATGGATATAGGTTCAGCAGAGAAAAGGCTTTAACTCCCCGGTAAAGGACATAGTTTTCTTTATCCTTGTCTGATGCCAGTTTTTCGCAAAAAATGCATGCCGATCCGTGATCCTTGCCTATATACACCGTCCTCCACGGCGCCCAGATTCTGTCCATTCCCCTTCCCCCTTGCAATAATATCTCTAAAAAATCTTTTTCTACATTAATATAACAAATCCTTCACAAAAAATTACCGGCCCGGAGCCGGTGTACACTGTGTCTATAAATCAATGCCTTCGAAGAGTATCAGCAAGGGAAACCTGTGCAGATATAACAACTGTTTATTCTTTAACATCCTGCGGCACCGGAAATGGATTCACAGGCGAAAAGCCGTTCAGGTGGGGATGCTGGTGCGGGTGACCGCCATACAACGGGGGCGCGGTAAGCTCCGTGTAAGCAGGTATTCCGTGCTCATTGAGGTCCAGGCCCTCCAGTTCTTCACCTTCCGAAACCCTTATACCCACCACTTTTTTCAGGATAATGAACAGCATGTACGTTGTTCCAAAGGCCCACAGGGAAACAGAAACAATGCCCAGGACCTGAACCCCCAGAAGATTCATTCCCCCGCCGTAGAAAAGTCCGCCCTTTTCAGCAAACAAACCCACCGCCAGGGCGCCCCAGGTGCCGTTCACCCCGTGCACCGCTATGGCGCCCACAGGATCGTCAGCCCTGACCCCGTCAAAGAACCCCACCGCCAATACCACCAGAATGCCTGCCACCAGGCCAATTGCCACAGACCCCGCAGGCGATACATAGGCACAGCCCGCCGTAACCGCCACCAGCCCGGCCAGGGCGCCGTTTATAGCCATACTGGGATCGGGCTTCCCCCACCTCAGCCTGGTAAAGACTGCCCCTGCGACCCCGCCGGCCGCCGCCGCCAGGTTCGTATTGACGGCTATGCGGGCAATATTCATATCCAGTCCCGAAAGGGAACTTCCCGGGTTAAAGCCGAACCAGCCAAACCACAGCAGAAATGTTCCCAGAAAGGCCAGGTGCATGTTGTGCGCCGGCAGAACATTCACCGTTCCGTCTTCATCGTATTTTCCGATGCGGGGCCCTAAAACCAGAACTGCAGCCAGAGAGCACCATCCGCCTACGGCGTGGACCGCCGCCGAGCCGGCAAAGTCCAGCATCCCCAGCTTTAAAAGCCATCCTCCGGCCCCCCATACCCAGTGCCCTGCCACAGGATATATCACTCCGGTAACTATCACCGTAAAAATCATGTAGGTTGAAAATTTCATTCTTTCTGCCACAGCTCCGGATACTATGGACGCAACCGCCATGGCAAAGGCCGCCTGGAAAATAAAATATGCATAGACAGGCACCTTCAGGCTGATGTGGTCCGTGCCGCCGGCAAGGAAAAAACCGCTGCAGCCGATTATCCCGGCCCGGTCCAGACCGTACATAATCCCGAAGCCAAGGGCCCAGTACGCCAGCATACCCAGGGTGCAATCCGTAAACACCTTCATCACTATATTAAGGGAATTCTTGGCCCGTATAAATCCCGCCTCCAGGAAGGCAAACCCGCCCTCCATAATAAATACAAGCGCCGCACATAATAATACCCAGACAGTATCAATGCCGCGGGCAAGGTCTGAAACACTTAAAGATTCCATAAAATTTCACCTCCACCGTAAAAAAATAACGCCCCTGGGCCTGACGGCCCGGAGCGTCTTTGCTCTAAAATCTTCAGTTTTATTCAGGATTGACAGCCCTTCCGGCAGATTTTAAAGGGCTTCATTACCCTTTTCCCCGGTTCTTATACGAACAGCATTTTCGATGGTGGAAACAAATATTTTCCCGTCACCTATTTCACCGGTGCGTGAAACATCACATATTACCCCGACTACTTCATCCACCTTATCGTCCCTGACAACAATCTCAACCCTTATTTTGGGAAGCAGATTAATGCTGTACTCCTGCCCCCTGTATACCCCCACCATACCTTTCTGCTTTCCGCAGCCATAAACCTGTGAAACCGTCATGCCGTGAATACCTGACCTGTTCAGGGCCTCTTTGACCTCGTCAAGCTTTTGCGGTCTGATAATGGCTTCAATCTTCTTCACGGTTCATCCTCCCGTACAGAAATAGAAAGCCCTAACCCGGGATCACGGCATTAGGACTTCATCGGCCGATTAGATACTGCGTTGTATCGTAATTACTTAATCATTATATGATATTTTTAATGCCCTATCAATATTTAAATTTCCCGTTCAATATAAATCCTGGGCACCCTCTCATTGACCATGCACACCACCTCATAATTGATTGTCCCTATCAGGCCGGCCACCTCCTCCACGGCCAGTACACACCCCCCCTGACTGCCGAAGAGGACCACCTCATCATCAGCCTGAACACCTGGAATACCACCCACGTCAATCATGCACTGGTCCATGCAAACCCTTCCCACCACAGGGGCGCGCTCACCCCTTACCAGGACCACACCTTTATTTGAAAGAAGCCGTGAAAAACCGTCGGCGTACCCAACAGGAAGGGTGGCGATAACAGTTTCCCTCTCAGTAACATAGGTGCATCCATAGCTCACCGGAAAGCCGGGGGGGACCGTCTTTACCTGGGCCACCCTTGTTTTGAAAGACATTACCGGCCTCAAGCGCACTCTTTTCACATTCACCTCTCCGGAGGGGTAAAGGCCGTATAGTGATATCCCCGCCCGCACCATATTCATGCAGTTTTGGGGCATATCTATAACTGCGGCGCTGTTCGCACAGTGCCTCAGGGGGAATTCAACACCCTCCTTCCGGAGAGCGTCAATAATTTTAATGAATCTTTCCATCTGGCGCATGGTAAACGTTTTATCTGCGCTGTCCGCGGTGGCAAAGTGGGTGTAAACGCCGGCCGGCTCCAGGTTCGGCAGCGCCGCTATAGCCCTGATGTCATTCATTGCGGACGCACTTCCGGCGACTATTCCCAGCCTCCCCATACCGGTATCAATTTTAATGTGCACCGGAACCCTGACGCCCCTCATGGCCGCCCTATTATTCAGGGACAGCGCGTAGCCGCAATCATGCACCGTTTGCTGCAGCCCGTATTCAGCAATTTCATCTATCATATCCACCGGGGTATAGCCCAGAATAAGTATCGGGGCCTTGATACCGGCCCTTCGCAATTCAGCCCCCTCGGACAGGCGTGCCACGGCAAGGCGGGTGGCGCCATTTTCCAGAACCACCCCGGACACCCTTACCGCCCCGTGCCCGTAAGCATTGGCCTTCACCACGGCCATTACCTCCGCCCCGGGATCTGTCACCCTGCGGATTTCCCTTATATTATTTCTCAGGGCACTGAGATCAATCTCTGCCCAGGTGGGATAACATGCCATAAAAACACCTCAAAAAAGCGCTTCATTACCTAAAGTTTGAAATACCTGCCAGACCGTCACCGTATTTCGTTTCGCCAATCTCAACAAACCTGGTGGCCAGCGGCAAGGCCTCCAGTATATCACCGGCAATCAGACCCATCATCCCCTTCTCCAGGGCCGCCCTGTCTCCGGCCAGGCCATGAATATAAACCCCCGCCGCGGCAGCGCCGGCAACGTCCATGCCCTGGGCTATCAGCCCGGCAATAACCCCGGTCAGCACATCGCCGCTGCCGCCGGTGGCCATTCCCGGATTACCGGTGGGATTAATATACGCTGTCCCGTCCGGCAGTGCTATTATAGACTTGGCTCCCTTCAATACAAGGGTAACCCCCCAGTCCGCCGAAAAGGACCGGGCAACGCCAAGCCTGTCCCTTTGCACCCCGTCGGTGGCCATACCAGCCAGGCGGGCCATCTCACCGGGATGAGGAGTAATTACCAGGGGCGCCTTTACCTTTTTAAAGATCCCTGTATGCCCGGCCAGCGCGTTCAGTCCGTCGGCGTCAAGAACGGTGGGAATACATACCGATGCAAGTATTTTCCTGACCAGTTCCCCGGTTTCCGGGCCGGCTGAGAGGCCGGGGCCGATGGCCAGCACATCAGCCCTTTCCAGCATGCCGGAAATAACAGCCATGGCCTCTTTGGAAAATGCCTCCTCCCCCGGCGCCGGATATACCATTACCTCGGGCAGCAACGACGCCACCGGATAATAGATTGCCCCTGGAACAACCAGCGTAACCAGCCCGGCCCCTATCCTTGCCGCCGCGCCGGCCGCCAGGCAGGCCGCCCCCGCCATACCCCGGGATCCCCCAAGCACCAGCACCCGGCCATAATCACCCTTATGCGAGGAACTGCTTCGGGGAGTCAGCCACCCCCTGACCATATTGAAATCCACCAGATTGCAATTCAGTTTTTCGTCATCCAGTAAAACAGGTGGAATGGATATGTCCGCAACCCTCAGTTCACCGGCATAGCCTGCTCCCGGCTCAAGAAGAACGCCAACCTTGGGAAGGCCGAATGCAACCGTTATCCCCGCCCTTATACACGGGCCGTTTACACTTCCGGTGTCGGCCTCCAGGCCCGAGGGCACATCAACTGCAATTACAGGTTTTCCAGCCGCATTGACAGCCTCTATAACCCTTCCGGGAAGGTCTTTTACCTTTCCCCTGAACCCAGTTCCGTAGATGGCGTCAATAATAATGTCCGTCCTGACAAGTATCAGCCTCACCGCGTTCAGGTCTTCCTTCTGTGCCACCGTGTATATCTTCTGTCCCGTTCTCTGCCATATTTCAAGGTTGACCGCAGCGTCCCCGGTTATCTTTTCCGGCTTTTCCAGAAAGATTACCCTTACATCAGCCCCCATGTTAAACAGGTGCCTTGCCGCCACCAGTCCGTCCCCGCCGTTGTTTCCCTTCCCGCAAAAGACAGCCACGTTCTTGCCGTAAACAACCCCGCCCAGCTTTTCCCGGACAATGTCCACCACGCTTTTGCCGGCGTTTTCCATCAATACAATGCCCGGTATTTTAAAATCCTCCATGGCCCTGCGGTCTATTTCCCTCATCTGCAAGGCGGTAACAACTTTCATGATTTACCCCCCCTTTTACAGCCATGGCAAAGGCAACCGCCGCCTCCCTCCCATGGCTGATGCTCACCATTACCCTGTCAATACCCCTGTCCCCGGCAATTTTTAAAGCATTTCCGGCAAGGGCTATTTCCGGGGGAGAGGAACCTCCGCCGCACACCTCCACATCGGTCCAACTGCAGCCCTTCAGCCCTGTTCCCAGTGCCTTGAACACCGCCTCTTTGGCCGCAAACCTGCCGGCAAGGCACGGGTAGGGATTTTTTCTGCCGAGGCACATGGAAAGTTCATTTTCTGTAAATACCCTGGTCAGAAAACGGTCACCGCTCCGCTCAACAACATTTTTTATGCGATATATTTCCACAATGTCAGTTCCTATACCCTCTACCAGCATATTTGCAACCCCCGGGTCTACATACCCTGCCCTTTTCCAGTTGGATGAAAATTCTCCACCAGAAAGAAAAAACCTGCCCACGGCAGATTTTCGATGCGGCGCTTTTTTCTTACATATCTATTTGCCCCGGTTTTTCAAACCTTCCGGTAAGCTTGAAATTGACATATTCGGGAAAGGGAACGCCGGACTTTGAGAAAAAATCGCTCTCCTTTGTTTTCTCCGCGTCCTTTTCCTCCAAAAAATCTCCAACTGCCTTCAGAGTTACATCGTACAAATCCTTTTCAACCAGGTTTTCTTCCATCAGCAGTACTCTGAGGGCTATGTTTTCCTTTTCCAGCTTTTTGAGCCTGCTGAATATCTCTATGAACATAAGCCTGATAAAATCATCGTCCATATCCCGCCTTATATCACCAAGAATGGACCATATTTTGGAGTCGCTGGTCATCTCCCAGACAACATTCATGAATGCACACTCCTATCGGGTGGATACTTTTGGCAACTGAATTTATTCTGAACAATAAACCACCTTTTTTATACATTGTGCCTGAAAATGCTTATACTGATATGCTGATTCTGTCAGAATGGCCAGGTGTGCATTTCCGTCCGGCCGGAGAAGCCAAAGATGCATTTCCGGTTGGTCGGAGAAACCCTACCAGAATAACCCGGGCATTCCTTTGATGGTGCCACGTTTATGTGGCATTAGAGTCTGGGTGTTATAAAAAGAAAAACCGGCACCAGTACAGAATGCCGGCTATATATTCTCCGTTTAAAATCCCAATATTTTTCTTAATTTCTTAGCCTGTGCCCTGCTGACCGGCACCTCGCTGTTTTCCTTGTCATCCACCACCAGGTTATAGGTTCCGTTGAAAAAGGGGACTATCTCCTTTACCTTGTGAAGGTTTACCAGATAACAACGGTGGGTCCTGAAAAAGATGGACCTGTCCAGCCTGGCCTCGAGCTCCTTGAGGGTAAACCTGGTAAATAGCTTATCCGAGTACGTTTTAATATAAATATAATCCTGTTCGGTAAATGCATAAAATATGTCCGATTCTGCCACCAGGACTGTCTTGCCCTGTTTCTCGGCCGGAATTCTGTCTATTTTTATCTGCCCCTGCTGAGACGACGGCGTACGCAGATCCCCCTCCTGGGATTCCGGGGGAGTTGACGGATCAGCCGGCGAAACCTCCTGGCTTATCCTTATTACCTTGTCTATTGCTTTTTTCAACCTGCCGGGCTCAACGGGCTTCAGCAGATAGTCCACCGCATTGACATCAAAAGCCTGTACGGCATATTCATCATAAGCGGTAATAAATATGACATGCGGCTGCCTGGGAAGCTCCTGAATGGCAGCCCCCAACTCCAGACCCGTCATGCCCGGCATGGATATATCCAGAAATAGCACCTGGTAGTCAAGGGCCTTTATCAGTGCCAGAGCCTCCTGGGCGCTGGTGGCCTCACCAACAATTTCTATGTTGTCAAAACTGCTCAACGCGTATCTCAATTCCTGCCGCGCCGGGTATTCATCGTCTACAATCAATGCCTTGAGCTTCATCAACTAACCTCCCCGTTAACCGGTTTTTGACATATGAGCGGTATTCGTACATATATAGCTGTTCCCTCGCCGGGCTTACTGACAACCTCCAGGCCATGCTCCTCCCCGAACAATCCCTTCAGCCTCTCATGAACGTTGGACAGTCCCACCCCGTTGCCCGAGCCATAGCCAGGCTTTAAAATTTCAGGCATCTTCTCCGGTGGTATGCCTACCCCGTCATCCCTTATTTCAAACATTATTTCCTCCTCATCTTCGAGAAAGGCCCTGATCCATACGGTTCCCTTTCCCTCCTTGGGCTGGATACCATGTTTGATGGCATTTTCCACCAGGGGCTGTATGGTCAGAACAGGAACATGGTAGTCAAAAAGGTTTTCGTCTATCTCTCTGATAATCCTCAGTTTATCACGAAACCTTGCTTTTTCAAGAATTAAATATGTGTTAAGGTATTCAATTTCTTCCCTTATGGAATTAAAATGGCCATGCCTTTTCAGGGCGTACCTGAAAAATGTGGCCAGCCGTATGAGCAACCTCCGCGCCGTCTCCGGATTGGTCCGGCTGAACATTATAATGGTATTCAGTGTGTTAAACAAAAAGTGGGGGTTTATCTGGGCCTGGAGGGCGTCAAGTTCGGCCTTTGTGACCAACCTGGCCTGCCTGTCAAGTTCCGCCAACTCCATCTGAAGACCAAGCATCTGGGCGACCCCCTCCGCCAGCTTTATTTCGTTTGGGCTGACATCACCCTGTCTGACCTGGTAAAGCTTAACAGTCCCAACCACCTCGCCCTTGCACCTCAATGGGGCAATAACGGCAGATTCCAGCGGGCAGTTCTCCACCGGACAGATAAGCCCGTAACGGTTTTTTACCACCATTAGCTCACCCGTGCTGATAACCATCTTTGTGGCATCGGTCATAATAGGATAACCCGGCTTATGGTGGTCCGATCCCTCACCAATATAGGCCAGCACCTTTTCACGGTCCGTTATGGCCACGGCGGCCACGTCTGCAATGGCCCTGATAATTTCCACCGTCTTGGCCGCGGTATCTTCATTCAATCCCCTGCGCAGGTAGGGGAGAGTTTCATTGGCGATACGGAGGGTGGGGTCCAGGTGATGGTTGTCCAAGTTGCACATCTTGCCGCCTTTTTGCAGGTAATTAATAAGGAAAAAAGTGGTCACCCCACCGGTTAACAGCAAAATAAAAGCGGCCGCCCATCCGGGCATGCCTGGTATAAACACTAGGAAAAACGCCGCCAGATTAAACGGAAGCCATCTCAAAGCCGCTTCCCTTATTAAAGTCAGATTCAATCGCCACACCCCTGAGTATCATCATATATTTGCAATTTAAGGCAGGTGCTTCGCTGTAGTACTTAGATAATATTCGACAATCGCTTTTTTATTCCTCCAAAGGCAAAACAAAAAGTCACACCGCAAGGTTTGGGATACAGTATACCGATATGCATATACTCCCACAATCATCAGGTTTTACAATTAAGCATATGGAAAACATAACAAGCATTTATCCTCATACATACAAACTGATCCCTGCCGGGTATTCTCCTTTCGGAAACCAGAGTCCTGCCTTTAACTCATTAAATTCCATAATATCCACCATTATGTAATTTTTCTTGCGGTTAAACCGGGCCACGATGCCAGTAGAATTATACTCCCCGGAACCCGGCTTTCCATGCGACACGTACTGCGCACAGCCCCGATTCAGGGATTGTGACAGATAATACTTGCTAAACGCAGATAGAATTAAAAAGAAACAATAAATGGAACGCATTTTACATTATTGCGCCCATAAAGGGATACGCGGTGTTTGCGCCAATAATCACATGCTGCTATTATAGAAACATATTAAATAGTTCACAATGGGGGGCGGTATTATGGCGGAAATAATTTATTTTAATTGCCTGAAATACTCATACAAGCTAATCGACAAATCATGCAACTGCATGATTATGGTAGGCTCCCGAAAGGCTGTGACGGCCAGAAGAAAAAGCCTTATTTCTTCCGGCGTGAATCCTTTGCGACTGGCTATAATTAAAACCAGCCAGCAACAAAAAAATGAATACCAAAAAACAGGAAACACGCTGGTATTCATGACGCTGGAAAACTGGGCCTGACCCCCCGGTCAGACATATTAATTTGTGAATACTTTTTTATTTACTGATTAACTTTTCTGTATATCACTATTCCGGCATCCTGGCGCGAAAATACATGGCCCCTGCTTTCCAGGCAGGCCAGATGAGCCAGTGTTTCTGTGAGCGCAAACCGTATCTCGTGCAGATTAAGATCCGTCCCGAACAGCCTTGTGCAAATGCTGTAGGCCGTGGCACCCGAACCCGTCAGCATACTAACCTGCTCCAGCCTGTCGCGGTGATGCTCAAGCAACTCCTCCACCCTTCCCCGGCAGTCATTAACTTCCGGTCCATGGGCTGTCAAAACTTTGCTCACGGGTAAATCAGCAATCATTTTCAGGGAAGAGAGATAGGATTCCAGCGGATTGGGGTGTGAGGCCGGCCACAGGGAAATGTTCGATGATATCTTGGATAGCAGGTGATCTCCGGAGATCAGCAGCCCTTCTTCACGGCATAAAAAGCAAATGTGCCCGTCAGAATGTCCCGGTGTAAGAATGATATCAAAAATTCTCCCCCCTATCTCAACCCGGTCGCCCTCTGAAATAAAGGAAAGGACAGGATAGGGCTGCACAACACTCCATATTCCGGTTAAATTATCAAGCACTTCATCGACCAGTCCCGGAGGCATCCCGTGCTCCTTGAACAAATCTCCTATCACGGGTATGTTGACCCGCCCCTTCTTCCACATTTGCTCAATAAAGACATCCTCATTCCTGTGCATATAAACAGGCGCTCCGGTCAGTTCCTGCAGCCATCCTGCAGAACCAAAGTGGTCGGGATGATAGTGCGTCACATATATTGCTGTAATATCACTGTATTTCAGTCCGAGGTTATCAAAGGTTTTTTTCCATACAATGGTGGACGGAGGGTAATTTAATCCTGTGTCTATTATTGTCCATCCATTATTGCCCCTGCATAAATAGCAGTTCACATGATCGAGCTTGAATGGAAGCGGGAGCTTTACTAAAAAAATGTTTGGTGCCACTTCCATCTTTATACCTCCTGCCGCTTTTTATTTGGCTATTACATACTAATTTTCCACGACCAAATAAAATATCCTGCTTTTTCAAAGCATATATTCCTATCATATATTGACATCTTATGTATATTAATGACATTATTACATATATTTATTTTTATTACTAATATTGCTATACACATATCTGTAATTGTTTTTATCCGGCAGTGCAATTTACAACTATAAAATAAAAAGACACCGTTAAGGTGCCCTTGTACTATATAGTAGCAATATTTTACAAAAGAATGTCAGCCATTTCTTTAAAAAGGTCAGATGACCTTAACATACCCACGATCTCACCCTCATTATCAACTACCGGCACCATATCCCTTTTTTCTCTGTATAGCTTAAAAGCAGCTTCTTCCAGGGTGCTGTCGGTTTTTAAAGCAGTACAACACGGCTCCATAATATCCATTACTGTTTTCCCGGCAGATTCAAAACACAGGTTCGAAAAAAGTCCTTTCATAAATACAGGCTCCACCCAGTTGGCCACATTCCACCCGCGATACCAGTCCTCACGAATATTTGGCGGCTGCACCGAGGCAATCAACTCCTGGATACCTACAAAACCCACCAGTTTTTTATTTTCAAAAACAAGCAGGTGTACCGGATAGTCGGCGCTATCACGGGAAGAAATAGAGTTTTTCAGTATATATATCGCGTTACGGACGCTGGTATCGGCTGAAACTGATGAATAACCCTCCAGCGGAACCATAATGTCCCTGACACATTTCTCCATATCAGCATTGTTTCGCCTGTTTATTTCATACTCCTTAACGGGAAGTCCCATAACAATCACCCCTTATCATTTTTCACATTAATAATATTGCATAATACATACCAGGAAACATATTTTCCGGAAATATATTATCACTTCTGGCGTTTGATAATAATACCGGGTGATTTCAGGGAAAAAACAGGGTTGCCACATACGGCCCCGGGGTAAATCACTCCATGTGGCTGCTCATGATTTTTTATTTCTGACTGATATTATACAATTGACTGTACGAGTATAAACAACGCCTTCTTTTGCATGTCATCTTTCAAGTCATTTCAAAAACACGGAGGACACAAAGGACACAGAGATTTATGAGCCCGGCAAATAAGCTTTATTTAACTTAATAAAAATTTTTTTCTTAACCGTTGCACATTATTTTTTGCTTGTGATATTATATACATACAAAGATGATATTTTTGTCAGCTTTGCCGAGGGTTTCTTGTCCAAAGAAATCATATTTTTTACAACTGCTTGCTCCTGTTTTCACTTTCTTGGCTGGTTGCAAATAAAATTCCGGGGGGGTGATGTATTTGATTGTTTTTCACCGTTCCTGACCTTATAACAGTAAAGGGGGTTATAGTTATGTTTGACAGTCTCAATTATTACTTACTATCATCCTATCAATATCATAAATATGCATGCTCACTTGTCATCATCCTCTCAACCGCCTTGCTGGGAATAGGTTCGGAAGCAATCGTCAAGGTCTTGTCAAACGATCAGAGTCACACAGGTCTTTAGCCGGCAGGAAGGGAAGTCCGCGTTGGCATTATTCCATCGGAAATAAAAAACAGGGAGGTAATTTTCATGACAGTGAAATGGATGGAAAAATATCTCCAGGAACCGTTTTATGTTGCTGAGCTGGTCAAAGCCGGAATAAATACAGAAGAAGGCGCAGATCGGAACCTGGGAACAATCAAGGCAATGGCTGTATTTGGAACAATCTATATGGCCCTTTGCGTATTCTGGAGCTTCCAGTACCTTTTATAATTTGGATCGTGATTTATTTCCCATTTACATGTACATTTAATTACTATGTATCCGGGGGCAAGGCAAAAATAGAAAACGCCAGCCCCCGGACAAAAAAATACCCCGCACCGTTTCCAGCAGGAAGGGAAGTCCGCATTGGCCGGCACAGGTTATAATTTTCAATTGAGGTGATCTCAATGATTTATTTTCCCTTTACCGAAATAAGCGTAAACCTTTTTTCGCTATTTATCACCGGGCTACTGGTGGGCATAGCGGGGGGCGTTTTCGGAACCCTGTCAAACCTGCTCATCGTTCCAACCCTTACCGTCCTTGGCATCCCCCTGCCCATTTCCGCAAGCGCCAGTGCGGGACTCTGTTTTGGCCGGACATCGTACTCCGTTTTATACGAAACCTGTAAGCAGACAGCTTTCAAGCGGGCTGGCCTTGTGGCCGGTCTTGCAGGGCTGCCATTTGCTTATGCGGGCGTCAGGCTAAATCTGTTTCTATCAGACACATTTTGGGGTTCCACCGTAATCCACATCTCCTATGTTGTTTTGCTTATAGCCGCCGCCGCAGCTATATTCAGGCAGTGGTTTTTCTTCAACCGCAACAGTTACTACGACGACGCCCCGTTTCCAGCCTTCGGGCTCAAATGGAAGTTTCCGCTGGCCATTCCCGGTGGCTCCGGGCTTTCCAGAATAACGCCGGCGCGTGTCCTCTTAATCGGATTTATCCTGGGAACCACTACCGGCCTCCTGGGACTTGGGTCCGGCATTATAGGAATACCGCTGTTCATGTACATCCTGGGTCTTCCTGAGCGCAACTCTTCGGCAACCGACACCATCACCATGTTTATATTGGGCTCATGTACATTCTTATTTTATGCGGCTGCCGGAAAGGTTGAATTTATTGTTGTGGCAGTATTGCTCCTGTCAATAACCCTCGGCAACCATGTGGGAACCCTTATCCCCGGCGAACTCAACCTGGGGCATGCCAGACTGATACTCTCCCCATTGCTGAGCGCTACAGCCATAGCTTTGGCAATAAGCATCAACACCGGCACATACCCCCCCCGGCTTATCCTCTCAATAGCCGGCGCATCATCGTGTCTTGCACTGGTCATTATGACATTGTTCCCCGAAAAAACAATCCCACCCGGTTAATAACATCATTGCTTTTTCAGACAACCCCCAACCGCTCTAAAAAGGGTTTTGTAACCGTAATAAACTCTGCAAACTTCCTGGCGGTTACGGAAACATCCCCATGGACAGACTCGATTGGGAGCATAAGTTTTAGCCTGTATTTTCCCGTTGCCTCAACCTTGGGCAGCTCCCTCTGCAGACTACTCCCCAGCTTTTTCTCAATTACCGCCTTTAAGTCAAGCAG
This sequence comes from Bacillota bacterium, assembly GCA_049325075.1. GTDB lineage: Bacteria > Bacillota > Desulfotomaculia > Desulfotomaculales > Desulfocucumaceae > BRHc4a. The sequence goes on along the minus strand of JBMOPF010000023.1, from coordinate 30,978 downwards.
TGGCATGAATACCTGTTTCTTATGCCCATCCATAACCAGATCCAGAACCAAAAGTTCCCGTCCCCTGTTTGGCCCCTTCCTCGGCCTTGTTTTGCCTATCCTGTAATATATATCGGTGTTTTCAAAAACCTTGACACACTTCCAGGATTCAGTAATGCCAAGACTCTGGCCGGGCAGGGAATAAACAATATTAATATTCCTGGCGTCAAGTATCTTTTTTACCTCCACAAGCACCTCATCTATAAATTCATCAAAGGATTTGGAGCTGATAGACAGGTTTTTTTCGGAAGAAACATTTTCTTCCCTCAGCCATTTTTCAAACCAGTCCAGCGCCTTTTTAAAATCGGATTTGCTTTCAGCAGCCACAGGATTTCCGGACTGCCGCTCTCTTTCAATTTCCCTGAGAAAGGCCTTTTTTCGACGGCCAAAGAATTCAATAAAGTTCTTATCGGTCACGGCAAACCGCTCCCTTATCCACATTTACTTTCAAGCAACCGTCAGCTTTCGGCCGGCTTTTTCCAATACTCCATACAGCTTGCTCGCCAGGAATCAGTGTGCGCCAACTCCCAAAATGCCGGAGGCGGCCAGCAAAAGAACCATAACTTCGAGAACTACCAATACCGAGTATATGCCATCCTTTTTCTTTAAATAGGCTGGAAGCAGTATCAGATAACCCACCACAGTCAAAAGGCCAAGCAGGGCAATCCCCAGCAGGGGAATAAAGTCACCATACGAAATCATCTTCAGCCAGCCCCAGCCGTGGGGAATCTTGGCAGCATCCAGGTAGTCCGAGGCCTTCATACCCCAATACTGCTGCATCTGGGAAGGCTCAATGTACACCGGCATAACCCCGGTCATGTACAGTATAAAGGTCACTGCCAGAATGGCTATACCAAGCCAGGAACCATACAGTAACAGATTTGCATATTTAAGCTGCTCCGGCGCAACCGCCACTTTTCCGCCCGGCTTGCTTTTATCCAGCGCGCTGCTATTATTGTTTTTACTCATGTTATTCTACCCCCAAATTCCCAGGCCCTTTAACAGGGACCTTATTCCAGAAAACAAGAGCATAATTATAACCAGATACCTTACAGCTTTCGGCTTGGCGCCGGCCAGAAGCCTTACCCCGACGAGGGAGCCAAACATGATGCCCAGCACCGAGGGAACTGCTATTATAGGCAGGACTGCCCCCTGGTTCATATATATCCACGCAGCCGAGGTGTCAGTAATAGATAGAAGGAATTTACTGGACCCCACGGCAATTTTTAAAGGGGTACCCATGAGCAGGTTAAGCACGGGCACATTTGCCCAGCCTGCGCCAAGCCCGAACATACCGGCTATGGTTCCTATAAATATGAACATAAGAAGTCCCTGCGGAGTCCTCCATACTGCCCAGTCAACCGTCTTTCCGGTTGTGGCCTCGTAATAAGAGCCGGATATGCCCAGTTTTTTACCAAGGCCGTCGGGATTACCCACGGTTGGGAATTCGCTGTTCTTGGAAAAAACAAATAAAAGGGCAATCAGTGAAATTGTAATACCCAGGGCTGTCTGAGTAATATTTGTCGGCAGGGCCAATCCCAGGAACGCCCCAACGATGCTGAACGTCGATGCTATCAGGGCCACCGGCAAAGCAAGTCTCAGGTTGGCCAGGTTTGCCTTTAACAAACCGGGACCTGCGGCAAGGGCGCCGGCCAGGGCCACTATCAGTCCCGCGCCCCGGACAAAATCAAGGTGAAAGGGGAAGAAACTTCCCACTATAGGCACAAAAAGAACTCCTCCTCCTACACCGGCCAGAACCGCTACAATTCCCATCACGAAAGTAACCGCGAATAATGCCAGCGGCCACACCCACCATGGTGTGCCGGAACTGCCTGACGCTGTCTGAACGGTGGTCGCGATATCACCGGCCACCGGTGAAGCAGTTGCCGACGCTATCATAATACCCGTCTGACATATAATATTTTCAAGCATTTCAACTCCCCCTTAAGGTCTCTGCAAATTTCCGGGCCGCATCTCTACAAAATTTTAATTCGGCAATGTGCAATCTTTTATTAAATCAACCAGACTCATTACATGCAATAGTTCACTAAAACAGACGCCGGTCTCAGACATATTTTCGCCAAAGCGAGCTCTTCCTTCCACACCCCCTCAGTATATTTTTTTACACTCCGTCCGGCCGCATAACAATATCAATTTGCCGGCAGAAAAAGTGCAAAATCCTACTTTTTGCCCCATCCATTGTATGATATAATACAGTTAATAAACGGGTACTGCACTTGCCATGCATGATTTGGACTGATTGTTCACTATCGGACAAATTTCCTTAACCAGTACAATCCCTCATGCCAAGACACCTGTTTATTGTCATCATATATATGCACTATCCATGCCAGAACTCCGGCGGCTCTGCCCAACCGGTTTTACACTCCAGGAGAGCCGTGGATTATAGCCATAAATGTATGATTTCAGACACCCATTCCTGAAACATGCTAATTTGTAGGATGTGATATCTGTATCAAGCTAACTGATGATTGTCTGTTATCATACAAATACAATGGCGAGGGGTTTGTGTAATGAATCTTTTTAACGCTCTCAATGAAAAATTTTTTCACCGCAGCCTTCGTTTTCAATTCCTGGTTGTTATTGCGCTGCTGCTTATAATTCCCGTGCTGGTCATGCTGTACGATGTTTTTTTTGCTTCCAAAAGCGATGAGGTAATAATTACTGACCACGAGGAAAAGCTCAAATCTATTGTTCAAACCAGGATTGTTCCTGCAGTAGAAGAATCAGTCGGCAAAAGAAACAGTGAGACAGACTTTTTCAGCCTTACCCCGGCGGAAAGAACAGCCTGCCTCCAGAATGCCTTTAAAGAAGCGGCGGAGCCAATGGTGGCAAATTATCCCGGTGTAAGGTTCGGCTTATACATTCCGAACAACAAGCAAATATTTGTATATGGCTTTCTGCGGGAATACCGGCAGCTATCACCGGACGAGGCCCAGGACAGGGAAAAAAGGATTCTGAATGAGGCAGACTCCGGACTTATCGCAGTGGCCGCCAGCCAGAGACCCCTGGCCAGGCTTACCAGCAGCCTTAAGGAAGAAACCTTTGAATACCTGCACCCTGTTTTTGTCAATAATCAGCTGGTAGCGGTAGCCTGGGCCGATGAAAGACTGCATCCCATTTTCGCCCAGAGCCGGAGTTTTCGCACAATGACACGGTACGTTGTATTTCTGGTGCTTTTTTTAGGCTCGGCCGGGGCGCTTTTGATTATAAGCAACCTTACCAACAGCGTTTCCCGCATAAAAAAAGGGCTTAAAGAAATGGAAAAGGACATTTCCCATCACCTCCCGGAAATGTCCGGGGAGGTGGGCCAAATAACCATGGCCATAAATAAAATGGCCGACGCCCTTGCAGAAAAGGAAAAGCTGGAACTGGAGATACAAAGATCGGAAAGACTTGCATCCCTCGGGCGTCTTGTCACCGGAGTTGCCCACGAACTGCGCAATCCAATCGGCGTGGTCAAGGCCACCGTACAGGTAATGGAAACTGAATTCTCCGGAAAACCGGAAATAATGGAGTATACATCTGTGATTAAGGAACAGGTGGACAGACAAAACAGGGTGATTCAGGAGCTTTTGGATTTCGGCAGGCCTGGCAGGCAAATTCTTCAGCCGGTAGACATAAACTCTGTCATGGAAAAGGTGCTTACCTTTACCCTTCCAATGTTGCGGCAAAGCGGCATAATACTTGAAACCGCCTTTGAACAGGACATTCCAAAGATTATGATTGACGCGTCAAAAATAAAACAGGTCTTCGTCAACCTTATCCTCAATGCCATTCAGGCAATGCCGGAGGGTGGAAGCCTGAGCATCAACACCTCTCATACGGCAAATTTTGCATACGTTAAATTTAAGGACAGCGGAACCGGCATGGAGCCCGGGGAACTGGCAAAAATTTTCGATCCTTTTTATACCACAAAAGAGTATGGAACCGGCCTGGGGCTCTCCATAAGCCATCAAATAATTAAAAGCCACAACGGTCACATTGATGTTTTCAGTAAGCCCGGTAAAGGAACGGAATTCATTGTTTACTTGCCTGCAAGGCAGGATCAGGGAGGCAATAGCGATGATACCCAAAATACTAATAATTGACGATGAGCAACACATGTGCTGGGCCCTTGAGAAGGCCATGAAGCAAGAGGGCTACCAGGTACTTACCACCACCCGGGGCAAAACCGGACTGGAAATGATCAGGGAGGAACTTCCTTCACTGGTGGTACTGGATCTGAAAATGCCTGAAATGGACGGCATGGAGGTTCTCAAACAGGCCAGGGAAATCAACCCCAAACTGCCTGTAGTAATGCTTACCGCCCACGGCACCATTGAAACAGCCATTGAGGCAATGAAAATGGGGGCTACAGATTACCTGACCAAGCCCTTTGACCTGGATGAACTGAAACTGGTGATAAGGCAAAATCTGGTGATGAGTCAGCTGGTCAGCGAGGTCAGTTTTCTGCGCTCCGAACTCACCAAAAAGTACCGCCATATGATAGGCGAAAGTCCGGCCATCAAAGAAATATCATACATGATAGAAAAGGTGGCCAAAAGTAATGCGACAGTACTGATTACTGGTGAGAGCGGAACCGGCAAGGAGGTCGCCGCAGTGGCCATTCACGAAAACAGCCCCAGACGCGACCATCCTTTCGTACCGGTAAACTGCGCCGCCCTCCCGGAAAACCTCTTGGAAAGCGAGCTGTTTGGCCACGAAAAAGGGGCTTTTACAGGAGCGCATACTAGAAAAATAGGACGTTTCGAAATGGCTGACAAGGGAACCATCTTTTTGGATGAAATTACTGAAATGCCGCTGAGCATGCAAGTAAAGCTGCTCAGAGTGCTCCAGGAAAGGTCCTTTGAAAGGGTGGGCGGAACCGAAACCCTGAATGTTGATGTAAGAATTATCGCTGCCACCAACAGGGACCTGTCCAGCGCCATAGAAAAAGGCCAATTCCGTGATGACCTTTATTACCGGCTTAATGTCATCCATTTGCACCTTCCCCCTTTGCGGGAAAGAAAAGATGACATTCCCCTGCTAACAAATCATTTTTTGGAAAAACTACGACCAACATATATGGTCAACAGCATTAACGAGGAAGCCATGAAGCTTCTTCAAAAATACAACTGGCCGGGTAATATAAGGGAGTTGCAAAATGTCCTGGAACGGGCTGCAATAATCTCTCACGGCAATGAAATCACTCCCCTTGATCTGCCCAAGGAGTTCCAGACAATGCAATCAAAAAAAGACACCAATTTATTGGTTGACCTCCCTGATTCCGGAATCTCTCTTGAAGGCCTGGAAAAGGAATTGATAATTAAAGCCCTGGAAAAAAGCAAGGGCAATCAGACCAGGGCCGCCCAACTTCTTGGCATAACCAGATCAGCCTTGCTTTACAGGATTCAAAAGCATGGATTAAGCTAGAACCACCCGAAAACCGGGTAAGCAAAAAATACTATAAAATTGGGGTTAAAAAATAATGATAAAAAAGAAGGTTTTTTATTTTTTTATCAGAATATTTTCTATATCCAGACTCAAGGTGGTGGATAAATGATTGACAACATGGAAAAATATTTCGAAATAAAAACTCCCCATGGCCCGGTTATAATTGAAGGCCCGGCAAATGAGGAGTACTTGAAAAGCCTTGATATAAATAAAGGATTGAACAACTTTCGGGCGCCCGAAAGACAGCATGAGGCATTGCGCATAATAGCCCGTTCACCTGAAGGGGTGGTTTATGTTGCAAGGCACGAAAATGAAATTGTCGGCTATGTGGCCTTTCATTACCCAAGCCAGTTTTCCAGGTGGAGCAAGCACCCCCGCATTCTTGAACTTGGGGCCATTGAAGTAAGTGGAAAATTTAAAAGAAAAGGGCTGGGAACAGGACTACTGGAAGCCGCTTTTAAAAACCCCGATTTTGAGGATCTAATTATTATTACCACAGAGTTTTTCTGGCACTGGGATTTGCGCGAAAGCGGCCTGGACGTTTGGAGTTACCAGAAAATGCTTACCAAGCTTTTTGGCAGCGTAAACTTCAAAAAGCGCCGTACTGACGACCCCGAGATTCTGGAACACCCCGCCAATATGCTAATGGTAAGGATCGGATCAAGGGTATCCGAAGCATATATAAAAAGTTTCGAAGAAATGTTATATCAGCAATCCATCATTGAGTAAAATCAGCCGCCCATGGGGGCGGCTGATTTTACATAATACATTAACCGGCATTATCTTTTCATGACATTTTTGCCCATCCTGTAAGCACTTGTCATTTACCTGTTGACGAAGCTTACTTCCACAACCTTACGCTCCATCTGGTACTGATCATCCGAGATCATCTCCCGCCTTTCATTTCCCGCCTCGTCCACAGAAACCCTGTAAACCTGGGCCCTGACTCCCGGACTACCTTCAGAAATGACACGCACCGTTCCCGGAGGCAAATCAGGATTACTCTTTATTACCACCCCCGGAGAAGTAGACCTCGTCTTCACATCTATTCTGTAGGTTAAATTACTTTTTTTCTGACCAACAATGAACACCGTAATACTACCCTGCCCGGGATCCACCATATAAGCAGTACAGATTGGGAAATTAAACGTGTTCTTGAATCTCAGATCTTTCTCCCCCGCCGCAACAAAGGCATCAAGACCGGGAGAAGCATACCCCGTGGGCCTGGCGTTACGGTGCCTCTCAATAACTTCAAGGCCGGAATATAAAACAGCCCCATATAATGTGGTGGCCACCTGGTTCATTACTCCTCCATCCAGCCCGGGCTGTGAGTCAATTACACTATTGAAGGAGAATATTTCACCCGGTTTGACAACCCTGGCATCAATCAGATTGGCCATATTAACCATCTCGCCGGCCAAACCGGGTTCGAACTGAGTGGTGTACCGGCCCAACACCACGGTCATACCCGCCAGGTCCTCTTCCCTTATTGTCGGGGTAAGAATAACCGGGTCGGCAACCACCTTAAATTCCTCACCGGGGGTCAAGCTGGATACAGCCTCCAAAATCCGGTCCAAATCGAGGGTTCGGCCCTCCATATTGGGAATTGTGGCTACATTTTCCCCCTCTATAACAATCCTGGCATTCCTTTCATTAACTGTGTATTCCTTATTTATTGCTGTCAGCTCATTTCTCAGGGCCTCTTCATTAAGCTTCAACTGAATGGGAACATCAACAGTACCTGCCCTTGCCCTTAGCTGGTCGGTTATATTTCGGGCCAAAGAATAGGATTTGCCCAACGAGAAGGCAATACTGGCCGTCCCCCGGTAGTTAAAATACGCCCCTATCTTTTCCAGCGGTATTTCCCAGTGCCGGTCTCCGACCTCCAGTTGGAGGTTACCTTTCAGCAAAGGGCTCAGCTGTTCATACAATACTTTTTCCGCTTCCTCGGGGGACATCCCTCCAACAGGCACGCCGCCTGCAACCACACCGGGCAAAATCTTATCGTCGGTCCTAAACATGAGAAAAGACCCTCCCGTAATAATTGGCAGGGCTGTTAATAAACCAACAAAAAGTATACGCAGAATCATTCTTTTTAACATAACAATAAAATCCCGCTAAAAAATAACTTAATTCCAACCGGCGCTACAAAGTGTCAGTCTGTCACATTCATGGTCAGCTCAATATATTTGTCCAGAGAAAGTGCCTTTTCTATAACGTCTTCTGTGATAACAGCACCTTCCTCAACAATCACCTGTCCCGACGGGCCGGTAATTCTCTTTGAGGCCTTTTTACCTGCAAGGTACTGGCGCTGCTTGGCCTCGAATATTTCAACCGGATTGGTTGTCATGACACTTCCTGATCTAAAGGTGGAAAACTGTGACGAACCTTTTTCCCCGTCCTTTTCCTCTTCTTGTGCCTCCGTCAGGCTCTTTACAACATAGCCCTCATAACCATCCTCTATGACCATTATCTTGGAGCCATAGGTCACCACTTTTTCTCCGGGAACTATAAAATTGCTGCCGTCCTCGGCCACCACTTCACATCCCAGTATTTTTCCGGACTTTTCACTTATTACATACTCCTGCACCGTACCAATATATTCCCCTGTTTTTGTCATCACCCCGGATTTTACAACCTGTATGTCCTTTTCCAATATATCTATAAGGTCTTTTTTGGAACTCACCTGAAAAACATCTTCTCCGTTGGTGATGGTTACCGCAAATTCACCCATCCCCAGTACTTTTTCAAAAGATATAGCCCTCATTTCACCATACCAGTTTTTTCTGTCCAGCAACAGGCACTCAACCTTACCCTGCTCAGGGCTGACAACAATCCCTGCCACCGTCCCCATCTGACTTCCTGAAGAAACGGAGATTACCGGCAAACCAAGTATCTGTTTTGTTTTTTTCATATGTTTCTCTCCTTAACTATAGTTTTTTATACTTTTCACCTTATTAAGATCACTTTCATCAAGGACAGGCCCCCAAACCGCTTCCAGCATTTCAACAACAGCCAAAGCCTGATCCTTACGCCCCTGGGCTATATAAATGGAACTTATCTCCATACATAACATAACTGCAAGTTTTGGAGGGGGGTTCTGTTTCAGCGCCTTTAAGAATCCTGAAATGGCCCCCGGGCTGTCTCCGGCAGCCAGACTGTCAAAGGCGGCGGTCACAAGCCTGTTCAGATCATCCTCTCCAGCGTCGTAAATTGTGCCTCCCTCTTCTGTTGCATCTGCTGCTTCGCCGTGAGTTTCCCGCGATACTATATCCTCCATCTCTTCTTGTGTTTCATCACTATACTCAGGTTCCACAATTTCCGTGTCCGTCGCCTCAACCTGGACACCGGTCAATTCCTCATCCATCATAACTCCCATCTGGGAGTCGTCGTAAGATTTTTCTCCTTGAGCCACTTCTTCCGGCACCGGCTCTTCAACATAGTCACTCAATATATCTTCTCCATATAAGGCTGCGGATTCAGCTTCGAGAACATCCTCCCCTGCATCAACCACGATTTCTTCCGGTTCTTCAGACGGCAATAATTCATTGCCATCCTGTTCCCAAATCTGACCCGCGGATATGCCAGTTTCTTCATATATATCCTCTGCTACCCCCACTATCTCCAGAGGCTCGCCAACCGCTTCCTCTCCGGCTTCCTCCACGGATACGGCGGCTTCCATGTCCGGCGCGGCCCAATATTCCTCCTCCGCTTCCTCTTCCGGACATACCGGCACACCCTCTTCTTCCTGCGGAATTCCTTCCGGCTCTTCGTATTCCTCCGCCTCTCCGGCCTCAGCCGCCTGCTCCGGCTCTTCCGCCAGGACTTCTTCTTCCAGGACCTCTTCCTCTTCTATCTCCAGAGGCTCTCCGGCCTCTTCCTCTCCGGCCTCTTCCACGGATACGGCGGCTTCCATGTCCGATGCGGCCCAATATTCCTCCTCCGCTTCCTCTTCCGGATATACCGGCACACCCTCTTCTTCCTGCGGAATTCCTTCCGGCTCTTCGTATTCCTCCGCCTCTCCGGCCTCAGCCGCCTGCTCCGGCTCTTCCGCCAGGACTTCCTCTTCCAGGACCTCTTCCTCTTCTATCTCTAGAGGCTCGCCGGCCTCTTCCTCTCCGGCCTCTTCCACGGATACGGCGGCTTCCATGTCCGATGCGGCCCAATATTCCTCCTCCGCTTCCTCTGCAGCCTCTTCCATATACTCTTCTACCGGCTTTTCCACCATCCGGGTCTCTTTCTCTGCAAGAACTTCCGCCGGGGTCTTCTTCTCAGGTTCCTCTTCCATGTATACAGGCACAGACTCCATTTCCTGCGAAACTTCTTCCTGTTCTTCGCGTTCCTCCCGACCCTGAACGTCCGACGTCACTTCTGCATACTCCTCCGGTCTTTCGGTTCCGGACAGATAATACTCTTCCACTGCAACTTCTTCAACCGGCACTTCTTCCTCTTCCGTTTTCCGGAAATCAATAACCGCACTATTCCTGTCATACTCTTCAGCAACATTAATATCCAAGTCTACAGTACCGTCGGAGATGTCTGTTTGACTTTCAAATTCCGCAGTTGCAGTTTTATCCGGAACCGGCATCTTCCCGGCAGGAAACATACCGGCAAAATCACCATTTATATCCGCCTGGCGCAAGCTGTTTTCAACAGCCGCTATCGTATTCCCCACATCAAGTTCCGCATCACCGGTGCTTAGCTTTTCATTACCCGCAAAGAACTTTGTTTCCAGGAAATAAAGAAAACCCGCGCCAAATAAAATCATAATTGCAAGAAGGCCCAAATCCCTTGGAAATGGCATCCTCACTGATACGAAGGGGAAAATTATACAGTACAGGATAGATATACCTGCGGCTATTAAAAGCACCTGTCCCTTCACCGCAAGCAAATTGCGGAAAAAGTACAAACACGCCAACATAATAATGTTGGCTAGAATGGCCATCAGAACATATTCAACCATGCATGCACCTCAGAAATTATTTGCCTTTTGTTGACTTCCCAACATTAAATTTAATGCCAATCTGTCTATCTTGTCAATATTCACCAAATGAAAATATATAATTATTTAAATATTTTTTACTTTTCCGCTACACACAAAGCTAGTTATTTTATGTATTCGCTTTACACGTTATTGTTCCTGCCAATGCAAGCAAAATATTGCATAAACTTTTTATATCAGCCCAAAATCCCACTTTGAAACAGACTTTTCAATATTCACATTCAAAATATCATAATTCAAAAAAAATTAGCACATTATGTCAATAATTGATGTTTATTGCCTACTTATGTATATTGTTGTTTGCATATGCCTCCAGAGTATACCCGCAGCATTAATAGGCATAATAACCTGCAAAAGAAAAACCGCCTGTCGGGCGGTGCTGTTGTTCCAGTGGGGGGAATAGAACCAAGAGAGGCTGACTATACCCGCCTGATTTTACCATTACCCCCTGTCTGGGCAGTCCCTCCCACTATTATATCATCTATCCACAAAGTAGGCTGGGCATCACTTACGGGTACCCCCTGGCCATCTTTACCGCATACACCAATGGTAAAGGCAAGATCACTGCCCACCATTTTTATTTTTTTCAATACCTCCGGTCCGTTACCGGTAAGGGTTGCCCCCCTGATCATGGCTCCCCTGTCGCCGTTTTCTATAATATACCCTTCGGCAACATCAAACACAAAATCACCGGTGGTGGTATTAACCTGACCCCCGCCCATCTTCGTTACAAGAACCCCATTGCCGGCCTCCCTTATTATTCGCTCAGGGTTTTCCTTCCCGGCTGCAATATATGTATTTCCCATGCGGGGTATCGGCTTATGCTGGTAAGACTCCCTTCTCCCGTGTCCATTAGACTTTATTCCATCCTTAAAAGCAGTAAGCCGGTCATAAAGGAATTCCTTCAAAACCCCCTTCTCGATCAGCGTTACCTTCCTTGACTGCACCCCTTCGTCATCAAAGCTGTATGAACCATACCTGTGATCAAGGGTTGCGTCATCAATAACCGTCACCTCTTCCGATGCCACAACCTGCCCTTTTCTGCCGGAATAAACAGACAGACCCTTCTGCGCCAGATCAGCCTCAAGCCCATGTCCGCATGCCTCATGGACCATAGTCCCCCCTGCCTCTCCGGCCATTACAACAGGCATCTTTCCCGAGGGGGCCGGGAGGGCGCCCAGCATTCCCACGGCCCTCGAGGCGGCAATTTCCGCCATAACTTCCGGGCGGTTCCGCTCTATCAGCTCAAATCCGGCCATCCCCCCCACGGACTCGTAGCCTGTCTGCATGATGCCGCCTTCGGCGGCCACCACCTGGACTACCATTCTGGTCCTTATTCTCTCATCCTCTACATAATCTCCCTCGCTATTGGCCACGGTAACATTCTGGACAACATCACCATAGGACACTATAACCTGCTTTATAATTCCCGGATTAACGGCCCTGGCGGCCTTATCCGCCATTTCCACCGCCGCCACCTTGCTCTCTGTCTTCACACTGTCCGGACGCACCCCGAAATCAAAATTCACCAGGGGCATAATCTTTCTCAGATCAATGTTATACTGTTTCTTTTCACCGCCCGCGGCATGGCTCACAATCTCCGCAGCCCCTGAAAGGCCTTCCCGGGACAAGTCATTGGTATAGGCATAAGCTGTGGACTCACCCGCAATCACCCTGATGCCGGCCCCAACATCAAGTCCGGAGTGCACCCTCTCTATTTTTCCGCCCTCACAGCCAATACCGGTAACCTTTTTTTGTTCCAAATATATATCTGCAAAATCCCCACCGTTTCGCAGGGCAATCTCCAGAACCTCTTTCAAAACAAGCTTATCCACCAAGATAACCACCTCGAATATTCTGTATCATAATATATTGTAAGTCCTCCGCCGTCATTTGATACCATAACCCGCCACCGGCAAATTTTTAAAGATATTTCTGACATATGGCGTTTTTGATGTGGAATATTATCACATCAGGAATATTATGGTATTAAGTCGCTCACTGAACTATATTTCCTCCTGAGGCCGGGGATATTTTATCCCCGGCTATTTTTTACAGCGCTTAGAAAAGTACAATTTTCCCCTGTTTCCGACTTTCCGTTAAAAGCGTTTCAAAAAGCATTCCTCTGTCAGCTACAGGGAAGCCTTATACAATAAGGCTTTTTAACAAGCACACCCTCCGCCATGGCCTGGCCGGCCCTGGCCATATTCCTTCATGACACCGGCATACTCACTGAGCTTTCTGTCCACCAGGTAAAACACCGTTCCCTCCGGGTAATTTCCGTCTTCCCCCAGCTCACCAGCCTTAACCCCGGTCAGCAATTCTATACCCTCCTCAACCCTGGACACGGCATAAATACTAAACATACCCTCGGCAACAGCCTGACATACCTCATGTTTAAGCATCAGATTTTCAACATTTCTGGACGGTATAATAACCCCCTGGCTACCATTTAAGCCTCTTTTCTTGCAAAGGTCGAAGAAGCCCTCAATCTTTTCGGTTATGCCGCCTACCGGCTGAATCTCCCCCTTCTGGTTCACAGAACCTGTAACGGCAATGCCCTGGTACACCGGCAGGCCGGAAAGGCTGGATAGTAAGCAGTAAAGCTCGGTGCTGGAGGCGCTGTCCCCGTCAACCCCGTCGTAAAGCTGCTCAAAGGTAATCCGCGCAGAAAGGGTAAGGGGTTTATTGTGAGCAAATTTCTCCCCCAAATAGCCCACCAGGGTGAGTACCCCCTTGGTATGGCTGCTCCCGCTCATATGGGTCTCCCTTTCAATGTTGACAATGCCTTCCTGCCCCATAAAAGTACTGGCTGTAATCAGCGATGGCCTGCCAAAGGAATAATCACCCATATCAATCACAGACAGCCCATTTATTTTTCCCACCGCCATGCCGTCGGTTTCCACCATAATTATGTCCCTGAGGACCATTTCCTGAATTTTTTCCTCTATCCTGCTTGAACGGTATACCTTTTCCCCGATGGCCTTAATCACATGCATTGAGTTTACCATGGGGGCTCCCTCCCTTTCAGCCCAGGCGGCGGCCTCATATACGACCTCGATAACCTCGTTAAACCTGGTGGAGAGCTTGTTCTGGTCGCCGGCAAGGCGGGATCCGTATTCTACAAGTTCCGCCAGGCCTGTTCTGTCGAAGTGCCTGAGCTTTTCCCTATTACAAACCGCCCCCACGAAAGCGGCATAGTGGGATATATTTTCTTCGGTACGGGGCATTTCGGTATCAAAGTCCACCTTTACCTTGAAAAACTTCTGGAAATCCTCGTCCAGGGAACGAAGCAGGTTGTATATCTGGTAACTTCCCACCAGAATAACCTTGACGTTTAAAGGAATAGCCTCCGGGCGCAAAGAAACCGTAGGCACCATGCGATACTGTTCCCCTATATTCTCAACAATGCACTCTTTGTTTTTCAGCGCCCTTTTCAGCATGTCCCACACTCCGGGACTGGTAAGAACATCCCTTGCCTGAAGTACAAGATAACCGCCGTTTGCCCTGTGAATTGCCCCCGGCTTTATCATGGTGTGATCAGTGCTCAGCGTACCCATCTGGGTATTGTATTCAATCTTTCCAAAAAGATTATAATAGCTGGGACTGTTTTCAAAAATCACAGGAGCACCCCGGGTTTCACTGTTATCAATAAAGAGATTAACCTTGTAGCGGTTAAAAAGCGCCGCCTGGACCTCATTGCTTACATTCATTCCCTCGCCTGTGGCGGTGGCCTTTAAAACATCCAGGTTTTTTATCATATCGTCAAGGATTCCGTCCAAAAACTCCCCTATCCCCTGTATTTCCGCATACTTTTCCCTGAGCTTCGCCACCGGCGGACCGGCAGCCACAAGCACTATGTGCCTGTCCAGGTCGCTTATTTTTTGCTTTACCTCTCTTTCCATCTGACGGGTCGTGGACAGAATATCATCAAGCCTCTGCTGCATCAACCTGCCCTGTTTCTCCATTTCCTCCTGGGTCTCCCTGGGCAGCGCCTCATATTCCTCGGCAGACATTTTTTTACCGCCCATCATAGGGGTAAAATAAAAACCATTGGAACCCTGTTTCATTAAAAAGCCGGCCTCTGAGGCCTCCCTCCTCACCTCATTGACGGCCTTCTCTATCTCCCTCTCCATCTCCTGAACAATGGACGTTTTTGTCTGCTCATACGCCTCACCCTCAAAGGCTTTGGGAATCAATTGCCTCAGTTCCTTTACCAGGTCCTCCATATCCTTCTGCAGCTGCCTTCCCGAACCTGCGGGCAAAACCACCACCCTGGGGCTGTCCTGGTTGGTAAAGTTATATAGATAACACCAGTCTTCCGGTATTTCACCCTTGCCGGCAACCTGCATGAGCAGGTCGTTTATGTATGTGCTTTTTCCTGTGCCCGTTGGCCCGGCCACATATACATTGTATCCCGGAGCACGCATATTCACACCGAACTGCATGGCCCTTACAGCCCTCTCCTGTCCTATAAAATCCTTCAGGGGCTGCACCTCCCCAGTCGTTTCACACTTAAGTTCATCAGGCCTGCAGTAACGGCGCAACTTCTCCACTGGAACACTGAGTTTCTTTTTCAAATCGGCCATAATAACCCCCAGATTTTCAGCATATTTTGAGAATTTAATACTTTATCGGAGATGCCTTTTCCTTCTTTTTCGCCGGACTACGCAAAAGTTTTTGGCTTGACAAACCACCTCATGCCATATACGATACAAAAGGTTACACAACCAACGGACTGCTCAGCAAATATTCTACCGTCAAAAATACATAAAGTTAAAAATACCATTTGACTTCCCATTCGAGATTTTGTATACTTATCATTGTCAGTTGACACGGAGCTGTGGTGTAGTGGTTAACATGCCGGCCTGTCAAGCCGGAGATCGCGGGTTCAAGTCCCGTCAGCTCCGCCATCCTGCCACGGTAGCTCAGTTGGTAGAGCAGCGGACTGAAAATCCGCGTGTCGCTGGTTCGATTCCGGCCCGTGGCACCAAGGGAAATTAACCCTGAAATAAAGTTCGGGGTTTTACTTTTTAAATAGCAGCGAGCTGCAAAAAACCACTATTTCCTTGCTTGACAAGCGATTTAGAGATATGCTAAACTATACTGGCGGGCAAGAGAGAAGAGAAACCACAACCAAATATCCAAAAACAAACCGTGCGGAAGTAGCTCAGTGGTAGAGCATCGCCTTGCCAAGGCGAGGGTCGCGAGTTCGAATCTCGTCTTCCGCTCCATTTTATGTCCGGCGACATAGCCAAGTGGTAAGGCAGAGGACTGCAAATCCTCCACTCCCCGGTTCAAATCCGGGTGTCGCCTCCACGTAAAGCCGGGGAAATTAAATCCCCGGCTTTTTCATTTATTTTTTCAGCCAGCACCGGAGTTGACTGGTCAACAGGTGAACCAGAAATAAATGTGCAACAAATTTTCGGCCGGATCGTACTGCAGTTGTTTTACAAAACCGCGTACAGACATTTTTTTGTCATAATTACTGATATCCTTATCCCGTAAAACTTTTAATTCAACTTTCGCACAAACTCGGGTAGCTTTGGGGCCGGGGGATGTATTTGCATCGGCTACTTACCCTATGGTTTAACTGGCTCTAGGCTCGTCACCCAACGGACTGCCGACCACCCTCGAAAGTCGCGTCCTGCTCCTCTCGGGCTTTTGGCGGCGTCCTGCCGCCAAATCGTCAGTCCGTAAGGTTCCGTCGCCAAGAGCCAGATAAAAACCTCCGGAACATTCGCCCGATGCAAAAACATCCCCCTCGTGCATTGTCGATTATGATGTCTTAGGTGTTTACCTGATGCGAAAGTTGTGTTAGCTTAGTATAATTGGGATAAATATAGGTCAGGGGAAACGGTCATTCTACTTTAACGGTTCCTTCTGCCGCATCTTCTTTAAATTACGCCACACTCAATGTTACATTTCCAAATTTTTAATAGAGACAGTAGCAAAAATACTTCCCCCCTCATATTATGGAATTAAATAACAAATAAGGGGGTAATTTTTCATGGGTTATGGAATGGGTGGAGGCGGTTCTCATTTTGATGGTAGCTTCATTCTTTTCTTAATACTGATTCTGTTAGTCTTCTCCATGCCGTATGGCGGTGGTTATGGCGGTGGCTATAACAAATAATTTATTGCCAAAATCGAAATCACATAAGGGCTCAAACCTCATAGGTTTGGGCCCTTATGTGATTACACATTTTTACCAAAATGTGCAGTACATATTACGGTAAAAAATACGCTTACCAGCAATCTGTAATGCTTTTAACCTCTTTCAACCCCGATAACCATCTATATATTATCTGCTCTCCTTTTGCCCCGGCAGAATAACTATCGTTAAAATTATGTTCCATTCAATTCCTCCTCTAAAAATGGGCAGATGTCCTGTTCACCCACCCCAAGGTTCAGGAGGCAGTGGTGGTGGGAATTCCAGATTCCTACCGGGGCGAAACAGTAAAAGCATTTTTAGTACTCAAGTACGGGGAAAGCGCCACCGAAGAGGAGATTATCACCTACTGCCGCTCCAAGCTGGCCGCCTAGAAGCTGCCACGCTTCGTGGAGTTCCGTGAGCACCTGCCCAAGTCTGCTGTAGGGAAGGTTCTACGCTGTCTCCTTAAAGAATAGTGTATTGGCGTATTATTTCAAAAGCGCCCGGCTCAACAAGCCTGGGCGCCTTATTTTTTGTCCTGCCTGCTCGACAAAGGCTTCTTCAGGCGTAATAGGGTTAACTGTTTTTCCTAGCGGGAAGAGCGATTACGGACAAATTGGCTCCGGATATTACCGGGGCGTGCCCGGCGGGCAGGTCTATTAATGCATTACAGTCAAGCAGCGAGCGAAGCATGCTTGGCTTTTGTCCGGGGAGCACCTCAACCTCCCAGCGATCATGTCTGTAAACTAACCGCCCACGGAGAAACCTGCGCGATCTGTTGGTGCTCAACGGGTAATCGTTGACGCAAACGGCATCAACGGTGACTATATCGGTAGGCCCGCCCTGCAGTTTCCGGATTAGAGGCGCTGCCAGGACCTCATAGCCCACCGCGCAGGCAGCTGAATTACCGGAAAGTGAGATAACCGGCCTGGCCTTCCAGATCGCCCCTCCGTTATGGCCTCCCGGCTGCATCTGTACTCCCCGGAACAGGGGCTTGGCCCCGGCCTTCTGAAATAAATCTATCGCCGTTGAATCACCAGAATACGCCATTCCAATCGTAATTAACAAATCATTATCTGTAAGCAACCGTTCGCATTGTTGTACAAACTCGTCTGCCCCGAGTTGTCCGCGGCTTTCCATTGTTGTTACCAGCCCCCCATCTCTCATAACCAGTGCAGCCAGAAGTGCCGCATTACAATCACGGGTCTGCCCCCGGGCTGGAAGAGAATAATATGGCACCACATCTGAACAGAGACTTAAAATGGCCACTCTGGCTTTACGGTGGACGGCTATATCTTTAATCCCGTATGCAGCCAGCACGGCGATAACACCCGGGGTTACCGGGCTGCCTGCGGAAACTATGACATCCCCTTTATAGAAATCCTCACCCGGCTGTCGGATATTGCTTCCCGGCTCCAGCCGGGGCGGAAGAAAAAAGCCGCCTGCAACCTTCACCCACTCATGAGGTATTACTGCGGCCGCCCCTTCGGGCAGGGAATCTCCGGTGGCCACCGGGACGCTGCTGCCTTTGGACAGCATGTATTCATTACCGGCTAAAACCCTCTCCACCCTGACATAATTTTGCCCCTGCAGATCATCATAATGAACCGCGAAACCATCCATAGCAGCCTGGGCCGAACCGGGACGGTCTGCGGGACAGAGGATGTCTTCACAGGCAATTCGATCCAGTGACTCTAAAAGAGGTACCCTCTCAGACGGCAGGGGAGAGGTATATCTCAGCAGTTCCTGGCGGGCCTGTTCCACTTCGATGTCATAAAGCACGGGGCTGACCTCCCATTCTTAAAAAGCTTTGCCAAAAGGGCATTCAGGGTAATGACACTGAGGGCATTCCGCGCACAGTCCCCCGTGACCCATGCCGACAATTTTGGACCGGTTTACCTTTTCCCCCGCAAATAATAGAGGCAGCAGCAGATCAAGGCTTGTGATCCTGTTGAAGAGTACACAGCCAGGCAATCCGCAGACCGGGACATCATTATAGTAGGCCAGCATAAACATTGATCCGGGCAGCACCGGCATACCGTAAAAAACCACCTCAGCCCCCGTATCCCTGATGCCGGTCGGGGTTACATCGTCCGGGTCCACCGACATTCCTCCGGTAACCAGGACAAGTCCCGCGCCGACATCTACCATCCGGCATATATTCGATGCAATGGCTTCCGGATCATCAGGCACGATTTCCTGCCAGAGCAAGGCGCCTCCAAAGGGCAATATTTTTTCGCTGATTATTGGCCCGAATCCGTCCTTGATTCTGCCCTCGTAAACTTCACTGCCGGTGGTAATGAGGCCTACCCGCAGGGGAAGAAAACGCTGCATAGCCAGCAGCGGATGGCTTTCATCGCATATGTCTTCCGCTTTCCTCAATAAAGCCTCATCGATAGCCAGAGGGATCACTCTGGTGGCTGCCACCACAGTCCCTTTAGCCACTACCCGGCTGTGATGCAGCGTGGAAAAAATGATTCCTTCCAGCGCATTTATCCGGTTTAAATGGGGTACATTCACCTTTAAAAGCCCGTCATACCCAGCGATCAGGTTGACACGCCCCTGATTGGGCTCGGTCAGAACTAGGCCGGGGCCGGCGGCGCTTTGCGATAAACGTTTGGCGGCTTCATCCTCATGGACCAGATTTTCCTGGCTATCCCAGATAAAAATATGTTTTTTCCCCAGGTCCAGCAGGAGGGGGATGTCCTCCTGCCTGATAACATGGCCTCTCTTAAAAGCCCGGCATTTTTCCCGCCCCGGGACTATCCTGGTTATATCATGACAGAGCGTCATCCCCACTGCGTCGGCTACGGGAACTTTTTGCACGGCGGCCAACCTCCCATGTATCATTTGTCAGATCGGTTCCACCCGGCACCGGACATAGCGGTGCAGAGGGGTCCCGGCAATGGGGTCGCGGTGGGTGTTCTTGGTTAACCGGTTGACTCCAACACCGTATACCTTCCCATTATAGGACAGCCCAAACCCGTGGGGAATAATTACCTGCCCCCGACGTGTAGCCCCGGTGATTTCCAGCTCTATTTCCACTGATCCGGCCTCGGTGCTGACCTTAACCTTTTGTCCGTCAACCAGGTTTAGCTTTTCGGCGTCACCGGGATTCATAGCCAGGGTGCAGGCCCTGCGCCCCTTGTTCCACTCCGGATTGCGCATCAGGTTATTGGCATTCATGTCCATGTGCCTTCCGGCCATGAGGATAAATGGGTAATTTACGTCGGCCCGCAATTGCTCTTCCTCAGACTGCGGGGTTATGCCGCAAACCCATTCTTCAACCTCCGGGATATATAGATTGAGACGTTTATCTTCAGTCCGCAGATTGGCAAAGTTGTTATCCGGGTCAGCTTTTCCTATCCACAACCCCTCAGGGTGGTCGATGATGGCCTGAAAAATTTCATCGCCCATAGTCAGACCCGGCTTGAAGCCGGCCCGGGCGGCGTTTTCCCGGAAGCCCCGGGGAGCAATCTGCAGCAAGGCCCACATCCAGGCCAGGTTAACCGATCCCATTTCTTTGCCCAGGGTTTTGGCCACCACAAACGGCATGGCCGCCGCTGCCCGGGGGTCGGATTGCATGTACATGTATAAAGCCTGGCCATATTCCAATCGGGATTTGCCCGCCGACTCATACAATAATTCCGGGATGGCCGGAATCATTCCCAATTTGTCCGCCAGACGGGTCCAGATCTCACTTATCTCCAGTGGTTCACCCGCAGCTTCCACGACAGGCCTGCGCATCTGGCAGTACACCTCGGGAAAATTAAACTGAAAGTAAGTGGTATCCCAGGACTCGTAGGCCGACCGGGCAGGCAGAACGTAATGGGACATGGTGGCTGTCTCGGTCATGGCGATGTCTATTGTGACCAGTAAATCCAGCCTGGAGAAGGCTTCTTCATAGGCCGTGGTGTCGGCAAAAGAGCGCAGGGGGTTGCTCTGGGAGACAAGCACCGCGCGCAGCCGCTCCGGGTGGCCGCTCATAATTTCCTCCGGCATCACGTTGGGCGGGTGCATGCCCAGCAGCGCGGGAAAACCTGTGGCCACCGTTCGCCAGTTTTTGGGGTCGCGCTCATCGGTATGAGATCCGATGGGCACCAAACAGCCGGGAACAACATTGCCCCCGGGCACGAATAGCCGGCCGCAGACGGCCAGCAGAATTATTTCCAAATAAGTGGTCACAGTACTGTGCCTGCTCATCAGCACGCCGAGGTCCTGATGCAGCGAAGACTTGCGGGTAGCAAACAGGCGGGACACCTCTCTGACCAGATCATAGTCCAGCTCGCACACCCGGCAGGCCTCCCGGGCGTCGAATTCCATAAACCAGGGCTTCACCTTGTCAAACCCGCTGACATAACGATCTATGTATTCCTGGTTCTGCCAGCCTTCCTGAAGTATGATGGCAATCATGGCGCGGGTTAACAGGGCATCGGTTCCGGGGCGAATGGCAAGGTGGACATCCGCCCTTTCCGCAGTCTCCGAACGCCGGGGATCAATAACCACCAACAGCTTATCAGGGTCTTTTGACATTTGACCAAGATACCGTCTGGCCTGGGGCATTTGATGGCTCATCCAGCCGTTCCAGCCTATGGCCACCAGCATATCGGTACTTTCATGGTCGGGTATGGTAAAATTATATTGCCTCCCTACGATTCGCCCATAACCCCAGAACATACCGGTAAGTTCCCCGGCCAGGGCATTGTAATAATACTGGGAGCCCAGCGCTCGCAGAAGACGAAGTCCGAAAGCCGCTTCCGACTGGCAGCCCAGGCCACCAACACCCATAAAGGCCAGCGAGCGGGGACCGTGCTCGTCGACTATGGAACGAAGCTTCTCCGCAATCTCTGTTATTGCCTGTTCCCAGGAAACCTGGATAAAATCATCTCCCACCTTTTTAAGCGGGTGCGTGAGGCGCTGGTCATGATGCTGGTGATAAGCGACACTGAGCCCCTTCCGGCAGGCATATCCCTGGCTGCGGGGATTGTCTTTGTCAGGCTTCACCTTGACCATGCGGTTGTTTTCAACCAGCACCTCCAGCCCGCAGTTCTGGCCACAAAGCACGCAGCCGGTTTTTTTCCACTCGCCCATTGTTACCCCCCCTTAAATCCTGCCTTTCTCCCTGGCCATCCTTATAAACTTTTCCTTTGTATTCTCGGGGGGTACATGCAGCACCGGACGGCGTGACATGGTTAACGAATCACTTGGACAGGCGGAGGCACACACACCGCAGCCTATACAAACCTCTTTATTTACTAATGGAACTTCCGCTCCATTTCCGTTATCCTGCATGGTGATGGCCCCTATATGACAGCTGTCGGCGCAGGTGCCGCAGCCCATGCACGTTTCCGCTTCTAGCGCGGGAATAAAGTTGCTGGGGTGCGTGACATATGATCCAAATTCTTTGATGCCGGTCAGAATTACGCAGCAGCAGCCGCAGCAGTGGCACATGTAAGCAGGCTTATTCATTACGTTATCACAATTATGGACCAAGCCAAGCTTTTCCGTTTCATCAAGCACCCGCAGCAAATCGTCCACCGTGGCCGGCTTCCCCATGCCTCTGCGTATTACCCACTCCGCGGCGCTGCCCAGGGAAGTGCAAACCTCCAGGGGCGCCCCGCAGGCCTTGCCCAGATGAGCTGCTTTATGACGGCAGGGGCATATGGAGATGGCGCCTCCACCGGACTGCCGGATAATTTCGCCGGCCCTTTCGTAGGTTAAAACCTCAGTTTCCACGGCTAAAGGTATAAGGCGTTCGTATACCAGGGTCCGCATCATCTTGGTGTCGGATCCGGCAATTTCTTCTCTGACTTCTTTGTTATGAAAGTAAATTTGGAAAAGCTCCGCCAAATCCTTCATGTTTACATCATCCCGCACCCGCATGAAGGTATATTCGAAGAATCCTATCACCACCGGAGCCAACATGTAATAAAAGGTGTCTTTGCGGGGGATGTCCAGTATCAATCCCTTGTCAGCCATGCCATCCAGTATAGTTTTCAATTGGTCCGCACTAATCCCGGTAATGCCGGCAATCTGTTCCAGGGTCATGGGAAGCAAAGGAAATTTACTGCCCACCAGGGCCTCGCTTTCAGTATAGAGACGGTGCAGAATTGCCATCAGGGTCTCGTTTATTGGCGCCCCTTCCGGACTCTTGCTCAGGCGCTCGGCCAGCAGCCGGTATACTTCGTCTTTGTCATGAGTTAAGTGTCCCATTAAAATATACCCCTTTATCAGTTTTAATAATCAGGCAACCGACTAACTTCTCCAACACCTCCTATTATACGTTTATCAATTATTGATATTTCATTTATGTGTATACAAACAATAATGATAAAAAAACCTACTCTGCAAGCTGATTAAGAATCTTCTCAAAAGTTTTAAATTCTTCTTCCGGGAATTTTTCTTTAATTTCCTTATTTAGCCTCTCGGCCAGACTGACTATTTCTGCGCGTCTCTCTTTGGCCTTTTCTTTTAGAAAGATTAACAGGGACCGGCGATCTTCGGGATCATCCCTTCTCTCAACATAATCCAGACGCTCCAATCTGTCCAATATGCCGGTAAGGGTGGAGCCATCCATATTTAAACTCCTGGCCAGGTCTTTAAATTTTACCCCGTCATTTTCCCAAAGGGCGCTTAACACATAGAATTGCACCGGGGTAACGCCAAAAGACGAAAGGTTGTTTTCATAATAGCGCTGCACCTTTCTCATTACCTTGCTGAGTTTAAAACATATGTATTTTGAAGGCCCGCCAATATTATTTTTTTCCATCACAATCCCCTGAAATATTTTTATCTGTATGATAATTATTTGTGTAACAACATTATTTTTCTCAATAATATATGAGCTTTTTTTTCCTGTCAAGGCCTAGAATAGCCAAATTTGCCTCAGAGTTATCATATAATTTTTGAATATTTATTACAATTAATAACACGATGTTGAACGTACTGCTACGTATCGGTCAGATCTACTGTATTTACGGGGGCTGAGTTCCACGGCTTTATGACAAATCCGGGTGTCGCCTCCAGTACAAAAGAGATGAGGGTTTCGGTATGCATATCCGTTACCATCATCTCTTTTTGTCCAGATGGTCCCATGTCAGGCAATGCCTGTTGGTCAGACTATGGGGCATTCTTTATTTTTCCCGTTCTCACAATACGGGCAAACTCGCTTGGGAGGCCGGACTTCTCTATCTCTGCCGCCGTAGCTTCATAATCATACTCCACTTCAATAATTTCAGAATCCGGAGCATCACCCGTCAAATCAATAATCACATAGGTGGCATTGGGGTTGCCATGTTTTGGTTTACCGGCGCTTCCCGCGTTGACAACCAAACCGGATGCCAGTTTTTTCACATACGGAAGATGTGTGTGACCGCAGACAAGTATATCCGCGCTGTTTTCTTTCAACAGCTGATCCAGATATTCTTCCGAGGTGTTTTCATAAAGGTATTCATTAAGGGCTCCGGGGCTGCCGTGAACAAACAGGACCCTGTGCCCGTTAAAGGTTTCTCTTATTTCGGACGGCAGGCCACTGAGCCATGCTTTGTTTTCATCACCGGTATTTTCCCCGGTCCAGGCGATGGATTTCTGGCCCAGCCTGAGGAATTCCTCGTCTTTATAGTCACAGCCGCATATCAGACGCATGTTGCCTATGGCATCATCATAATTTCCCATCACCGTTGGTATTCTTTTTGACCTGATTAATTGAACCACCTCATTGGGACGGGGCCCGTAGCCTACCAGGTCGCCGACACAATATACTCTGTCTATTCCTTTAGACTCAATATCTTTTAAAACAGCTTCAAGAGAATACAAATTACCATGGACATCTGCAAAAACAGCTATTTTCACCACTGACACCCTTTCAATTGTCTATTTGTCCTTTTATTATCTCAGGGACATGCTATTAATTGTCTTGACCATAAACACTCAGCGCATGAAGGGCTGTTCCCCCAGCAGTCCATTAGGTCACGACACACTTAATCAGGTCCGGGAGCCTGTGAAAGTTACTTTTCATTGCAACAAACTCCACCCCCAACTGGGGAAGAGTTGATTTTAACCTGTTTTTTCTCTCCACAAGGGATTTGACATTCTTCAGCACCAATGTAAAATCGGCTCCTTGCCTTATGCGGTCATACTCTTCCCTGTCAGGCGCATCAAGGGATACATAAACAATGACAGCGAATCAGCTAAGTTCTTGAATGTCTTCCAGCTCATATGGCTCAGCTCATTCTCCCAGGAACAATCTTCTTCAAAAACAATCACTCCAAAAATTGTAATAAAAGCAGATATCCAATTTTACTCATGTTTTATTATAATAACTCAACTTTCGTCCTGCGAAAGTTGAGTTATTTACTTTTCCCCCTGGTTGCACAATATGAGTTTCCCGGGTCAGCAGCCGGGGTGGCCGGCAGCCCTTTTGATACCCTCTCCTCCACCGTGCGGTATACCAGATCCAGAAATCCGGTATGTTTATCCACAATTGTTTTCCCATTCAGAGAGTAATATGTCCACTTTCCGCTTTTTCTGCCCGAGATAAGCCCGGCTTTTTTCAGTGCCCTGAGGTGGTGGGATATAGCGGGCTGCGACATTCCCAACCGGTCTTCAAGCTCACAGACGCACATCTCATGTTCCGTCAGAAGCTTAACTATTTCCAGGCGCGTAGTATCGGATAGGGCGCCAAAATATCTGCATAATACATCCATGCCTTCCACTCCCCGCAAATTTGCAGGAGCCGGGGGAAAGTTACACCCCCGGCTCCCGGCATTTTTATCTGATTGGATTCATTTCATGGCTAAAGTACTTTCCTTTAAAGTAAAGCGCCACATTAACCAGCCCAATCATAACGGGCACCTCGATAAGGGGGCCGATTACCGCGGCAAAGGCCTGGCCCGAGTTGATGCCGAACACCGCCACGGCCACGGCTATGGCCAGCTCAAAGTTGTTGCTGGCAGCCGTGAAGGCCAGGGTTGTGGACTGCTCGTAGTTGACTCCCGCCCTCTTGCTGAGGAAGAAAGAAAGGAAAAACATAATGAAGAAATAAAACAAGAGGGGCATGGCTATCCTCACAACATCCAGAGGCAGGCTGATAATATAATTACCTTTCAGTGAGAACATTACCACAATGGTGAATAAAAGGGCCACCAGCGCCAGAGGGCTGACGGCAGGTACAAATTTTTTCTCGTACCACTCCCTGCCCTTGACGGGAATCATGGTGAACCTGGTGATAACTCCGGCAGCAAAGGGGATACCCAGATAAATGGCCACACTTTTGGCCACCTCTGCCATGGAAATGTGTATTGCCATGGATGTCATGCCCAGCCAGCGGGGGGCCAGGGTTACAAATATATAGGCATATACGGAAAAGAAAAGAACCTGGAATATCGAATTAAGCGCCACCAACGCCGCAGCATATTCCGCATCACCCCTGGCCAGTGAGTTCCACACTATGACCATGGCGATGCAGCGGGCCAAGCCTATGATTATTAATCCCGCCATGTATTCAGGGTATTTTTGCATGAATATTACCGCCAGAAAGAACATCAGCACCGGCCCGATTACCCAGTTTTGCACCAGGGACAGGCCCAGCACCCGGCCGTTTTTAAACACTTTACCTATTTCTTCATACTTTACCCTGACCAGGGGCGGGTACATCATCACAATCAGCCCTATAGCTATGGGTATCGAAGTGGTGCCCACCTGGAATTTGTTCAGCAGTCCGGCCGTCTGGGGCACCGCGTAGCCCAGCCCCACACCCAGAAACATGGCCAGAAATATCCAAAGGGTAAGGTACCGGTCCAGAAAAGAGAGTCTTTTGGTTACCGTTTCCGCCATTGCCCGGCATAACCTCCTTTTGTTTTTATACTGTTATCATTCCGTATGAGTCCCGGCTATACCCCCCCCCTTTCACCAACGCATAAACATACGTTTATGCGTTTAGCTAAAAAAAATATATATGGTATTACTGCACTAATTACCCTCCGCCTCCTTGAGCCATTTTATAATCTCTTTCATTTTGGGAACCCGTCCGGTGGATTTTATTTTGCCGTTTATGATCAGACCGGGGGTCATCAATATTCCCAGTCCGGCTATTTTTTCAGGGCTTTCCACTTTTTCCACCCGGGCGTCAGCACCCAGTTCCGCCAGCGCTTTATTAACCTCGCTTTCCAGTGCCCTGCAGTTTTTGCATCCCGGCCCCAACACCTTGATTACCAGCCCGTTTTCCGATCCTTCCGGAGCACCGGTTCTGGAGGCTGCAAACTTTTTGTACTCGGCCGTCAATGCCTCTGCATAAGCATCTCTGGCGGAATCGGGAATGTAATTGCTCCTTTTAATCCTGGACAAAAGCTCGGCGGCCAACTGATCATCAGTCAGGGGACCCATCGAGGCGACCTCCTCCATGGCCCCCTCAAGCCCCAGAATGCCTATGGTGCTGTTTCCTATCTTCAACATTTTGGGTTTGGGCGCCCGCGGGTCGCAACAGCCGGCCATAATAAATAGTCACACTTCCTTTTCTTAAAAATATTTCTCATCCATTCTTACCTTAACCGCAGTTCTCCCCGCTGCCGGACTTACAGTTAAGGACGCCGCAGTCTTTATCCAGCTGCTCTATCCTTTTACTCTCCTCCTTAAATTCCGGCAGATCCCTTATATCAGACTTCAGAAAATCCATAAAGCCCTGCATTGTTTTTCCCATTATGTCCCCGTTCAGCATGTAAAAGGTTTTTTGCGCCTCCCTGCTTTCCCGGAGAATGGACGCTTCCTTCAGAATTTTAAGGTGCTGGGATATTCTGGGCTGGCTTATTCCCAGCACCGATTCCAGCTCACACACATACATGGGCCTGACGGACAGAATCCTCAATATTCTGAGGCGGGTTGGCTCGCCAAGGGCTTTAAAAATTTTGACGAATTTATCCATTTTACACCCCTATCCATATAAGCTCTCGCTTATATAATAATGTTGAAAAGGCGGGCGTGTCAATTTATATATAAATAGAATTGCTATTACTATGGAAGAATAACCGCTGCCTTACCCCCCGGCTTTGAAGATCATCAGCCCATTATATAGCTGAACAGCATCCCGGTAACGGTTGACAAAGCAACCGATCTTACCAAGGATCTTATTATGGACGGTAAAATTATGCATGAAAATTTAAAGGAGTCCAACCTCAGTGAGGAATGGTTGCTGGAGAGCTTAAAAAACAGAGGAAAATGGAGCCGAAAGATATTTTTTACGCCGGATTGGACACTTCAGGCCATTTGTATGTTACAGAAAAGATTAAAACTCCATCGGAAGGACATGGGAAATATGGTATAGAGTAATATCCCCGCTAAAAAAGGAAGGGCCGGCATATTTTAGCCGGCCCCTCCCTTAAAATTTGTTATAAAACTTTTTAGCAGATACCAAAACCACTGCCGAAGATAAGCAGGATTAATATAAGGAAGAAAATGAAACTGCCGTCAAAACACGGAGCCACAGCTCCTCCACATCCTGCCCCGCCATATCCAAATCCCATACTTTTATCCCCTTTATTGCCATGCACATCTGTCAACCGGATGTAAACAGCAACTTATATTCCGAAGGGCAAGTTATTTTTTCTCACCATAGAGGCCGCCGCCCCAGAAGCCGGTGCCGAAAACTAACAGTATCAGGATAAGGAAAAGAATGAAACTTCCGTCAAAATACGGAGCCACAGCTCCTCCACAGTCTGCCCCACTATATCCGAATCCCATGTTTATCCTCCTTTAAAATATATTCCTTGAGGGGGAAAATGTTGTCCCCACCAGCGGGAATTCGGCTTGCGCCAGAATTCCCTTTACAGCAGTTATTTTTTCTCACCATAGAAGCCGCCGCCCCAGAAGCCGGTGCCGAAAACTAGCAGTATCAGAATAAGGAAAAGAATGAAACTGCCGTCACCAAAACCTGCGCCATATGCCATTGCAAAATCCCCCTTATCATTTTTTACAACTTATGCTAAAGGAAAACATAATGACACATGTTTTACTTTCTTTGATAAAAAATCTGTCTGCATCCTCCGACACCAGGCACGGTCTCTCCCTGCCAAGTCACCAATCTGGTCTTTTCCCGCATATTATTGACAAGAAACTTTTCGGCGGGGGGAAACCGATGGAAATTCTGGGTCTTATTTTTTTCGCCATGGCATTGAACATGGATGCCCTGGGTGCAGGGGTGTCCTATGGAATCAAAAGGATAAAGCTGCCGCTGATCTCAATATTGATCATAAGCTTTATGTCAATGGCGGCAATCTCATTATCAATGAGCGCGGGGCAGCTAATTGCAAAGTACATCCGGCCGGACACCGCCCAGCGCCTGGGCGGAATATTACTGGTGATAATAGGTGTCTGGGCATTTTACCAGTATCTTAAACAGAATCATAATTATCCGGAAGAGGACCCGGAAGTTCAAAGCCGGCATGGACATGACAATACTGAGGGCATGGAAGCAGTTACCATGTTTCAGATAAGTATTTTCGGGGTGGTAATACAGGTGCTGAGAAAACCACACCTGGCCGATATGGACATGTCCGGAGTTATCTCGTGGAAAGAGGCTCTCATTCTTGGCATGGCCCTGGCCCTGGATTCCATGGCAGCCGGTATTGCGGTTTCCTTCCTGGGATATAGCGTATTGACTACAGCCCTTTTTGTGGGGAGCGGGCAAATCATACATACATACATTGGCCTTTCCGCCGGTAACCTGCTGAGCCGGAGCATCCTTGGGCGTCAAATATCAGTCTTGCCGGGTATAATACTGATTTTGCTGGGAATTACCAAGATATAACCGTTTATCCCGGATATCTGATATATTAGCAAAAAAATCCATACATTGGCGGTTCATAGACAGGTAATTGCATAGGAAATGTCGAAATAGGTAATAAATGACTGAAAGGACTTCTGCGATGAATGCAGGTACCGCCAAAATATGGTTTTCCCTGGCTGTCCCCCTGGGACTGCTGGTCCCTGTTTGCTTTTATCTTTCCGGGTCCGGAACGGAAAACGGACCCTGGGGGGATTTTATTCGCTGCTCATCTCCATTCATATTTACTGTAGGGCTGGCACTGAGTTACTGGTTCAACCAGAGCAGAATATTTTTCACTATTCTGTTTTTGGCCGCAACCCAGGCCGCTTTCCATCTGGCTGGAAGAGAGTCCGGAAATATCAATCTCAATGCTGTTTTTTTACTGTCATCCTTTTTGGTTCCATTAAACGTACTGGCATTCTCCCTTATGCATGAGCGGGGAATATTGACACGCCTGGGAAGGATGCGTCTGGGGGCAGTGCTGTCAGAGTTTTTCTTCCTTTTGTACCTGGCCGGACCGGGAATCAGAATAATACCGGGACTTGCCGGCACAGCACCCGCGGTGGGGAAAAGCGGGCTCTCAGCCTTCCCCGGCATTTCGATTTTCATGTTTATACTGGCCCTGCTTATCTTTTCTGCAAGGCTGTTTTTTAAAAGTCCCTTTATGGAAAGTTCTTTTATAGGGGTTTTAATTGCCCTTGGCGCCGCCCTTATCAGCCATGAGAACCCCCTTGCCATAGCGGGGTACTATTCCACAGCGGGGGCAATACTTGTCGTTGCTATTATTCATGACTCATACAGCAAGGCCTACCTGGACGACCTCACAGGCCTTCCGGGCAGGCGGGCTTTGAGAGAAACATTGATCAAACTTGAGGGAAGATATTCCATTGCCATGCTGGACATCGACCATTTTAAGAGCTTCAATGATATGTACGGCCATGATGTGGGCGATGAGGCGCTA
This sequence comes from Bacillota bacterium, assembly GCA_049325075.1. Taxonomy (GTDB): domain Bacteria; phylum Bacillota; class Desulfotomaculia; order Desulfotomaculales; family Desulfocucumaceae; genus BRHc4a. The sequence continues at coordinate 548 of JBMOPF010000023.1, read as the reverse complement.
AGATTTATCGCATCAATGGTCAGGAATATATCGGGTGGTGGAAAGGCCTTCAGGTATGGCGGGGAGGAATTTACCATAGTTTTTCCCGGAAAGAGACTGTCGGAGTCAGCGCTGCACCTGGAGGCTCTCCGCCAATCCATAGCCAACAGGGGTTTTGTGCTTAGGGGAAAGGACCGTCCCAGAAAAAAACCCCAGCAGATTAAACCGGCACCCGGTTCCATCAAAAAAATCAATATCACTGTGAGCATAGGTGTCTCGGAAAGCAGCAGCCGGTTGAAAAATCCCAATTCCGTATTAAAGGCGGCGGACAGTGCCCTCTACCGGGCCAAGGAGCAGGGAAGAAACCTGGTTGCCAGATAACCGGCCTTTGGCCGGTGCCACCTCGTATAAGAACTAAGAACTCAGAACTCAGACTTCTGGATTCTGAATTCTGCCCTGAAAATTCTTATACTGATTTAATCAGGGGTCAGGAATCCAGAATTCAGAATTCAGAATTCAGAATTGCGGGCATTCCTTTCGGGGGACCCTTAAGCGACATGCATCCGGGG
>JBMOPF010000022.1:0-9146 GCA_049325075.1 Bacillota bacterium | reverse complement strand
GCAGCCTGAACCGACGCATGGACGCGGCGTTGAAGGCGGCCGGCAGTCCTTTGGCGACCGAGTTTAGAGACTGTTGTAGCCGAAGATCATGCAGCCGGGGTTAAACCACTCCCCCCGACCCGTGAGCAACCCCGGAGCGACCCCAAAAGTCGGAAGTTCTTCGAGTATTGCAAAAGTTATCCACATAGCATAATTTCCTATGCCGGCGCCAAAAGACCTTTCCAGCCCGGACTGAATCACAGAAAGCCTTTTAAAGGCTCTCATCACATCCGGATCGCCCTTTCTCAACCTTCCCAGAGCTGTTTCCAGCATATTAATTGACCGGTCATAGTCCTGGCGGTTGACCGGGAAAGGATGGCCATCCTTCCCTCCGTGGGCAAAGCTGTATCTTGCCGGATCCCGGCGGCTGGGCCTGACACCGTAAACCACCTCGGCCACCAGGGCAAAAAATAATCACCCCATATATTATACTACAAACATGTGTTCTATCAATTCATCAAAAAAAATTTCAGAGGTGATCCCAACTAATAAATCCTTAACTATACCTTAACATTCCCTTAACAGGTATTTTTGCACCGGTAAAGAATAGTTGAAAAAAAGTGGTGCGTGCAAACAATGTCAAATCCGGGGGGCTGGTTCAACTAATGAAGAAACCCTTGTTATACTCGGCTGTCCTGGTTTTGATATGCCTGTTCCTTTCCGGGTGCGGGCGAAACGGCGGCAAAGATGGCGACCCATCCACCGCAATAAGGATAGCCGGTTCCACTTCCATGATCCCGGTTTCACAAAAACTGGCCCGGGCCTATGAAAGAATCCACCCGGGGGTGATTATCCACATTGAGGGGGGCGATTCCAGCCTGGGCGTAAGGGGCGTGGCCGAGGGAGTGGTGGATATAGGCTCCGTATCCAGGCCGCTTACCGCGGAGGAGAGCCAAAACCTCACCTCATACACCATCACCGAGGACAGCATATGCATCATAGTAAACAGGGAAAACCCGGTGGGGGAAATGACCATCGACGGAATAAAGGAGGTATTCAGCGGAAAAATAACTAACTGGAAAGAGGTTGGCGGACCCGACAGGCCCATAACGATAATAAACAGGGAGCAGGGCTCCGGAACCTGCAGCACATTTGAGGACATAGTAATGAAAGGGGAACCGGTTAAGAAAGGGGCTCTGATTACCACCTCCACCGGAGCTATGCTAAGCTCAGTGGCGGGTGATCCCTGGGCTGTGGGCTACGTCTCCTCCAACTACAGCCGGGAAGGGGTAAAAACGGTAAGCATTCATACCGGAGCAGACAGGGTTTTTGTTTTGAAAAGGCCCCTGATGTACGTCGTGTCCCGGGACACAAGCGGAATAGCCCGCGATTACCTCAACTTCTGCACCGGGGAGGAAGGTAAAAGAATACTGGGCAAAGGCTAAAACAAAAAATGCTGAGGGGAAAGAAGAATGGTCAATTGGAAAGGTCTATTCAAGAAAAAACAAAATATATTTTATGAGTATTTTCTTCTGATCGCAAAAAATATTGCCCTGGCCGGAGAATCCTTCGTGGAGGAGATTAATAACCTGGACAACCCGTCCCGGGCGGAAAACGCGTCGCTCCAGCTTAAAACCATTGAGCAGATGGGCGACCAGTACACACACGAAGTAATAATAGAACTCAACAAATCCTTTATCACACCGCTGGAAAGAGAAGACATAATGGAGCTCACCCTCCAGCTGGACGACGTGCTGGACGGCATGGAGGTCTGCGGATCACACCTGGTGCTTTATAACGTCAGGGAAGCCGACGACTATATGCGCCTCTTCACCAAAAACATCCAGATGTGCGTACACGAATTACACGCCGCCATAGAACTTCTCTGCCAGAACAAATTAAAGGAAATGACCAGACACACCCATAAAATAAACGACCTTGAAAATGCAGCCGATGAGCTGCTGAGGGACGGTCTCAAAACGCTGTTCACCAATAATTCCGACCCTATTGAAATACTTAAAAAGAAGGAAATATACACCATGATGGAATCCTTTTCGGATTTCTGTGAAGATGTGGCCGACATACTGGAAGGCATCATCATGAGAAACTCATAGGAGCAGACAAATGATTGAAACAACTCTGATACTTACTGCGGTGGTGGTGCTGCTGGCACTGTCCTTTGATTTCATAAACGGCTTTCACGACACCGCCAACGCCATAGCAACATCCATATCCACAAAAGCCCTTCCGCCCAAAATAGCAATAACTCTGGCATCCTCCATGAACCTTCTGGGGGCGCTGACCTTTACCGGCGTGGCCAAAACCATCGGCGGCAAGATTGCGGATCCCTTCAGCCTTGAAAACGGGCTCTATATTGTCATAGCGGCGCTGGTGTCGGCCATTGCCTGGAACCTCATCACCTGGTACTACGGAATACCAAGCAGTTCCTCCCACGCCCTGATCGGCTCCCTGACAGGGTCGGTAATAGCGGCGGCAGGACTTCATGCCGTTAATTTCAAAGGCTTTCTCAGCATACTGGAAGCCCTGATTATATCCCCCATACTGGCTTTTATCACAGGCTATATAATAATGAGCCTTATTAAAATTATTTTCCGGAATGCCCACCCCTCCAAAATCAACCGGCGTTTCCGGGCCCTGCAGGTGTTTACCGCCGCCTGGCAGGCGTTCAGCCACGGCACCAATGACGCCCAGAAATCCATGGGCATAATCACCTTCGCCCTTGCCGCGGGGGGGCTTCAGCACAACCTTGATGTGGCTTTCTGGGTTAAAATAATGTGTGCCATAGCCATGGCCATAGGAACCTCTGTGGGAGGCTGGAGAATTATAAAAACAGTGGGGACAAGGATCATCAAATTAGAGCCTGCCAACGGATTTTCGGCTGATTTCGCCTCGGCCACGGTAATACTGATGGCCACGCTGATGAAACTCCCGGTCAGCACCACACACGTCATCTCATCGTCAATAATGGGCGTTGGCACCGCCAAGAGATTTCACGAGGTAAAATGGGGCACCGCAAAAAAAATAGTGACGGCCTGGCTGATTACCCTGCCGATCACCTTTGTCTTCGCCTTTGTGGTTTACCTGGTAATGAGCGTTATCATAATATAGGGCCGCCCTGCCGGCGGCCGCTGTGCCTGACCTGTTTCCCCCAAACGCAATTTACTTGTTAATTTCAGAGCCGTTCCCGGACCTGGTGCCGGCTATAAACCTGTTAAAGCATTCCTCCACATCTTCCAGCATTTTGACCAGGTCGTCTAAGGCCTCTTCCCCCAGATCCTTCAACACAAACCCCAGCATGGATATCCTGTCGGCGTTTATTTTTTCCACCAGACCCAATCCCTCTTCGGTGGGAACAATTTGAACCACGCGCCGGTCATCCTCATCCCTTTCCCTTTGCACATACCCCTTGTTGTTAAGCCTGTCCGTAAGGTTGGTAACAGTGGCCGGAGTTACACCCAGCATGGGCGCCAGGGCTGTAACAGAACAATTTCCTATTTTATGCAATATCTGAAGCAGATAGATTTCAGCCGGTGTAAGGCCGCAGTTATTTGCATTGTTTATGTATTGGTAGTACTTAGGAAAAATATTTTCCAGCTTCTGATATATAATTTCCATTTTACCCATATTTTTTACCCCGTTCGTCCGGGAAAATCAAATCTGCCGGGAATCCTGCAAATTTTCGGGCAGGACTGGCCTCATAATAATTTCCCCTTTTTTCTACACGCAATTATTATTATAATGTAAGGCTGATCTTTTTGTAAATCAAAACCGGTAACAGTCTTTTTTTTGATGAAAAATAACCGGTTCCCCCTTCAAGGCTGTCTTTTTACAGGGACAGCTAGATCCCGGTTGTCCCGGCCAATTAAACAACTCCCTCCGGCCCCTTTGGAATATTATACCGATGAAACAATGTCCAAAACAAGATAAATCCTTTATCCATAAAAATAACTAAACATTTCCCATTGACAAAGATAGTATTATAATAATCATTAATGTATAACTTGTAAAATTTCAAGTTTTTTAAAAACCAGATATTAGAGAATGAGACAGATGGTAGCAACTTCTTCCAGGGTTAGTTATGCAACTTATTAAAAACACATTTAAAGAGGTGAGGTCTGATGAACTTGATAAAGAGCGATCCTGTTTTCGCACTTGAGCAGTTTTTTAACCCTAAATCCATCGCTGTCATAGGGGCCTCCGGCAACAGCAGCAAACCCGGGGGAAGACCAATCAGCGCACTGCAGGACAAGGGTTATCAGGGGCTGATTTACCCCGTCAACCCTACCCGGGAGGTTATCAACGGACTGAAGTGCTACCCCTCCATTTTGGACATACCCGGGCCCGTTGACATGGCCATTGTCAGCATTGCGGCGGACAGGGTGCCGGATGCGCTGGAACAGTGCGTGTCAAAGGGAGTCAAGGCCGCGGTAATATTCAGCTCAGGCTTTGCCGAAACCGGCCCGGAAGGAGTGGAGGCCCAGAGACGCCTGACCGAGCTGGCAAAAAGGTCCGGGATGAGACTCCTGGGACCGAACTGCCTTGGCCTGGTCAACGCCAACAACGGTGTAATGGCCTCCTTTGCTTTCATCGTGGACCTTCCCCCTGTGGAGCCGAGGGTTCTTGGCTTCGTTTCCCAGAGCGGGGCCTTCGGGTCTATTATTTACGCCAATGCGCTGTGTAACGGGGTTGGTTTTAATTACTTCATAAGCGTAGGCAACGAGGCCGATCTGGAATTTGCAGATTTCCTGGAATACATGGTCTACGACCCTAACACGATGATTGCCGGCGGATACCTGGAGGGGGCCAAGGATACTATAAAACTGCGCCGGGTTGCTGAAGAGGCGCTGGAAAGGGAAAAGCCGGTCTTAATCATGAAAGTGGGGCGGAGTTCGTCCGGCAGCAGGGCGGCAGCATCGCACACCGGATCCCTTGCCGGTTCCGACGCCATTTATGACGCCTTTTTCCGTCAGACCGGCATCATCAGGATAGATGAGCCCAACGAACTTATTTCCTTTACTCCGCTCTTCCAGTCGGGAAAACTGCCCGGGGGGAAAAATATTGTCATTATAGCGTCCTCGGGGGGCGCCGGCGTAACCCTGGCAGACATGTGCGAGGAACTGGGGCTTAATGTCATTTCCCTGGGAAAAGAAACAAGGGATAAAATAGATAAAGTGCTCCCCGCCTTTGCATCATCAAGAAATCCCATCGACCTTACCGCTGCAATTATGACCGAGCCGGAAATCTTTCCGCTCTGCCTGAAGGCTGTGTGCGACGACCCCGAAGTGGATATAGTTGTCTGCAACCTTATTCTGCACACCCCTTCCGGCCACCCCGTGCACAAAGAGGTAATAGATATATGCCGCAAAACAGACAAGTTCGTTCTAATGCTGCCCTTCAAATTTCCCAGCGATCCCCTGGACCCTGCTTCCCAGGAATTCGTTCAGGCAGGTGTGCCGGTGATGGATGATATACTGGGCGGGGTCAGGGCCGTCTCCAATCTGGCCAAATACAGCGCCATGCTGAAAAAGAGAAAACAGCCGCAATACAAAATTCCCGATTCCGGGACAAGCAGGCCGGACCTGTCCGGCCTGCTCAGGCCCGGCGAAACCCTCAGCGAAAGCAGCGCCAAGGCCGTTCTGGAAAAATACGGCATTCCCATAGCACGCCAGGGGCTGGCTGCAACCGCCGATGAGGCCGTGAAGCACGCCCGGAATATTGGCTATCCTGTGGCGCTGAAAATTGATTCACCGGATATCCCTCACAAAACCGAGGCCGGTGGAATAAAGCTGGGCTTGAACAATGACAGGGAGGTGCGTTCGGCCTTTGAGGAGATTATTGAAAACGCAGTTAAATATAAGCCCGAGGCCCGTATAACCGGGGTGTCAGTACAGGAAATGCTGCCCGAAGGCACCGAAGTTATTATAGGAGTGACAAGGGACCCGGCGTTCGGGCCCACCATCATGTTCGGCCTGGGAGGTATTTTTGTGGAGGTGCTCAAGGATGTTTCCTTCAGAGTGGCCCCGGTCAGCCCCGGCGATGCCGCCGACATGATTGAGGAAATAAAGGGGATTGCCCTGTTGAATGGCGTCCGCGGCAAACCTCCGGTGGACAAGAAGGCCATAGTTGATGTAATTTTAAAGGTGTCCGCCCTTGTCACAGACTACAGGGACAGTATTGAAGAACTGGACATAAACCCCCTGATAGTTTATCCCCGGGGGGTAAAGGCCGCCGATGCCATGCTGGTGGTGGCTGATTCTGAGTGAACTCCGGGTCGGGAGCCAGGAGTCAGAAGCCAGAAGCCACAACTGACTATTCTGATGATTGCCGGGGTCAAAAATACAGAATTCAGACCCACGGGGCGAAAAAAGCGGCCACCAAAAAGGATGAGAATCGGGGGCTGACCCTAATTCACTCAGCATAAGAATACGGAGGTGATTTTCTGTGCCTATTTATGAATTCAAATGCGCTGACTGCAACAAGGTCTTCGAGGCGCTTCTTCTGGGAAACCAGAGGGAGGAAGACCTTAAATGCCCGGAATGCGGCGGAGAAAGACTGAAAAAGATGATATCCGCCCCCTTTCTTCCCAGCTCGGTGGGGAAGCCGGCCAATGACGAAATAGCCGGGTCCTGCTGCGGCGGCAGTCCCGACCAGAAAGGATGCACCCCGGGCTCCTGCTGCGGAAAGAGCGAGGAATAACCGGCCCCTGGCCGGTGCCACCTTTCAGGTGGCGGAATAAAGAATTCAGGAGTCAGAATAAACCAAATCCCCCTGATGGGGGATTTGGTTTATTCTGACTCCTGACTACTGACTTCTGACTACTGACAGCAGTTTCACTCAGTATCAGCTTTATCACCCCACATTGATACAATCCCTCTCCTCATCCTTTAACGGCCTTCTCCCCGTCACCCTGTGGTCATGGTGGTGCTCAAGGTGGTGTATCTCCAGGTGGTTTATGTTTTTATATCCCCGGCGCAGCTCATCATTTACCTTAACCACCTTTCTGTTGAATTCTTTTTCTTTCTCACCGGCCACAGGGAGATCAGCCGATTCCTCCCGTGACTGCACCGTTCGTCCGGGCGGTACAAGGGTCTGTGCCGGAAGAGTAACACCTGTAACAAGGGCGCAGTGAGAAACAAAGCATCCGTCCCCCAGCCGGGCATCATGCACAACGGCATTAAAACCTACAAATGTATCCCTGCCGATTGCACAGGGGCCGTGAATCACCGCACCGTGGGCTATGCTGCAGTTCTCACCTATCTCTATGGCGCTTCCCATCAGGCAGTGCATGATAACCCCGTCCTGTATATTGGCCCCGTCACCTATTATTATGGGAGAACCCTCATCCGCCCTTATTACCACCCCCGGGCATATAATCACGTTGCTGCCGACACGAACATCCCCGATAAGCACCGCCGAATGATGAACGAATGCCGTGGGATGCAACCGTGGCCTTAAGTTTTCACCTGCCCAGGTGGTTACCGGTGAGCTTTCCAAAAACATATAGCACACTCTCCCCTATTATTAGTCTCTGTTCCGTCATTGATTAGTGAAAATTTTTACAGGTAACGTTAAAATAAAAACCCCGCCGGACCTCATAAAATCCCCATGGGTATATTGAGCAGAGAAGTAAATAAACGATTGATCACCGCACCATTGGGTTGTGACATATTATACATTATATCGGACCATACTACAATCCATAAAATTTTTTGTTTTTCCAAATAGCGGTTTATATCCCGGCCTCTATAGTATAATGTTTTTATTGCATTATCCGGCGAGGTGACTTTTTTTGATCTGCGAAATTATTTTCACGGGAACAGAGTTGCTGTTGGGACAAATACTTAATACCAACGCTCAATACCTTCAACAAACCCTGGCCGCCCTGGGCATAGACATGTATTTTCAGGTAACCGTCGGGGACAACAGGGAAAGGCTTATAGAGGCAATCACCCAGGCATCCTCCAGGGCTGATCTTGTAATAATCGGAGGCGGTCTGGGCCCCACTGAAGATGACCTTAGCAGGGATGCGCTCTCCGAGGCCCTTGGCGTACCGCTGATGGAAAACCCCGCGGCCAGGTCTGTTACCGAGCGTTTTTTTAAGGCCAGGGGAGTAGAGATGTCCCTGAACAACCTCAAACAGGCCCTTGTGCCTGAGGGCGGCATAGTCCTTGACAACCCTGTGGGAACCGCCCCCGGTATAGCGCTGGATTACAATTCGGTTTTATACATACTTATCCCCGGACCTCCGCTGGAGTTCACCACCATGCTGGATGAACAGGTGGCGCCTCTGCTGCGAAGGAGACTCGGACACCGCACCCGGATAATAAAATCCAGGATTCTAAAGTTGTGCGGCATAGGTGAAAGCAAGGTGGACGAGATACTGGGGCCTCTTTTGCACAGCAACAACCCCACCCTGGCGCCAACAGCCAAATTCTTTGAAATCCACCTCCGCATTACGTCCAAGACGCCAACCGAAAAGGAGGCTGACGCCCTTAACAGGGATATGGAGCAGAAGGTTCGGGAATTGCTGGGGCAATATATATACGGGACGGACAATGAGACTCTGCCTGAAGTAACGGGAAGGCTGCTTATGGCTGGAAAACTCACCGTGGCGGCCGCAGAAACCTGCTCCGGGGGCTATCTGTCCCACCTTCTTACATCCTTTCCGGAATGCCGGGATTTCTTCAAACTGGGACTGGTTTCAAAAATTGATGAAATGGAAAGCCATTTGGGAATAAAGGCCGGGGAATGCACCGCGGAAATCCTGGCTAATTCCATAAAAGAGCGGGCAGGATCGGATATAGGACTTTCCATAACCGAACCCGGGGGAGGACTGTACCCTTCGGACAACAGAATTACCATCGCCACTTCATTTAAAGGCGGGACACTTAAAAAAGAAATCACCCTCCCCGGAAGAGGTGCGGAACTCAGGCGGCAGGCCGTGCAGGTCTGCCTGACCCTGCTTTGGAAGGCGTTAAAATAGCCGCCCTTTGGCCGGTTTGCCACCTTGCAGGTAGCGGAATCCAGACCCCCATGCCACTTTTAAAAGTGGCACCATAAAGGATGAAAAAGCAAGATGGTTTGGGGTCGCTTGCGGGCAGGGGGAGTGTTAAACCCCGGCTGCATCATCTCCGGCTGCAACAGTC
>JBMOPF010000021.1:0-9351 GCA_049325075.1 Bacillota bacterium | reverse complement strand
CGACGTTGAGGGCGGCCGGCAGTCCTTTGGCGACCGAGTTTAGAGACTGTTGCAGCCGGAGATGATGCAGCCGGGGTTAACACTCCTCCTGCCCGCAAGCGACCCCTTATGAGAACTCAGAACTCAGGACTCAGAACTCAGAATTCCGGGCATTCCTTTTTCATCCTTTATGGTGCCACTTATAAAAGTGGCATGGGGGTCTGGATTCCGACCCGTAATTCACTACCATCCGGAAATGCACCATTTATTTTAACACCGCTATTTCCCTTTGCAGATCGGTATTGATCCAAATACCGTCAAAGCCCACCGGGTCGGGATCGGACACCGCCACATAAATCCATTTCCCCTTTACCTGGGTTACCACGCCGTCAAACCCGTCCCCTTCCCTGTCCCTGCGAATGAAAACCCTTTTTCCGTTTAAAAAATCCACTGTAAAACACCTCCGTCTTTATACAGACCTCCTGAACCTGTTCCTTATCAGTATAAACACCGCACCAATGGCAAAAATGGCTATCACCCATGTCAAAAGCCTGGGGGCGTAAAAATGATAGCCCCAGGGGGTCCAGTAATAATTGGGCTGAAAAAACGCCCTGGCCAAAAGGGGCATGGCCCAGTAATTATTATGGTAGTAATAGGGGGGATTGGGCGGGGAGCCGAAAATCCCCACCGGCGGCTTTGATGGATATTTGTCCGTTCCGGCCGAGGCATAGTAATCCCTGTTCCAACTCCCGGAATAGGATCCGGTACCGGTGCTGTAAGAATTATTTCCTGTGGAATATCCCTGCCTGCCGGTCTTGTAATCACTGTAAAGGGTTGGGGAAGTATTCTCCCGGGGAGTGGAAAAACTGTTTTTATCGGTGACATATCCCCCGCCGTAAGAACTGGCCCCGCCTCCCGCCGCGCTTTCCGGAACACTGTCCGCACTTTGTCCGGCAGAGGAACTTCTTTTTGAGAAAAGACTGGAAAACCCGCCCCCGGAAGAACTGCTGCTGTGCGAGGCCCCACCTGAGGAATAGCCCTTGGCGCCCGAGGAAAAGCTGCTGCGGCCCCCGCCGGAAAAGCCCTTCCCCCCCCCTTTGGCCAGGGCCGGCCCGGCCAGAAGGGAGAGCAGCAACATGCAGCATATTAAAATGGACAATACTTTTTTAATATTTTTCAAGGCTTATCATTCCTTCTTGTCCAGCTCGGCTTTGAGCCTGGCCAATTCATCTTCCACGGCCAGATTTTGTGATTCCTTTTTCAGCCTGGCAAACTCATCTTCTACCGAATTGGTTAACGAAAGACTGGTGGCCTTGGCTTCTGCCTCCATCCGGTCGACCTTGTCTTTCATCCGGTCAAAATCCCCCAGGGAATCCCCGCTGGAAATCTGCCGCACGGCCTCGCCGGCCTGCTTCATAGCCTCGGCCCTCCGCTGACGCATGACCAGGTTATCTTTTTCACTCCTGGCCTTGCTCAGTTTTTCCTCCAGTATCCGGTAGTTTGATCTCAGCTCTTCAACAACTTTGCGCTGTTCCTCAAGCTGCAGCTTAAAATCCTCCACATTTTTCTCCGCAGTCTGTTTGCGCTCCAAAGCTATACGGGCCAGGTCGTCCCGGTTTTGCTGTATAGCCACCTTGGCCTGGGTAGTCCAGGATTGTATTTCCTTTTCTGCCGCCTCCAACTTCTGCCTCAGCTGCAATTCGTCGGCAACGGCCCGGTTGACCTGAATATTGAATTCCTTCAGTTCCTCAGTGGCCCTTTCAATATACAGGTTCAACAATTTTTCAGGGTTTTCGGCCTTATTGACCAGATCATTGATATTGGCCTCTATCAGGTCCTTTAACTTTTTAAACAATCCCATTTGAAAATCTCTCCTTTAAATCAGTGTTTACTCATGATATGCTGGCGCCCACAATAAAGCTGGCCGCCACTGAAAAGACCGCTGAAAGCAGCCCGACCGCCACATTCCCGGCAGCTATCTCCTTATTTATATTAAGTTTTGGGGTCAGCCACTCGAACAACAGATAAATAAAAATAAGCAATGCCGCCCCGATTAAGCCCCAAATAATGGTGTAAACCGGGCTGTTGTTGGTTATTATGGCAAAGTGGATGATATTGGACACCCCCAGTATTTTACCCCCCAGGGCCAGGGACGCCGCCACATTCCCGGATGCTATCTCCTTCCAGTCGTTGTATTTCGTGATCTTTGCAAAAACAATAACAGTGGCCCCCACGATTATCAAAGCCATGAGAAAGCATGTCAAGGTCGATTCAACTTCCAAAAGTAAAATGAAAATCACCCCCTGTTTATTTTTTGTTTTTTTATATATTCCCGGCCGCACAAAAAAAACCTGTGACTTTTAAAAATCACAGGTCTTTTTTTTGGTGACCCCTACGGGATTCGAACCCGTGTTACCGCCGTGAAAGGGCGGTGTCTTAGACCGCTTGACCAAGGGGCCGTTTCGGAGGTGGGATGCCGGAGGTCAGATGCCGGAAATTTGTTGGAATTGGCTTTTACCAATTCCTTCACCTATTCTGACTTCCAACCTCTGGCTTCTAACCTCTAAAATGGTGAGCCATCGGCGACTCGAACGCCGGACACCCTGATTAAAAGTCAGGTGCTCTACCAACTGAGCTAATGGCTCATGGCGGCTAACAGCCAAACCGCATTTACGCGTCAACGATAGTAATGATACAATAAACCTGTTTTAGCTGTCAACCACTTAATTTTGTAAAATTAATTTTTAATTTACCTCATGCAGCACCAGAGTCTGTTCCCTGCCGGGGCCGGTTCCTATAATGGCGACGGGAACTCCTGAAAGCTCACTGAGCCTGTTCAAATAATTGCGCGCGTTAACCGGCAGGTCATCATATCTGCCGGCCCCGGTAATGTCCTCCGACCAGCCCGGCATTTCCTCGTAAACCGGAACACACTGGGACAGCATTTTCAGGGTGGACGGGAACTCGGTGATAACAGTTCCCTGATAGCTGTACCCGGTGCATATCTTTATTGTTTCCAGGCCGGTTAAAACGTCAAGCTTTGTTATGGCCAGATAATCCAGGCCGTTTATCCTGGCCGCGTACCGCGCTATCACAGAGTCATACCAGCCGCACCTGCGGGGCCTTCCTGTGGTGGTCCCGAACTCGTGCCCCTGGCTGCGGAGATATTCCCCCACCCCATCCTGCAATTCCGTGGGGAAGGGTCCCTCACCGACCCTGGTGATGTAGGCCTTGGCCACACCCACAACCCGGTTTATCTTTGTGGGGCCGATCCCCGCCCCCAGGCAGGCGCCGGCCGCCACAGGCGATGAGGAGGTCACGTAAGGATAAGTGCCGTGGTCTATGTCCAGCAGGGTTCCCTGGGCCCCCTCGAACAGAATATTCTTGCCTTCCCTGATGGCATCATTGGCAAGTACGGACACATCGGCCACAAAGCCGGACAGCCGCTCTCCATATGCCTTATAAGTGCTCAACACCTCATCAAGGTCGAACCCTTCGGAACCGTAAAAATCCTTCAGCAGGGCATTTTTTTCAGCAATGGTATATTTCAGCCTCTCTTCCAGGCTATCCGGGTCAATCAGATCGGCCATCCTTATTCCAATCCTGGCCACCTTGTCGGTATAGGCCGGCCCGATACCCCGGCCGGTGGTCCCTATTTTATTGGACCCCTTCCGCTCCTCGTCACAGACATCAATCTTGCGGTGATACGGCATTATAACCTGCGCCCTGGAACTGATCCGGAGGTTCCCGACGCTGATGCCCCTTTCGGTCAGCCCGTCTATTTCCTTTAAAAAGACCTCGGGGTCCAAAACCACCCCATTGCCGATAAGACACATTTTCTCCGGATACAGGATGCCCGAAGGAATCAGGTGCAGCTTGAATTCATTGCCGTCGGCCACCACCGTGTGCCCGGCATTGTTGCCGCCCTGATACCGGACCACAAGGTCAGCACTCCTGGCAAGAAAGTCCGTAATCTTCCCTTTTCCCTCATCGCCCCACTGGGCGCCGACCACAACCACGGTTGACATATAAAAACCTCCTAGGCATTTCTTTCCGGCCGGAATCCAGAACTCAGAACTCAGAATTCTTGGCATTCCTTGTTTTTTTGTTCTCCGATGGTGCAGCTTGCGGCATGGGGTATCCCCCCAATTCCCGATTCTTCTGGATTCTGACCCTTAAACTATTCTACTTGGCAATATTATTCTTACCCTAATCTTTTGATAATTTCCCTCGCCACCAGCACCCCTGATACAGAAGCCTGGGCCAGTCCCCTGGTAACTCCCGCGCCGTCGCCCGCGGCGAAAAGATTTTTCACCGGGGTCTCCAGATTTGAGCTGAGGGCCAGCCTTGATGAATAAAATTTAACCTCCACCCCGTACAAAAGGGTATAGCGGGAATACACTCCCGGGGCTATATTATCCAGGGCTTTAAGCATCTCCACTATGGCCACCAGGTGCCGGTAGGGCAGCACCAGGCTGAGGTCGCCGGGTGTGGCCTCTGTCAGCGTCGGCACGGTAAGGGACTTGCTGAGCCTGCTGAATGTAGTCCTCTGCCCCTCCACCAGGTCGCCCAGCCTCTGAACTATGACTCCGCCGCCCAGCAGGTTGGCCAGGCTGGCCACATAATTCCCGTATGCTATGGGCTCCTTGAAGGGCTCTGTGAAGGTCTTGCTTACAAGCACCGCAAAGTTGGTGTTGCCTGTTTTTTTATAGGCGTGGGAGTGGCCGTTGACGGTAACCAGCCCGCCGTTGTTTTCCAGAACCACTTCCCCGTACGGATTCATGCAGAAGGTTCTCACCTTGTCGTCAAAGGTTTTGGAGTAATAAATAAATTTTGCCTCATAAAGCACCTTTGTCAGGGGCTCCATTATCTCCGCCGGCAGCTCCACGCGAACACCTATGTCCACAGGATTGACCTCGGTCTTGATGCCCAGGTCCCCGGCCACCCCTGAAAGCCACTGTGCCCCTTCCCTTCCCGGCGCCAGAACAACATGGCCGGCATATATTTTTTCTCCACCGGCCAGGATAACTCCGGCAACCGCCGAACCTTCCCGGAAAACACCTTCCACCATCAGGTCGGTGCGCACCTCCACGCCATGGGAAAGGAGGTATTCCTTCATCCGGCGCAAAATCTCAATGCACCGGCCGGTCCCCAGGTGCCTGATGGGAACCGGAACAAGCTTCAGCTCGGCCTGTGTGGCCCGCCTCTTGAAATCCTTTATCTGGTCTGGATACTCCAGCCCGTATACGTTTTCGGGCGCGCCGAATTCAATGTATTTACCGTCAACATATTGAATCATTTCTGAAAGGGTCCGCTCGCCAAGGTACAGGTCAAGGCTTCCGCCAATTTCCGTGGAAAGGGTGAGCTTCCCGTCACTAAAGGCCCCGGCCCCTCCCCACCCGCAGACAATGGAACAGGGGCTGCAATCAAAACAGCCGCTGCCTCTTTCCTTGGAAGGGCAGGTCCTGGCATCTATGTCTCTTCCCTTTTCCAGTATTAATACTTTAATTCCTTTTTTATTGTTTACCAGTTCCAGCGCGGAAAATATTCCCGCCGGGCCTGCCCCCACAATAACCACATCATATACTGGCGGCAAATTTATCCCCCCTGTTGTGGATCGGGAAACATGCGCGTATAAAGACACACAAAAAAACCTCAAATGGCACCCGGTTGCCTCCGGACCCTTTGAGTTCAAGCCCTTATCTTTCTTTATTGTAAAAGTGCACCAGCAGCACTCGACCACATAAAGTTTAACAAAGAGATTACAAAGTGTCAACAATTATTGCGGGCATTTGTTACCAGGGTTCCTATTCCTCCTCCCTTTCCCTGGACAGGTTCATAAACCTGGTGTACTCCTTGAGAAAAACCAGTTCCACCGTCCCGGTGGGGCCGTTTCTCTGCTTGGCCACAATAATTTCCGCTATGCCCTTTTTTTCCGTATCCTTATTGTAATACTCGTCCCGGTAAATGAACATCACTATATCCGCATCCTGCTCCAGGCTGCCGCTCTCCCTCAGGTCCGACATGATGGGCCTCTTTTTTTCCCTCTGCTCCACAGAGCGGCTCAGCTGGGCCAGGGCGATTACAGGCACATTCAGGTCTTTTGCCACCGCCTTCAGCGACCTGGATATCTCCGCTATTTCCTGCTGGCGGTTCTCCGACCGGGAGCTCCCCTGCATCAGCTGCAGGTAATCCACAACTATCAGCCCCAGCCCCTTTTCAGACTTCAGCCGCCTGGCCTTGGCCCTTACCTGCCTTACCGAGAGCCCCGCCGAGTCGTCTATATAAAGAGGCGCCCTGGAAAGCCTCGCCGCCGCCCCGGCCAGCTTGTTCCAGTCCAGCTCGGTAAGGTTTCCGTTGCGCACCTTTTGCATATCCACCATGGCCTCGGCGCAGAGCACCCTCTGGACCAGCTGGTCCCTTGACATCTCAAGGCTGAAAACGGCTGTGGGAACACCGCTTTTCAGGGCGGCCTGATGTGCCACTGTCAGGCCGAAGCTGGTCTTGCCCATGGCCGGCCGGCCGGCAACTATAATAAGATCACCGGCCTGAAGGCCGCAGCAAAGCCCGTCAAGGTCCGTAAAACCGGTCAGCACCCCAGACACTTTCCCCTTGTTGCGATACCTTTCCTCTATGATGCGGAAAATTTCCACCAGCACGCGGTCGAGAGACATGAACCCGGATGTTGACCTCCTCGAGCTAAGCTCCAGCAGCATATTTTCCGCCTCGTCAATCAGCCGATCCGCATCTTCCCCGCCCTCATAACCAAGCCCCGCTATCCTCGTGGCCATGGAAATAAGGCTGCGCAGGAGAGCCTTTTCCTCTATAATCCGGGCGTAGTGCTCCACATTGACCGCCGTTGGAACCATGCCGGCCAGGGAGGCCACGTATGTTGCCCCCCCTATTTTTTCCAGGCTGTCCTGCTGCCTTAAAAAGTCGGTAACAGTAACAAGGTCAGTGGGCACCCCCGCCTCGTCAAGATCAAGAAAAGCCTTATATATTACCCGGTGCCCTTCCAGATAAAAGTCTTCCGGCTTTAAAAACCTGGCCACCCTGGAAAGGGCCTCCCGGTCCATAAAAAGGGCCCCCAGCACCGCCTGCTCCGCATCTATATTCTGAGGGGGGATCTTGTCATGCATGTCCGTTTCACCTCTCCCCAAATCACAACATTCAATTAACCGGCTGGTTATTCTCAAAAATAATAGCCAGAACCTCTTCCACAGAAGAAACCGGAGACACCGTTATCCCCCTGAGGTCTGCCGGAATGTCCCTGCCGTTCTCGCCGGGAATCATGACCCGGCTGATTCCGGCCTGCCTGGCCCCGTATATCTTTTCTGGTATGCCTCCCACGGCCCTTATTTTACCCTGGATGGAAAGCTCTCCGGTCACCGCGACGTCCTGGGGTATGGGCCTGTTTTGTATAGCGCTGTACAGCGCCAGGAATATGGCCACGCCGGCCGAGGGGCCGTCTATTCTTCCGCCCCCCACCACATTGACATGGACATCGTAATTATACAGGTCTTCTCCCGTGGTCTTCCTTATTACAGACGCGGCGTTGAAAACAGAGTCCTTGGCCATGCTGCCGGCGGTGTCGTTAAACCTTATCGAACCCTTTCCCTTGTTTCGGGCGGGAAAGGCAACCGCCTCTATTTCCAGTACCGATCCCAGGAATCCGTGAACCCCCAGCCCGAAAATCTTTCCAACCTCGGTGGACCCGGATGCCTTTCCGTGAGCGTGGAGGGTGAGCCTCCCCGACCGGATAACCTCATAAACCTCTTCCGGGGTGATTTTAACCTTCCGGGACTTTCCGCTGCAATTACGGCAGGCCATGCCGAAGGCATCCGAGAGAATGCTCACCGCCTTGCGCCCCTCAATGGTATAAAGGCTTATAATATCCGGGACGCTTTCATCCATGTCCACATTCAGCTTTGCCGCCGCCTGCCGTATTATAGATTTAATGTCCGAAGGGGTAAGGGGCTCAAAATAAACCTCTGCGCACCTCGACCTTATGGCCGGGCTAATATCTTCCGGGTCCCTGGTGGTGGCGCCGATAAGAACAAAGTCCGCCGGGGCACCCTCTTCAAAAAGTTTTTTTACATACCGGGGAACGTTGCTGTCGTAGGGATCATAATAAGAAGAACTGAAAAACACCCTTTTATCCTCCAGCACCTTGAGAAGCTTACTCTGTAAAACAGGGTCCATTTCCCCTATTTCGTCTATAAAAAGCACTCCCCCCTGGGCATCCGTGACAAGGCCGGGCTTGGGCTCCGGAATACCGCCCTCGGCAAGGTCCCTGCGGGCCCCCTGATATATGGGGTCATGCACCGACCCCAGCAAGGGGTTGGTAACTTCCCTGGGGTCCCAGCGAAGGGTGGTGCCGTTGACTTCCACAAAGGGGGCCTCCGGTGAAAAGGGGCTTGTCTCCTGTTTGCTGGCTGCTTCCAGCGCCAGCCTGGCGGCCGTTGTCTTGCCGACCCCTGGAGGGCCGTACAGAATAATATGCTGGGGGTACGGCGAGGCCAGCTTTGCAAGCAAAGCCTTTATCGCCCTGTCCTGCCCTATAATTTCTTCAAAGCTGGAGGGGCGCAAAATGTCCATGGCCGACCGGGTCAGCTTCCTCTGCTCCAGCTTTTCCAGCAGGGCAAGCTTTTTAAGTGTCTGCGCGTTTTCAGTGCCCGCGGTCTCCCGGATTACCTGCATTCTTATCTCCCGTACATACTCCTCATGACGGTCCTGGAGCTTTTCATTGACCTTTCTCTCAATATCATCCTCCACCGTACGCCGGGCAATAATGTCCGCCACTTCATCCTCCAGCCTCTGGACAATACCGGGAATCTCGTCCCGCGCTGGAAGAGTGTCCAGGGTGGGATCCTCGAAGATAAGCTTTTGAAGCGCCAGCACCCTCTCTTCCAGTATATCCGACCGGATTAGCCCGAGGGCGTTCAGCTTGCCCGCCCTTAAAACAAGCTTGTCTGTTCCATACAGGTCTGAAACCAGTTTATACAGCGCATTGACCTGCCTCACCAACTGGCCCTGTTCCGAAAGATATTCCGCCGGGTTGCTTTTTAAGCTGCCTTTTATCTTTTCCAGGAACACTTTCAAGGAATTAACCCCTTTCCACCCTAAAAAGGGCTTATACTGATATGCTTATTCTGTCAGAACTCAGAATTCCCGGCATTCCTTTCGGGGGACCCCCAAGTGACATGCATCCGGGGGGAGTGTTCAACCCGGGCGGAATTTATCGTAGGCTGCTACAGTCTCTTAACGACCGAGCCTAAGGACTGACGGGCCGGACGCAGGACGCGGACGGCAGCCTGAACCGGCGCATGGACGCGACGTTGAAGGCGGCCGGCAGTCCTTTGGCGACCGAGT
>JBMOPF010000020.1:0-69238 GCA_049325075.1 Bacillota bacterium | reverse complement strand
ATCGTTGTCGGGAGCCAGGAGCCAGAAGTCAGGAGCCAGAAGAGTTTAGACATTATATTGGTCCCATATTTTCATTATTTGTGGTGCCGCATTTATGCGGCATGGGGGTCTGGATTCTGACTCCTGACTTCTGGCTCCCTGACCCGGAATTCACTCAGCATAAGCAATACCATTTCCCCGGGAGGATGAAGGGTTGAAAAAAATTGCCGCCTTACTGGCGCTAACAACAATAATACTTCTGTCCGTTCCGGGGTGCCTCTCCAAAAACAATGCCTCCCCGGAGCGGAATGACGGCGGCGCCGGTGTTGAAACACCGCCTGTTCAGACTGAAATGGTAAGGGAGATTGTCCTCAACAACATATATGTGTACAAGGAATATGTCGACCATCTGCCCAACGACATGCGGGAGCAGTACTTCACGGTTTTTATGGGCGACAGTGCGGTCTACAGCGGAGAAAAACTGCCCTACACAATAGCCACCCCATACTATGTGTGCTATCCTCCCGCTCCCGGGCAGGACATCACGGGCGACGGCACGCCTGATCTGGTGGTGGCCTGCGACAGCGGCGGACCCCAGGGCTATACCAATTATTTTGTAATGTCCCTGGGCCGGGAGTTCGGGGTCACCGGGGTGGCGTCAAACACCGGCAGCTTTGAGTTTAAAGACCTCAACGGGGACGGTATATATGAACTGCAGGGAAAGGACGGCTCCTTTCTCCGGTGGAAGGCCGACTATTACGACTCCCCGGCCCCGGCAATAGTACTGACTTATAAAAACGGCGGGTATCACCTGGCTGCAGATATAATGAAGCACCCGGTGGATGAAGAGGACTTTGACTACCATGTCCGCCTGGTGGAAAGGGAAATGCAAAAACTGGGCTATTCCGGTACCAGGCAGAGGTACTCCCAAAATGACTGGGGGATACCCCCATCCCTCTGGGGATACATGCTTGATCTGATATACAGCGGCAATATGAACCGGGCATGGGACTTTCTGGACCGCGCCTGGCCGGAGGAAAAATCCGGCCAGGATGATTTCAGCAGGCAGTTCGCCGAACAGTTGAAAACCAGCCCCTACTGGGATGAAGTAAGCGCCATGAATGAAATCTCTTCCGGTGGTCAAAACAATGATGTTACTCCGCAAAGTTAAAGCCAAGTCTGTAATCCTGAGCAGATACCTGTTTAAAACAGCATGTGCTTTTGTCAATCAAAAAAGGGACCACGTAGTCATGAAAAAGGGGACCACCCAGGAGATAGCATCGGAGTGCGAGATTCATCCCACCCAACTCAGGAGATGGAAAGAGGAGGCAATTATAAACCTGCCAAAGGTCTTTTCCGATCGCAAGGCATCAGAGACAGACAAGGCAGCCCAGGAAAAGAAGATAAACCAGCTGTACTCCGAAATCGGGCGGTTAACCACGCAGTTAAACTGGTTGAAAAAAAATCTGGCATCGACCCTGACCAGGGCTGACCGCCTGGCGCTGGTAGAACGCGATAACAAAGAGGTTTCCCTGTCCGCACAAGCTAAATTGTTAAGTTTAAACCGGATCCCCTTACCCCCTGCCAAAATTGCTTACAGCAATTTTCGAAGCAAAGGGGTAAAAATCCTTTGCGCTTGATTGCTTCTCGTAATTATGCTAAAGTTAGTACATAAATATTGAGAACCGGGAGGATTTGTCATGCCCAATATCAGGCCGATTTCGGATTTGCGAAATAATGCCAATGAAATATCAGATTTTTGCCACAGGGAGCATGAGCCGGTTTACATTACAAAAAACGGTGTAGGCGATATGGTGATAATGAGCATAGAAGCCTATGAGAGACAGCAGGCACTCATTGAACTCTATGGGAAGCTGGCTGAAGCCGAGGCTGAGATTGCCAACGGCGCAACCGGCGAGGACTTCTTTGAGTTCGCCAATAAGCTAAGGGCGAGTGTTCATGGAAAATTATAGGCTACTGATCTTTCCCTCTGCCAAGCAGGACTTACAGGACATTGTCGACTATGTCAATAATCTTTCTCAGGATGCCGCGCTCAAGCTTTACGATGAAATTATGGACGGAATCGGCTCACTATCACAAATGCCCAGCCGCTGTCCACTGTTAAAAAGCCCTGTTTTGAGAGTGAAAGGCTACCGAGTGCTGATAGTGCATAACTATCTTGTCTTTTATGTCATTAACGGCAACCGGGTAGAAATTCGCCGCATCGTATACGGGCGTAGAAAATATGATTTTTTACTGTAAAAAGCCTAGAGTCTGTTAAAACATTCACTTTATTGGATATGTACTTACCCGCCAAGAGGCAGTTCGACGCGGACCACCGTCCCCGCATTTATTTCGCTCCAGACATCAATTTTTCCACCGTGACTGTCTATAATCCACTTGGCGATGGAGAGTCCCAGCCCTGTGCCTCCACTGGCCTTTGTTCTTGATTCATCAGCCCGGTAAAACCGGTTGAAAATATGGGGAAGGGCTTCCCGGGAGATTCCGATTCCCGAATCTTCAATACTTATAACAGCCCTTTTGTTTTTCAGGTATGAATTCAGCTTGATAGTGCCGCCGGCGGGAGTGAATTTGATACTGTTGTCCATAAAGATTCTTATGGCTTCTTTAATCAGCTTTTGGTCCGCGTGAATAACAATTTCCTCGTTTTTATCGTTTAAAATGCTGTGGCTTTTATCAATTAATCTTGTTTCTTTTAATATCTCATTAACAACCTCACTCAGCGCGAAATCGGTCTTCTCCACTCTCTGGGCGTTCCTGTCCCCACGGGCGAGGAATAAAAGCTTTTCGACAAGGGACCTCATGCTTTCGCCCTCACTTTTAATCGCCTCGATGGACTCCCCAAGCACCCGCGGGTCATCCTTTCCCCAGCGGTCCAGAAGATCAGCATACCCCTGGACCACCGCTATGGGTGTCCTCAGTTCGTGAGAGGCGTCAGAAACAAACTGGTTTTGCTGCTCCACGGATTTTTGTATTCTGTTCAGCATTTCATTAAATGTTTTGGCCAGGTCTTTCAGCTCGTCCTTGGAACCGCTGACATCAAGCCTTTTATCCAGTGCGTTGATAGATATTTCTTTTACTGTTTTTGTCATGACCTTTATAGGCGCCAAGAGCTTTCTGCCGGCCCGGGACCCGAAAAAAATTATCGAGATTATGCCGAAGACATTAAAAACCCCCAGCATGGTCCCCATAAAAGGCACATAATATTCGGGCGGGTTATATTGAATATAGTATATAAAGCTGATCATTATTCCCGCACTCATCAGGCCAAAAATCAATATAAATAAAAACACATAGGTTATGGTAATTTTAAATGTAATGGAAAAGCGAAGTTTGTTTCTTACGGCCTGAATAAGTTGGCGCATTACCCCGAATACCGCCTTTAAGGCAATTGGCAATGCAATAAGCAATACTTTGGCCACCTTGAATAACAACACCGGCAACCGGACATATTTATTCTTCATATTTCAGCTGATATCCCACCCCTCGGACGGTGTGAATGAATTTTTGCCGGTAACAGTCATCAATTTTACTTCTTAGATAGCGGATGTAAACATCCACAATGTTTGTGTCGCCGGCATAATTATATCCCCATACTTTCTCAAGGATTGTATCCCTGGACAGTACAATCTCATTATTAAGCATCAAAAATTTTAACAAATCAAATTCTTTCTTTGTTAAATCTATTGGCTCGTTATTATAGCTCACAGTATATTTATCCATGTCAAGCCTGAGTTTTCCGATTTGAATGACATCGGCTCCGGCATGCCGCACCCTCTTATGTTTGAAGGCCACCCGGATCCGTGCCAGAAGTTCCTCAATGGCAAAGGGTTTGGTCAAATAATCATCAGCGCCGAAGTCCAGCCCCATGACCCTGTCCATGACACCATCTCTGGCGGTAAGCATGATAACCGGGATTTCCGAGACCTGTCTCAAACGTCTTAATATCTCCATGCCGTTAAGCGAGGGAAGCATAACGTCAAGAATGACCAAGTCATAATTGCCGCGCAAAGCTTTTTCCAGACCGGCCCTTCCGTCCTGTTCCACCTCCACGGCATACCCTTCATGTTCCAGTTCCAACTGGACAAACCTGGCTATTTTCAACTCGTCTTCGATGATCAGTATCCTTTTATTACCCATGGTATACCCCCTCAGGCGATCCATTTTACTTACTGCGGCATGAAAACGGAAATAGGATACAACTAAAATAAAACCTGCAGGGGAAAAATACCGGCAGGTTTTATTAATTATAACCTATAGTATAAGTTTAAGGAATCCAACATTTTTTAGCGGGTGCTGTGTTTTTTAATTTTTTATCTCCTGGGCCACTTTGCTGGTAAGATTATTTACCATGTTGGAGATATTTTCTATATTTTTATTAATACCGCATTCTTCACCATTGCTTTTATGGAACCTTATTTTGCAGCCTGTAAACATGGCAAGCAGCAGCATGGCCACGGAAAGAGGCAGCGCAAAAACGGCAAATATCATGACAATTGTCAGGGAAATATTAAGTACCGTTTTCTCATCGCGGGTAATGACAAAATGGATTCTATTTGCTTTTCCTATTAAGTTTTTTGTCTTTTGCCATAAAGACGAATGGCCTGAGCAATCATTTTCCTGCTTTATTTTATTCTCTTCCTCCAGACAAGCCAGGGCCTCAACAATGTTCCCCCCGCACCTTTCAAGGGCTTCCTTTGCTTCTTTGTAACTTACATTCGCCCTTTTCCTCAATAAATCGATTTGCTCCAGGGTAATTTCCATATTCAATGCCTCCATTTGAAATTTTATTCATGCCTATATCATAGACAACCATAGTTAAAGAGACATTAATCAAAAATTAGAATTTGATTAGAAAAAATTAAGGGCGCGGGGGCACAGGATCATCTTTCAACAAATTACAGCCCGAACTTCTTGCCCAGATCCCTGTGCTTAAAAGTCCTGGAACGGTTGGCGTACTCCCCGACAATATGGCCGTTCCCAATAAGCTTATACTTGTATATAACCAGCCCGTCAAGCCCCACAGGGCCCCTGGAGTGAATTTTGCCGGTGCTGATTCCCACCTCGGCCCCTAAACCGTACCTGAAACCGTCACTAAAGCGGGTGGAGCAGTTCCAGAAAACATTACCCGAGTCAACATAATCCATGAAGCGGGCCGCTTTTTCCCTGTTCGAGGTTATAATGCTGTCGGTGTGGCCGGACCCGTAGGTGTTGATATGTTCAATGGCCTCATCGAGACTGGAAACCACCTTCACAGAGAGTTTATAATCCAGGTACTCGGTTTTCCAGTCCTCTTCCGAGGCCGGCGCCACCGGAATGAAAGCCAGGGTTTTGGGACATCCCACCAGCTCAACCTTTTGGCTGTCCATCGCTTTCTTCAGCCGGGGTAAAAATTCCGGGGCGATTTTTTCATGAACCAGCAGCGTCTCGGTGGCATTGCATACCGCCACATACTGCGTTTTGGAGTCCACCACAATTCTTTCCGCCATGTCCAGGCCGGCCTCCTCATCCACGTAGCAGTGGCATATGCCGTCCGCGTGGCCCATAACCGGAATTCTTGAGTTATCCATTATATAACGGACAAACTCATTGGACCCCCTGGGAATGATAAGATCGATATACCTGTCCATTTTTAGCATCTCGTTTACATCGGACCTTGTCTCCAGAAGAGCAGCCCATTTTGAAGGAATTCCCGCCTCTTCCGCCGCTTTGATAATAACCTCCGCCAGTATCCGGTTTGTTTCCCTGGCCTCGGACCCGCCTTTCAGCAGAACCCCGTTTCCGCTTTTAAGGCAAAGGGTGGATATCTGCACCAGGGCATCCGGCCTTGACTCAAAAATTATGCCTATCACCCCAATGGGGCAGGTTACCCTGTATAGCTCAAGGCCTTCGTCCAACTCGGTGGAAAGAAGAGTTTTTCCCACCGGGTCCTCCAGCTTTATAAGGCTGTTTATCCCGTCCACCACATCGGCGATTTTGGCCTCATCAAATTTGAGCCTTTTTAAAAGGGGCGCGGCAAGGTTCTCCCTCCCGCTTCTTTCCAGGTCCTCCCGGTTGGCCTTTATTATTTCTTCCTTTCTTTTAATCAAAGCATCGGCTATATTGGCCAGCGCCTTATTTTTCAGGTCCGTTCCGGCGGCGGCCAGCTTATTGGAAGCCTCCTCCACCTGACGGGCCAGTTCTTCCATGATCACACAAATCCCCCCTCAATATAAAAAACACATTTTTTACTTTATGTCTCCATATGCCTTATAATATAGCGCGGCCACAGGGCATATCAAGTACCACCTTAATCAAAGAAACTATTTTTATGCAGCAGCGCTGTATATCATCGATTTCAAGTGAATTAAAGCTGCATATACGTGTCTCCAGCTGTTCTTCGGGCAGCAATTTCATCAGTTCGTTCACAAGGGCTATCATTTTTATGGAATCAAGCCCCAGATCGCTTTCCAGGTACATATCCCCATCCAAATCGGCAACCCTGTGGCCGGTTATACTTGATTATAATATGACTTCTGGAAAAACACTACTACCCCAACTACCTTCCATTTTTTTCTTGACATACCATAAAAATGGTGCTAAGTTCTAAATTGTTGGGAGGAGGTTATCGTGGATAATGAACAAAAAAAATCTGATCATTATTCTGGTTGTAGTGATATTGGCGATAGTGGTTTTTTTTCCGGTCAGGTATCTGGTTAATGTCAGAAAATACAAAAAAATGGTTTCAGAAATTGTCATTTCCGATGTGGACCTCTCAAAAATACAGGACGGTGTCTACGGAGGTTCCTGCGATGTGATATTCATAGCCGCCGATGTGAGCGTTTCGGTGGAGAAAAACAAAATTAAGGACATAAAGCTTATAAGGCATAAGAACGAGCGCGGACAGAGGGCGGAGGAAATAGTAAACAGGGTTTTGAACTCCCAGTCGCTAAAGGTGGACACCATTTCAGGAGCCACCAACAGCAGCAAAGTAATTCTGAAGGCCATTGAAAACGCACTGACAACAGCCCCGGAAAACAATGCCTGACTGCGAGTGATTAAATTGAACGGCGCCTCTTTTGCTGATACTCCGGAGGAAACCTCTTTTGAACAAGAAGACTTCTTCATGGGAACCGTTGTATACCAGAAAATATACGGCGACAACGCCCGTCCGGCCTACCGGAAGGCAGCCCTGGAGATAGATCGCCTGGAAAAGTTGATGAGTTTTTTTATTGAGGACAGCGATGTATCCAGGCTAAACAGCGCGGCCGGAAATGGAAGAGTGAAGGTTAGCCACGAAACTCTTTATGTAATGGAAAAGTCCAATGATTTTGCAAAGCTTTCCAAAGGCGCCTTTGATATTACCATAGGCCCTGTTGTAAAAGCATGGAGGGAGATGTCAAAACAGTCAAAACCCCCCTCAAGACATAAAATAAACAAGCTTTTAAAGCTCGTGGGACATACCTCCTTGATTACGGACAAAAATACCGGAGAAGCCTGTCTTGAGCGCAAGGGTCAGGCAGTGGACCTGGGAGGCGTGGGCAAGGGCTTTGCCGCGGACCGGGTGGTTGGGATTTACAAAGAATTGGGCGTGAAGTCGGCCTTTGTAAACCTGGGGGGGAACGTCATGGTAGTAGGCCGCAAGCCGGGCCAAAAACCATGGTTGATAGGCATTCAGCATCCCAGGGCCCCCAGAGGTGTGAAAATAGGGGTCATCATGGCACAAGACGTGTCGGTGGTAACATCGGGGGACTATGAAAGGTTTTACCATATAAAGAACAAAAAATACCATCATATACTCGACCCCCGAACCGGCTTTCCTGCCGATTCGGGGCTGATCAGCACAACCATTGTGTGCGAAAACTCCCTTAAGGCAGACGTACTGTCAACAGCTTGCTTTGTGTTGGGGCTGGAGGAGGGCATGGCCCTGGCAAACCGGATGGGGGGCGCAGAAGCTCTGTTTATTACCAAACACAAAGACATTTATATTACAGAAGGCCTTAAGGACAGCTTTTTTCTCACTGACGAATCATACGGTTACAGGTGTTTTTTATGGAAGTAACGGCATCCTTATTCACCGGCTTTGCAGCTTTACTTTTGTTTTTCTTTTGCTCCCTGCGCGCTGTATTAAAAAAATCCGGCGGGACAGGCTTATTCATTTGCAAAAATCATTGCTATCTCGGATATGCAGCCCTGGCATCGGCTTTTTTGCATGTGTATGTAAGCTACAAATCTCTTGGTATAACAACAGGCTTTGTATCCTTTTTTCTAATGATAACCATGTTGGCTCTGCTGTTTGTGTCCAAACGCTCAACATCCCTTTATACAGCACATAAAACAGTTGCCGTCATAGCCGCTTTGGCGGTTTTGTATCACATGTTCAACAAGCTGGTGCTCCTTCTGTACTTTTAGTCCTGTAATATGTTTCATGGGCTGCGTCTTTTAAAGGGGTGGTTCATCATTGATATTCATGGTAATGCATGAGTTATAGAAGCCGGGTGTTATATTGGAGCACTGAAAAGAATTGTTTTAATGAAACAAACGCGGCCACGCCTAAAATGTACACCGGTGAAATGCCGCTAAAGAAAATTGACCGGGACTATAAAGCCGCCATATGCCTCCTGCAGTCTCCGCCTCCGGCGGTTTACCTTGAAATGGAAGAGGCTTTGCACTGGAAGGAATACGAATATTACCACAACCTAAAACATGAGAGAAGAAAGAAAAGCTTCCTACTGGGCCGCTATACTGCGAAAAAAGCTTATTCCGCCCACACCGGCGAAAACAACCTCAGGAGCATATTGATTCAGCCAGGAGCATTGCAGCAGCCGGTGGTTATTTTCCGGCGCAGCTTTCCGGCCCACGGTATTTTTCCAAAATTGCCGACGCCATTTCACAGATCCCCCTTCTCAGGCTGTCCGGCTCCAATACCTCGGCACTGTCACCCCACTGAACAATCCACGTTTTAAACTCGGCCAGCCCGCATATCTCAAAATTAAGAATAACCGACCCGTCCGGCTGCTCCTCGACCTTTTGCGAGGGGTGATAGATGATATTCTTCACCCTGTGGGCCACCCTGCCGTCAAACCTCACCCTGACAGCCCTTACCTCACCGTCGTTGATAACACCCCAACTGGAAGCCATGTAACGCTTCAGTGAAAAATCGTCCGGATACTGAAACCTGTCCCCGGAAAGTGGAAATATGCTCCTGATCTGGTCCACCCTGAAAACCCGTATATCGTTTTTTTCCATGCACCTGGCCACCAGGTACCAGTTCTGCCTCTTGCAGATAAGGCCGTAGGGCTCAAGCATCCTCTCGGTCTCCCGGCGGCTGTGGGACACGAAGTACCATATCTTAACCCGGCAGGACTCCCTGATGGCGTCCAGCAGCCTGGAAAAAACCTCCCCCACTCCCGCGGGGTCGGCCAGGTCTTCCTCCACTAAGTGTATCCTGTCCTGTAGTATGTCCAGTTGCAGAGTCTCCGGTGAGTACTTGTATTTAAAAAGGGTTCCCACCAGCATATCCTTGATCTCATTGATGTGCCCGGTCAGTGCGGAGCCCTTTTGCTGGAGCAGTCCCAGAAACACTATGGCTGCTTTTTCCGGGCTGATGGAGGGAAGGTAACCGGCGTCCAGACGGTAAAGGCCTTCTTTCCCGGAGGCGTTTTTTTCCGGCCTCACCAGGCCCACCCGGAGATCGTTTTCGATGCAGTCCAGGTCACGGTATATCTGCCTCTCACTGACCCCGCACCTTTCCCTCAGCTCAGAGACGGTAACACCCCCGTAGGGGCTTTTTTTGTTAAGGATATCCATTATTTTGTTCAGCCTTAATATCTTCCCCGCATCCGGCCTGCTTCCGGACAAAGAAACCACCCCATAATTTCAAATATTGAGGGTGATTTCTACTTATTTCTTCATTTACCTTCTTTACTGAAAAATTGCCCTGAGGATACTTCCGGCCAGATAAACCGCCGCCATGCACAGTATTCCGCAAGTAAAGGCCTTTTCAGCCCTGCCGTCTTCCTTTTCCAGCCAGGAGGCTGTTTTTTCCGCCATGTCCCAGTTCAAAGGCTGAATTTCATAAATATCACGGATGTCCATCCTTCTCAGTTCTTCAGTAATCACATTGCCACCCCCGGCATTTTTTTTGATTTTAATACCGGGCCACTGACAGATGTCTGTCACCTGTTGAAAATTTTTTTTAAAAACCGGATGGTGGAACGGGATATTGCATTTATAAAGCATTTTTGTTAATATGTTTACAATGTTGCGGGAGGTGATGCCAATAGGACATGAAAGCAACCGTAACCGCTACCTTTCCATACGGACGGTTATTGAGCTTGAGTCGGTCTGCATTGAACTGGAAGACATCATGTCCGTTCACTTTGCCCGCTACGGGCTGTCACGGGCAAAGTTCGGAGCCCTGGTCCAACTGCACATGGCAGGTGAGTCCGGCCTCACCCAGTCCGACCTCAGCAAAAAAATGCTTGTTTCCAGGGCCAATATCACAGGTCTCATAGACCGCCTGGAAAAGGACGGTCTGGTGGTCCGCCAAAGCCACCCCGGTGATAAAAGGGCTTTCCGGATTCAGCTGACGGCCAGGGCAAGGGAACTTATGCAGGCCTTCCTGCCGGTCCACAGTCAATTCATACACAAGGTCACCTCCGCATTAAATGAAAAGGACAAGGAAACACTGGTTTCCCTGCTGGAAAAACTTAAAAAAGGCCTGGACCAACTATAAACCGGGAGGTATAAAAAATGATTTGTGACAGGTGCAAAGAGAATATACCGGAAGATGACGACATTTTTGATTATTACGGTAAGAAGTTGTGCGAGGACTGTTATGTTGGGGCGATACAGCCTCCCAGATCCTGCGACCCCACCGCGGTGGAAAGCGCCAAGGCCACCAGGGCCATGATGGGCCACAGCGGAGTGGAGGGCCTTACACCGATGCAAAAAAGGATTTACCAGCTTATAAAGGATAAGGGGAAAATCCCCCGGGAAGAGCTGATGAAGAGCTTCGACCTGCCCCAGTGGGAGATGGAAAAACAATTTGCCGTGCTGAGACACTGTGAATTAATCCGGGCCTTCAAGGAAGACGGCATAATATATGTTACCACCATGGATTAACTGACCAGTCAGGGCTAGAGAGCCCCCCGGCAAAAGCGGGGGGCTTCTTATTTATTATTTATCGTCCTGTTTAAAGGCAAACTATTTATTTTACCCTTTCCCACAGGGTGGCATTGGCGTTGCCGAAGCCTCCGCACAGGGTGGCCAGCCCGTATTTGGCATCCGGCCTTTCAGTCTTCATGATGTTGTTGAGGGTAATCACAATCCTGGCCCCGGATTCACCCAGCGGGTGGCCGAGGGCCAGCGCGCCGCCCCAGAGGTTGGTCTTCTTGAAAGGGGCATTCTCCTCTATGCCCAGTTCCCTCAAGCAGGCCAAAGACTGGCTGGCAAAGGCCTCGTTGATCTCCACCACATCGATGTCATCTACGGTAAGCCCGGTTCTTTCCAGAAGTTTTCTGACGGCGTAAATAGGTCCTATGCCCATCAGCGTGGGATCACATCCGGCCATTGCCCCGGCCTTGTATTTCAGGTGATATTCACATCCCAACTCATCAGCCTTTTCCCGGCTCATCAGTATGAGGGCGCAGGCCCCCGTCGTCAGCGGGGAGGAGGTGGCGGCGGTAACAACGCCTGCCGGCCCCCTAAATGGAGACACCATTGTGGCCATGCTTTCCATGGATATATTTTCCCTTATCCACTGGTCGGACTCCACCAAAAAGGGCGTCCCGTCTTCCTTTACCCCCTCAATGGGAACTATCTCATTCTTGAATTTCCCGGCGTCCCTGGCGGCGGCAGCCCTCTTGTGGCTGTGGAAGGCCATTGTCTCCATGTCAATGCGGGATATATTCCATTTTTCCGCCACCTTCTCCGCCGTCGGGCCCATGGGAATTTCCTCCGGGCGGTAGCGCTCGGCCAGCCTGTTGGGGAAAATTATTCCCTCTCCCATGGGAACATTCATCATATCCTCGACACCGGCGGCAATATATATATCTCCCTCGCCGCACATGATAGCCCTGGCGGCATGCTCAATGGCGGCCATCCCGGACGGGCACTGCTGGCCTATTCCATTTGTGGCCACACATTCCGGAAATCCGCCGGCAAGCCACCCCAGCCGGGCAATGTCGTTGGTCATGCCTGTCTGATTGGCGGTGCCCACAAAAACAGCCTCGACTTCCTCCGGATTAACCTGCTTATTCCTGGCAAAAAGGGCTTCATAAACTGTGGTTAAAAGCTCATCCGGCCTCCTGTTCCTGAACCACCCTTTCTGGGCATGGGCCCTTCCGTTGGGTGTCCTTACACCGTCAACAATAACGCATTCTTTCATTAAATTAATCCCTCCCGGGTGTTTTTAATTTCATATTTTATCAAAAAATACGCAATTTGATAAGCACTTAAAATTTTTATCATTTAAACTATTTTGTCGAACCGGATTAGTTTTTCAATTCACCGGTCTATTTTTGGGCAAAGGCCGCCATCAGCTGCCTGGCTGCAATCACATTCATTATCCTCCGGGGCAAAGAAACTGCAAGGTCAAATTTTCTCATAAAACAAAGCTCCTCTTCCGAAGGGGGCTGAACCTCCCCGACCTTTTCAGCCACCTTCAAATCCCACGGCACATCGGCCCTGACTGTCTCCACCGTTTGTCCCGGCATCAAGGCATCGAGGTACATTTCCCCTGTTTCATCAAACCTGAACACCCCCTTTGTGCTGACCAGCACCGAAGGTCCTGATTGGGCCGGAAAATGGCCGCTTTTATCTCTTTCTTCCCTGCCGCCCAGATTTCCTGGTGATGTCACGTAGTCAAGTTTTTTCACAAACTTTCCGCCCCGCATGGTGAGTATTGCTTTCTTCGAGCAGGCAAGGAATTCCGGCGCTCCTCCGGCCCCTGTCATTCTTATATCAGGATGATCATAATCACCTATAACCGTGCTGTTAAGATTGCCATACCTGTCTACACTTCCCACCCCCAGCACGGACACATCAATGTACCCCCTGTTAAGTATGGTAGTGAAAATATCCATTAAATCGCAGCTGTAACTCCAGCCCCTGAGGCAGGTTGAGTCGGCAATATGCAGCATGGGGGCAAAGGCATCATAGTCAACCAGCCCCGCCTCTGTCATGAGTATGCAATTGGGAGCGTATAATTTTTTGGCCAAAACCATGGCCGCCATGGGCAAGCCCTGGCCGCACAGCACAAGATCGCCGTCTTTAACCTCCCTGGCGCATGCCGACATCATTAATTCGGTGGGTGTATATTCAGCCATTATTTTTTGCCCCCTCCTTTAAAATTCTGTCAATTTCATCCATGGTCAGGGACTCGACACCAACTTTTATCAGGTCTACACACCTGTCAAAGGTTGTATCCAGGTATCTGCAGTAACCCTCATCATCAAAATAAGACTCGTTTACTGTGCCTATGTTTACCGATCCGCTGGACCGGTAGGTGGCCTTTATCGAGTTGAGCGCTCCCAGGCCGAATTTTTCGATGTATTTTTCAATATACCGGTTCCGGTCCTTCACGCCGTACACCCATTCATCCATAAAGGCAGCAGTGCTTTCCGCGGTGGTGCTCATGGCAAAAAACAGGCTGCGAAACGTTTTATCAAAAATATAGTACCCCAGCACATCAGAGGGATGGCCCCCCCATGGCTCGTGAACCACCGCGTCCACCCTGAACCCTGGTATGATGGTATACTGGGAGCTTTCACGGATAACAGATTCATCAACTATTTCTTCTACTGAGACAATTATCTTTTCACTGGCCAGGGCCGCCCACTTGGTGTTCCCCACCGCCCCCCAGTACTGTACATTCCCGAATTTGTCCGCCCGCTGGGCGTGCAGTATGGCCACATCCGGCCTGAGTGCCGGCACCGTCACCACATCCGCACCGGTATACGGGCACTTAATCACCCTGAACTTGTTTTCACCCATAAAGGTCCTTTTTTTAAACACATCCGAGTGCATAATAGCCGGTATAACCTGTGCAAATGTATTCCCCTGCGCCCCTGCCATCAGCATGGAAAGCAGCGTGAAATTGGAGTAGTCCTCCACCTCCAGCCTGCCTTCCTTTATCGCCCTGGTGAAACCCGTCTCCTCCCCCACGCTGGGTTTGAAGTTAAACGCCGTAATTACCCTTTTCATGCACCCGCCGGCGATTAACTGCTCCAACTCCTCAATCCCGCTCTGGTTTACCACCGTCAGGTCCTTCTTTTTTTGCCTTATTATCTCGTGTATGAGAGAAAAAGGGCTGCTGCAGAGAAATGTGGCCATAGATACGGTATCCCCGTCCCTGATGTAGGTTTCAACTGCCTCCTTTGCGCTCATAAGCTTGTTTTTTCTTTTTTTGGACATACCTGACCTCCATTTTTTCAAATATTGACTATCCTGACCGGGTAGAATACACTGGCTATCAAATTAGCCAACTAACATTATTATCAGTTGTTTCCAATAACATGTCAATATTAATTAATACTTAATACATAACAGATTCCCATATTCTCCTAATAACCGGCACGCCTGTGGGAACACTAAAAGGAATTAAACTAAACGGGGGTAATTTGATGGACAGCCATGAAATATACGACATATGCGTGGTGGGAAGCGGCCCGGCAGGACTGTCGGCGGCGGTAAACTCGTGGGTGCGGAGAAAAAAAACAGTTGTCTTTGGCGCAGGCCCCGGAAAAACAAAGGTCAATCTTTCACCAAGGGTGGACAACTACCTGGGTTTTCCGGGCATCAGCGGAAACAGCCTCTATGAAAAATTTTACCATCATATTGAGGAGTTCGGGATTCCACTGGTCAGCCAAAAAGTCCAAAACATATTCCCTGTAGAAGGACTGTTCACTATTCAGTCAAAGGAGCATACCATTCAGGCCAAATCGGTGATTATCGCCACCGGCGTATCTACCCAAAAGGTGCTTGAAGGCGAGGAGGAATACGTCGGCAAAGGGGTAAGCTATTGCGCAACCTGTGACGGTCCCCTTTTCCAGGACAGAACCGTGGCTGTTGTGGACTACACCGGGGAAGGCGCGGAAGAAGCGGTTTTCCTTTCCGGCATATGCGCCAGGGTCATATATATATCCCCGGAGAAACCGGCGCCTGATTTCAAAAAAAACAATATTGAAATTATTGCCGGGGAAAAGCCACTGGCCGTAATTGGAGAGGAATCGGTCACCGCGCTCAAAACCACGGAAAAAACCGTCAATACAGACGGCATTTTTATATTCAGGGAAACATATCCCCCAGCCGAACTTCTCCCCGGATTGGAGATGGACGGCGGGTACATCCGGGTAAACAGAAAAATGGAAACTAACCTCAGGGGGGTATATGCGGCAGGAGACTGTGCCGGAAAACCGTTTCAGGTGGCCAAGTCAGTGGGAGAAGGACAGACTGCCGCCCTCAATGCCGTCATATACCTGGATTCATCAATACAATAAAGACACTTGATATACCGGGTAAAAACTATATAATAATAGTGTGCTCGACAAAAAAGGCCGGTTCGAAAGATCCGGCCTGCGCGTTTTTTGCCAATATGTTGGTTTAAGGGTTCAATACAACTATTTTTCGTGATATACTCTATTTAAATTACGCTAATATTTATAGACAAGGAGCGACATGCAGGTGATTTTAACCGAAGAGGAAAAAAGAACTGCCATTGGGAAAAGCAGGGAAATTCTTGCCGGCCAGGATACCACCAGGGGTTCCCTTATACCTGTCCTGCAAAAAATTCAGGGCGTCCTGGGATATGTCCCGGCCGAGGCCATGCAGGAAGTGGCCGGCCATTTCGGCATACCTGCCGTGGATGTATACAGCATCGTAACCTTTTACAATCAATTCCGCCTCACCCCTCCCGGGAAACATCAGGTAAAGGTTTGCATGGGCACCGCGTGCCACATGAGGGGCGGGAACATAATCATGGAATCCTGGGAGCGGGTCCTCAAAATAAAGGTGGGGAAAACCACCGGGGACAGGGAATTCAGCCTGGAAAGGGTGGCCTGCGTGGGCTGCTGCACCATGGCGCCCGTGACCGTTATAGACGAGGATGTCCACGGAAAAATGACTCCCACCAGGGTTGACGGTCTTTACTTTTCTCACCAATTGGCCAAGCAGCAAAAGAAAGAAGGAGCTGAAGAATGAAAGAGACAAATCCCAATTTCAATAAACTGGAAGAATATAGGGCGGCAGCGGTGGAACAGTGGGAAAACCTCAAACAAAAGCAGGTTGTTATGGTGGGTTCGGCCACCTGCGGCCGGGCTGCCGGGGCCGCCAACGTAATCAAGGCCTTCCGGGAAGAAATAAAGCGGCTGCAGGTGGACGCCACCGTAATAGAGGTGGGCTGCATGGGACACTGCTACGCCGAGCCCATGGCGGTCATATACAAGCCCGGATTTCCGGGGATTTGCTACGGCTACCTTGACGAGGGAGTGGCCGCGCGGCTGGTCGGCGACTTCCTGGTGGAGGGCGACCCCTGTGTGGAATTTGCCCTGGCCGCCACCGAGGCAAATGAAATGATTCCCACCTTTGAGGATTTCCCCAGGGGTGTGGTGGAACAAAAAACCATCATGGAGTACTGCGGGCTGATAAACCCCGAAAGCATCGACCACTATCTGGCCGTCGGCGGCTACAAAGGCCTTGCCTCAGCCCTTTCCCGCCAGCCTGAAGAGGTGATACAGGAAGTCCTCTCCTCCGGCCTTCGGGGCAGGGGCGGCGCAGGATTCCCCACCGGCCGCAAGTGGTCTTTTTGCAGAAACACCCCTTCCGGTACCAAATACGTTATCTGCAACGCCGACGAGGGAGACCCGGGGGCCTTTATGGACCGGACCATACTGGAATCAAATCCCCACCTGCTGGTGGAAGGGCTGGCCATAGCCGCTTACGCCGTCGGCGCCGGTAAGGCCTATTGCTACATCAGAGCGGAATACCCCCTGGCGGTGGAAAGGGTCCGCCTGGCGCTGGAACAGGCGAAAAAATACGGCATCATCGGCAAATCGGTACTGGGCACGGACTTCAGCCTTGATATAGAAATTTTCATGGGATCCGGCGCCTTTGTCTGCGGTGAGGAAACCGCCCTCATAGCCTCCATGGAAGGAGAGCCGGGCATGCCCAGACACCGCCCGCCCTTCCCGGCACAGTCAGGCCTTTTTGGAATGCCCACCGTAATCAACAATGTCAAGACCCTGTCCTATGTGCCTTTTATAATGACCAGGGGGGCTGAATGGTTCAGCAGCACCGGCACAAGCAGCAGCCCGGGCAACGCAGTCTTCGCCCTGGCCGGAAAGCTTGTCAACACAGGCCTGGCCGAGGTTCCCATGGGCACTACCCTGAGGGAAATAATCTACGACGTCGGCAGCGGCATAGCCAACAATAAAAAGTTCAAGGCGGTTCAAATAGGAGGACCCTCCGGAGGCTGCCTTCCGGAAGAAACCCTGGACACCCCGGTGGACTTTGACTCCCTTTCCAGGGCGGGGGCCATGATGGGCTCCGGCGGCATGGTGATACTGGATGAAAATGACTGCATGGTTGAAATTGCGCGCTTCTTCCTTGATTTTACCCAGAAGGAGTCCTGCGGCAAGTGCACCTTTTGCAGGCTGGGCACAAAACATATGCTGAGCATCCTGGAGCGCATCACCAAGGGTGAGGGCCGGCCTGAAGACCTGGACCTGCTACAGGAACTGGCCGTTGACATACAGGCCGGATCTCTCTGCGCGCTGGGCAAAACCGCCCCCAATCCGGTGCTGAGCACATTAAAATACTTCCGCCATGAGTACGAGGCCCATATTAACGAAAAAAGATGCCCCTCACTGATGTGCAAGGACCTGATAGCCTACTACATCCTGCCGGAAAAATGCGAGCGCTCCTGTGACGCCTGCGTCGGAAGTTGCCCGGTGGAGGCCATATACAGCAACGAGGACAGGATAAAGGTGATCAACCAGGAAAAATGCGTCAAGTGCGACAGCTGCATGGTAGCCTGCCCGCCCCAGTACAAGGCGGTCATAAAGGTTTCCCCCCCGGGGCTGGTAAAAGAAAAGGAGGCTGCCCAATGAGCGATAAAATAACTGTTACCATTGATGGAAAAACAATAGAGGCCCGGCCCGGAGAAAAAATTCTGCAGGTGGCGCTGGACAACGACATTTACATCCCCCACCTGTGCTCCGGTCCTGGCGATCACTCCCCTGTAGCATCCTGCCGCCTGTGTTTTGTTGAGATAGAGGGCAGGAACCTCCCGGTCACCTCCTGTACAGAGGAAGTTGCCGACAAAATGGTCATCAGCACCCGCAGTGAAAGGGTGGACAGGATTGTAAGGACCGGCTTTGAAATGATCATGTCCAACCACCGGACAGAATGCAAGTCCTGTCCCCGGAACCGCAGCTGCGCCCTTCAGAAAATCGCCCGGGAAAGGGGCCTTAAGCTGAAGCCGGCCAGGCTTGAAAAGATGGACAGAAACCTGCCGGTGGACGACAGCGCCGAAAAAATCATATACGATCCCAACAAGTGCGTGCTGTGCGGCAAGTGTGTACGGGCCTGCAGGGAAAAAGGCACCAGCATACTGGGGTTTGCCCGCCGGGGCTTTGATCGAATGATAACCACCTTTGGCGAAAAAACATTGGGTGAAAGCGGCTGCAATGGCTGCACCGCCTGCGCTGTGGCATGCCCCGTGGGGGCAATGGCGTTAAAATAACAGGATTTAAAAGGCCCCCTCCCCGGGGGCCTTTTAAATCCAAAAAATCAATGCCTTTTATACCATTCCATTGCGCACGAATTGTATTTTCATGTGTTTGTAAGCATATTTTTTGCACAATTTCCGTAACTATTGACCATTTAACCACGAAAACAACCGTCTGCAATAATTTTTTGACTGAAAAAAAAGAATATTGTTTCCTCTTGCAGTTTATTTTGTTAAAATATATAAAATGCCTTGGTGGGGAGTGGTGTATCGTGACAATGCCTGAACTTATGATTCGCATCGAGAAAATCAGAAGGCGCCTTCATGATTCTAACGACCCGGTTAAAAGGCTTAGAATCAGCAGGAAACTTGATGAACTGATCAATGAGTATTACCGCCTTCGAACAGAAACAAACGCGATACTCTGATATACATATTTAAAATGACCACCCTGTAACGGCGGTCATTTTTTATGCCTGTTTCAACCAACTGCATACTATTATTTCACCCACCGGCCCTCTGCCGTCACCCTTGGAATTGATGGACCGCCTGGCCATAATGGGGATAATTCCCCGGCTGTATTTTTCAAACAGGCTCCTTATAAAAGGTGTGTCACTGTTGCTGAGCATAACCTTGCAGCCTCTCCGGGCCAGTTCATCAAAGACACCGGCCAGCCTTTCCTGGTCCCGGATACTGAAGGACTGTTCGGTGTAACTTGTAAAGTAAGCCGTATTGCTGACCGGATTATAAGGGGGGTCAAAATATACAAAATCACCCGGACCGGCATTTTCCAGCACCACCTCAAAGCCGGACCTCTGTATAACGGCGCCCTGCAAGGCCCTGCTTGCCGACACCAGCGCCTCCCTGTCAACAATCCTGGGGTTTTTATACCCGCCGAAGGGAACATTGAATTTGCCCTTGCTGTTTACCCGGTACAGGCCGTTATAACACGTCTTGTTAAGGTATATCAGGCGGGAGGCCCTTTCCACATCACTGAGCGCCCCCACATCCATATCCCTTACATGGTAAAAATACTCTTTTTCATTCCTGTGGCGGGACAGGTCCTCAATCAATAATTCCACCTTTGACTGCAGCACCCTGTACATGTTTATCAGTTCTTCATTGGCATCTGAAAGATAGGCCACCCGGGGTGCCAGGTGGAAAAAGACCGCTCCTCCGCCCAGAAAAGGTTCATGATAAACAGCAAATTTATCGGGAAAATATTTGCTGTACTGTAAAATAAGCTGCCTTTTCCCTCCGGCCCACTTTATCACCGGACGTGTCCTGAAAGCCGGATTCTTTACAACCCTTACCCACATAAGGCGGAATCCCCCTCACCAAATCAGCACTGTCACCTTATGTTTCAGGCCCGCCGCAATAAATTCTCCGCCCTGATCAAAAGCCCTTCCCTGCCCACCACATTGATAAACCAGCCGATGGCGGCGTCAAGAAGGCGGACATCATCCTCCAGCGCCCTTTTCAGCATCGCCCTGCCAATCCCCCCCTGTCCCATCAGGGGAACATTTTTGCGGGCAAATTCCCTGAAAGCATCAATATCATAGCAGACTATCTTAAAAATGCCGGCTATTTTTTTATCCCTGGACTCCCTGCCGCTGAGCCTTACCCTGGCCGGAATATCCTTGAACCCGGACTCCACCCGTTCATATATCTCCATGTCCTGGGCGCCCATCCACTCCCTGACGGTCCACTCTTTCCCCCCGTTCAGGCCCAGGCACTTCTCCCCGTCAAAGGCCATCCTGTATGTCCCCGGCCCTGCCATATCCACAGGGGCCATCCGGCAGGACCAGGGCCTTTCCTCATAAACGGAACAGCCTTTTTCAGTTACAAAGGGGCATTTAAGATCGTCCTCTTTCATTTTTAGAAAAATAACCGGAAATGCCATGCCGGGCAGGTTAAGCTCCTCGGTGTAGTCCCTTAGAAATTCCGTGGAGGAAATACCCATTCTTTTTTTAAGGCGTATAACATCATAGGGGGTAAGAAAAATGTTTATATCCCTGCAGCACTGGCCAAAACAGGAAAGCCCCCGGTGACAGTCAAAACAAAACCTGTCGTCAATTCCAAAGACCCCGGGATTCTGACGGGGACCGCCGGTATTTGCAGACATAGCGAAAATTCCTTTCCAATTTATGATAGTGTATTTATTAACAGTATCTTTATTACTCCCCGGACTTCAGTATCCCCTTCACCCTGTCCATAACTCCCATGTCCTCCAACTCCTTGCCGCCCGCCGCAACGGCCAGGGGCCCGAAGCCAAAGCCGGCGGCCAGATCGGTCAGCAGGGCTTTGACCGCCTTGATGCGTCTTCTGTGAAATTCTTCATGCCCCACATCTTCAACTGATATGCCCATCTTTTCCCTGAGCAGATCCGGCCCGTAGAGAAAGGGCATGATCATCCGGGCCGTCCGCCCGCTCATCCACCGGCGGCACTCCAGTTGATTAATCGCATAGCTTACCATTTCAAAATAAAGATCAGACCTTTCGTAAAATTTCCGTGATTCAGCATCATCCAGCCACTGGCCCAGTGTCCACTGCCTGGACGACCCGAACCCCAAGCAAAAGGGCTGCCTTTCCACCATGAAATATTTTTCTTCCTTTTTCCCGTCCGGCAGGAAGCGCACCGCCCGCCCCACCGGGTATGTCCGGCAATTTCTTGACCGCGCCGGATAAACCGTGCATTTCCCATCCTCCATCAAGAAGACGCATGGCCCAATTTCAGCATCGGCCAGCTTGACATAGGGCCATCCTGTCTGCGGGTCCTCCTCCAGGGCACAGTACCGGTCAATAAACTCCCTGCCTGCAATGCCAAGGTGCCTGGCCATAGATTCCACATCCCACGGGTCCAGAAGAATCTTTATATTGGTACAGCACCTGCCCATACAGCGATCATCACACTCAAAATTAAAAGAGTCATTCATGGACAACTCCCCGGCGCTGCCGCTTTCAAATCCGCTTACAATATCCCGGTGCATTTTAAGGGACACCCAAAACCCTCCCGTCTCATCATATACAATTTAAACAACGCAAGTAATTTTATCATCACCGGGACAGAACGGTCAACATAAACCGGCCTGCGGCCGGTGCCACCTTACAGGTGGCGGAATCCAGAATTCAGAATTCAGAATTCAGAATGGTACGCATTCCTTATTTGCTTTTTCAATTATCCTACTTGACAATTAAAATAGGGCGCGACAACCCAACATCGATCTTTCTATTCAGAGAAAAAAATCCCGCCCTGCAGGGCGGGATTTTCATTAAGAATCTTTTAAGAATTACCCAATCCATTCTGGATTCTGACTTCTGAATTCTGGATTCTGACAGTATAAGGATTACAGTATAAGCAATCACACCCTATCCAGCATTATATCCATGGCGTATATCTCAGCCTTGAGGAAAGGTTCCTCAAACAGCTTCTCCAGCATGGCAGGCAGCCAACCCATGATGGGGCGTCCGGCCGGGGCATGGGCAGTGACGGGGGCATGGGCAGCGGCAGCCTGCGAAACAACCGGCGTCTCATTTAAAGCAAGCTCTTCCAGCCATTGTTTGGCGGCGCTTAAGGATTTGGCCAGTGAACCGAGTATCTCTTTTTCAGCCATGAAAACGTTTTCTTTACCCACGGCGTCAATAATATGAGCCTTTTCCAGAAGGGGCATTATCCTGCTGTGAATATCGCACAGTATCACCTTCTGTCCGTTATTGGAGGCTCTGGCGATAAAATTCTCTATAACCTCCAGCGATGTAACGTCGATGAAGGATACGTGCTTGAGGTTGACAATCAACACCCTGGCGCCTGATGCACTGGTTGAGGACAGTTTTTCGTCCAGGTCCATGGATGACCCAAAGTAAAGGTTTCCTTCCAGCTGTACCGTTGCAATGGCCCCGCAGGGTTCGCCGGCACCCCTGGCCACTATGCCTTCTTCGGTTTCCTCCAGCAGAGTCATATCAGCGTTTCCGGTTCTGCCAAGGAAAAGCACAATGGAAATAAGCACTCCGGCATATATGGCGTCTTCGAGGTCAGGTGCAAGAATTGTTGTTAAAAAGGTAACCACCATCACAGACGCGTCACTTTTGTTTGATGTAAATACCTTCCTGACGGCATCCTTATCAACCATCGAATAAGCCACCACCATGATAACACCGGCCAGGGCGGCGCTTGGAATATACTTGGCAAACGGGGCCATAAATATCAAAATAACCAATATGGTAACACCGGTCAAAACCCCGGCAAGCCTTGTCTTGCCCTCATTCTGAAAGGCAATGGCAGACCTGGTAAAGGAGCCCGACCCGGCAATGCAGCCAAAGAATGCGCCCCCCATATTGGCTATCCCCTGCCCTATAAACTCCTGGTTTGAATCCAGTTTCTGCTGCGTTTTGGCGGCAATAGACTTGGAAATGGACACTGCCTCCACCAGGCCTATAATGGCAATGACCAGTGCACCGCCACTAAGAGAGCCCAGCGCCTCCAGGTTAAAACTCAAAAAGTGAAATGGCGGTATGGCCGAAGGAATTTCCCCGGTCAGCTTTATTCCATACCTCTCAAGATTCAGTGCCATTACTGCGATAACGCAAAAAACAAGACCCAGCAGGGCGCCCGGCAAATTTTTATTTATTTTTTTAAGCCCCACCGCAATGACTATGGTCATTAACCCCAGTCCAAGGGCAACATAGTTTGTCTGATCAATTCTCTCGATAGTACACATGACCTTTTCCAGTGTCGACAGTTCCCCCTGAGGCAGTTTTATCCCAAGCAACTGGTTTAATTGGCCCAGCGCTATAATTACACCCGCCCCCGCAGTAAAGCCAACTATCACCGAATGGGAAACATAATTCACCAGTCTGCCCAGTTTAAAAACACCCATGAACAGCTGTATAGCCCCCACCATAAAGGTCAGCAGAAAGAGCATTTCCAAAAAATTGGGCTGTCCGATAAAGGCCCCCATGGTCCCGGCAATCAACAGGGATATGGCGTTTGTAGGCCCGGTGGCCAGGTGGTTCGAGTTGCCAAAAGCGGACCCCAATATCGCCAGTATAATAGAAGAATAAAGCCCGTAAACAGGGTCCACCCCCGCGATTACCGCATAGGCCATGGATTGGGGCAGTGCCACCACCGCCACCGTCAGAGCGGCTACAATATCATTTTTTAAATAATCCTTTTTATATGTACTTATCGTCTCAATTAAAGGAAAAAATTTCATTAAATTCAACTGTTTCACCCTCTGAATATATTTTTTCTTTCACAAGCTACCCCAAAAAAACAATTAAACTACAGTATTTCCATTAAAATAGAATATAAAAAACCCACCCCTCTCACCCTTCATTACTACATTTTTTGCACCATTAAGTTCTTGTGATTTAGTTATTTTTATAATAATACATTATTTCTCTAATTATTCATTAAATAAATAAATCCTCCTGCCCGGCTAATATTCAAAATAGTTTGACATCATACTGGCGCAAACTTTTCATTATTTTAAAAGAGCTTATTACGAAAAGCATGTCAACCTGATAAAACAATTAACCCCCGCATAATAGCGGGGGCAATTGTATATTTATTTGCTTTTAAGATCCGGCTTCTTTTATTTTAATCATGCCCGGCGGCAACCGCTTCATTCTTCTTTCATCAGTCCTCATCAACATGTCCACCTTTGCAATTTCCGCCTCGTAAAAGGGTTTTTCCAGGAATCTTTCCATCCAAATCTTAATGGCGCCTAACATGGGAATCATCTCCTGTTTATTCTGGTGTTTGCTTTCTTTCATATTACTATTGTAAAATAGGTTTATAAACAATAACCGGCTTAAATGCCACTTTTCGCAGTCGAAAGTTTCACAATTACCATACAGTAAATATATTTTTCACATGCGCTGAAAAATTCTTTAGCCCTCCAAGCTGCCATTAAAACTATTATTGACGTTATTACATATTTTTATCCAATAAAATAAATTCTCATTATGCCTTAAAATATTCAAAGGGGGAGAGTAATCACATGACACATGGTTATCCGGCGGACCTTGATACTGTTATAAAGAACCACGGGCACCTATGCATAGGATCCGCGATAGGCTACAGGGTGGCAAAATATGCACTGCGCCTTGTAGACAAGGGACCCGGCCTGATTGTATTTACCGGGAGTGAAGGGTGCCCGGTCCATGCCATTGAAATACTTACCGGCTGTTCCAGAGAAAGTGGAACTATCAGAATAACCAATGAAAATGGCTGGTGTTTTTACGATCAATCCGCAGAGGAGGGGTTTCGTTTCACCTTAAAAGAAAACCTCTCCCGGCACAATCCCGGTGACAGGGAAAAATTCATAAATATACTTCTTTCACTGGACGACAACGAGATCTTCAATGTAGCACCCTTTGATTTTCCCACTGACCCTTCAGGTGGTGCAAAATAACGGGCACACCCTAAAAAGTTACTAGTTTCCTCTCCAACAACATGCTTATAATACTTGAGTATTTATTACAGGCATTATATATTATATATGGATACAGAGATGTTGCGTTCTAACCCCCATTCAGGCTGCGCTTTATTGATTTTATGGAAACGGAGTGCCAATGGCGGACCGAATAACCAGGTTAACAGAAAAATTGAAGAAAATATCCCTGGCGGAGCCGGAAAACAGCTACACCAAACTTGCTTCTTTTCTGGTTTCAACAGACAGTATGGTGGGCATCCACTCAATAAGGGTATCCGGCTATGCAGTGGTAACCGGCAGTGAAATGGGGCTGCCGGAAAGCAAACTGAAGGTTATATTTATCTCCGCCCTTCTCCATGATATTGGGAAAATGCTTGTTCCCTCCGCCATCCTTAGAAAATCAAGCGCACTGAGCCGGTTGGAGATGGA
Organism: Bacillota bacterium; assembly: GCA_049325075.1. Classification (GTDB taxonomy): domain Bacteria; phylum Bacillota; class Desulfotomaculia; order Desulfotomaculales; family Desulfocucumaceae; genus BRHc4a. The sequence goes on along the minus strand of JBMOPF010000020.1, from coordinate 43,663 downwards.
TATTGTAAAGCACCACCCGGAATTGGGTAAAAGAATACTACAGGGAATAGACAGGTACAATCCATACGCCGGCTATGTACTCCACCACCATGAATATTTTAACGGCAGGGGTTACCCGGATGGCCTTTCCGGCCTGGAAATCCCCGAGATATCCAGGATTATAGCCGTTGCGGATGCATACGAGGCCCTGACTTCGGACCGCCCATACAGAAAGGGTATTTCACACCGTGAAGCAGTTACGCGGCTTAAAATGGCTAGAAACACACAACTGGATCCTGAAATTACCGGCTACTTCCTGAAGGCAATAAAAAGTTTTTCAAAAAATGAGGCCTGGAATAGTGAATTTAAAATGGAGCTCTGGTTTCCTGATGCATGATAGTATTTTAATATGATTTAAACCATATAAAACAGTCTTTTCATAACATGGAAATGTAGAATCCTTTGCTTTCAAATGGCCATTGTATCAGTGCCATTAAATTAAATAATAAATCCGGTACAAAAATAAAAACAAAATAATATAATATTATCAAAATATCTTGACAATAAAACGGCAATAATGCTATCATTGTTTAGAAATTAGCATGTGTGGTGCATTTTAGAGAAAGGAGATGAAAACATGGCCTTTGAAATCTATAAACCCCGTGGTGAAAGACAGGAAAAAGCACCCATCGTCTCACTGTCAAAAACATCTATTGTTTTAAACAACGTTGCCAGGGAAAAAATAAAGACTTCCAGAATAGAGCTTGCTTATGACAGGGAATCCAAACAGGTGCGCGTAAGGGGTGTTGAAGAAGGCGGAATGGAGATTAAAAAAACCAAGGTGTTTGGAAAAGGGTTTTTTAATCAGTTCGGTATAACCAAGAAGGGGAAGTTTGAGGCAAAATATGACCCTTCTGATAATTCACTTTATATAAAACTATGATTAATCAGTTCCCGCCAAAAGCGGGATTTTATTTTATTTCCCAAACTCCCTCTTCTGCAAGTGGGAGTTTCTTTTTCCCTTCAGGCGGGGTTGAATCCCCATCTGAAGCCCCGATGTTCAGCCTAACTGAACAAGTTTACCTTGTTATCAACCATAAACACTATACACAATTACAAAACTATATACAAAAATAGCTTTTTTTTGCCATTTTAACAACTTATTCTACATTTCTTTTCTTTTAAAAAATTTTTTTAAAAGGATTTGCTGATATTTCGTAGAAAATATTTATTATGTGTAGCAACGTTATTTTATATATTTTCCGGGGGCCCCTATGGCTTCGCTAGATTTGGAATTAAACAAAAAGATATACGTTATTAAAGCCGGCAGCAATACCCAGTATGTTTCCTCCGTGGAAAAACTGGATGGTGACGAGATTACCATAGCCGATCCCATTTTTCATTCCTCCTCTATGAAAGCCTCCGTGGGCGACCGGTTAACCGTAAGGGTTCCGCTGGAAACTCATCTTATCGAGTTTTCAACTGAGATTGTTCGCAAAACAGTTGATAATATAATATTTTATGTTATCCGTCGTCCGGAGTCTTTTCGCAGAATACAGTTAAGAAAGGATGTCCGTCTTAATCTCACCACGGATGTTTTATACAGCAGGCTGCCGTGTTCCCCAAAAGGTCCCCAATATAAAAAAGCCCTGATGCTGGACATCAGCGCCGGCGGCGTGAGGATTTCGGCCCCTGAACCGCTCAAGGAAGGCGAACAGATTCTACTTAAATTTGACCTTCCCATACGCAACACCGTTCAAACCTTTCAACTGGAGTCGGTGGTTGTCCGGGCCAACACCTTTTACGACCATACCCCTCCGGTCCACCAAGCAGGATTAAAGTATACCAACATAACCGAAAGTCAGAAGGACAATATTTACAACTACATATTTAGTAAAATGTCCGAGATGCGCAGGCAGGGCAAAGCATAGGCCGGGCTAACCCACATCATACCTCAACATTTTTGAAGCCTGGGAAATTACAGTCTCCACCCCTATTACATTAAAACCGCCCTCGGGGATAATTATGTCCGCATAGTGTTTTGACGGCTCGACGTACTTTTCATGCATTGGCTTTACACTCTTCAGGTACTGACTGAAAACGCTCCCCAGGGTTCGCCCCCTCTCTTCTATATCCCTTTTAATCCTTCTCAGCAGCCTTATGTCGGCATCAGTCTGAACAAAAACCTTCAAGTCGAACAAATCCCTCAAATCCCGGTAATGGAAAAGCAGTATTCCCTCAACAACAATCACATCAACCGGGCCGACAGTAGTCATTTCCTTTCTCCTTGTGTGAGTGGTAAAGTCATACTGTGGAACCCTTGCCTTCTCTCTCTTTTTCAATTTTATAAGGGTATCTATCATAAGGCTGACATCTATGGAATCAGGATGATCGAAATTAAGATCCTTTCTTTCCCTGAAAGGAACATCGCTCCTGTCCACATAGAAACAGTCCTGCTCTATCATCACAGCCCTGTCCAGAAAAGCCCCGGCAACCGCCCTTGCCACTGTGGTCTTTCCTGAGCCGGTGCCGCCTGCAATGCCAATAGCAATAGGCAAAATATATCACTCCTTCCATATAATAATTTCTATATATTTCACAGTATACCTTTCACAAAGGCACAAACAGTAGACAACAAAAATAAAACGGCGCTATGGCCGGTGCCAACCTTACCGGTGGAGTTCACTGGGGAATGGCTGTAAGGAATGACCTGTCTATTCTGGTAGAGTTGGAAAGTTGGAAAGTTGGAATGGTTTGACACGGAGTAAGGGATGCCTTAAACCTTCTGACTCCGACCAATCGGAAATGCTTCTCCGACCAACCGGAAATGCACCCTGGCCACTCCGACAGAATCAGCATATCAGTATAAGCCCTTTTACAGTCCTGTCCCCTTACCCTTCCTCCCGGGGTCCGATGCTGCAAAAAGGGGCGGCTGGTACACCACTTCCCCGAACAAACGGCTGTAACTTATACCCGGATGTTTCAGCAAACTGACCACCCGCCTGTATTCAAAGCCCGCCATATGACATACGTACCTCAATATGTCTTCCCTGTCGGGGAACTTGAACTGAACCGCCCTGTGCCTTTTTATAATGCCATGATAGGAAGTTACCACCACAAGGTCGGCCAGGGACTTAAAATCCTTTATAATTTTCTCTTCATCCGAATAGACTATCCACTCACCGGAGGGCAATGTCCATATGTCATTCAAAAATACCACCCCAGTACATTCCCTTTTTTAAGAACAAGACCTGACTAAGGTACCGACACCGCTGCATATATAATAACTGCAAAAAGACATAATAAACAATGTTTTTTGATACCCCCCGGTTTCCACCGCTGAAGAAGGATTATTGACATGGGGAAAGTATTCTATTATAAACAGGTTCAAGTCAGAAGCTTCTTTCCATATTCAGCCCCACCCGGAGGTCAAAACAATGAAAGATATATTTAAACGCCTTGCCGGCCGTAAGCCGGCCTTTGCAAACAACTCCTCGCAACTGGTATCAGCAGTGCTTCTGCCCCTGATAAAAAAGGATGAAAAATACCACATCCTTTTCGAGGTCAGATCACAGGATCTTAAAAGGCAGCCGGGGGAAATATGCTTTCCCGGTGGAAAGGTTGAAAGGCTTGACCAGTGCGACCCAAAGGCTGCAGCGGTTCGTGAAACCGCCGAAGAATTGGGCATACGGGAGAGCGACATCCGGGTGGCCGGCCCCCTGGACGTTATGGTTACCCCCTTTGGCGCCATGATATATCCCTTTGCAGGAGAAATAACAACCCGGGATATTAGGCCCAACCCAAAAGAAGTTGAAGAAACCTTCCTGGTCCCGGTGGATTTCTTCCTCAACGAACCTCCTTATGTTACCTATGTTGACGTGGGAACCAAGTATAATAACGACTTCCCCTTGGAGATGGTCCCCCCGGTTTACGGCGGGGGATGGCAGATAAGGATGTCCTACCCGATGTATTATTACCATTATAACAAATATTTCATCTGGGGAATGACGGGAATAATATTGTTCAACTTTCTCAGTATATGCTGGCCGGAAAGCCCTGTTTTCAAAAAACCGCATAAGACGTGGAAGTAATTGCATCGCAGACAGGATAAACCAAAGCCTAATACCAATAATCCGGGTACTTTCGTTCCCTTGACAGGTTGTTGACCAAAACCGCGATAATCACAAGGCATATCACACCAATTGCCACCGGGTCGATCACAAACCAAAAACCCTGGCCGTTGTATACCGCCACAAAGGAGGTGGCGCCCCCGGGAGGATGAAGGGTATGTGTCAGTGCCATCAACAGTATGGCGGTTGTTACTCCCAGGACAATAACCCACCAGTCATTGCCGAACAACTGGTATGCCGTGACCCCTGCTATTGCCGACAGCACATGCCCCCCCACAACATTTCTGGGCTGGGCCATCGGAACATGGCAGGCTGCGTAAAGCAAAACAGCCGACGCCCCGAAGGACGGCAGTAACAGAGGGAGGTTGTATTGAAAAGCCAAAAAGCATACCAGGCCAATGCCCAGGGCGCTGCCCAGGGTTGTCACCAGTAGGCCCCCCCATGATATATGGGGTAAATCCTGACACCGGCCCCCTTTCATCTTACAGAGATACGCCGAAAGATATGAACCGGCCTCCTGGCTGGTTTCTCCTATTTTATGTTCTCTTAACGTTTCCATAATAATCTCCCACCCCTATACTGTGCTGTAAACAAAAAGTCAACCGGCCAACTGACACCAGTATATTCCCTTTGAACCTGTAAAAATACTGCAGGGATCACTTTATTATAATGATCAATATCACACCTGCCTCAGAAAGGACACCACCCATAAGGGTAGCGTCTATTTATACACCTTGATTATGCAGGATTTAACATGCCTGAAAATATCCCTGAAAGCGTCCAACATCTGCTGGTAGATAGCCGACGACTCCGGGGTGCAAATCCCCTTGAAAAACCTCTCTTCGTGCGCCCTTGTGTATTGGGTGCAGTTATCTATCAGCCCGTCCAGCTGGCGCTCCAGCATGGGCCTGTTTTTCTCGCCGCACTGGCTGAAGTACCCGGCAAGGCTTGTTAAACTATCCTTCGCCCCCTCAAAAAGTACGTCCAGCTCTTTAACTGCCCAGTTACTGAAAAGCACACTGTTGTTAACCTTATCCTGGGTTGCCTTCATTATTTTTTCCAGATTCAGCCTTATGTATTCCAGGTCCCTCATCACCTCGTATTTACCGGCTGCCTCCTTCGTTGACACCCCTGTTATAATCGGTGTTTTCAGTATATTTTTCTTCATGTCGCTGACTGTGCTGGCACTAAGCTTTTCCACCTCCGGCAGGTTTTCCTTGCGGTGCCGGTAAAAGTCATTGGCAATACCCTCCAGCATGTTGATAAGTTCCCCGCAAATGCTGAAGAGACCGGCGCAGCTTTTTTCACTCATGGCCACGTCTTAATCTCCCCTTTCTTTCATGTATGTAATGTTTTTCTTTCTCCTATAATGCGATCGGGGCTTTTTCTTTTTATTATACATTCAGGCATGGTATCCGGCCAGTGATTTTCGCTATGCAATCGCACTGTTCCTTTTTTCCGGCTGATAATCACGTTAGAATCAGCATTTTCAGAGCACTCTTGCAGGAAAAACAGCATTTAATATTTAATTATAGTTTATTCGCACAGGCTCCGTTACAGCTTTCAACCAGAGTCCGGATCAGATATAAGGGCCGGCTTTTTCCGGCTCCAAAACAGGCTTCCTGAGGAGGCATTTTTTTGGATATTGATACCTTTGAGCAGATGAAAAACAGCTATTATGACAATTTATCCGATCTTTCACTGGTAGCCGAGGCCATTGTGGACGAAATAAAGGACTTTATTGCCATGTTCCGCCTGGGACACCGGCTGCAGATAAAACAATATCCTCTGTACCGTTTTGAAACCAGGGTTAAAACATGGGAAAGCATTGCTGACAAGCTGAAAAGAAAAGAGCGGTATAAAAACGCCAAAAGCCTGGATGATATTCCGGACCTGATCGGCATCTATATTATTGTTGAGCTGGACGAGGATGTCGATAAAATGGTGCGCCTTTTTGAAAAAGAAAGAAAAGAGTTATTCAGGTTCAGCCATATAACCTCCCTTGAACATTTCCTGACCAGCCATGAAAACGGCAAAAAAACCCACCACTATGATGGAGTCTATACCTGGCTGGATAAAAAATACAACTTCGAAATACAGATCCGCAGCGAGGTGGAAAACCTCTGGTCCAACATAGAACACATGTCTTTTTACAAAAATAAGGTTAAAAGCAGAAATGACAGGATACTGAACAGGCTGAAGGAACATTCGTACAACCTTCTCCTCCAGGCCGACGAGGTGCTCAGCATTCTCAGGCGCGAGAGAATGAAAAACGACATGCTGGACCTCAAGGAAAAAATGATGGATGCGCTGGAAGGGCTGTTTGACGGCTTTAAAATAAGGGATGTCGAGGCCGTATCGGGGTATATGTATGAATGCTGGGCCATGCCCTTTGAAAAAATGACGGTGGAGGACTTTGAACACTTTTTTGCCTCATCTGTCAAGGTGGGGGACCAGGAGGTGTATGCCCTCCTGGATGGATACATCCCGGATAAAACTCACCGGAGGCTGCACAAATACCTGAAGGAAAACATGACTCTCAGCGACAGCGTAATCCTGAAAATAGGCATTGCCACCAACGAGCCCGAAGCCGCCCTGGAATACCTGCTGGCCGACATGGAGGAAGCCTGCTGCAGTTCCTGCGGCGAGTGGGTTGACTACAACGACGCTGATTTCTTTGCCGCCAATGTTGATATGAGGGGCGACTTCTACTGCCGGGACTGTGCCGAAAAAACGCTGAAATACTGCGAGGTGTGCAATTCCGTTCTAACCAGCGACAGGGTCTGCCTTTCCTGCACCTCCAGGATGAAGGCCAAGGCAAAGGCAAAAAGCAGATAATAGCAACCCGGACAAAAAAGCTGCTGACAAATAAACGTCGGCAGCCTTTCCAACTCTTTCCAACTTTCCAACCTTCCAACTTTCCAACTTTACTCACTATCAGCTATCTACCGGAAGACACACAATTCCCACCAGGCCGGGCCCTGAATGGGTTCCCACCACCGGCCCCAGACGTCCTGTAATTATTTCCGTATAGTTTAAATTTTCCGTTACACCGGCCTTGAGTTCCTCCAGCCCTTCAGGGAAATTACCATGGGTCAGCCAGCACTGAACTTTTTTATCCCCGAATTTTTCCTTTAAAATCGTTATTAAACGTCCAATGGCCCTGGATCTGCCCCTGACCTTCTCAAAGGGATAGATTTCCCCGCTTTTTATCGTAAGTATTGGCTTAACGTTCAGGAGGGTTCCCAAAAACGCCTGGGCTTTGCCGATACGGCCGCCCCGCTGGAGATATTCCAGGGAGTCCACCATGAAATAGACCTCTGTTTTTTGTCTCATCTCTCTAAATGCAGCCATTATTTCCCTGGCCGATTTTCCCTCCTCCACCGCCCTGGCGGCATTGAGAACGTGTATTCCCAGCGCTATGCTTACCATTCCGGAATCAACCACCTCTATAAAGGGGTAATCCATCATTTTTTGAGCAAGGGTGGCTGATTGGACCGTTCCGCTCATGTGACTGGAAATATGCATGGATATTATGTCATCCTCGGCCTCCACCAGGGGCTTGTAGAATTCAACAAACTCCGCCGGGGAAGGCTGGGATGTGCTGGAGTACTCGCCTGCTACCTGGCGGCGAAAAAATTCATCCGGCGTTATTTCAACCCCGTCCAGAAATACCTCCTGGCCGAAAAACACTTTCAGCGGCACAACTGTAATACCGTATCGCCGTACAATATCATCAGGCAAATCCGCAGTGCTGTCAGTAACAATACTGATTTTACTCATCTGTATTCCTCCACTTACTCCACAGAAATAAGAAACTGGTAATGGGGCTGCCCGCCAAAGTGCACTTCAGAGTCCAGCCCCCCCAGCCCCGCGGTGAGTTTTTCCACCAGTGATTCAGCCTCGTGTCCTGTCATCTCCGCCCCATAATAGAATGTTACTATTTCAGCCTCATCCTCCAAAAGGGTATCTAAAAGCCCTTTGGCAACTGTAAACAGGTCCGGTCCGGAAACCACGATGCGGTCACCGGCCACACCGATATATTCACCGGCAACTATCTTTTGGCCGTCACACTTGGTATCCCTTACCGCCCTGGTTATCTCGCCGCACTTTACACCGCAGGCCGCCCTTTCCATTTTTTCCGCAATGTCATCCATCTCCCCGTAAGGGTTGTACACCAGCATGGCCGCCAGCCCCTGCGGAATATTTACTGTTCTCACTATTCTGACTTTCTTCCCCGCCATACCGGCCGCCTGTTCCACCGCCATAATAACATTGCTGTTGTTGGGAAGAATGAGCACCTTCTCCGCCCCTATTCCGTTAATGGCGTCAAGTATTGACTCGGTACTGGGATTCATGGTCTGCCCGCCGGAAATTACCACATCCACCCCCAGGCTCTCCATGATGCTGATGATCCCCTCGCCCAGTCCCACACTTATTACGCCCAGCGGCTTTTGCTGACCTTTTGGCGCACTGAATTCCATGTGCTGATCTTCCATGTTATTGACCTGAATGTTGTGCAGCGCCCCATATTTAAGACAGCACTCGATAACCAAACCGGGGTGGTTGGAGTGGATATGAACCTTGGCGGTTTCATTATTGCCCACCACCATCACACAGTCCCCATATGGAATAAGTTCCCGGCGGATTTGATCCGGCAGCAGCCCGGCGCCCCTGATTATCATTTCGGTGCAGTAGGTATACTCTATTGCCGCCACTTCCCGGGCTCTGGTTATAAACTCCTTCTGCTGGCTTGCGGCAAGGTCGAAAAGCTCCAGTTCCTGCCTGGCGGCGGCCATTTTCAGTGCGCGCAGTATACCCTCAAGGATAACCACCAGGCCCCTGCCCCCCGCGTCCACCACACCCGCCTCTTTCAGCACCGGAAGCAGTTCCGGGGTCTCCTCCAGCGCCTGCTGCGCCTGACGGTATGCGTGCAGCATGGCTCTGAGCATGTCATAATTACGGCCTATGCCCTCTTCAAAGGCCTCGGAAAATCTCCTGCATACAGTGAGTATGGTCCCCTCGGCAGGGTTCATCACAGCCCTGTATGCAGCCTGCGTCCCCTCCCTGAAACCCTTCGCGACATCGGCGGTAAGAACCTTGTCCTTGCCTTCCATGGCGCCGGCAAACCCTTGAAGTATCTGGGAAAGAATCACGCCTGAGTTTCCCCGGGCGCCGAGCAGACACCCCCTGGCCAGGGCTGAGGCTATTTCCCCGGCGGACTGTCCCCTTTTTTCCCCGGCCTCTTTAACACCGGCGAAAAGCGTCAGGTGCATGTTTGTTCCGGTATCCCCGTCAGGGACCGGAAAGACGTTAAGGGAATCTATCTCCGACCGCTTTTCAGCCAGCAGGTTGGCGCTGCCAACCAGCATCATGAATAAATCCTTACCGCTAAAACTTTCAAATCTCATTGTCATCCTCCGCCATGCTTAAGCATTCGAAGTTGATTATTCGTCGCCGTCATTTCCAAAACCTCCTTTCCTTGAAGGAATCCGGTTGTTTATGTTCAAAATATATCGTACTGGGGTGATTTTAAATGAATTCTTTCGATGTTGTTATAATTGGGTCCGGCGTTATAGGTTTAAGCATAGCATATCACCTTTCCCTGGACAACAGCTTGAAAGTAGCCGTTGTGGACAGGGAAAAGTTCCCCTGCGCAGGCTCCACTGCACAGTGCACGGGCGGTATCAGGCACCAGTTTTCAAACCCGGTCTGTGTCACCATGACAAAAATAAGCCTGCCTTATTTCAAGCGCTTTAACGCAGATATGGAGTACCCTGTCTATTTCCGGCAAAGGGGTTACCTGTTTGTTTCAGCCAAAGAGGAAAACAGGCCCCTTTTCATAAATAATACGCGTCTCCTTGACGATTTTGGTATACCCGCATATTTTTTCAGTCCCGCTGAACTGGCCGCCCGGTACCCCTTCCTGCACTCAGAGGACCTTATTGGCGGCACATACTGCCCTGAGGACGGCTATGCCGACCCTTACGGGGTTACCATGGGCTATTTCAACCAGGCCAGAAAAAGGGGGGTCCAGGCGTTTTTCCAGGAGGAGGTGACTGGTGTTGATGTGCAGGGTGGTGCTGTAAAGGGAATAATTACATCGAAGAGAAGAATAAACTGCGGGGTATTAGTCAATGCGGCCGGCCCGGACCTTCCCGGGATAGGGAGGATGGCCGGAATAGACATCCCCGCCCGCCCGTACAGGAGACAGGTATATGTCTGCTCTCCCCTGGGCGGCATACCAGGCAGCACCCCTCTGGTGGTGGACCTGGACACGGGCTTTTATCTTCATGCAGAAAAAAATGGAATACTTCTTCTGGGCGGCACCGACAGGGACACATACCCGGGCACGGATACCTCCGTGGACTGGTCTCTCCTTGACGGCTTTATTGAGGCCGCTGTGGGGCGGATACCGGCCTTACAGGAGGGGAGCCTGGAGAAAGCCTATGTGGGAATAAGGTCCCTCACCCCCGACTACCTGGGGCTGCTGGGTGAACATCCGGCCGTAAAGGGGTTTTTCATAGCCGGTGGATTTGCCGGCAACGGCTTCATGCACTCCCCCGCAATCGGCATCATATCCTCTCAACTGATTCTGAGGGGCAGTTGCGACCTGCTGGATACCTCCCCCCTTTCGCCTGCCAGGGTATTATCAGGCAGCAAGGCGGAAAAAAATATTTTTTAATCTCTTTTAAGTATCGAATCCAGCCTGCCCGCCCATATTTCTTCCAATTCAGCCTCCACCATAATGCCGTCAGGGCCATGTTCCTGCCTGAGCACCTTGCCCTTTCCGAAAATAACAGGCAAAAGCCCTGCCTTTGAAAAGGGCAGAAAGAACTTCCTTCTTACCCTTCTCCTGGCGGCAGCGGCGGCTATTCTGTCCAGCAACTTGTCAAGCCCGCTGCCTGTCAGAGCTGAAATACAGACCGGATCCCCGCCAAGTTCCAGAGGGGGAAAGCAGTCTCCGCGAATGCGGTCGACCTTGTTAAAAACCGGTATGGTGGGCTTGTCTCCCGCGCCCAGGGAATCCAGAACCTCTCTCACGGTCCCGGCCTGGCCTATGAAACCGGGGTGGGATATATCAATAACATGGAGCAGAATATCCGCCTCCACCACCTCCTCCAGCGTGGCCCGAAACGCTGCCACCAGGTGGTGGGGCAGGTTGCTGATAAAACCCACCGTGTCGGTAAGTAGTACTGTTTCATTGTTGGGCAGCGTCACTTTCCTGGTGGTGGGGTCCAGCGTGGCAAAAAGTTTGTCCTCCACCAGAACATCCGCCCCGGTAAGCGCCCTCAGCAGGGTTGATTTTCCCGAATTGGTGTACCCCACTATGGAAACCTGGACCACGGGTATTTCCCGCCTGCCCTTTCTGAGCACCTCCCGGTGGCGCCGGACCTCCTCTATATCCCTCTTCAGGTCGGATATCCTCTTCCTGATCCGCCTCCTGTCAACCTCCAGCCTGGTTTCCCCCGGACCCCTGGTGCCGATTCCCCCTCCCAGCCTGGACAGATCCGCACCAATCCCCGACAGCCTGGGAAGCATGTAATTAAGCTGCGCCAGTTCCACCTGCAGCTTCCCCTCGCTGGTCTTCGCCCGCCCGGCGAATATGTCCAGTATCAGCAGGGACCTGTCAATAACCCTGACACCAATGGCCTTTTCCAGGTTCCTGGTCTGGGCCGGGGTTATCTCCCGGTCGCATATAACCAGATCCGCCTCTACTTCCCCGCACATACGGGCCACCTCCCGGACCTTGCCCCTGCCCAGAAAGGTGGCCGGGTCAGGCCTGGCTTTCTTCTGCATCAACCGGCCCACCACAGCCGCACCCGCCGTCCCGGCCAGCTTTTCCAGCTCACTCATCGACTCCCCGGTATCCTTATGGCTGTCCCCCGGCAGCTCAACACCGACCAGCACAGCCCGCTCACCTGATTTATCCTTATCCTGCGGCACAAGAATGTCCCCCTGAAAAAATTACCATTAAATTCCTTTTTTATTAATTAAGCCGGCCTCTCCTGCATATATATTATAGAGTATAAACCTTTACTCCCGGAGGTCAATAACCGGCCTCTGGCCGGTGCCGCCTAACCGGCGGCAGGAATTCAGAATTCAGAAGTCAGAATCCAGACTCTCATGCCGCATAAATGCGGCATGGGGGTCTGGATTCTGACCGCATAGAATTTCAGTATAAGTAAAGGAGTTACCATGATAAAAAAGGCATTTACCATAATCCTGGTCTCTTTTCTTTTTTTTCTCCTCTCCCCTGTGCAGGTCCTGGCGGAATACAGCATACTGATTAACAAGTCGACCAACCAACTGACCCTTTATGATGATAATGATATTGTAAGGGTTTTACCCGTGGCAACCGGCCGCAAGCCCGGTTACACGCCGGAGGGGGTTTTCAGAATAGTTAACAAGCTGGTTAACCCATACTACGGCAAAAAGAACATCCCCGGCGGCAGCCCCCGCAACCCTCTTGGGCCGCGCTGGCTGGGATTGAGCGTGGGAGGCGGAAGCGAATACGGCATTCATGGCAACAACGACCCCTCTTCAATAGGCAAGTACGTCTCAGCCGGATGCATACGCATGAAAAATGACGACGTAATCTGGCTCTTTGAAAGGGTGTCCGTGGGCACGGTGGTAAAAATAACCAGCAGCCCGCAAAAGAAAGAAAACCCGGCCGCACCTGAAAAATACACCCTTTCCGTTAACGGAAAAAACATTGAAAACAGCCGGGGCCGGGATCCTTTTATCTCCGGCGGAACCCTTTATATTCCTGTGCGGGCGGCTGTGGAAGGAATGGGCTACCCCTCGGATTGGCTGGAAGAAGAATCAAGATATGATATCAGAGTAAACAGGTGCACCATATCTTTGTCTCCGGGGTCTTCAACGGTGCAGACACCATCCGGGGCTGTAAACGTCACTCCCGGACCACTGGAACGGGAAGGTGTTATGTATGCGCCCGCGGAATTCTTCCGTGATATTCTGGAAAGCTCCGTAACGGTAAGGGGTAATGAGGTGCAAATAACCTCCCGGGAGATGGTCCTTGCCCAATTGGGCTATATTATACCCGGAAAAACAAGTTCAGCCATACCTTAAAAAAGATAATTTGATCATATTTTACAAATAACATCATTTCCTCTGCAGGGAATGATTTTTTTTTGCAGAAACATATTGTTATTCGTCGATAATAAGGAAAGGGGACACACCTCCATTTGGAGACCGGTCTTGGGGTCGGAGGAATGTCCCCAACAGAGAAAGGGGACACACCTCCATTTGGAGACCGGTCTTGGGGTCGGAGGAATGTCCCCAACAGAGAAAGGGGACACACCTCCATTTGGAGACCGGTCTTGGGGTCGGAGGAATATCCCCAATTAAAAGATGTGCGGTGAACATAAATGCTTGATGGACCAGCCAACCTCGATTCAATAATTAAAGAAACCATCTCCGCCATCGAAAACGGCAAGAGGCAGGTATTTGACTTTGCGGAAAATGCCCGCAAGGAACACAACCGGCTGAAGTCTGAGCTGGAGGAGGTTCGCAAAGAGGTAAACGCAGTCGTCACAGAGGTGGACAACCTCACCATCGAGGAAAAAAAAGCAAGGGCCCGCTTGGCGATGGTCAGTAAAAATTTTAAAAAATATTCCGAAGAAGATATAAAGAAGGCCTATGAAAACGCACAGGAAAAGCAGCTTAAACTGGTAAACCTGAGGGGGCGGGAATCCCTCCTGCGCTATAAAAGGGACAGCATGGAGCAAAACCTCCGCAGGCTGGACAATATGCTGAAAAAGGCGGAAGACACGGCTTCACAGCTGGCCGTGGCAGCCAACTTCCTGGCTGGAAACCTCAGGGACCTGTCTAAAAAAATAGGTGAAATGCAGCAGGTTCAGCAACTGGGGATAAGCATCATAAAGGCCCAGGAAGAGGAACGCCACCGTGTGGCCAGGGAAATACACGACGGCCCGGCCCAGCTCATGGCCAATATTGTCATGAGGGCGGAGTTCTGCATGAAGCTGATGGATGTGGACCGGTCCAGGGTCAGGGAAGAACTTCAAGCCCTGCAGAATATGGTCCGTCAAAGCCTGCAGGACGTGAGAAAAATTATCTTCGACCTGCGCCCCATGGTGCTGGACGACCTGGGCCTGGTACCGGCGGTAAAGCGCTATGTTGAGGATTTTCAGAACCAGTACGGCATTACTGTGGAAATGGTGGTCATTGGTACGCCCAGGAGATTTTCCATGGCCGTGGAGGTGGCCCTGTTCAGGGTGATGCAGGAATGCCTCAGCAACATACGCAAACACTCCAGGTGCAGCCATGTCGTGATTAAAATGGAGATACTGGATGATAAAATAAATATGTTGATCAAGGACAACGGGGTGGGCTTTAATATAGGCTCGGTAATAAGCGGTGAAAACAAGAACTGCTTCGGCCTCCTGGGCATAAGGGAGCGGGCGCAGATACTGGACGGAGAGGTTATTATAAACACCTCCCCGGGAAACGGAACCGCGGTAAGTATCTCCATCCCCCTGGAGGACTGATTATTAATTGAGATGGGTGGTGTAAAGGATGTCCCCTATCAGGGTGCTAATAGCCGACGACCACGCCTTGGTGCGGGAAGGCATAGTAAAAATCCTCTCCCTGGAAGAAGAAATAGAGGTTGCCTCAGAGGCTGCGGATGGTCAGGAGGCTGTTGCGCTGGCCCTGGAAAAGGACATTGACATCGCCCTCCTGGACGTTAACATGCCCAAAACCGACGGCATTGAAGCCTGCCGCATAATAAAGAGGAACAAGCCCGATATCGGCATTATTGGACTGACCATTCACGACCAGGAAGAATACCTGCTCGAATTCATCCGCGCCGGCGCCTCGGCCTACCTCCTTAAAGACATCAGCCCGGGACAGCTTATTGAGACCATCAAGGGGGTGGCTGCGGGAAATTCATACATCCCGCCGCGACTCCTGGCCAGGGTACTGCAGGAGATTAACAGAATGCCCGATAAAACGCCATCAAGGAACTGCGATGACGATCAGCTAACACCCAGGGAAATAGAGGTACTACAGCATGTAGCCAGGGGCGACTCCAACAAAACCATAGCCAGTAAGCTTTTTATCAGTGAAAAGACGGTGAAAAACCACCTGTACCGTATTTTTCAAAAACTCAACGTGGAGGACAGAACCCAGGCCGCCCTTTACGCCATTAAAAACAAGATGGCCGATCTCTGATCCATGCTTTAAGGAGTGCCTTTATTGAAACAATGGGACTTATTACAGTCCCATTGTTTTTTTTGGGACTATAGTCCTCTACAACTTGAGGCTAAAGCTTGCCGTATATTTAAGTCCACAGTAAGATGCCCAGGTTTCCAGGCAGTGATATTATTTATACAAATAAATTAAGAAGGCGGTGGATTTGATGCATAAGCTTCTTTTGAATCTGTGGAATGACGAAAGCGGGCAGGGTATGGCGGAATACGGACTCATACTGGCGCTGGTGGCGGTAGTGGCCATCGCTGGATTCAGGCTGCTGGGCCAGGGTGTTTCCAAACAGGTCAGCAATGTCGGCAATGAGATAAACAACGCCGGGACTACGACTACTCCCTGATTCCAAGGCAATTATTCATAAACTGTTACAGACTCTTTTACAACCTGTGCCCTACTTAAATGCGCTTTAAGTAGGGCTACTTATTAACACTGCACATAACTTCTTGTGAGGTTGATGCGATATGACCATTCCGGATCTTCAATTCACGGTCAGTGATTATCTGCTGATAACGCTGATGATAATCTGCATTATCACGGACATAAGGGGAAGGCGTATCTACAACAAAATACTTGTCCCCTTTCTTATCGCCGCCCTGGCCGCTAATTTTTTCACCGGTGGATGGCAGCATCTCTGGGATGGCATCAAGGGGCTGGCCATGGGCTTGTTGATTCTGATTATTCCTTTCGCCAGGGGAGGCATTGGCGCCGGAGACGTAAAGCTGCTGGCGGTAATCGGGGGAATAAAAGGGTCCTCCTTCGTTATCAGCGCCTTTCTGACCGGCGCGCTGGCCGGCGGTGTTTTTGCACTTATTGTTTTGATATTGAACCGAAGGCTGCTTAATACCCTCCGGGGATACCTGTCAGTCCTCTCCGGCTTGCTGCTCAAATACGGAATAGTGTTCAGGGCCGGCAGTGACTGCGTAAAAGACGCCAAGCCGCTGTACTTCCCCTACTCTCTCGCCATAGGGGCAGGTGTGGCCACAACATATATGGCAGGGTTGCAGACTTTTCTGAGGTGATAAATATGAAACACCTATTCTTGAAAGACAATAATGGCCAGGCCATGGTAGAGCTGGCGCTTGTACTGCCGATACTCCTTGTTCTATTTATGGGGGTGGTGGAATTCGGCAGGATATTTCACTCTTACCTTATTATCACCAACGCTTCACGGGAGGGCGCCAGGGTGGCCATAACCGGAAAAAGCGATGCTGATATTGAGGCAAGGGTGGACCTTACCACCTCCAGCCTTGAGAAAACAGAAGTAACAACCACCATCAGCCCGGCCCAGTCGTTGAGAAGGTCCGGCTCACTGGCCACCGTAGAGGTGAAATATAATGTCGACCTTATTTTCCCCCTTTTTGACCTGTTTGTGCCGGACCCTCTGCCCATTTCAGCCAGTACCACGATGAGGGTGGAATGAAAGAAGAGGTGTGAGTAATGAAAGGAACTTACTCCAAAATAAAAGACGAGCGGGGGCTTTCCTTCATCATAACCTGCCTGGGTATCATTGCCGTCTTCGGAATGGGAGCGCTGGTAACTGATTTTGGCCGTATAGCCCTGGCCCACCAGCGCCTGGCCAATGCGGCGGACAGTGCCGCCATGGCGGCCGCCCAGGACCTTGCCCTGGCGACGGATAAAGACCTCGGGGCAATCACCGCCGGGCGGAGAGTGCTGGAAGTTGCCGGGGCCAACGGTGTCGACAGTGAAAATGTTACCGTTTCCATCGACGGCAATAAAATATCTGTGGATATCCAGCAGGAAGTCGGTCTGATTATGTCAAGGATATTCGGCGTAAACGAAAAAACCGTCAGTGCCCATGCCGCCGCAGCGGCGGGAAGCAATATTTCATACACCGGCATTGCGCCGCTGACCATACATGAACAGCCCCTTACTTACGGGCAGTTGGTAACACTTAAATACGGATCGCCAAAGGATGCCGGCCAATTCCGGTCAATGGGCAATTTTGGGGCGCTGGCCCTGGGCGGGAGGGGTGCAAAAAATTACAGGGATAAACTGATAAACGGATACCAGGAAGAGGTACACATAGGTGACAAGCTGGAAACCGAGCCAGGCAACATGAACGGCCCCACAGACGGAATTGATGTAAGGCTAAGCCGGTGCACCGACGGCTGCACCTTTGACAACTTCAAGCCCGGCTGCCCAAGGGTTATCGTGATTCCCACGCATAATGAGGATTCTCTCCATGGACGTGATGAGATCACTGTAACCGGTTTCGCCGCCTTTTTTGTGGACCGGGATTCCACCAACTGCGCCAGTGATGAAATAAAGGGATATTTCGTCCGCATGGTGGCCGAGGGCGATCCCGACTTTTCAAAGCCGGTTACCAGTCTGTACGGTGTCAGGCTTGTGGAGTAATTTTCCGCTGCTGAAAGGTGGTATGGTCATTGAAAGCAATGGCAGACGCAATAAAAGACAAAAAAGGCCTTTCATTCTTCATGGTCTGCATCGGAATAACCGCCATTTTTGGAATGACTGCCTTGGTGACTGACTTTGGCCGCATAGCCCTGGCCAGGCAGCGCCTGGCCAATGCGGCGGACAGCGCAGCCATGGCTGCGGCCCGGGACATGGTCCTTGAGCCGGACCCCAATCTGCGCGAGGACATCGCCCGGCAGAGAGCTGTAGACGTTTTAGCGGCCAACGTCTCAGGTCCCCATGAAATCAACGTATCCCTGGACGGCAACAAGGTTTCGGTGGACGCCCGGCAAACAGTCCGCCTGATCATGTCAAGGGTTTTCGGTGTTATGGAAAGGCCGGTCAGCGCCCATGCGGCGGCAGAGGCGTCAGCCGTCACCTCCTATACCGGGGTGGCCCCCCTTACCATCAAGGAACAGCCGCTTGAATACGGGCAGATGGTTACACTGAAATTCGGCTCCCCTGATTCACCCGGCAACTTCGGCGCTCTGGCCCTTAATGGCCGGGGAAGCCTGAACTATAAATACAATCTTATCAACGGCTTTTCACAGGAAATAAAGGTCGGTGACGTACTGGAAACAGAGCCGGGCAACATGAACGGCCCCACGGACGGAATTGAACAGAGACTTGACCGCTGTACCGACGGCTGCACATATAATAATTTCAGGCCGGGCTGCCCGAAGGTAATAGTCATACCCCTTCACAGGGATGAATTACAGGGCCGCGATGAAATAACGGTTACCGGTTTTGCCGCCTTTTTCATAGACAGGGAATCAACCCTCTGCGCCGATGATGAAATAAAAGGCTATTTTGTAAAAATGGCCGCCGAAGGAAATACGGACCTGCTAAAACCCATAACCAGCCTCTACGGGGTAAGGCTGGTGGAATAAGAAGCAATAAACCATAAGGGGAGATGAAAGCCATGAAGGGCAAAATAAACCTGATCCTTATCATAGCGCTGGTCTTCGGCCTTGCGGCCGCGGGAGGCACTTACCAATATTTTAAATATCTGGAAAACACTTATAAGGCCTCCGGAAACTTTTATCCGGTAGCCGTGGCCAAGACAACCATACCTGCACGTCAGGTAATAACCGAGCAAATGGTGGATTTCACTGAAATGCCCTCCAATTATATAAACCAGTCCGCCCTTGGAAAACCCGGGGACGTGATTGGCAAGATGGCAAAAGAGACCATCTACCCGGGCGAGCAGATTATCAAAAACAAATTAGCCGATTCAGGAGACCCAACAGAAGGGCTTTCCCTGATTGTCGAGCCCGGCCGAAGGGCAATGACCATCGCAGTAAATGAAGTCACCGGTGTGGCCGGCCTGCTGAAGCCAGGCGACCGCGTGGACATCCTGGGCACCGTGAACGTGGGCGGCAAGGATGGCGTGGTAACTTCATTGCTGATACAGAACATCAAAATACTGGCGGTGAACAAATCAACTTCCGTAGCCTTGGACAACAAGCAGACCCAGACCGGAACACTCACCCTTTCAGTCAGCCCGGTGGAGGCCCAGCACCTGACAATGGCCTCTGAACAGGGAAGCATCCGGGTATTGCTCAGGTCCCCTTCCGACTCAGCGTGGGTGGAAGCGTCATCAACCCGTGTCAACAATTTAGTCAGGTAATCCGGAGGTGAAAAGTAATGAGCACAATAAACGTTCTTATCGCGGATGATATCCCCGGTACCAGGGAAGACATCAAAAGGCTGCTGTACTTTGAGGAAGATATCCAGGTGGTGGGGGAGGCCGAAGACGGCGAGGAGGCCGTGATCCTTTCCGAGTCGCTCAAGCCGGACGTCGTACTCATGGACGTCAACATGCCCAAGCTGGACGGAATACAGGCAACGGAAAGAATAACGGTGAAAAACCCCGATTCCGCCATAATTATTGTATCCATACAGGGCGAACAGGAATATCTGCGCAAGGCAATGGCCGCCGGAGCGCGGGACTACCTTGTCAAGCCATTCAGCAGCGGAGAACTGGCTGAAACAATCCGCAAGGCCAGCGAATTCTCCAAAAGGAGACGTCTCTACCTTGTGGAGGGAAGCAGTCCCGTACCGGCGACCCCACCCCGGCAGCCCGGTAAAATTATAACCTTTTTCTCCACCAAGGGCGGTGTGGGAAAAACAACCGCCGCCTGCAACCTGGCCATAAGCCTTGCACAAAAGACTAAAAAGAAGGTGGCCCTGGTTGACATGGACCTGCAGGGCGGGGACGTCTTGGTATTCATGAACATCTCCACCAAGAGCGGGTTGGCGGAGGTGGTGCAGGAAACGGACTATGCCGACCCCTCCCTGCTGGAAACCTACTTCTGCCCTCACATGTCCGGAGTAAGGATCCTCCCGGCCCCCGGTTCCCCTGAGCAGGCCGATCTGATTACCGCCACCCATGCCGAGGACATACTGAAGTCGCTGAAGGCCTCCTACGACTATATACTGGTTGACACAGCGGCTGCAATAAATGAAATAACGCTGTCCTGCCTGGAGTTATCCGACCACATTATGGTCATCATCAACCAGGACCTGCCCACTCTCAGGCATGCCCGGGTAAACCTGGAAATATTGGAAAAACTGAACCTCACTGACAGGACAAAAATAATACTGAACAGATACCACAACGACGGCCTTAAAATAAAGGACCTGGAAAAAAACATCAACACAACCGTTACAGCCGCCCTGCCGGAAGATAATGAAACCGTATCGGCCTCCATAAACAAGGGACACCCCTTTGTGCTGACCCGCCCGTCCGCCCAGATTACAAAATCTTTCACAGACCTGGCGGACTCCCTTGGCGGAACGCCGGCCCCATCTGAAAACGGAGAAGAGGCCGGGGCGCCGCCGAAAAAGTCCATTATAGGAAAAATATTCAGCTTTTAATTGGCCGGCACCGGCAGCCAGGAGGTGATGAAAGGTGTCTTTACTGAAAAGGCTGGAAAAACAGAGTAAAAAGGATTCCCCGGTGTTACACAGCGTTCCCGAGAAACCCCCTGTCCGGGAGGTACCGGTGGCGCCCAAAAAGGACCCGTACCAGAATCTGAAAAACAACCTGCATAAAAAGGTAATTGCCGAGCTGGCCCTGGACAGCAAGGACAGCAACACAGAACAGACGTCCGGCAAAATTTCCGCACTGGTCAACGAACTGCTGGACAGGGAGGGCGAACACCTCCCCCGCCATGAAAAACAGCGTATAGCGGCTGAGATAGTGAACGAGGCCATAGGCTTCGGGCCCATTACCCCTCTGCTGGACGACCCACTAATCAGCGAGGTAATGGTCAACGGGCCCCACAATGTATACATTGAAAGGCAGGGCCGGCTGGAAAAAACAGACGTATGCTTCCGGGACAACAACCATGTGCTGCACATAATTGAAAAAATAGTGGCGCCGCTGGGAAGGCGTATAGATGAAAGCATGCCCATGGTTGACGCCAGGCTTCCCGACGGGTCAAGGGTCAACGCCATCATCCCTCCCCTGGCCCTGAACGGCCCCACCATTACCATAAGAAAATTTTTCAGGGACCCCCTGGGCATAGACGACATGATTGGGCTGGGAAGCCTCACCGATACCATGGCAAAATTCCTGGAGGCCTGTGTCAGGGGCCGCCTGAACATAGTGGTTTCAGGAGGCACCGGCAGCGGTAAAACCACCACCCTGAACGTGCTCTCCTCTTTCATTCCCAGCGATGAAAGAATTGTTACCATTGAGGACGCCGCTGAGCTGCAGCTCAGGCAGGAGCACCTGGTGTCGCTGGAAAGTCGCCCGCCCAACCTGGAGGGCAAGGGGGCCATAACAATCAGGGATCTGGTCCGGAACGCCCTGCGCATGAGGCCTGACCGCATTATAGTGGGCGAGGTCAGGAGCGGTGAGGCGCTGGACATGCTCCAGGCAATGAACACCGGCCATGACGGGTCCCTTACCACCGGCCACGCCAACTCTCCTAGGGACATGCTGTCCAGGCTGGAGACAATGGTACTGATGGCCGGCATGGAACTTCCGGTCAAGGCTATAAGAGACCAGATATCCTCCGCCATAGACCTGATCATACAGCAAAACCGTTTTCGGGACGGCACCAGGAAAGTAACCCACATTACAGAGGTTCAGGGAATGGAGGGCGATGTAATAGTACTGCAGGACATATTCATTTACCGCCAGACCGGTGTGGACGAAAACGGAAGGATTACGGGCGGCTACATGGCCACCGGCATCCGTCCCAAGTTTTACTCCCGCCTGGTGGAGTCCGGAATCAACTTGGACCACAGCATTTTTGTCCCGTCGATGGTCTGAAAAAAACAGTCAGGCCATCAAGGTTGGAGGTGAACCTGCATGAAACCTGAATTAACAAGTCTGCTGCTCATTATTTTCGGCGCCTGCAGCCTCCTTGTCATAGGCCTGCACCGCTCCGCCACCGGCCGCAACAGGGAGTTGGTCAACAGGCTGAAAAATATGCGCAAATCAGCTTCCCACCGGGAAGAATCAGGCGGCGCCCAGGTGATGGCCTCTCAGAAAATACTGGAATCCGTCTCCAGGTCAGCCGTCAAAATAGGCTTTTTCAACAAACTGGCCCGCATGGTGGACAAAAACCTTACCGGCGCCGACATCCCTCTGAAGAGCGAGGAGTACATCATTCTTACCGCGGGGGGATCTGTACTGGCCGGCATACTATCAACCCTGATCTTTCTGGATATGTCTGCCGGAATACTTGCCGGCGTTTCTGTAATTGTTTTTTCCATACTGTGGGTAAGGATGGCCAAGGTCAGGCGGCTGCATAAATTCAACTCCCAGATAGGGGATTCCCTGGTGATAATGTCCAACTCCCTCAGGTCAGGGTTCAGCTTTTTACAAGCCATGGACATGGTCAGAAAAGAACTCCCCAACCCTATCTCCAGGGAATTCGGGCGCGCCTTCCAGGAGATGAATCTGGGCACCCCCACCGAGGAGGCCCTGGAGAACCTCAGCTCCAGGGTGGGCAGTGAAGATCTGGACCTGGTAATAACGGCGGTCCTGATTCAGCGGCAGGTGGGTGGAAACCTGGCCGAAATACTGGATAACATTGCCGCTACAATCAGGGAAAGAATCAGGATCAAGGGTGAAATAAAAACACTTACCGCCCAGGGAAAAGTCTCCGGCATTATTATAGGCATCCTACCCTTTGCGCTGGCCGGAATACTCTGGTTCATGTCTCCGGATTATCTCATGCCGCTCTTTACAGACCCCATGGGAATTGCCATGCTTGTCTCGGCATTGATACTGGAGACTGTGGGAATTCTCCTGATACGTAAAATAATCAACATTGAGATTTGAACGGGGGGGTGTGAAGAAATGTATCTTGTATCCGCACTGGTTTTCATGGCAGCCTTTTCAATATTTATGGCATTTAGTCTGAGCCTGTCCGGAAAAAGCATTGAGATGAACCGGAGGGTGGTCGAGGTTGTGGGACAGAGAAACTCCGGCATCAGAGACAAGGAATTGAGCGAGCCAATTACCAGGAGGCTGTTCAAACCTTTATTAAACAGCATGATAAAGCTGTCGTCCAGGATGCTTCCCTCTGAAAAGGAGGCGGAAATCAACCGGAGGCTGATTAAGGCGGGCAGGCCGGGGGGACACAGCCCCAGGGAATTTATAGCGGTAAAACTGGTGCTGGCCGTTACAGGCCCTGGCATACTGATACTGGCCCAACCTTTAATAGGACTTGATTCGACCGACTGGCTGCTCCTGGTTCTCGCGGCCTCAATAGGCGGCTGGCTGCTGCCGGATTTATACCTGAAAAAGAAGATTACTGAAAGAAAAAATGAGGTTGAGAAAAGCCTTCCGGATGTGCTTGACCTTATCACAGTCAGCGTCGAGGCCGGAACCGGCTTTGACGGGGCGCTGCTCAAAGTTGTGGAAAAGGGTAAAAACGTTCTGTCTTCAGAGTTTCTGGTTGTCCTCCAGGAGTGCAAGATGGGGAAAAGCCGCAAAGAAGCCCTCCGGGACATGGCCAACAGGGTTGATGTGGACGATCTGTCCACCTTTGTGGGGTCAATAATAATGGCCGAGCAGCTGGGAATCGGCATAGGCAACGTGATGCGGCTCCAATCGGACCAGATGAGGCGCAAAAGAAGACAGCGGGCGGAGGAACAGGCCATGAAGGCCCCGGTGAAAATGATGATCCCCATGGTTACCTGCATTTTCCCCACCATTTTTGTGGTACTGCTGGGTCCTGCAGCCATAAGTCTTTACAAAAATTTTGTAGTTTGAGGTGAAGCTGCATGAGGGTTTACAACGCCAGCCGCGGAGTGTTCCTGGCCCACAACACAATCGTAGCCGACTCCTTTTTTGCCCGGTTTATGGGTCTCATGGGCAGGCCAAACCTGCCCCGGGGATGGTGCATGGTACTGAACCCCTGCCGGTCCATCCACACCATGTTTATGAGGTTTCCCCTGGATATTATTTTTCTTGACGGGGAAAACCGGGTGATCTTCCAGGTCCATGAAATGCCCCCTTTCAGGTTTACCAGTATAATCAGAAAATCAAAGCTGGTAATTGAGCTGGAATCGGGGTCACTGGCCTTCACAGGCACCACCAGGGGCGACATCATTGATTTCTGCTGATAATAATAAAAAGCGAGGTGAGCTTGCACCATGAAAAAGAAATTAAGCTCCATGTCCATAACCTTCAAAATGAGCCTTTACATGGCCATGCTGATAACCTTTTTAATGACGGCGGTGGGGTGCGGCAACTACTTCAGCACCCGGTCAACCATAAGGGAACAGGTGCTTCAAAGGGGATGGAGCATGGTTCAATCAGGCTCCTCCATTGCCGCCGAGGGGTTGCAGTCGGGAAACCAGGATCTTTTTCGCCAGCACCTGCAAAGCATACGCACAAATGATGATTTAATTTTTGCGGCTGTAATAAATGCGGCGGGGGTTATTGTGGGCCATACCGACCAGAAGCTGTTGGGCGCCCAGGCTTCCCTGGCGGCATCCCCCCCGGCCGGAAAAACCGTTACAACCTATGCGGACTCAAACGGAAAAACTGTCGGGAATATATTTACCTCGCCCATTACCGGCAGGGACGGAAAGACAATCGGCTATTATCAAATCGGCATTAACACCGTCAAACAAACATCCCTTTTGAATGATATTATCATTAATATGCTGCTCATCTCCTTTGCCGCGGTTGTGGCGGGAATAATGCTGGCCAGGGTCATGGCCGGGCGTATTCTCAGGCATCCCATCAACGACCTGATGGAAGCCACCGAACACATTGCGGCGGGTGACTTCGCCCACCAGGTCCCGGTCCGTCAGATGGATGAGCTGGGCAGCCTGTCTCAGGCCTTCAACACCATGACGGGACACCTGGCCAACCTGTTCATGTCGGTCAGAACAAGCGCCTCGGAGCTTACCAAGTCCAGCCAGATTATTATCAACCTGTCTGAAAACTTCAGGGCCGCCGCGGAAAAAAACTGCCGTGAAAGTGGAGATCCCGGGGAAAACAGCTTCAGCACCAAAAAGCAGTTGGAGGCACTGCAGGAAATTACCTCTTCAGCCAGAAGGGTGGCCCGCCTGGTGGACCGCCTGAACGGGCTCTCGCTTCAGTTTAAGCTATAAAAAAGCCGCCCTATCAGGCGGCTTTTTTAGAACTCAGAACTCAGAACTCAGAGACTCCCATGCCGCAAGCGGCACCATCAGAGGATGAAAATATAAGGAATGCCCGGAACATTCGCCCGATGCAAAAACATCCCCCTCGTGCATTGTCGATTATGATGTCCTAGGTGTTTCCATGATGCGAAAGTTGTGTAATTAATCCTGCAGGATTACCAGGCATTCTGAGTCCTGAATTCTGAGTCCTGAGTTCTGCCGCCGGTAAGGCGGCTAAATATTAAACCTGAAATTGATTATATCGCCATCCTGGACAATATAGTCCCTGCCCTCCAGCCTGGCCAGCCCCTTTTCCTTTACCCTGGCCATGCTGCCCAGGCTTTTCATATCATCGTAACTTACCACCTCGGCCCGGATAAACCCCCTCTCTATGTCAGAGTGGATTTTCCCGGCCGCCCTGCGGGCGTCAATTCCCTTTTCAATGGTCCAGGCCCGGACCTCGTCCTCTCCTACCGTGAAGAAAGAAATAAGGCCCAGGGCATCATAAACCGCCCTGATCAGTCTCTCGGCGCCCAGTTCCACTATGCCCAGGTCGGCCATGAAAATTTCCCTGTCCTCCGGGGATAGCTGGCTTATTTCCATTTCCATCTGGCCGCACACCTCAACGAGCCCAATCCCACGGCTTTCAGCCAGGCTTATTATTTCTTTTTTACCGGGGTAGTCCCCGCTTCTGAACTGGTCCTCATCTGTGTTTACCACCAGCATCAAGGGTTTGTCCGTAAAGAAGCTGTAATTGACAAGCAAATCTTTTTCTTCCCGCCCAAGGTCAATCCCGCTCACCGGGACCTCATTTTCAAGGCCGGCCAGCAGTTTTTTCATAACCTCCAGCTCGGCCAGGTTTTCCTTTTTTATTTTTTTTCCACCTTCAATCCGCTGAATTCTTTTTTCCACAAAGTCCATATCCGCCAGTAGCAGTTCCAGGTCAATGGTCTCAATATCCCGGGGGGGGTTTATATTACCGTCGGCATGGGGTATGTCCGG
Source organism: Bacillota bacterium (assembly GCA_049325075.1). GTDB lineage: Bacteria > Bacillota > Desulfotomaculia > Desulfotomaculales > Desulfocucumaceae > BRHc4a. The sequence goes on along the minus strand of JBMOPF010000020.1, from coordinate 17,246 downwards.
GTCCCCGAATGCCCTCACCACATGAACCAACAGGTCGGCCTGCCTTATTCCATCGAGAAAGGCGTTGCCTACACCCTTGCCCTGACTGGCCCCCCTGACCAGGCCGGGAACGTCACTGAAATTGACCCGTGCATAAATAGTTTTGCGGGGCTTGTAAAGCCCTGAAAGAAAATCGATCCTGGCATCAGGCACATCACCCATGCCAACGTTTGTATCGGCTTTTCCGGTAAGAAACCTGGATGTTTGCGCCCCTGCCCTGGTAACCAGGTTGAATATAGTGGTTTTGCCCACCATGGGCAGTCCAATCAGTCCGGCTGACAGCAAATAAAACACCCCTTGCAAAGCGATTGAATTTAATAATTGCCTGCTATATTTTAGCAAACAAAAGTAAATACCACAACATACACTATACACTGCGGCATTATTTAAGGCACCATGTGCCAAATATTCCGGCACTATAACCCGAAACCCGATCGCCTGTCGGGTTTTTACCGGAGAAGCGAGACAACGAAAAGGGTTGCTCCCGCTTCTCCTTATTTTTTCAGGTTCAGCTGATAGATGTCCGTCCTTCTGTGACGCAGAAGGGGAAGTTCCCGCCTGACGCCTTCAATCCTTTCAGGGTCAATCTCCCCTGTAATCACCTGCTCCCCCTCACCGGCGGAGGAAACCACAGCGCCCCAGGGATCAACTATCATGGAGTGCCCGTAGGCAACGTAGGGTGCAGACCGGTCCCTGGCCGGGGAAGCGGCAATTACATAAACCTGATTATCCACCGCGCGGCACCGGTAAACCATGTCCCAGTGGGCCGGGCCGGTTGTCATGTTGAACGCCGCCGGCACTGCTATTACCTCTGCCCCCTCAAGCACCATCAGCCTGATCAATTCCGGAAACCGGATATCATAGCAGACAGCCACACCTATATTGCATAGATTAGTCTTTATTACAGTGGGCCCCTCACCCCGCCCCAGAGTGCTGGACTCCCTTACTCTGATGCCACCGGGCAGGTCAACATCAAAAAGGTGCGCCTTCCTGTGCCGGCTCAGCATGGCGCCATCCGGGCCAAAGACAAAGCTGCTGTTGAAAACAGACTCCCCTTCCCGCTCCGGAACCGATCCCCCCACAATATAAATCTTTTCTTCCCGGGCGGCCCGGGACAGCATCTCATAAGTCTTTCCGCCCGGAAATGTCTCGGCATATTCCGGAAAAAGGCGGGCAACATAAGGGCAGTTAAACATCTCCGGCAGCACCACCAGTTCAGCCCCCTCCGCCGCCGCCCCGGCAATGGACCGCCGGGCAGAGGCCAGGTTGCTGTCCTTGTCTGACACCACAGCCATCTGGCAAACCGCCGCCCTGAATTTTTTTTTCATAAGTCAATCTCCCTAAAAAGTATTAAAAAGCCCGGCTGTTTCGCCGGGCGTCTTGTTGGCTGTTTAATGGAACTTACGCTTTCTCGCTGCTTCAGATTTCTTTTTACGTCTAACGCTTGGTTTTTCGTAATGCTCGTGCCTTCTGGCCTCCGCCAGTACACCCGCTTTTTGACAGGTGCGTTTAAAACGTCGGAGGGCGCTGTCCAGTGTCTCATTCTTACCGACACGTACTTCTGCCATTCTTCATCCCTCCCTCCGCCTTACCATAAACATTTGACATTAAATAAAACACCCCGCTGCCATTTTAAGAACACCAGTTTATTATACATCCGGGAACAATCGCAGTCAACCGGGATGCCGCCAAAAAAGACTTACGGCGTATCCGGTTAAGCATGCTCCAGGCCCCAAAGGAACCCTAGCCCGGAGGCCAATGAAGCAACCTTCCCGCCATCATGTGATAATGGATATGAAATACAAGTTGACCGGCATCCCTATTGCAATTGCATACCAGACGAAAACCCTTTTCCAGACCCATTTCACGGGCCACCTTTACGGCAGCCAGATGTATATCCCTCATAATATCCGCATTATCTTCCTCCAGGTCCAGGACAGTAGGTATATGCTTTTTGGGAATCAACAGGAGGTGAACCGGAGCAGCCGGCTTGATGTCCCTGAAAACCACCACGGCATCGTTTTCATAAACAATATCGGCCGGTATCTCCTTACTTACTATTTTACAAAAAATACAGTCCTGCAGGTACTGACACCTCCCCCCGGAGAAAAATGTTATCATGTTTTGGAAGTATTCTATTCAACATGACCGGGCACAAATCCTTCATTAAATCTAATAATTCTGCCCTCTAATATTTCACCGGATAATTTTTCCGCCCTCACAGTCACCAATACTCCCCTCATATCCCCTTCCACCGGGAAAATCACCTTGAGGTAATTGGGAGTATGGCCGTGCATGATACCCGGCATTCCCTCAACCTCCCCCTCCACCAGCACCTCCACGTCCTTTCCCAGGTAGCGGGAGGCGAACTTCCCCGACAGCTCACTGCCCAGTCTGATTAAACGGCTGCTGCGCCTCTCCTTTACGCCGGGAGGAATCTGACCGGGGAAATCTGCTGCGGCTGTTCCCTTCCGGGGGGAATATTTAAAAACATGCAGCCCGGAAAACTCCAAATCCCTGATAAAGTCAAAGGTATTTATAAAATTATCCTCCGTTTCCCCCGGAAACCCCACTATAACGTCCGTGGTAACGGCAACTCCGCTTATCCTTTCCCTTATATTTTCCACCAGCCTGCGGAAATCCCGGGAGCTGTAATCCCTGTTCATGGCGGACAGTATACTGTCATCACCGCTCTGCAGGGGTATGTGCAAGTGCGGGCAGAAGGGCGGGCCCTCTGCCATCACCGAAATCAAATCCTCCGTTACATCCATCGGCTCCACCGAGCTGAGCCTTATCCTGAACAGCCCCTTGAGGCCCGCTAAATCATTCATCAAGCCGGCCAGGGTCCAACTGTAATTTTTATCCTTTCCATAAGCACCGGTATGTATGCCGGTAAGGACAATTTCCCTGTATCCGGCGCTGACAAGGCGTGCAGCCTCATCCATTATCCTGCCGGGGTCCCTGCTCCTCAGCGGCCCCCTGGCAAAGGGCACAATGCAGTACGAACAGTAGTTGTCGCACCCCTCCTGTATTTTCAGAAAGGCCCTCACCCTCCCGGTAACCGCCACCGCCGGCAGCTCGTCAAAATGGCACCCATTGAAGGATTCCTTTACGGCGTTAATTTTTTTCCCCCCGGTTAACTCCTCCACCCGGTCCACAATCCCGGACTTTTCACCGGTGCCCATCACCAGATCCACCCCCGGTATTGCCAGCACTTCTTCCGGGGAAACCTGGGCATAGCAACCTATAACCACCACCAGCCCGTCCGGGTTGGCCCTGGCGGCCCGGCGTATCACCTGCCTGGACTTCCGGTCGCCGGCATGGGTAACCGTGCAGGTATTTATTATGTATATGTCAGCCCGGTCCCCGAAATCGACCACACGGTAGCCCCTTTCCCTGAACATGCCGGCGATGGAGGCTGATTCGTACTGGTTGACCTTGCATCCCAGGGTGGCTATGGCCACTGTCTTATGATTCATTGTTAACTCCTCATATGTATTTCCGGTTGGTCGGAGACGGAATATACCAGCTATTGGCCTCTCCGGTCTCCGACAGGAGCTATTACCCTTTAGCTTCTCCGACAAATCGGGAATGCCCCTTAGCTTCTCCGACCATCAGGTATTACCCTTTAGCCTCTCCGACCAACCGGGAATGCCCCTAAGCTAAGCCAATACCCCCAGGTCTCCCCACCTATGCATCACCAGCCCCAGGCATATAAGGCCGGCGGTTTCCGTTCTGAGTATCCTGGGTCCCAGGGAAACCGTTGCCACACCCCTGCTCCTGGCCTGCTCAACCTCCGCAGGCTCAAACCCTCCCTCCGGGCCGATAAAGATATAAACATGGCCGGGGCTTTCCCCTTTTAAAAGCTCGCCTATGGGACAATTTCTCTCTTCCTCCCAGGGCATCAGCCCTGCCGCGCCGGGAGGCATCTCCTCAAGCACCCGGCTGATATCCCGGGGACTGTGCACCAGCGGCACACGGGGACGGCGGCACTGCTTGGCCGCCTCCAGGGCCACCCTCTGCCACCTGGCCTGCCGGCCGGCCGCCTTTCCCTCCTCAAGGCGGACCACTGACCGGCTGCAGATCATTGGCATTATTTCGGCAACCCCCAGTTCGGTGCACTTCTGTATTATAAGGTCCATCTTTTCCCCCCTGGCCAGTCCCTGAACCAGGGTAACCCTTACCGGCGGCTCTCCCCCGGGTTTGTACTCCGAAAGCTTTGAGCAAACCACCTCGTCCCTGCCCAGGCTTTCCACCCTGGCCAGGGCCGCCCTTCCGGACCCGTCCAGGAGTTCAACCCTGTCCCCGGGCTTGAGGCGCAGCACCTTTACCATATGTTTCACATCCGGCCCGGTAACCACAGGCCTGTCCGCATCAAATTGTTGCGGCTCAACAAAAAAACGGTGCATTTATCCGGCCACCTTATTCTAATACTGAGTGAATCCGCTGTCGGAAGTGAGAGGCGAGAGGTTGGAAGTGAGATTTCCTTACCGCGGCTTCACTTAAAATGAGCTTTAGCAAAAAAAGCTACCCATTCTCCCTCTTCAAGAGTTCTCACAATCTCCAGTCCCGAGTTTACTATGGCCTGCTCCATTTCAGCCCTTCTGTCCGCGATGATCCCCGAGGCGATAAAACTGCCGCCCCCTTTTAATGCCCGTACGGCCTGGGGCAGCAAAATTTTTATCACATCGGATATAATATTGGCCACCACAATATCAACACGCAGATCAATACCGTCCAGCAGGTTTCCCTGACGGACCTCTATCCGGTCCCCCAGGTTATTTTCCCGGACATTTTCCCCGGCCACCTTCACAGCCAGCGGGTCAACATCCAGGGCAACCACGCCTGAGGCGCCAAGCAGGGCCGCTGTCACAGCCAGTATGCCGGACCCTGTTCCCACGTCCAGGACAAACTCACCGCCTTTTATACACTCTTCCAGCAGGCGCATGCACATGGTGGTGGTGGGATGGGTGCCGCAGCCGAAGGCCTGTCCGGGGTCCATCCTTATTACCAGCCGCCCTTCCTCTCCTTCCACCGGCTCCCAGGAAGGCGCCACAAGGAGTCTTTCTCCCACCCTGACCGGCCGGTAGTACTCCCGCCAACGGTTGAGCCAGGAACTGTCATCAACCTCGCTTATTACCAGGCATTCCGGGTACTCACTGCTTAACCTTTCCAGCCGCCTGCGGAGGACAGCCAGTTTTTCCAGCCCGTCACCGTCTGCAGGAAGATAACCCTTGACAGCCGGCGGGGCGCCCGGGTCCGCTGACAGACCCGGGGCTATGCTCTCTCTGTTTCCGCTGCTTACAATATTATAAATTAGGGCGGGGTCCTCAATGACAACCCCGCCTGTCTTCAGCCCGTCAAATATTTCGCTTACGGCGTCAATATCTTCCCGCCTGACGGGAACCTTTACTTCCAGCCATTTCAATGCAACAGCCACCCTTTAGCTTATACTGAGTGAAATTGTTGTCGGAATCCACTCGGTATAAATTTTATAACTCAGCTCATGAAAGCATCCTTAACCTTTTCAAAAAAGCCCTTCTCGACGCCGGTGGGATTTTCCTTGCTCAATCTGGCAAACTCCCTCATTAATTCCTTCTGCCGTTCACTAAGCTTGGTGGGGGTTACCACCTTCACCCTGACCAGTTGGTCGCCCCTGCCATACCCACTGAGGTCCGGTATACCCCTGCCCTTGAGCCTGAACAATACCCCACTTTGAGTTCCTTCGGGTATTTTTATGTTAACCTTCCCGTCCAGGGTATCGACTTCTATCTCGTCTCCCAGCGCCGCCTGGGCAAAGCTGAGCGGCACCTCCACAACCACGTCGTTGCCGTCACGCTGGAAGTATTTATGCGGCTTTACACTTATAAAGACATAAAGGTCACCCCGGGGGCCGCCCCTTTTTCCGGCCTCTCCCTCCCCGGCTACCCTGAGCCTTGTGCCGCTGTCCACGCCTGCCGGCACCCTTACATGAATGCTCCTGGTCTTCCTGACCTGACCTGAGCCGTGGCAGGTGGGGCAGGGCTTTTCAATTATCTTTCCAGCCCCGCGGCACCGATCGCATGTCCTGGACTGAACAATCCTTCCAAAGGGAGTGCTCTGGGCATACTGCACCTGCCCGGACCCGTTGCAGGCCGGACAGGTCTGCGGCCTGGTTCCGGGGGCGGCGCCATTGCCTCCGCAAGTCCCGCAATCCTCATATCTGGGTACTTTCAGGTCTTTCTCCAGTCCCTTGGCGGCCTCTTCGAAACTTAACTGCAGGTCCACCCGGAGATCCGCTCCCTTTTCAGGGCCGCGCCGGCTCCTTCCGCCGCCGCCAAAAAACATATCAAATATATCGCCAAGGCCTCCGAAATCGCCGCCAAAGCCCCTTTCAAAACCCCCAAAGCCCTGCCCGTTTACCCCGGCATGGCCGTACCGGTCATAGGCCGCCCTCTTTTCAGGGTCGCTCAGCACCTCGTAAGCCTCGGCAACTTCCTTAAACTTTTCTTCAGCATCCTTTTTGTCCGGATTGGCATCGGGGTGGTACCGGCGTGCCAGTTTTCTGTACGCCTTTTTCAGTTCATCCGGTGATGCCTGCCTGGAAACACCAAGCACTTCATAATAGTCACGCTTTGACACAACAAACCACCACCCCCTCTCAGAAGACTACCACATTAAAGAATACCACAGTCCGGTGAACTGGTAAACTGCTTCTATTTCCCGTCTTTAACCTCAAAGTCGGCGTCCACCACATTCTCATCTTTATTGCCGCCTGGTGCGCCGGTGTCCCCGGTTGCTCCCTGACCGGCCCCCTCCTGGGATTTTTGCTGGTACAGGAGCGTGGATAGCTCATAAAGGGGCTGGGTTACAGCTTCCAGCTTCCGCTTTATGGTTTCGGTGTCGTTACCCTTTACAGCCTCCTTCAGCTCCTCAATGGCCCTTTTGACAGTGTCCACCTTGTCCTTGTCGGCCTTATCGCCCAGGTCATTTATTGTCTTCTCCGCCTGGTAGATCACACTGTCCGCCTGGTTGCGCAGCTCTACTTCCTCCTTGCGCTTCCTGTCCGCCTCGGCGTATGATTCAGCCTCCCTGATCATCTTTTCAATTTCCTGTTCGGACATTCCGCCGCCCCCGCTTATAGTTATGCTCTGGGCCTTGGAGGTCGCCAAGTCCTTCGCCGACACGTTGACAATTCCGTTTACATCAATATCAAATTTTACCTCTATCTGGGGCACTCCCCTGGGCGCCGGCGGAATTCCCGACAGTGTAAACCTGCCCAGCGACTTGTTGTCCGCCGCCATGGCCCGCTCACCCTGCAGCACATTAATCTCCACCGAGGTCTGGCCATCAGCCGCGGTTGAGAAAATCTGGCTCTTGGAGGTGGGAATGGTGGTATTCCTCTCTATCAGCTTGGTAAAAACACCGCCCAGGGTCTCAATGCCCAGGGAAAGGGGTGTTACATCCAGCAGCAGCACATCCTTTACCTCTCCAGCCAGAACACCGGCCTGTATGGCGGCCCCTATGGCAACACACTCATCGGGGTTGATGCCCTTGTGGGGCTCCTTGCCCAGGAACTTCCTGATGGCTTCCTGCACGGCGGGAATCCTTGTGGAGCCGCCAACCAGCAATATCTTGTGAATATCCTTGGGCTCAATTCCGGCGTCGGCCAGCGCCTGCCTGGTGGGCCCCATGGTCATTTCCACCAGATCGGCGGTCAATTCCTCAAACTTCGCCCTGGTCATGTTTATATCCAGGTGTTTGGGGCCGTTGGCATCTGCGGTGATAAAGGGCAGGTTTATATTGGTGCTGGCCACTCCGCTCAATTCAATTTTGGCCTTTTCAGCGGCCTCCTTCAGCCTTTGCATGGCCATCCTGTCGCCGCGGAGATCAATGCCGGACTCTTTTTTGAACTCGGCCACAAGCCAGTCAATAACTCTCTGGTCAAAATCGTCCCCGCCCAGCCTGTTGTTGCCGCTGGTGGCCTTGACCTCGAAAACACCGTCTCCCAGCTCAAGTATGGATACGTCAAAGGTGCCGCCGCCAAGGTCATAGACCAGTATGGTCTGGTCTTCCTCCTTATCCAGGCCGTAAGCAAGGGCTGCCGCAGTGGGCTCATTGATAATGCGCATTACTTCCAGGCCGGCTATTTTGCCGGCATCCTTGGTAGCCTGGCGCTGTGCATCGGTAAAATAGGCCGGAACAGTAATTACTGCGTTTTCAACCTTCTGTCCCAGATACGCCTCGGCGTCGCTCTTCAATTTCTGCAGTATCATGGCGGAGATTTCCTGGGGAGTGTACTTCTTGTCATCTATCTCCACCTTGTAGTCTGATCCCATATGGCGCTTGATGGAGCTGACAGTGCGGTCCGGATTGCTGACCGCTTGCCTTTTGGCCACCTGCCCCACGAGACGCTCACCGGTCTTGGAAAAACCAACCACCGAGGGAGTGGTCCTCCCGCCCTCGGCATTGGGGATAACCACCGCTTCCCCGCCCTCCATCACGGCTACACAGGAATTTGTCGTCCCAAGATCTATTCCAATTACTTTACCCATTACAACCTTCCTTTCAATACAGAGATGCTTTATACAGGCATCAGGATCCCCCCATGGCCTGGTCAGACCGCAACTTTAACCATTGCGGCCCGAATCACTTTACCCTTCAGGGTGTAACCCTTCCGCAGTTCCTCTATGACTGTGTTTTCGGGATATTGACTATTTTCTTCCCGCATAACGGCCTCATGTATTTCAGGATTGAACTGCTCACCAACCGTGGGTATAGCCTTGATCCCTTCCCCTTCGAGGATTTCCCGCATCTGCCTGTCTATCATCTCAAAGCCTTCATATACTTTTCCGGCATCTTCATGCCTTACACTCAGAGCTCTTTCCATATTGTCCAGCACCGGCAGCAGCATTGTGATAATCTGCTCGCCGGCGTATTTCAACAGATCATCCCGGTCCTTGGCAACCCGCTTCCGGTAATTTTCAAAGTCAGCCTGCATCCTGACCAGGCGGTTGTAATAATCTTCCGCCCTGGCCTTTTCCCGGGCCAGATCTTCCATTATGTCCTCAAGGTTTTTTCCGGATTCTCCGGCTTCACCTCCCTGGCCGGTATCGGCCCGGCCGTCTTCCACCTCAACTTCCCCGGCATCGTTCACACCACTGTTTTCTTTATCACCGTCGTTTAAAACTTCGTCTTCCCGCTCCTGCATATTCATCACCTCACTATTCCCCGTTCTCCTTGGCGACCGGCATTCAACTTTCGGCATCCTGCCGGTCTCTTTCCTCTCTTTTCTTTATGATGGTGTCAATTCTGAGTATGGCCTCGGCAATCTCCCCCGCAGCCTTCAAGGCATGGGTTTTGACCAGTGTAGGGTCTAACACCCCGGCCTCAAACATGTCCTTTACCTCACCGGTGTCACAGTCCACCGCCAGTGAGCCCTTTCCGCTCTCCGATTGGGCTGCGATAACATCACCCAGCTTTTCCAGAGGGTTGAAGCCGGCATTGGCCACAATCTGGGACATGGGCCTTTTCAGGGCCTCCACCACGCAATCCACGCCATATACCGCCATTCCCCTCATGCCGGTGCGTATTCTTTCCACATCTCCGGCCGCCGCCAATTCCACTGAGCCGCCGCCGGAAACAACGCCTCCGACGATGGCCGCCTGAACCGCCGCCGCGGCATCCCTGGCAATGCGCTCCCTCTCCCCCACGACCTCCGCCGTGGCCGCGCCCACCAGTACCGTAGCCATTGACTTGCCTCCGCCGTCCTGTATCCACACCTGTTTCAGCTTCTCATCGTTAAATACCCGGCCTGCCCTTCCCAGAAACCCTTTCAGCTGTTCAACCTCTTTTTTAAGGCCGTTTCTCTTAATCATACGGGCGCCGGTGTGCTCGGCGGCCTTTCGCAACTCACCGGACATAACCCTCTGCACGACCATTATGCCCGCGTCTGTAAGTATCTCCTCGGCGGCCTCATCCACTCCCCGGTCCGCCAGCACCAGGCCGACACCCATCTCCACCAGCTTGAACACATTCTCCCGGAACTGGTTCTGCAGTTCCATATATCTGGCAAAGCCGGCCTCGGTGGAAAGAGCCTCGTCTCCTATGTCCTCCGGCTCAAGGGCATCATCAATCACCAGTACCGGCTTGTTTTTAATCTCCACCGGCATTTGGCGGTTCATTCTCTCCTTGCTGATAATAACCCCTTTAAAAACCCGGTTTTCCGCCCCCTCCTCGGCAACAATAGTATCCGCCAGCTTAAAGTTGCGGTCCAGAAGTTTCTCCCTGCCAACCATTTCCGCCGCCCGGACCACCAGGTCGGCTATGTCCCCGTGGCCTCTTCCCGCAATCAGGGCCACCTGCCTGATTACATTATCATTTACCCGCTCCACCATAGCCGAACGACTTTTGATGGCCTCTATTCCCGCCTGGATACCGGACCTGAGCCCTTCAATAACACGGGATACCGGGACCCCTCTGGCCACCTGTTCCACCCCGTGGCCCACCAGCGCCCCGGCCATGACGGTGGCGGTGGTGGTACCGTCGCCTATTTCCTCCTGCTGGGATTTGGCTATATTGATAAGCATCCTTGCAGCCGGATGATTGGCCTCCATCATGGATAAAATGGTAACGCCGTCATTGGTTATGACAACCTCACCGAACTTATCCACCAGCATAGTGTCAAGCCCCTTTGGGCCAAGGGTGCCTTCGACCGCCGAGGCAATCGCCCTGATGGCATTGGCATTGGAAACCAGCGCGGCCATTCTTTCATTTACCTCGGACCCTGCACTGGCCTGTTGTTTCAGGCTCATTCCTAATTATCTCCATCCTTTGATTATTTTTTCCAGTGTCTCTGAAAGATTTTTTGTAACATTGTCCACTATACTGACCACCCAGGCATAGTCCATCCTGGTGGGGCCGAGTATACCCACCTTCCCCATGGGGTTGCCGTCCAGATGATAGGTGGCCACCACAACACTGCAGTCTCTGACCTCTTCCCTGTTCAATTCAGTGCCTATATGCACCGTCACGCCATCATTGCTCCCGCCTTCCCTGTTTATTAAATTGCAGAGAAGGTCCTCCTGCTCCAGGAGCCCCAGCAGTGTTTTAATCTTCTCGATATTTCTGAATTCGGGCTGGTTCAATATATTGAACATCCCGCCCATGTATATTTTATCCTCTCCGCTGATGGTCAAGCCCTTCTCCACCAGGTACATGGCCAGGTCCAGAATATTTTTGTGCTTGGAAAGCTCAAAATATATCTCCCTGAGCAGGGTAATCTTTATCTTATCCATGGTCAGGCCGGCCAGTTTGGCGTTTAAAACAGCCGAAATGGTCTCCAGGTCCTCCTTGCCGACCCCCTCGGGCACCTCGATTATATTGTGGTGCACCGCCCCCGTATTCAGGACTACAATCACCATCACCTGTCCGGGAGACATCAGCACCAGCTGTATATGCTTGAATACGCTTATGTCTGTCCTCGGGCTTACTATAATTGAAGGGAAATTTGTAATTTGTGACAGGATAGAGCTGGCCCGTTCGATCACCTGGCCTATATCCCGCACCTTTTCCTCGTATCCCTGCTTTATGATTTCCTCCTCATGACTGGTCAGGGCTTTTCTTTTCATAAGAAAATCGACATAATACCTGTATCCCTTTTGGGACGGGATCCTGCCCGCGGAGGTATGGGGCTGCTCAATGTAGCCCAACTCCTCCAGGTCGGACATCTCGTTTCTAATGGTGGCCGGGCTGACTCCCAGGTTGAATTTCCTGGCAATGGTCCGGGAGCCCACCGGTTCTGCGGTAGAGACATAATCAGTGATAATGGCCATCAAAACCTGCTGTTTTCTGTTATCCATCTTCATTCCGCATCACCACCCTCCTGTTAGCACTCTCCTTGTTTGAGTGCTAATTCCCCTACGTAAAAAAATAGCATCCGGCATTAAATTTGTCAAGCATCCCTCGAAGAAAAAGGCCCGTACCATATATAATGTAGGATAAACCCTTCTTATTGAATAAATTCAGCAAAAACAACATTCCCCATCATCAGTCCCCTCGGGGTGAGACGGATGCGCCCGTCAGCCATTTCAACCAGGCCCAGGACAGTCAACCGGTTAATTTCACGGCCATATACCTCCAGTATATCCCTTCCGAAGCGTTTTCTGAACTCCCCGATGTCGAGGCCCTCCAGAAGGCGCAACCCCAAGAAGGCGGTTTCAGACATTTCTGTCCGGGTGTCTATCCGCTCTTCCCAGCACTCCGGGAAATGTCCCTCCATCAGCATCTCCGCATACACGCCCGGCCCGGCATGGTTGGAAAAGCGCCTTCCCCTCAGGTTGGAGTGGGCCGCCGGCCCAAGTCCCAGATAGCTTTTGTTGCGCCAGTAGCAAAGGTTGTGGCGGCACTCCCGGCCCGGAAGAGCAAAGTTGGATATCTCATAATGGACATAGCCCCTGGATTTCATGTGCTGCATAAGATGAAGGTACATGTCGGCCTCCAGGTCTTCATCGCAGGGGAACAGTTCACCGCGGCCGATGCGGTCAAAGAGCGGAGTCCCTTCCTCCACCTGCAGCCCGTAAGCGGAAAGGTGCTCGGGGCCCAGCCCGGTAATTCCCTCCAGGCACTCCTCCCACTGTTCCAGAGTCTGACCGGGAATACCGAAAATAAGGTCTACATTAATATTCTGAAACCCCGCCTCCCTAGCCTCTGCCAGAGTTGACACCGCGGCGGAAAAGGAGTGAATCCGCCCCAGTGTTTTGAGCAAATCCTCCCGGCAGGCCTGAACCCCCAGGCTGAGCCGGTTAAAGCCCGCCTTTTTCAATATGGCCAGCTTTTTAAAGTCAACAGTGCCGGGATTGGCCTCCACTGTTATCTCGGCATCCCCTGCCACCTCAAAGCAGGAAAAAATTCTTTCCATAATCCCTGCCAGTTCATCACCGGTCAGACAGGTGGGGGTTCCTCCCCCCACATAGATGGTATCCACCCTCTTTTCCTCCGGCAAAAGCATTCCGGCCCTCAGCCCTGTTTCGGACCACAGGGCCTTCAGATAACCGGCAGCGTCGCCGCCCTCTATGGGAATGGAAGCAAAGCTGCAGTAGCCGCATTTTTTTATACAAAAAGGCACGTGGACATAAAGGGCGATGGCCAATGCAAGCACTCCCGTTTAATGCTTATACTGAGTGGATTCGGGGTCAGAACTCAGAACTCAGGACTCAGAACTCAGAACTCAGAATAGTCCGGGCATTCCTTACACCGTGTTGATCCCTTCCAACTTTCCAACTCTTCCAACTTTCCAACTCTTATAGCTTATATCCGTTTTGGTCATGGTGTAAAGGCGAAAAAATAAGACCCGGCTCGCAGGTCATATTTATATAAATCAGTCCTTAACATTCAGCACCGCCATAAAAGCTTCCTGGGGAATCTCCACATTACCCACCTGCTTCATGCGCTTCTTGCCTTCCTTCTGTTTTTCCAGGAGCTTTTTCTTCCTGGTTATATCACCGCCATAGCACTTGGCCAGCACATCCTTACGCCTGGCCTTGATGGTTTCCCTGGCAATAATCCTGGTGCCTATAGACGCCTGCACGGGAACATCAAAAAGCTGCCGGGGAATGAGCCCCCTTAGTTTTTCAACCAACTGACGCCCCCTATGATAAGCCTTGTCGGCATGAACGATAGTGGTAAGGGCGTCAAGGGGATCGCCGTTTATCATTATATCCAGCTTCACCAGCTTGCTCTCCCGGTAGCCGGAAAGATCGTAGTCCAGGGACGCGTAGCCCCTGGTCCTGGACTTCAGCATATCAAAAAAGTCAAATATTATTTCGCTCAGGGGCAGCTGGTAGGAGAGCATCACACGGCTTTCCCCCATATATTCCATGTTCCGGAATACCCCCCGCCTTTCCTGGCACAGCTCCATTACGGCTCCCACGTAGTCCTTGGGCACCATGATGGTGGCCGACACAAAGGGCTCCTCGGTCATGGCAATCTTCCCGGCCGGAGGAAGCTTGGTGGGGTTGTCAATTTCCAGCACCTCTCCCGCAGTGGTGGTAACCCTGTATACAACACTGGGGGCTGTGGTGATAAGGTCCAGCCGGTATTCCCTCTCCAGCCTTTCCTGTATTATTTCCATGTGTAAAAGGCCCAGGAAGCCGCAGCGGAAGCCGAATCCAAGGGCATCAGAGTTTTCCGGATCATATACCAGCGAGGCATCATTAAGCTTCAGCTTTTCCAGGGCGTCCCTCAGGTCGTCATACTGTACGTTGTCAACCGGATACAGCCCGCAGTATACCATGGGCGTGACCTTCCTGTAGCCCGGCAGGGGCTCGGGTGCGGGCCTTTCCGCGCTGGTTACGGTATCTCCGACCCTGCAGTCCTTGACATTTTTTATCGCCGCCGCGATAAATCCCACCTCGCCTGTTTCCAGCGCCTCCACCGACATCATGGCAGGGCGGAAAATGCCCACCTCGTCCACCTCGAACTCCTTGCCGGTGGACATCATCTGTATCCGGTCTCCCCTGCGCAGCCTTCCCTCCATGACCCGGATATAGGCTATCACACCTTTGTACGGGTCGTAATGGGAATCAAATATAAGCGCCCTGAGGGGGTCCTCCGGATTCCCCCCGGGCTGCGGAATCCTGCATACAATCTCTTCCAGCAGCCTGTCAACCCCCTCGCCTGTCTTGGCTGAAATCAGCACCGCCCCCGAGGCATCCAGGCCTATAACATCCTCAATCTCCTTTTTGACCCTTTCCGGATCGGCGCTGGGAAGATCTATCTTGTTAATCACCGGAATTATTTCCAGGTTGTTTTCTATGGCCATGTATACATTGGCCAGTGTCTGCGCTTCGATGCCCTGGGCGGCGTCCACCACCAGCAGTGCGCCCTCGCAGGCTGCCAGGCTGCGGGATACCTCATAGGAAAAATCAACATGGCCGGGCGTATCTATAAGGTTCAGTTGGTAAACCTCTCCGTCCCCCGCCCTGTAGCTCAGGCGAACGGCCTGCATCTTGATGGTAATGCCCCGCTCCCGCTCCAGGTCCATCTGGTCCAGAACCTGGGCCATCATTTCCCTCTTGCTCAAGGCCCCGGTTATCTCCAGAAGCCTGTCCGCCAGGGTTGATTTTCCGTGATCTATATGGGCGATTATGCAAAAATTTCTTATTAAACTCTGCTTGTTCTCCAAATGGTGTTCCCTCCGCCCCCGGAATCTGTATTCCATTCCAATGTGAAATTATATCAGAGGCGGGGCAAAAAGTCTATCCATCCGGCCCACGGGGGCAATAATAGCTTATACCGAGTGAATTAATTTACAGCATGGGCAACCACACTGAAAAGCCCGTCAAGGGTCTCGTAAACAGAGCGGCAGGCCGGGTCCACCTTTTCCTCGAAAAAGCGCTCAGTTGCCGGCGACATCCGGCGCAGGCCGCCGGTGGCCTCCCTGAAGGCCTGCATGAACATTTCCGGCCTGCTGACGCCGTTGGGGCTGATATCCATATTTTTCGCCGGATCCTGGTGGATTACCCCGCTGCCCTCCGTCCATTCCGACAGCGCCCGGACCTGCCCCTTATAATCGCCAAGGGCGGCATTCAGGGCATTGTACGATATCTGCACCCCGGTGACGATAATGCCCAGGCATATTCCAATAAGCACCGGAATAGCATACTTGTGTTTTAACATAAACAACCCCCCGAAAAATGCTGGCCTCGCCGGGAACACTGCACCCGGGCGGGAACTACTATTAAATAAAGTATTTCAAAACCCGGTGTGTTTTAGACATTCCGGCACAGTGGATTATTCCCCCTGGCCCTTAATCTCAACCTCCCCCGGGGAATTCACCCCGCCACCGGCGGTTCTCTTCACCTTGTCAGGGGCTATTTCCCGGATTATATCCGCCAGCACTGCGGCCAGCAGCCTTGCGGATTTTACCGCCTCTTCCCTGGTGTTGTTGCTGGTCCCAATTTCCACCAGAACCGCCCTTGGATGAAGAAACTGGTTATACCTGCCCTCCTTCACCCTGACGCCTACGCATAAGCCGGGGTACTTACTGTTAATCCTGTTGGAAAGTTCCATTGCAAAGTCACGGTTATTCCTCCAGGTTGGAAAGGGAGACCTGGCATCCGAGCCAACTATCAGAAGAATTGGCGCCACCTCTTCGCCGTTTATTGACACCAGGCTTTCACTGCGAGTTTTTCCGGCATCCCTGTGGATATCCAAAAGCACCTGCACGTCCTTATTCTCCCCAAGAAGCTGACGCGCGGTCTTTTCAGACTCAACATAGGAGCTGTTGTATGCTTTATCATTTACCGCGTCATAATGAGCCACCCTGATGCCAAACCGGGTCTCCAGGATTTCCTTCAAGGCCTCACCTGCTTCCACCACGCCACCCTTTTCACCGGTTTTCCTCTCCACACCATCGGAAATGGAATAGGTTTCACCGGTATGGGTGTAATATATGCCCACCAGGGCATTTTCCGTCATTTCCCCGGCAGCGGAGGACTGGTTCTCAACATTTGAAACAACGGGAGTGGCCGCCGTTCCCCTGTATTCCGCCAGCGCCGGCATCTCCGATGCAAGAAGGTCCGGCGGGCTGGCCAGTTTTATGTTCAGGGGGGCAAGGATGGCTGAAACCAGGGACCCGGGTGTAATTTCCTCGGGGTAATCCTCCTCGTTTCCCGCCCAGGCCATCACCGGAACTGCAGACCGCACCAATCCCCGCGGGTCCATTTCCCCCCAGCCGGCAGCTATACTGAAAAGAGAAAATCCCCCCCGGGACTTTATTCCATGAAATACACCGGCCAGGGGCAAATGCAAAAGCAGGGACGCTGCCAGGAAAACAGCACAGACAACAAACACCGACCGGTATAGCCTGGCCATCCTGTACCGGTTCCTGTATATCAGATACCTTACATAATAATTCATCCCATAATCACTCCGGCCAAAGTTGTCAATCGTTTCATAAATTTTTATTCCATATGGACGGAGGTTATGTAAAAAAATCGCCCTGTGGGCGGCGCCGCTGTCCCAGCGGCGGGAATCCAGACCCCCATGCCAATTTTATAAGTGGCACCATAAAGGATGAAAAGGCAAGATGGTTTGGGGACGCTTGCGGGCAGGGGGAGTGTTAAACCCCGGCTGCATCATCTCCGGCTGCAACAGTCTCTAAACTCGGTCGCCAAAGGACTGCCAACCGCCTTCGAAAGTCGCGTCCAGCTCCTCTCAGGCTTTTG
>JBMOPF010000019.1:40907-72637 GCA_049325075.1 Bacillota bacterium | reverse complement strand
GTTGTAGCCGAAGATCATGCAGCCGGGGTTAAACCACTCCCCCCGACCCGTGAGCAACCCCGGAGCGAACCCAAAAGTCAGAAGTTCTTCGAGTATTGCAAAAGTTATCCACAAAGCATAATTTCCTATACAAGAACAAAATCGCCCTGCGGGCGACTGGAATCCAGACCCGAACTCAATCAGTATCAGCATTAAACCGCCCCGGTTTTATTGATCTTGGCCCAGGAATCCTTCAACGGCACTATCCGGTTAAAGACCAGCAAATCACTTGAGGATTCAACCGGATCAGCAATAAAATATCCGTGCCTGAAAAACTGGTATCTGCTACCCGGAGCGGCCGCTGCCAGGCCGGGCTCTACCAGGCAGGAAAGAACCTCAAGGGAGTCGGGGTTGATGAGATCGGTGAAATTTTCGCCCTCCCCGACATCCTCCGGGTTTTCCTTTATAAAAAGGTGATTGTAAAGCCTTACCCGGGCCTCCACGGCATGGGGAGCGGAAACCCAGTGCAGCGTCCCCTTCACCTTTCTGCCGTCCTGCGAGGAGCCGCTCCTGGTTTCCGGATCGTAGGTACAGTGCAGCTCTGTTACCTGGCCGGTTTTTTCGTCCTTTACCACCCGCCGGCACATTATTATGTATGCGTGCTTCAGGCGCACCTCACGGCCGGGGGCCAGGCGGAAAAATTTTTTGGGGGGGTCTTCCATGAAGTCGTCCCGCTCAATGTAAATTTCCCTTGAAAAAGGAACCTTTCTTGTCCCCATGGCCGGGTTTTCAGGATTTATTTCGGCATCCATTTCCTCCACCAGGCCTTCCGGGTAATTGTCAATGATCACCTTCAGGGGCCTGAGCACCACCATGGCCCTGGGGGCTTTTTTATTCAGGTCTTCCCTGATGCAGTGCTCCAGCATGGCTATGTCCACCACACTGTTGGCCTTGGCCACCCCGATGCGCTCACAGAAGTCCCTTATTGCCTCCGGTGTATAGCCCCGTCTCCTGAGGCCGGATATGGTGGGCATCCTGGGGTCGTCCCAGCCGCTCACATAGCCCTGCTCCACCAGCAGCCGCAGCTTTCTTTTACTCATAACGGTGTAAGTAAGGTTGAGCCGGGCAAACTCAATCTGCCGCGGGCGGCACTCCACCCCCAACTCCTTCAAAAACCAGTCATAAAGCGGACGGTGGTCCTCAAACTCCAGTGTGCAGATAGAATGGGTGATCCCCTCAATAGAGTCCGACAGGGGATGGGCAAAGTCATACATGGGATAAATACACCATTTGTCTCCGGTGCGGTGGTGCGACGCATGCTGGATGCGGTAAATTACCGGGTCCCTCATGTTCAGGTTCGGTGAGGCCATATCCGCCTTGGCCCTCAGCACCCGGGATCCATCCTTAAATTCCCCCGCCCTCATGCGCTCAAAAAGATCAAGGTTTTCCTCCACGGAGCGGTTCCGGTAAGGGCTGTCCTTGCCGGGCCGGGTCAGTGTGCCGCGGTATTCCCTTATCTCGTCACTGCTGAGATCGCAGACATAGGCCTTGCCGGCCTTAATAAGCTGAACGGCATAGCCGTACAGCCGGTCAAAATAGTCCGAGGCGTAAAAAAGCCTGTCCCCCCAGTCAAACCCCAGCCATCTCACATCATCCATTATAGACTCCACATACTCAGTTTCCTCTTTGCTGGGGTTGGTGTCGTCAAACCTCAGGTTGCAAAGGCCGCCGTTCTCTGCGGCAATGCCGAAATTGAGGCAGATGGACTTGGCATGTCCTATGTGCAGGTAGCCGTTGGGCTCGGGAGGAAACCTCGTGTGCACCCGGCCCTGGTTTTTGTTCATTTTCAGGTCCTCAGAAATAATGTTCTGAATGAAATTGCGGTTGTTTTGCGTATCCATGCTTTCCTCCCCGGGTAATATTTTTCCACACGTCTATATATAATCATCCCGCCTTCGGGAGCGGTAAAATCAATGCCCTTCACGATACGGCCATATTTCCGTATTTTACCTGAAAACCTTCCGGATTATAACACCCGCCCGCGCCTGATTTCCGGCATACACCTTTTTCAATTTTCTATATCGTGGCGCCACAATCCTCCATCCATACCTATATTGATTCTTCAGGCGGCTCATACCGCGCAAACCTTTTCACGGCCAACAATAATGCCAGGTAATTATATAGCTTCATTTTGGAGATCCGAGCCCGCAAACTGGCTGTTGTAGAGGTCGGCGTAAAAGCCTCCCTTTGCCAGCAACTCCTTATGGCTGCCCTTTTCCACAATACTGCCGTTATTCATAACCAGTATCATTTCCGCGTCACGGATGGTAGACAGCCTGTGGGCGATTACAAAGCTGGTTCTCCCCTTCATCAGTTCCGTCATGGCCCTCTGTATCTGGACCTCGGTCCTGGTATCGACGCTGCTGGTGGCCTCGTCCAGTATGAGCACCGCCGGGTTCGCCAGTATGGCCCGGGCGATGGTCAGAAGCTGCTTCTGGCCCTGGGAAATATTCGATGCCTCTTCGTTGAGCACTGTATTATAACCGTCGGGCAGGGTCCTGATAAAGTGGTCGGCGTAAGCCGCCTTTGCCGCCCTTAAAACCTCCTCATCCGAGGCGCCCTCACGGCCGTAAGCTATGTTTTCCATTATGGTGCCGTTGAACAGCCAGGTGTCCTGGAGCACCATGCCGAAAATGCTTCTATAATGGCCGCGCTTCAGGTCCCTGATGTCAACACCGTCAATGGTTATTTTACCTCCCATGGTCTCATAAAAGCGCATCAGGAGGTTGACCAGGGTGGTCTTGCCGGCCCCGGTGGGTCCCACAATGGCGATTGTCTGCCCCTGCCTCACATCAAGGCTCAGGTCCTCAATGAGAATATTGTCCTCACTATAGCCGAACCGGACATTGCGGAAGCTGATCTCACCCCTTGGCAAAGCGATGACCACGGCCCCGTCCGCATCCTGAATCTCCTCGGCCTCGTCAAGTATCTCAAAAACCCTCTCAGCGGAGGCAATGGTGGACTGGATGATGTTGGCTATGTTGGCTGCTTGCAATATCGGGTGGGTAAACTGCCTTGAATATTGAATAAAGGCCTGCACATCCCCTATTTCAATGCTCCTTTTGGTTACCAGAATACCTCCCGCCACACAGATAAAAACATACCCTATATTATTTATAAAGTTGAGCAGCGGCATAATAACCCCTGAAATAAAAAGCGCCTTCCAGCCCGACTGGTAGAGCCTTTCGTTAATTTCGCCGAACTTTTCAATGGATCTTTTCTCCCGGCCGAAGGCCTTCACTATAATATGCCCGGAGTACATCTCCTCAACATGCCCGTTCAGCTCGCCAAGGGCCGCCTGCTGTCTCACAAAGTATTTCTGGGAGCGGGAGGCCACCTTTTTGGTCACCAGTGCGCTAAGGGGCAGGGTCACAAAGGCAATAAGGGTCATCAGGGGGCTGATGGAAAGCATCATGACAACAACCCCGGCGATGGTCACAATGGAGGTTATAAGCTGCGTCAGGCTCTGCTGCAGCGTGCCGCCTATGTTATCCATATCATTGGTTACACGGCTGAGTATTTCGCCGTGGGAGCGGGCGTCAAAAAAGCTGAGGGGCAGCCGGGAAAACTTGTCGTTTATATCCCTGCGCATATCATAAACGGTCTGCTGCGCCACGCCGGCCATTATAAACTGCTGGGCATAGCTGAAAAGGGCGCTCATAATATAAAGGCCGCCCAGCGCCATCAGGATATGAATAATATAATTGAAATCAACCCCGGCCCCCGGCCCCCCCTCCAATTTGCTCATGCTTCCCCTGAAAAGTTCGGTTATGGCATTTCCCACCATTTTGGGGCTGACTATGCTGAAGGCCGTGCTCAGAAGCGCCATGGAAACAACCGCTGCCAACTGTAATTTGCGCGGCTTAAGGTAGCCAACCAGCCTTTTCAGGGTTCCCCCGAAGTCCTTTGCCCTTTCCACCGGCATACCCATGGCCGAATGTCCGCCCCTGAAGAATCCCCCGGGCCTTCCCCCCGGCCTGCCGCCGGCGCTCCCCCCGCTCATGCCGTTTCCTCCTCTGAAAGCTGTGAAAACACAACTTCCCGGTATACCTCACAGTCTTTCATAAGCGTTTGATGGGTTCCGGTCCCCGCAATCCTGCCCTCATTCAGGACGATAATACTGTCGGCGTCCATGATGGTGCTTACCCGCTGGGCAACAATAATAACAGTGGCGCCGGCGGTTTCCCTTTTCAGCGCCTCCCGCAGCCTGGCGTCGGTTTTAAAGTCAAGGGCGGAGAAGCTGTCGTCAAAAACATATATTTCCGGCCTTCCGACCAGCGCCCGGGCAATGGAGAGGCGCTGTTTCTGGCCGCCGGAGAGGTTGGCGCCCCCCTGCCCGAGCAAAGAGCAAACCCCTTCTTTCATGGCGGAGACAAACTCCTCCGCCTGGGCAATTTCCAGGGCCCCGGCAACCTCGTCATCACCGGCGTCCTCTTTACCAAACCTTACATTATCGGCTATTGTGCCGGTAAAAAGAACCGCCCTCTGAGGGACAAAACCAATTTTGGAACGAAGACTTTTCTGGGACATCCGGCGGACATCAACACCGTCTATCAGCACCCTGCCGCTGTCCACATCATAAAAGCGCATAATAAGGTTGATCAGGGTTGACTTGCCGGATCCCGTGCCGCCGATAATGGCAGTCACCTCGCCCGGCCGTGCGCTGAAAGAAATATTGCTTACAGCAGGCTCCTCCGCGCCGGGATAGCTGAAAGTGACATTCTCAAAACTGATGCCCCCCCTTTTTCCACCGCCGGCCTCGGGCCGGTCCGGATCCCTTATTTCCGGCTCAATATCCAGCACCTCGTTTATTCTGGCAGCGGATGCCGAGGCGCGGGGTATCATAATCAACACCATGGACACCATGATCAGTGAAAACATGATCTGCATGACATACTGTATGAAGGCCATCAAATCGCCAATCTGCATCTTTCCGCTGTCAATGCGAATGCCGCCGAACCAGATGATTGATATTATAGTCAGGTTAAGCAGCAGCATCATGGCCGGCATCAGGGAAGCCATTATCCTGTTGGCGCTGATGGCCGTTGAGGCAAGGTCCAGGCTGGCCCGGTCAAAACGCCGCCTCTCGTAGTCAACGCGGTTAAAGGCCCGTATCACCCTGATGCCGGTGAGGCCTTCCCGCAAAACCCTGTTTAAGGAGTCAAGCTTTTTCTGCATTACTCTGAACAGGGGTATGCCCCGGCCGGTTATAAAAAAAATTGCCCCTGCCAGTATTGGAATCGCAACGACTATGACCAGGGACAGCCCGGGGTCCTTCGACACCGCCATAACAATACCGCCGATACACATCATGGGGGCGCTGATGATAATGCGCAGCATCATTATGGACATCTGCTGAACCTGTGTAATGTCATTGGTGGTCCTTGTAATGAGGGAGGCCGTGCCGACCCTGTCAAACTCGGATAAAGAAAAACTCTCGGCCCGGGCAAAGACCTCACTGCGGATATTTTTACCAAGCCCCGCCGCAGTCCTGGAAGAAAGGAACCCCGCCAGTATCGTGCAGACACTGCCCACAGCCGCCACCAGCAGCATGATCATGCCTACGCCCAGTATATACTTTATATCCCCATTCAAAATGCCGATATCAACAATATCCGACATCAGTGTCGGCAGGTAAAGCTCGGAAAGGGACTGAAAAAACAAGAGCGCCAGAGTGGCGGCCACGTAAAATGAATATGGCTTTAAAAACCTGATCAGCTTAAGCATAAACACATCTCCTGTTATAAAAAGGGCAACGGGCCACCGGTTAATTGATTATATGCCAAAATCAATTGCGGTTTCCTGTCCCCGGCCGGGCCCTGTATACAAATTGGTCCAGAAACAGAACCGCCAGCACGCCCACCACAAAGCCGTTTCCCATCAAAGGCCTCAGGGGAACAGGGAACGTCCCCAGAACATTCCCCGGAAGAAAGGAAACCACTATCCCCAACATAAACGGCAGACCCATGACCAGCCCGTCATCAAATTCAAATTTGGCGGACCTGAATGCCACCGTCAGCCCCGCGGCTATCTGGGAGCACATTACATAAACCAGCACACTGCCGGTTACCACCTGCGGAATCGCACCTATAAAGGCAATTGCGGCCGGAAAAAAGGAAATAACAAGCAGTCCAAGGGCGGCGGGCACCAGGGTAAACCTGGAGGCACAGCCCGTGGCCATGATCACCCCGGGGCTCATGGAAAAGTTGACCGGCCCAATCACACCCAAAAAGCCTGACAGCACATTGGCAAGCCCGGTAAAAGAAACTCCCCTGGTAATCCGCTGCTGCATATTATCCGGCTCAATGATCTCGCCTACTGACTGGATTGAGCCCAGGTCGTTTATGGAAAGGGCCAAAAAACAGATCAGGAAGGACGAAACCACTGCCGGATCCACCGAAAGCTTAAAACCGGCAAGGCTGAAGAACGGGGCCGAAAGTTTCAGGCCGCCGCCGCCCGCCAGGCCGAATTGCTCCGGGAAAAAGAAAAAATAAACCAGGCTGCCCGCCAGTATTGACCAGATAATTATGGTTGATTTCCATATCCCGGTCAGGTACCTGCCGGACACAAACATGGCGAGGATAAAAATAAAGGAAAAGACCAGATTGAACAGTGAAGAGGCCTTCATAACCGGGGTTAAAATAAGGTTCGCTATGGTGGGTGTCAGTGTAAAGGCGATAAGTATAAGTATTACCGCCACCACCCTGGGTGTGAATAATTTTTTAAGATGTCCGAAAAGCCCGGTGGCGGCAACCACGAAAAGTACAATCCCCCCAATGAGAATGGAACTGTAAACGGTGTTCAGGTCGCTCCCCCTGCTGGCCACAACACCCACCAGCAACACCGCGGCCGGACCAATTATCAGCGGAAGCCGGTGCCCCCACAGCAACTGAACCAAAAGGGAAAGGGCAGTTACAAAAAAGGCCTTTTGAATATATACCACCTGTTCGGCATAGCTGTTGAAATGAAACCCGGCCACCACTGCTCCTATTATTACAATGGTGGGAACGGAAATGGCCAGCCACTGCAAGCCGAAAAGAATCAGCTCCGCAGCGGGCGGAACATCATCCAGCCCGTACTTGAAAGCAACCCTGCCCAAAACGCTCACCTTCCCGCTGTTTATCAACCGTATATTACCGCCCGGCCCGACCGTTATCTTCAAGCTTGCTTTTTCATTTCAACACTTTTTAAAGAAAACCTTCAAACCACCACCGACAAGACTGAAAATCCCCATTCCCCGCCACCTTGTTGTTGTGTATATTGCGGCAATTTAGCGGCAATGATAGAATCCAAGAATCCAAGGGGTCAGCCCTTGACATTGGACAGATTTCGTTCGAGTACAGCTACCCAATCCCTAATCATCCCTTAATATTTTGATTAGCTTTAAATATCTTCGCGGAAGCAGAACCGTCCGTCAGAAAGCAATACTTTACACTCCCCGGCTATAAGCCGCGGCAGTTGTATTCCACCTCCCTGATATTAAGCCTGGCATAACAGTAGTCCCCGCCGGGGAAATGCCAGACGGCCTCTCCATGGGACGGCAGCTTTACACCGTTAAAGTCCTTATACTCCCCGACCGGTGTCGACCAGCGCACTATTTGATAGTTTTTTCCCGTAGACGAATAATATCTGTCATCCGAAACAAAATTTATCAATTCTCCCTTTTCATTAAAATATAGCAGCGCTGATACAATAATCCCCTTGTTATCGAACGTGGCCCTGACCGTCAACGGGTCAACGGTCTCCCACCGGATTCTTTTGTCAATCAGGCTGGCGGGCGCCAGCAGACACATGTCATTGAAAACAGTAACCGTTTCGCTCCGATCCATTTCCCGTCCCCTGCCGTCGGCCACTGTGATCAGACCAGCCGCTTTTATGAGCATCCTTGCCCCGGCATTGGCGTAAGAATGCAGACCAACAACCGGAACACCGGACATATTTATTTTTAGAAAATATATCCGTGCGGGATCAGCAAAGAAATTGTACTGCCGGGTCTTCACATTGACCCAGTCCTTCCGGGGGTCTGTTTTAAACTCTCCATCCGTCACAACCCTGACATTTATAACTTTTTCCCTGCCAATCACCCCGGTATAGGCAAGATATTTCCTGACCGGCTCCGGCAAATGCCCTGTGTCATCCGGGGTAAGGAACTGTCTTTCCACCGCCGCCGTACTCTCCAGTCCCTTTGTTACCTCCGACTTATACGCCCTGAATAAATCCCGTGACCTGTAAACCAAAAATAACGGCAGAAAAATAACCAACAAAATAAATAACGCCAGTATATTACTTTTGAACATACTCCCTCCCTTGCTTTCTCCACCTACAATGGCCCAGTCAATACCCTTAAGATCAACGTCTTTGACTTCATCAATCAAAGGTTCGAATGAAATAAATCGAACTTTTGCAGGAACCGTTCTGAGGTAATCAATTCTATACTTATATTCATTACTCTCAACTGTAACACCCTGCCAAATGTTTGGTGTCCAGTTAAGGTGCTTTGCTACCTCAGCAAGTCTTCCCGCCCTCTTTGTCAACACTTGAAAAGTATACCTTTTAGCTCTGTTCATGATGGGGATCCATGATTTTCCTGCCATTTCAAAAACTTTTCTTGACAAAACCACTTTTTCGCCGTTACTTGTGGTACGGTTCCCCCCTGGCAATTTTAAAGGAACGGTACAGCTGCTCCAGCAGCACCACTCTCATGAGCTGGTGGGGGAAGGTCATTTTTGAAAATGAAAGTCTGAATTGGGCGGACTGGAGAATGGCCTCCGACAGGCCAAGGGTACCTCCGATGACAAAAGTAATGTCGCTGCTGCCCTTGAGACCCAGGCCGGAGATGAACTCCGACAGCTCTTCCGAGGTCAGCTGGGACCCTTCACGGTCCAGGGCCACGGTATATGTGCCGGACTTCAGGTGCTTTAACAGGCGCTCGCCCTCCCTGAACCTGACTGCGTCCTCCATGGCAGGGGATATTCCCTCTTTTACCGGCTCGTCGGCAACCTCCACGACGTTGACCCTGGCGTGGGACTGCAACCTTTTAAGGTATTCCCCCTGTGCCTCCCGCAGGTATTTTTCCTTCAGCCGGCCCACCGACAGTATGGTAATGTGCATAATAACTCCCTTGAAAATACTTATACTGAGTGAATTACCGGTCGGAATCCTGAATCCAGACTCTCATGCCACATAAATGTGGCACCATTAAAGTGATGAAAATTGCGTCTCATTTTAAGCCACAAGCACACAAAGAACACATGGGAATGGCCGTAAGGAATGCCTGAAACCTTCTGTCTCCGACCATCAGGGAATACCCACAGGGCTGCTCCGACCAACCGGAAATGCATCTTTGGCTTTCCACCATAACTATATATTTCCATAAATTATACCACATGCAAAGGGCACCAAAAAGAATGGGGATCGCCCGCATAAGTCAAATATTCCGCGACACATATTAAAGGCGTCTGGCAGCCGCCAAACGCCGAAATTACTTACCCGCAAATAAAATTTTAAAAACCGTTTTCCACCAATCTCACATCAGCCCCCAGCCGCCCCAGCTTTTTCTCTATTTCATGATAGCCGCGGTAAATATATCCGGTATTGAATATCTCGCTGGTGCCTTTGGCCATCAGGCCAGCCACCACCAGGGCCGCACCCGCCCTCAGGTCGGTTGCCTTGACCTGGGTGCCGTGCAAACACTCGGTTCCCTCTATTATGGCCAACCTTCCCTCCACCTTTATCTTTGCCCCCATACGTTTTAGCTCATCCACCACCTGAAAGCGGTTTTCAAAAATATTTTCAGTTATCAGGCTGGTGCCGGGCACAGTGGACAGCATTGCCATCATCTGGGACTGCATATCCGTGGGAAACCCCGGGTAGGGCATTGTTTTTATATCTATCGGCTTTAATGGGCCGGCCACTCTTACCCGAAGGCAGTCCTCCCCCTCGACAATCTCCACGCCGGCCTCTCTCAGCTTGGCCCTGAACGGCTCCAGGTGCAGGGGAATGACGTTTTCCAGCTGAATATCCCCGCCGGTGGCGGCGGCGGCCACCATAAAGGTTCCCGCCTCAATGCGGTCCGGAATAACCGGGTAGCGGACACACCCACCCAGGGAAGATACCCCTTCTATCTTGATAATATCTGTCCCGGCCCCCCGGACTTTGGCCCCGAGGCAATTCAGAAAATTAGCCAGGTCCACTACCTCCGGCTCCTTGGCCACGTTTTCCAAAACCGTCTGCCCCTCGGCCAGGCAGGCCGCCATCATTACATTCTCAGTGGCGCCGACACTGGGAAAGTCCAGATATATGCGGGATCCCTTCAGTCTCCTGCACCGTGCCCGGACACACCCCTTCTCAACCTCAATATCCGCGCCCATACCGGCAAATCCCTTGAAATGAAGGTCCATGGGGCGGGTTCCTATATTGCAACCGCCGGGAAGGGGTATTTCAACCTCCCCGAATCTTGCCAGCAGCGGCCCCAGTAGCAGGTTTGACGCCCGCAGCTTTTTCGCCTGCTGGTAAGAAGGCATTTCAGCTATTGCCTCCGGGGGGCTTATCCTGACCGTATCCTCATCCAGCCATTCTATCTCGGCCCCCACCGACTCTATAAGCTTAATCATAACCCTGACATCATTAATATCGGGGATATTCTCCAAAATAACAATATCACCGGCCATAACCGTGGCGCTTAGTATGGCCAGGGCGGCGTTCTTTGCACCACTGATCCGAAGTCTCCCATTAAGAGGCCTTCCACCAACTATAACCAGTTTGTGCACCATGACCCTCCATTCCATTGGTTGTCAGAAACGGTATACGCACAAACAGCCATTAAAATTTTTCCTGTTCTGCCAAAGCAATATTCCATGGACATTTAAGTTCTTTAAAGAAAGGAAAAATCCTTCCTTGTACCTTAAAATCCCGACCATTTTCGCCAATTCTGTTCAAACGCGCCCGGATCGACGCCAAGGGCAATTGTTATAGACTGGTCCATACTCCTGCCGCTCCCCAGAAGACTGACAATTTCATGGAGTTTCCCCTCGCCGTAAACAGATTCGATATACTCCACCGCTGAAAGGGACTCACGATATGCCAGGGCCTGGTCCGGCAATTCATCAAAGGTCCGGTCCATTTCGCCGAGGCTGTAAAACTCGCCCCCGGATTCCCCTTGCCGGTATGAAAAACGGAAGCCCGTCAGGTGGTATTCCTCCATCTGGGCCAGCCCTTCGGTCAGCCACCGCGGGCAGTTTCCCCTGGTGGCGTAATCCACGGCCAGGTGAGTCAGCTCATGGGCCATGGGGCCCAGATTGATAAAGTCTTCCCTCATTTCTGCAGGGCTCTTATCCTCCACCCATGCTCCCGGGGAAAGAATCCTGATCACCCCGGCCCAGTACACACCCATGGCATTTTCACTGGATGGCCAGCCGAAACTGGCGTTAAGTTCCTCTTTGTTTGGATAAATAAGAACGGTTACCTTGTCACCGGTTTTAAGACCGTACTTTTCCGCCACGGGGACATAAAATTTTTCCGAGGCCTCCAGTACCATAGCGGCATATTTACTGTCCCTTTCCTGGTACTTTACCCTTATGTGGTCACCCTCCAGGGTGGAGAGGTTCCTGTATTTATACTCCGCCTGCACCCTGGCCGCCTCTCTGTAAAGCCCGTAGGCATAGCCCCTTATCTGTGCCGGAAATCTCGCCGTAACCGCAAGTGCAAGGACAATAAGCGCCAGGGCGGCCTGTAAAAGAAAACCCCTGTAATTTAAAAGCCCATTAATTATATTCATTACTACCTTCCCAACCTGTCAGTTAATTAACCGGTTATTTACCGTATGCATATATTATAAAGGCACGCCTCCCTCCGGCTAACCGGTAATTAATGTATGGGCATTATTACCTCTGTATTTACTTGCGGGGCCGCAACAGCCTGCAATATAAGCCCGGCCCGCCGGACACGGGCCTTACAACAAAAAGCCGGCCCTGCGCCGGCTCACTGTTGCTGCACAAACTTCCTTGAATTACTTGTTTTCCAGGGATTTCAGCGTTTTGACAATTTCTTTTGCGTTAGGCGTCCGGGGATCCGTATCCCCGGCCAGGCCAACGAATTTTTCAAACTGGTCGGCAGCCTTGCCGAATTGTTTTTGGGCCACCAGGGCATGTCCATAGTAATAAAGGGCGTCTTTGTTATCGGGATTTTGGCTTAAAACCTCCTGCAGTATTTTTACAGCCTTGTCATACTGTCCCGCCGATACATAGCTGCCGGCCAGCGCAGTTTTCAGGTCCTCCCTCTGGGGCTCAAGGGACAAGGCCTTCTCATAGGCCCCTGCCGCCTTCTCCGCCTGGCCCTCCTCCAGATACGCCCTGGCCAGGTCCGTTAAAACAGCGGCATCCTGGGGATTTTCCTTTAATTTTTCCTCCAGTTGGGCGGAAGAAAGCTGCACCGTTTCCGCCGCGGGCTGCTTTCCACCCCTGCCCATAAATATTCCGGCCATGGACGAGCCCAACAATCCCAGAGCCAGAACTATGGCCAATATGGCATACACCGTTTTATGCATAATCCTTTTTCTAATCTTGTAAGACATCTTACCTTTAATCATGGCCCAATCCCCTTTCATACAAAAGACAGCCATGAATTATTATAATAAAGACAATGTAAAAAGTCCATTCTTCCTTAATATTCCAGATTAGAAAACCCGCCCTTTTTTCAGGCGGGTTTTCTTTTTACAGGTAATTCAAAGGATTCCTGGCCTGGCCGTTCACAATCACCTCAAAATGAAGGTGCGGCCCGGTGGAATTCCCTGTTGATCCTACTCTGCCAATCAGTTCTCCCCTGCTGACCTTCTGTCCCACACTTACTCCTATGGAAGACAGGTGCGCATACCTGGTGACAACGCCGTCGCCGTGGGAAATCTCAATACACTTTCCATATCCGGCGGCCCACTGGGCCCTGGTGACTGTGCCGGACTCCGCCGCCACCACGGATTCGCCGATACTTCCGGTTATATCTATACCGGTATGCATCCCCCCGCCCCTTTTGCCGAAGGGTGAACTAATCGAGCCGTTCTTGGGCCAGGCCAGCCTCCCCCCGCCCGCGCGGGAAGCCAGCACATACCTGGTCCCGGTCGCCACAACCCTTGTCTCCGGCTCTTCCAGGACGGTTTCATCAAGTATCTCGCGGCTAACCTCCACCCCGTTTCTCATGGTCAACTGGTAGGTTACCTGCCGCTTTCCTTCCTTACCCTCGGCCACAACTTTCCGGTCCCCGCGGATAATGGAGGGGTCCTTCCTTTCCTCCACAGGCGGTTCAATAACCTCTGTGGCCACCTCTGTTTTTACGCTTTCAACATTGATTAACGGATCGGATGTGGTAAGGTATATCGTCTTTCCAATGGCCATACAATCGGGGTTCAGTCCCGGATTCAGGGCCATCAGCCTTTCCAGGGAAACACCGTGATTATTCGCAATATCCCAGAGGGTATCCCCTTCTTTAATCTGATATTCCGTGGTTTCCCGGGATCCCTTTTTGATCTCTTCCATGGCCTGGTCGAAACTTCTGATGCTTCCCCTGTCCACCATGGTATCGACCAGCTCAACATCTTCGGCGAATCTGGTTTCGCCATCCGCATAGCCATATTCAGACTTCAGCGTCAACAGAATCTGCTCCGCTTCCTCCCGGCTTTTAACGGCAAGAACCTCCTTGCCGTTAACCACAATGGCCGTCCCCATATCCTTGCTTAAAACAGCGTCATTTATGGCCAGCCTTAGCTCCTCCCCGGTAAGCAAGGGGGCCTCCTGCCAGGTCTTTTTCAGGTATAACCTGTCTATGAGGGCCCCGGCATCCTGTCCGGAGTTTTCTTCAGCCAGTTGTTTAATTATCCCGTGAGCCTCGGCAGGATCCCCGGCCAGCGCAATAAGCCGGTCCCCCGAAAATACACCCCATTTCATGTTTCCCGCATATACGGCGGAAACAAGGGACATGAGAAAAATCGCAAAAGCTGCCACTCCCACAATCAATGAAGGATCATGGGGCTGCTTGATAAAATCCCCAAAAACCTTTACATAATTTGCCCTTATTCTTTTTCTTTCTACTATGTAGCCATACCCCCTTTTTGCTAATTTAGAGCCGGATCAACAAATCTATGAAGTCTTGCAATATTTCGCCAAAGGAGAAACTTCTTAATTATACCATAAATACATCTGATCAAAAAAAATCAATGTAGGTAAAATAGGTAAAGGATTGTTTGATTTCCTTTCTTATGCTGTAAAATATCCTTATTTGCACAGACTGATCGTTTTATTTAAAAAGTTGGCGGATTGGACAAAATTATGCACTTTCAAGCCGCATTTTCACAGCCCCTGCAGTTCTATTCCGGCTGGAAAGCCTTCCATTGCGCCAGATACATGGCGCACTCCAGTCTCTTCCGGGTCAGTCCGCAGCCAAGGGAGTAGGGTTTTTCCAGGCTGCCGTTGTATATGTAGGCATTGGCGTGGCAGCCGCCGCTGCAGTGGAATTTTGCCCAGCACATGCCGCAGTTTTCCTTGCGGTACAGGTGAAGGCCGCTAAAAAGGTCAACCAGGTCCTTACGGTTTATACCGTTAAAAACGTCACCCAGCCTAAACTCCTCCCGGCCCACAAACTGGTGGCAGGGATACAGGCGCCCCTCGGGGTCGACAGCCAGGTAGTGGCTTCCCGCCCCGCATCCGGCCATCCTCCTGTGCAGGCAGGGCCCGCCGTCAAGTTTTATATTGAAGTGGAAAAAGTTTATGTGGCGGCCCTCCCTCTTCATCTTAATAATGAACCTGGTCAACTTCTCATATTCCCTTTCAATATCCTGCAGAATGTCCTCCCTCAGGGCGTAATATTCACCGCTTCCCGCCACCACAGGCTCAAGCGAGATATTATCAAAACCAAGGTCGGCCAGATGAAGAAAGTCGGAAGAAAAATCAGGATTCAGCGCGGTAAAGGTGCCCCGGACAAAATAATCCCTGTTGCCCCTGGATTTTAAGAATGAACGGATATTCTTCAGAACAATATCATAAGATCCGGCGCCCCCCGGGAAAGGCCGCATGGCGTTATGCACCTCCGGCCGGCCGTCAATGCTCAGTATAACGCTGATATCGTTCTCATTTAAAAAGGCCCCAACCTCGCTGTTGAGCAAAACCGCATTCGTGGTGACGGTAAATTTAATTTCCTTTCCCCGCTCCCCGGCCAACTGGCGGCCATATTCCACCAGCATGCGAAGAACATCAAAATTTAACAGCGGCTCTCCTCCGAAAAAATCAACTTCCAGGTGTTTCCTGCCCCCGGAGGAATCAACAAGAAACTCCAGCGCTCTCCTGCCCACCCCGGCCGCCATAATGCCCGGTGAACCGCCGAATTTACCCTGACCGGCAAAACAGTAACTGCAGGAAAGGTTGCATTCATGGGCAAGGTGCAGGCAAAGGGACTTGACTATTTCATCCCGGGGGGAATCATATCTGCCGTCAAGGGGATCCGGTGAACAAAGCTGCTTTTTAACGACAAGCTCACGTATCTCTTCTATTCCGCCCTGTATCTCCTCTTCAGGGTACTTCCGTGACAGCCTGCCCACTATTTCTTCATCGGACAACGACCCGAAGTGGTCCAGTATGTCCCAGGCGATTTCATCCACCATATGAAGCATCCCGCTGTGGACATCGTAAACCATTCTTGTGCCGTCAAAAATAAACTTATGTATCATCACAATCCCCCCATAAAACAAAAGACCCAATCCCTGGGGACCGGGTCTTGTGATCAGGTTTTTATTTGTTTTCTTTCAGACAAACCTGGTTGCCCACGGTGCAGGACGTTTTGCAGGCAGACTGGCACGACGCCTGGCACTCACCACAACCATGGCCCTGCAGAGTGGATTTGAGATTGGTCTCGTTAACTGTTTTTATATGTTTGCCCATATTATTTCCTCCTTCACCTTTCCCTACCCTATTTAATTATAAGGGAGGTTTGGCCCGCAGGCAACAGGTTTTACCACCAACCCCTCTTTTAGTTTATGCGGCAAACACGGCAATAATATCAATTTTGTTTTTAAGGCTTTGTTTTTTCCATTTCTTAAATTAAAATAACACATATACCCCGGTAATTGTTTGCATATCCGACATGGCCGGCGGGCCAAAACAACCTGCACTTGTACCGGGCTGTTTACTTTTTACGGAGGTCAAATACCTGTGCATAATAATGAAGATCCAAGGCCGGTGGTTGTAATCGCCGGGGCGACAGGCTTTGTGGGAAGGGCTCTTCTTTCTTTACTGATTCCACGCTACCGTGTCATAGGTCTGACCAGGGAGCCGGTGGAAGAAGGCCAGGATTGGGGACAGCCGGGCCATAAAGACCTGATCTGGAGACAGTGCGACCTTTTTTCACTAATTGACGCGGAAAAGGCATTGGCCGGAGCTGATTTTGCATTTTACCTGGTTCATTCAATGATGCCCTCGGCCAGATTGACCCAGGGCCACTTTGAGGATATGGACCTTATAGCCGCGGACAACTTTGCCCGGGCCGCCGCCATGGCGGGGGTAAAACAGATCATCTATCTGGGCGGGCTTGTCCCAAAAGCAAAAGACCTGTCCCTTCACCTGCGCAGCCGCCTGGAAGTGGAAGAAACACTGGGCTCCAAGGGGGTGCCCGTTACCGCCCTGCGGGCCGGACTTATTATCGGGACCAGCGGGTCCACCTTCCGCATTATGGTACGCCTGGTACAGAGGCTCAAATTCATGGTTTTTCCCGGGTGGATGATGTCACAGACCCACCCCATCGCCCTGCCGGACATATTAACCATTCTGGACCACTGTCTGGGCAACCCGGAAACATACGGCAAGAGCTTTGACGTCGGGGGCCCGGACGTGATGACATACCGGGAAATGATACTGCAAATTGCGGAAGTGCTGGGGTACAAGAGAAAGATATACACCATTCCCTTTTTCCCGGCCAGGGTGGCCAGCTTTTTGCTGAGCGTGCTGACCAACTCCCCAAGGGCTCTGGTAAACCCGCTGGTTGACAGCCTGAAGGTCCCCATGGTGGCAGAAAAACGCATCCTGCAGGAAAAGTTGAACCTGCCGGGCATGCCCTTCGCCGAGGCGGTAAAGCTGGCCCTGTCCATACAGCCCCTGCAAAGGGAAGAAAACCGGCCCAGGGCGCCCAGGCAGAAAAAGAAAAGCGCAGTTTTAAGCGTGAGGTCGGTGCAGCGGCTTCCGCTGCCGGAGGGCTGGAACGCCGACTGGGTGGCTTTGCACTATTCATACTGGCTTCCCCGCCTGTTCCGGACAATTGTTAAAGTAAAGGTGGACAGCAAGGGCTGTTATTTTTATTTCCGCTTTTTCCCCAAATCGCTGCTGGACCTCACCTTTTCCTTTGACAGGAGCTCCAAGGACCGGCCCCTTTACTATATAACCGGGGGGCTCATGGCCCGTCTGGGCCGCCTTCCGCACCAAGGCCGGCTGGAATTCCGGGAGGTGCTTAAAAACAGCCATGTGCTTGTGGCTATACACGACTACGTCCCCTCAATTCCCTGGTTTCTTTACAGCATTACCCAGGCCAGGCTTCACCTCTGGGTGATGCATAATTACAGGAAACACCTGGCATCACTGTCGGGGGACAACTCCCCGGAAACCGCCCGGATGATCAAGGTCTATAAAACCCTGACAGAAAAAAACGGCATAAAGCAGGAATTCTGATTTGTTGAGGAAAGCAATTCCCGGGGTCAGCCGCCAGTTATCAAACATTATTTAATCCTGCCGGCCGGCGCTTCACGGAATCAATATCACCTTGATTACCCCGTCTTCTTTCTTGTCAAACATTTCATAGGCCTTTACCGCTTCTTCCAGCGGGAGCTTGTGTGTTATCATGGGGGTCAAATCCAGTTTGCGGTTCCGGATCAGCTCTATAAGCGTTTTCATGTGCGCCACATTGGCCAGGCCCATCTTAATAGATATATTTTTGGGCAAAAGCATCTGGATGGGCAGTTCGACGGGATCCTCATATATGCCTATGCAGGCGATGGTGCCGCCGTAGCCCACCACTCCCAGGGCGTCATCAAAGGCCCTGGTGCTTCCGATAGCCTCAATGACAAAATTTGCACCCTTGCCGCCGGTAATCTCGGCAATTGCATCCGCAACATCCATTTTGGAGACGTTGATCACATAGTCGGCGCCCATTCTGACAGCCATGTCCAAACGGTAGTCCAGCATATCAATGGCTATAATCCTGGCCGGGCCGAACAGCCGGGACACCGCCACCGCGCACAGCCCCACCGGCCCCGCGCCGAAAATGGCCACGGTGTCGCCAACCTGAATGCTGGGGCCGCCGGGAGTTATGCCCAGAGCGCCCATATAGGCGGTGGAAAGTATGTCCCCCACCAGTACAACTTCATCGTCGGTCAGCTCATCCGGTATTTTTTCCAGGGTGAAGTTGGCATATTGGACCCTTATGTATTCCGCCTGTGCCCCGGGCAAATCCCCCAGCAAGGGGCCGCAACCGTATACCCCCAGATCCTTACAGGCTATGACAAGGCCGCTGCGGCAGGACTCACACTGTCCGCAAGCAATCCCGGCCGCCCCCAGCACACGGTCGCCGGGTTTAACATTAACCACGGCCGGCCCCACCTCTTCCACCACGCCCACAAATTCGTGCCCTATGATGCTGCCGGGTATTACAGCCAGCGAGCCGTGAAGAATGTGCAGGTCACTGCCGCAAATACAGGTTTGGGTAATGCGCACAATGGCATCTTCAGGATTCTGCAGCTCAGGCTTGGGAACATCTTCAACCCTTATATCACCAACATCATGAAATACTACAGCTTTCATAAATTACCTCCCAGCCCTATATTTTAACGGCTGCCTTTTCATTATCAAAGGTGTCTGCGGTTACACCGAGTTCCTGAAGTTCCCTCTTTATTATGCGGTGCGTCTCTGTTTTGGGGAATTCCTTAACCTCCCGGTAATACCTGGGGATAGCGAATCTGGCCAGTTTATCTTGCAAGAACTCTACCAGCTCACGGGGCTCAAGGCTGGCTCCTTCCACCAGAGAGTAGGTGACCATTATGTCATCCTCCGCCAGCTCCGAGGGAACCGGATAAACCGCGCACTCCAAAACCGCGGGGTGCTTTAAAATGGCATTTTCCACCTCAAAGGCGGAAACATTTTCCCCCCGCCTTCTCATGGACTCGGTGTTTCTTCCCACAAAGTACAGGAACCCTTCCTCATCCTGGTACATCAAGTCACCGGTGGATTCCCATCCGCCCCTGGTTTTTTTCTCGGAAGCCTCTTTGTTTTTGTAGTACTCCACTTTGCTCCGGCTGTTTTCAGGCACCTTGAACAAAAGTTCCCCCACGCTGCCCACCGGCACATCATTCCAGTTTTCATCCACCAGGCGGATTTCACTGACCATTGGACGTCCGATGGAACCCACCGGGGCGTTGCCGAAATTGGCAATCAGCCCGGAGCCGTCAATGGCCGCATAAGCCTCCCATATCTTCACATTGAATCTCTTTTCAAAGGGCTCCCACATCTCCGCCGGACAGGCCGCCGAATTAACTCTCACCACACTGTGCCCGGTATCACTGGGTTTCTCGGGCTGTTTCATAAGAATGGGTATCATGGCGCCGATTGAATTAAAGATATTGGCTTTGGACTGCCTTATTTCATCCCAGAAGCGGCTGGCGCTGAATCTCTTGCTCAGAGCCATGGTGCACCCGATGGCCAGAACCTGGCTGGTGGTGACAAAAAGGGCGTTTCCATGAAACAAGGGGAGACATGTGTAATAAACCCAGTCCGGCTGGAGGCAGAAATTAGCAATCATTTTGAGCCCGTCAAGCTGATGCTTGTTATACCTGTACACCACCCCCTTGGGAAGACCTGTGGTCCCGGATGTGTACATCAGGAGAAGAACCGAGTCATCCGGAAAATCAATTTCCGGCCTGGTGTCCGAAATATCGCCCGCATAAGCGTCCCTTAAATCCAACATCCCTTCCGGAACCTTGTAGCCAAGCGGGGCCTCCAGTGTATTTACAATCACTTTTTTTATCTGGGGAGTTTTTTTCTCCACACTCCTGTACAGATCCAGCAGGTCATAGTCCACCACCAACAACCTGCAGTCGCTGTTGTCGATTATATAAGCCAGTCCGTCTCCTTTTAAAGATGTGTTGACAGTATTGGCATACATGCCCAGCTTCTGCATGCCGAAAAAGATGTCCAGAAACTGCGGGCTGTTGTTCATCAGCATGGCGATGCCCACGCCGGGCCCGCCGCCTGCTTGCAAAAGATAGTTGGCCACCCGGTTGGCGTTGCTGTTCATTTCCCGGTAGCTTATGTACCTGTCCTGATAGACCACATACAGAAACGGTTTGTCACCCAGAACCCGCGCCTGTTCATCCAGCAATATCTCCCAGTTAAGCGGTCTCATTTTTTTAGCTCCTCCTTCTGCTCTCCCGTTTTCCTCCTGTTACGGCAGCAATTTTTCTAATAAATACCGGGTGGTTTCGGATCACTAAGGCCGATACTCTTGTAAAAGCCGGTCAGCCTCATGGGCTCCAACATTTCAATGGCCCCCTTGGGACATGCCGCATAGCAGTCACCGCAGAACATGCACTCACTGTTGTCTGCCATCCTTGATTTGCCGTCCCTGACCTCCAGTGTCTTGGCAGGACACACCTTGACGCACAGCCCGCACCCGTTACAATTGTCATTTATCTTCATGCGACCCGTTTTTGTCTCGGCCGGCACGTCATATGACGGGATTCTTTGTTTTTCCAGCCAGCTTTGTTTGGGAACATTGGATTTGTAGAGGGTCTTCTTTGTACCGCCCTCAAACCAGTCAACCTCATGCATGTCCCTTTTTACAAAACCGTCCGGGTCACCCACGGGATAGCCCACCGCCAGACTTGAAACAAATTCATAGGGATACTCTATACCGAGCCTTTTTCTCCAATACCGGGTCTCCAGGGCCAGCTTGGAAAAACTTACCCAGCATGTGCCCAGGCCAAGGCTGTGAGCGGCCAGCACCATGTTCTGGCCTGCTATTCCGGCATCCAGAACGGGATTTGAAACTCCCCGCACATCTTTCAGAATGAGTATCACCGTGGGCGCCCCGTGATACAGACCAAGTTTTTCCTGTGCTATCAGCATTACGGCGCCAAAAGGAGTGGGGTGCAAATCGTTGGGAATAAATCTGGTTACCATCTTTGAAAAAATTTTCTTGAAAAAACGGATTTTGCTTCCCCTGTATTCAAGCAATGCCCTGAAAAACTTGCATTTTTTAACCACATCTCTTGTAATGTCATTGATAATATCCTGATCACGGATAACAACAAATTTCCAGTCCTGGGCATTTCCCGCGGAAGGGGCGAACCGCCCGGCCTCCAGTATCCTTTTGACCAATTCCTCCGGGACCTGCTGCTTCTTGTATAAACGCACACTCCGTCTCTTAAAGATAACCTTTTCCACTTCAGTCCAGTTAACCTGTTCCTCTGCGCCGGTTTTCAGCTCTTCAGCCAACTGCAGTGACAAAGGGATCCCCCCTTTTTATTACATTCCTTAAAACCTTTCACTTTCCAAGTATGTGTATTCCCATGGCCGCCTCTCCCATGCCAAGGAACCCGCCGCCGTTTTCGGCCAGTGCTATCCTGCAATTCTGAACCTGGCGGGGTCCGGCCTCACCCCTGAGCTGGGTAACCAGTTCGTGAACCTGGGCAAGTCCCGAGGCGCCGATGGGGTGCCCCCGGGATATAAGGCCGCCGCTGGGGTTAATGGGTATTTTACCGTTTATGGCCGTGGCCCCGCTCTCGGCAAAGGGACCGCCCTCCCCCACCGGGCAGAAGCCCATCTGTTCGGACTGGTGCAGTTCTCCAAAGGCGGTGGCGTCATGAACCTCGGCCACGTTTATGTCCTTCGGCCCCAGACCGGCCATGTTGTACGCGGCATCAGAGGTCCGCTTGCAGATATCGTCGGGACCGCCCCTCTTTCCGGACCTCAGTACCGATGCCAGAATACGAATGGCCCGCCCCGAAGGATGTCTCTTGAGGAATTTCCCACTGCAGAGAATAGCCGCCGCCGCCCCGTCGCCTATGGGAGCGCACATGCCTCTGGTCAGCGGATAGGCGACCTCCCTGTCCTGGAGCACCTCTTCCACCGACTGGGCAAAGGTATACTGGGCCAAAGGGTTCATGACGGCATTGTTATGGTTCTTGGAGGCTATTACAGCCAACTGCCTCTGGGTGGTGCCGTATTTCTCCATGTGCATCCTGGCGCCTATGGCGTAAAAGTCCATGAATACGGAGTGTCCCCCGGGTTTCTTGTCCCCGCCCCCATTTTTCGCGGCCTCTTTTCTCTGGGCCTCAATCATTTCCTTGATCATGGCCATAGCGCGCTTGGTCTCCTCGACATCGGTCCCCGAAATGAAACCGTTCATAGTTTTAGACCTGTTTTCATTGTATAGTTTTTCCACGCCTATCGCCAAAACACAGTCATAAAGGCCGGCCTTCACAGCCGTCCATGCGCTGTGCAAAGCAGTGGAGCCGCTGGCGCAGGCATTTTCCACATTGGTGATGGGAATCCCGTCCAGACCGTTTGCCGAAAGGGCCACCTGACCCCGGATGCAATGCTGCTCCTCTGAACCTCCCCAGCCCGAATTGGAAAACCAGGCCGCCTCAATATCGCTGTTTGTAAGACCGCAGTCTTTTAAAACAAGATTAAGGGCCTCCCTTGTAAATTCCTTGTAACTCTTTTCCAGAAACTTGCCGAATTTTGTCATGCCAACGCCTATTATATATACCCTGTCGCTCATAATGTACCTCCCAAAGTCTGTTTACCAAATTCTTGTTGCCAAACCGGCCGGATTGAAGCCTTTTCAGCACCGAAACAGCCAACATTATGAAAAAACGGCCTTCATTGGTCCGGTCATTTCCAATGACTTTATGTTCAGTTAATTACAAAAATTCTTTACACACCTCCTTGTACTTCTGCCACTCAGCATGCGCCACGGCAGAAACAAGTGCCATAAGCAGCCGTACAGACAGTTGATTTATATTCAGCAAGAACTACACAAAGCCCGCCATGGTAATTTATGGTACATGTCTCTTTTGGATATAAATATTGAATAAACGCTGTTTTCTAAAAGAGGACGGTTTTGGCTTTATGATTTTAAAGGGGGGAGTAAACCAGCTGCGGCGGCCATACCCGCCTGCGACAACCAAATTTAATTATACATACCCCGGTCGGTGACTATGGTATCTATAGAATACCCGCTTGTGGTATAATAAGTCAATATATAAAGAATCAATCCCGGTGAAAAATTTTAACACCCCTCCCCGAATCTAAATTGTCCGGGAATAATCATCAGTTGCCCAGGTTGCCTATAAAAACATTGAATAAATAATGATTTCGTGATATTCTTTTTCACTGAAAGCTGCTTTTTAAAAAATTTGTCGCTGTTTGCCACAATCATGTCCCGTATTTGTAAAACGCCCCGGTTTATGAAAGTGAACTCCTCCTGAAGTAAAAAAACCTTAATGTTTAAGGCTTCCCGATAGCCAACAGAGGAATGCTTTTTTGAAACGCTTTTAACGGAAAGTCGGAAACAGAGGAGAACTATACTTTCCTAAGCGTTATAAAAAAGAACCCACCCGCAGATGGTGAAGTCTTGGAGATAAGATTAAATTTTAACCACGAGGTGAAGGCATGGACACAACAAATCAGAAAATGACCAAACGGCAGATGCAGGCTATGATTTCCAGAAAAAAAATATATGATATTGCAATAGATCTTTTTTTAAATAAAGGCTTTGACAATGTCACCATAGATGATATCTGTAAAAAAGCAGGTGTGTCAAAAGGCGCCTTTTATAACTATTTCAAGTCCAAGGACCAAATAGTCATAGAGGAATTTGGCAAGGTTGATCAGTACTTTGAGAAGTCCTTTAAAAATATCCCCGCCAATTTGAGCAGCTTGGAAAAGCTTTTATTGTTTTCCCGCCTGTCTTCAAAATATATCAGCGGGATAGGAATACCCATGGTAAAGGCGGTCTATTACGGAGAAATAGGCCCGGGCAGGAACGCATCCCTCATCATCGATGAAAACCGCGCACTGTATAAAATTATTTACAGCATCGTTCATGAGGGACAGCAGAAGGGTGAAATAACCACCGAGCTAAGCTGCAAGAGCATCGTGGACATAATTATAAGATGCAGCCGCGGAAACATATACCAGTGGCTGCTGGACCAGGGCAAAGAAAGCCTGGAAAGCACGGCAAACGAGCTTTTTATGGTGCTGGTCCATGGGCTGGCGCCGCGGGAAAAGGCAAGTCCGTCCGGGATTAAATCAATTTCATACGCCAACCGCCCGGACACCCCTGAAAAAACCATCAAAGCAACCAAAAAAACAAAAGAACATTCAGCCTGACCCAAAGGCGCCATTTCCGGGGGGACCCCTCCGCCGGCATTGGCGCCTTTTATTACCACAGGCTTGCAATTAACAAGGCGGTTTTCCATACCACAAAAATTTGTTAATATAATAATGTCAATTTTTGACCTTTAACTATTAATACATGGGAGAGGACTATGTCAAAAACTGATACGGCCTTGTTAAGAGACCGCAAAAAAAAGGCCTGCCGGGACAAAATATACAAGGCCGCCATTAAACTTTTTCTTCAAAAGGGGTATGACCAGACAACGGTTGAAGAAATAGCAGAGGCTGCAAACGTCAGCAGGGCTACTTTTTTCAATTACTTTTCCCGCAAGGAAGAGCTGGTTCTTTATTACACGGAAGAAATTCTGGGCGCAATAGAAGCCGCCTGGAAGAAGATTCTTTTAAAAAAAAGCATGAAATCCGTGGACAAGCTGCTGGTCATGACCGGAATAGCGGCGGAACTGTCTGCCAGGCGCAGGGAGGCTGTAAGGCTAATGCTATGGCGCCGGTTGCGGATGTACGAGGGGGAGGAACTGCCCTACGGTAGTTATCTGGGAATACTGTCAGTATTGAATCAGGTGGTAACGGAAGGCCAGGAAAAGGGGGAATTCCGGAGTGATATTGCACCTATATCAGTGGCAGAAAATTTTTTAGCAATTTATGGTTACTACCTGGCCAAATTGTCTGCTGTTAAAAACACAGAAAACCTTGATAATCAGCTCATGGTTGCCATTAAACTGCTCCTTGAAGGAATTATAAAAAAATGATACGCCGAAGCGCGGGGAATATGCCCTGCGCTTTTTTGTGAAAATAACTTCTCACCATTTTTATACTGTGGTATAATTTTATACTAGAGTACAAAATTATCCTCTTCCCCTTAAAGACCGCGTTGCAAAATTTCCTGCAGTAAAATTTAACCCCATTAATTACATGACAGAAGCGACACAATGTTCCATTCCAACCGGCAGCTGAAATCCGCTTCTTCCATTGACTACTATACAGGCTGAAGGTTGACAACAAAAAGGAGGTGTGGTTTTAGGAAGATTATTAATTGACAGAATCTTGTCTCTAGTTTAACTTATCTGTCCACGTTTTCAAAGTTCAAATTACAAAATTATACAGGGTATTAAAATTGTTTATAAGGAGGAACTGCAAATTGGCTATTTTCAAAGACTCCAACCAATTAAACCAAATAATGACCGAGCTCTGGGAGTTATTGCTGGCCAGCCCCAGCGGTCCAAAATTATTGGAATCAGGGCTGGTGGTAAAATTTACTCTCAGCGACCCTGAAGCAATTTTTTGGGCGACAGTTGACGGGCTTTTGTATGGTCCACAGGATTTAAAGCCGGATGTGGAGCTTATACTGTCCGGGGACACCGCCCACAAATTCTTTTTGAAACAAGTCAGCCTTCCGGTGGCCCTGGCCAAGCGGCAGATTAAAAGCAAAGGGGCGCTGGATAAGGTAATGAAACTGCTCCCCCTCCTGGGGCCCAACTATGAAAACTATCCCAAGCTATGCCAGAAATATGGCCTGCCAACCACCAGATAAAAATGCACTGTTAAATTTGAATATTTAAATGGAGGTATAGAAAGTGGACTATTTTGAACTGGATACAAACCTGTCCGATGAGGACCTTGATATAAAAAAGTCCACCCGGAAATTTGCCGATGAGGTCATGAGGCCCATCTCCAGAGAGCTGGACCTGATGAGCGCCGAAGATGTAATCGCCCCCGCTTCTCCCCTCTGGAGGTTTCTGAAATTGGCCTATGAGCAGGGTTATCACACCATACTTCTGCCGGCGGAATACGGTGGTGCGGGCCTGACCCCA
Organism: Bacillota bacterium; assembly: GCA_049325075.1. Taxonomy (GTDB): domain Bacteria; phylum Bacillota; class Desulfotomaculia; order Desulfotomaculales; family Desulfocucumaceae; genus BRHc4a. The sequence goes on along the minus strand of JBMOPF010000019.1, from coordinate 46,350 downwards.
CTCCAGATACATATAGCCTTTGAAGAATTGGCCCGGGGAAGTATGGGACTGACAGTCCTGTTGGGAGTGGCCTGCTTTCCGTCATTGATTGCCTGTTTGAGCTGCAATGAAGTATTGATTGAAAAATTTGTCAAGCCCTTCTGTGAATGCAAAGACGCCGGCATTATAGGCTGCTGGCCCATAACAGAGCCTGATCACGGATCGGATGTTCTGTCCGGAAATGATGATGATTTTTACCGGGATCCCAAAATCAGGGGAAACCTTCAAGCCAGGCTGGAGGGGGATGAATGGGTTATTAACGGACAAAAATCGGCCTGGGTATCAGGGGGATCCATAGCCACCCAGGGACTGTTATTCTGCCAAATTGACCCTTCCATGGGCCTGGCAGGTGGAGGTATCTGCATCTGCCCCCTGGACCTGCCCGGCGTTTCCAAGGGCAAGCCCCTGGAAAAAATGGGTCAGCGGGATCTCAACCAGGGGGAAATTTACTTTGACAATGTCAGAATTCCCCGGGAATACATGTTCTGTGAGCCGGATTCGTATAATGATATGCAGGAAATAGTCCTGGCCTCTGCCAACATGGCCATGGGTGTGTTTGCCACCGGCCTGGCCAGGGCCGCCTTTGAGGAAGCCCTGGCCTATGCACGGGTAAGGGTCCAGGGAGGAAAGCCCATCATAGAACACCGCGCCGTAAAGCAAAGACTTTTTGATATGTTTGCCAAGGTGGAGGCCTGCAGGGCCCTTTCCAGGTCGGTTGTGAAGTACAACCTGGCCAATTTCCCCCCATTTTTGGAATATTCCATCGCCTCCAAGACCCGGTGCACCCAGATGGCCTTTGAAGTTGCCCACGAGGCTGTTCAGATTCTGGGGGGCAACGGCCTGACCAGGGAGTACCAAACGGAAAAACTGTTCCGCGACGCCCGGGCAGCCCTGATTGAAGACGGCAACAATGAATCACTGGCCGCCGCCGGAGGTGCGATCCTGAAAGAAAACTACCCGAGGGAGTTCTAACGCTGAAACAGTTTCAAGGAGGAGTCAAATGGCTGAAAGCATTTATATCATCGGTGTGGGTATGACAAGGTTTGGAAAATACCTTGACAAAGGCATCAAGGATTTAACGGGAGAGGCCCTGGAAATAACGCTCAAAGACTGTGGGCTGACCCGGAAGGAAATAGAGGCCGCCTGGTTTTCCAACTCCACCTGGGGACTTCACAGCGACCAGCACAGCATACGCGGGCAGGTGGCCCTTTCAGTGAACGGCCTGGAGGGGATACCCGTAGTAAACGTGGAAAACGCCTGCGCCAGCGCGTCCACAGCCCTGCACAGCGCTTGGATGGCCGTAAAGGCCGGCGTCTATGACTGCGTCCTGGCCATAGGCGCGGAAAAGCTGTACAGCGAAGACCGCAACAAAATGATGCAGGGTTTTGCATCGGCCACTGATGTTGAGGTCACCAGGATGGCCATGGACCGGATAAAAGAATTGATCGCCGGTCAGAAAAAAGAATCCGGCGGCAAAGAAGCAGGTGAAAAGAAATCCGGAAGTCATTCCGTGTTTATGGACTTCTATGCCCTGGGAGCGCGGCAGCACATGTCAAGGTACGGCACCACCCAAAGGCAGTTGGCGGTGATTGCCGCCAAGAACCATAACAATGCCGTCATGAACCCCCTGGCCCAGTACACCTTTCCCCAGACCGTGGAACAGGTGCTTGAGGACAGGGAGGTGGCCTACCCCCTGACCCGGGCCATGTGCGCGCCCATAGGGGACGGCGCCGCTGCCGCCATTATCTGCAGTGAAAACTTCCTTAAAAAGCACCCCTCCGGCCGGGCGGTGCGCATTCTGGCCTCGGTACTGAAGTCGGGCGCCTGGAGCGCCACGGACGACATCTGCAGGCGGGCCTCCACCGCCGCCTACGGCATGGCCGGGCTGGGACCGGAAGATGTGGACGTGGCCGAGGTGCATGACGCCACCGCCTTCGGCGAGCTTCACCAGACCGAACAGATGGGCTTCTGCCCCGTCGGGGAAGGGGGGCCCTTTGCCGAAAGCGGCGCCACCGCCATAAACGGAAAAATACCGGTAAATCCCAGCGGTGGCCTTATATCACGGGGACATCCCATCGGCGCCTCGGGCCTGGCCCAAATACACGAACTGGTCACTCAGTTGCGGGGAGAAGCCGGCGCCCGCCAGGTGCAAAGGCACCGGATCGCCATGGCTGAAAACGGCGGGGGCTTTCTCGGGCAGGGAGAGGCCGCCATGGCCATTCACATTTTGGAAAAGTGAAAGGGGGAAACCCTTTGGACATGGAGATTATAAAAGAAACCTCCCGGGAACCGGCCGCCACCGGTGACTGGAACGAGGTTGAAAGATTGATACTCAGGCGCAGAAGTGTCCGCCTCTACCAAAAAAAGCAGGTGCCGGGGGAACTGATTAAAAGAATACTCGAGGCGGGGCGCTTCGCACCGTCCGCCGGCAACTGCCAGCCGTGGAAATTCGTGGTTGTGCGTGACCGGAAAATAATTGACGGGCTGACGGAAGATGTGGTCGGCAAATGCAGGCTATTCAAATCCCTTATCGACTACCGCTCCGGCAGGCTCAGGTTTTTAAAAAAAATTACGGCCAAACTTTTAACCAAATTAATGCCCAATGACCTGCACCCAATGCCCTTTTCCTTTATCAGCCTGATAGCGGACGGGAAACTGGGGCTGTACCACGGAGCGCCGACTATAATACTTATCTTTAAGGATGTCCGCGGGGTTTCAAACCCTGACCTGGACTGCGGCATTGCGGGGCAAAACATGGTTTTGGCGGCCCACAGCCTCGGCCTGGGCACCTGCTGGGTCAGTTTCACCAAACTGGCCTTTAAAAGCAGTAAATGGTACAAATATTTCAACATATCATTTCCATATAAATTTGCCAGCAGCCTGTGTATAGGCTACCCGGTGGGCGATCCCGACGGCTTTATAAGCAGGGACACCCACCCGGTGGACTGGTATGAAGACGGAACCGGTATAACCATAAATTGATTGGCAACAATCAGGGGGGAATTACAATGTCCGAACAAATCGGCTGGTTTGAAAAAAGAAAAGTTCCCACTTACGATTACGTCAATGAAGTCCGGCCGGGGGTGGTGGAAATTAACGACAAATGCACCGGGTGCGGCACTTGCGTTAAAATCTGCCCCTGCAATTCACTGGAAACCGTGGACGGCAGGGCCAGGATGACGGAGCTGTCCACCTGCATGTTTTGCGGAGACTGTGCGGCCATTTGCCCCAAAGGCGCGGTAATGATGATTAAATCTTATGAAATAAAATGCTTCTACAAAACAATAGACCGGGGCACCCCCAGTCCCCCGAGGCTTAATTTTTAAAAAAATATACAAACCAATGCAACGGACGATTAATGATGCCTGGTTAAAGGGAGGGAACCAAATGACGGACAGGCCGCTGAACTGGGAGATACTGCTGGAGGAACAGGCCGGGATACTTGGCGACAAGCCTTTTTTATACCTGGTCTACCAGGACCGGTATATAAGCTATAGGGAAATGAACAGCAACGCCAACAAAGTGGCCAATTACCTGCTGAAAACAGGCTGTGGCCCGGGCGACGGCATAGCCATGCTGATGAACAACTCGCCGCAGTTCCTGGATGTCTTTTTCGGCATGCAGAAACTGGGCATGTACGCCAATACGGTCAATACCTCCCTGAGGGGAGACAGCCTGGCCTATATAATTGACAACAGCGACTGTAAAATTGCGGTAATCGACTATGATCTCCTTGAAGTGTACCTGAGCGTGCAAAAAGACACCCCCGGCATAAAAATTGTAATAGTAAACACACTGGAGGCCCCGCCCGGATTTGCGGTTCCGGAAGGCATGCTGGATATGAGGGAGGCGTACAGCACCGGGATGCCCGACAGCAGGCCGGAAGTGGATTTCCCCGCGGATTCCATTCTCCTGCTGATGTACACCTCCGGAACCACCGGGCCGCCCAAGGGAGTGGTGAGCAGGTATAACCGGCACCGGCTGGAGTCCCTCAAATTGCTCTCGTCGGTAATGCTCACCCCGGACTCGGTTTATTACACCTGCCTTCCCCTTTTTCACGGCAACTCACTGTTTGTCAGCGCCAGCCAGTCCCTGTGGGCCGGTTGCACCCTGGCCCTGAGCAAAAAATTCAGCGCCAGCCGCTTCTGGGACGAGGTTAGGCGGTCGGGGGCCACAATTTTCAATACCCTGGGGGCAATGATCCCAATTTTGATGAAGCAGCCGGAAAAGCCCTCCGACCGGGAGCACAATGTCCGCACCATCCTTTCCGCCGCCTGTCCGGCCGATATGTGGGAACCCTTTGAAAAAAGGTTCAACCTTAAAATATGGGAGTTTTACGCCGCCATAGACGGGACGGGGATGATTGCCAATTTCGGCACCGCCCCGGTTGGGTCCATCGGCCTTGCAATGACATCTGAAATACGCATAGTGGACGGGGAAGGAAATGACGTGCCCCGGGGGAAAACAGGCGAACTTCTTTTCAAGGTGAATGAAAGCAGCAAAGACAGGGTTGAATACTACAAAAACGCCGGGGCAACGGAGAAAAAGACACGTGATGGCTGGGAGTCGACAGGCGACCTGGTGTACCAGGACAGTGAGGGATTTCTCTACTTTGTGGGGCGCAATACGGAGTCCATGAGGCGGCGCGGGGAAAATGTGTCCGCCTATGAGGTGGAAAAAGCCATTCTAAAGCATCCCGCGGTTTTGGAGTGCGCTGTTTACGCGGTTCCTTCGGACCTGGCCGAGGATGATATCATGGCCTGCTATTCCGTGGTGGAGGGCATGTCCCTGAAACCGGAAGAACTGGCCGGTTTTCTGGAAGATAAGCTGGCCAGGTTCGCCATACCCCGCTATTTCCGGGAGGTCAGGGAATTCCCCAAGACAGATACCCACCGCATAATTAAAAAAGAGCTGGCGGCCGCTGGAGTAACCGTGGATACGTATGACAGGGAGAGGGAGGGGTAGAACTCAGAACTCAGAACTCAGGACTCAGAACTCAGAATAGCCCGGGTATTTCTAACATGAAAATACTTGTGCTGATGCTGAGTGAATTATGGGTCGGGAGTCAGAAGCCAGAATCCAGACTCTCATGCCGCATAAATGTGCACCATTAAAGGATGAAAAAGAATAACCTCACAGAGTTTTTATCAGCCCGGCTGATCAAACTTATAAGTAATGCCCAACCCTTCTGGATTCTGACTTCTGGATTCTGGATTCCCGACCCGTGATTCACTCAGCATAAGAATTTTCAAGGTAGAATCCAGAATGGTCCGGGCATTCCTTGTTTTTTTGTTCTCCGATGGTGCCGCTTGCGGCATGGGGGACCACCCCCCCAATTCCCCGTAAGAAGCGGGCCCCCCGGGCGGGGCGGGGGGTGATGATTCGGGGGGGGGCCCGGCCTGGT
>JBMOPF010000019.1:0-40897 GCA_049325075.1 Bacillota bacterium | reverse complement strand
GGCACCCCCCCCCCAAGCCCCCCAAACACGCGCCCCGCGGGGGGGGCCCGCTTCTTACTCTTCCGGGTCGATGCCGGCTATGATCCTGGCCAGCTTTTTCTTGTGCTCCAGATTTGCCTGGCGGGAAATCATTATGCGCTGGGCCTGGGGGGAACCGGCGCCGTGCATTGATTCCGTCCGATAGCCCACAGCGGCGCAGCCCAGGGTCAGGTTTTCCACCAGGCGCAGCATTCTCATGCGGTGCTCGGTGGAGGATGAGGCCACTCCCTTCAGGTACTTTTCGATATACGGGCCTATTTGAGGATGGCGGAAATCCTTTTCCGAGGGCATGGTGACCATCATACCGCCGGCAATATCCTCCGCCAGCCGGGCAATTTCATAGGGAAAGCGGGTAACGTTCTGCTTGCAGACATTGGCCAGCAGCATATCTATCAGGTATGTTCCCGAAGAGGTGCGGTGCCCCTGGGAGGAGCAGGCTATTCCGCAGGAGTACAGCGTTTCATTGAGGTGGATCATCTCAATTATTTTATCCTTGATATGGGACGCCCCGGCCGCGCCGTTGTAGTCCGCCATCATGGCCGCCGCCCCGATAAGCACGTCTCCCACGCCCACCTTGCAGCCGCCGTAGCTCTGGCGGTGATAACCGGCGAAGCGCTCCACGAGGGCTCCGGAAAACTGGTACTCCCGGCACATGAATACCCTTTCCCAGGGCACAAATACATCCTCAAATATTACCAGCGCCTCCTGCCCGCCGTACCTGACGTTGCCCACATCAATGGAGGAACCTTCAAGCTTTCTGGTGTCACAGGACTGGCGCCCGTAAATATAGAAAATCCCCGGGGAGTCGCTGGGAATGGCGAAGGAGACCGCATAATCCCTGTCCTCCTCAGTCATGGCCACGGTGGGCATAACGCATATCTCATGGGAGTTGATGGCCCCCGTCTGGTGTGCCTTGGCGCCGCGCACCGTAATGCCGTCGGAATTCTCGCCCACTATGTGCAGATACATGTCCGGGTCAGCCTGCCGGCTGGGCCTCAGGCTCCGATCTCCCTTGGGGTCGGTCATGGCGCCGTCCACCACCAGGTCATTTTCCTGCACATACTTGAGGAAAAGGCGAAAACGCTCATGGTAACCGGTTCCCAGTTTCCGGTCCATCTCAAAGGTCACGCTGTCGATGGCGTTGACGGCGTCCATGCCCACGCAGCGCTGAAAGCAGGTGGCTGTTTTCTGCCCCATCAGACGCTGCATTTTTACCTTGCGGATCAGGTCATCGGTGCTCTGGTGCAGGTGAGTGAACCGGTTGACTGTTTCCCCCGTAAGACTGGAAGTAGCCGTCATCAGGTCGCTGAACCTGTTGTCCCCGGCCAGTTCGTAACTTTTGGCCACAGCGTTGATGGAGGGCCGTATAATGGGGTGATCCACAATGTTATCAACCTTCTCGCCAAACATATAAACGGTCATATTAAGCTTTCTAAGGCTGTCCAGGTATTCCCCGGCTGTTTTTAAAGCCATTTATTCCACCCCCGGATATTTTTCATCTCTTTGGCTTTTTAAAAGTTGTTGCTGAATTAATTCATTTTTGACGGGAAAATACCTGCCTGAATAAAAATAAAAGTTTAGCTCCGGACTGACAGCAAAAGACTCTCCAGCGTCGCTGTTGACAAACATCACATTATTGAAAAAAATTCCGGGGAGAATCCCGGAAAAATTTTAAAATTATTTTGGTTGCTCCTCCATGACCGGTGATGCAAACTCCCGCCACCAGTCAACGGTTTTTTTCAGCCCTTCTCTCAGAATAGTGGTTGCCCTCCAGTTCAGTATTTCCTCCGCCCTGCCGGCATCCGGCGCCCTCCTGGGTATATCCTGGTAACACCCGCCGTACAGATCCTCTGTTTGTATCCCCTTTATTCTGTACCGCCCCCCTCCGGCTATCTCTCCCACCAGCCTGGTGACATCCCCCACCGTGGTTTCCACCATCGAGCCTATGTTAAAGGCGCTGCCGGCCGCCGCCGGGGTAAAGGCGGCCGCCAGTGTCCCCAGAACAGCATCATCAATAAAGGTGAAGCACCTGGTTTGATTGCCCCCGTCATAGACAAGCATTTCCTCTCCCGCCAGCGCCCGCCGGATCTGGGCGGGAATAAGCAAATCAGCCCGCTGGCGGGGGCCGTACAAGTTGAAGTACCTGGTCACCACCGCCTCAATGCCGTACGGGCCGGCGCATGCCCACAGCATATGCTCCGCCGCAGCCTTGCTGCTGCTGTAAGACCACCGGCTGACCTCCGTTGGCCCAAGAACCCGGTCGGCATCCTCCCGCCACGGCACAGCGGGGTTTTTTCCATAAATTTCGCTGGTGCTGGAAAACACCATCCTGGCTCCGCTCCCCCTCAAAGCCATTAACAGATTTCTCAGCCCCAGTATATTGACCTCTATTACACGCATGGGATCATCGATATAGAGGTTGACCCCCACCACCGAGGCCAGGTGAAAAACCACCTCCGGCTTTACAAACCTTACCGTATCAACCACAAACTCTTCCTCTGTAATGTCCCCCTCCATATACTCCATTTTCCCCTTTTCCGCCAGGGACGGATAGCCGTCCCGCCAGAGGTACGGGGAAGAGTCCACACCATAAACCCGGTGGCCCCTTTCCACCAGAGCCTCACATAGGTGGCTGCCCACAAACCCGTTGCAGCCGGTCACCAATATTTTTTTCATTTCTTTTTCACCCTTCTTGGTACCGGGTACCGGACAATTCACACCGGACAATAATGAAGAGCCGCATGATCCATTTTTGCCGCCTCAAAGGTTTTACTGCCGTAATGATGATAACAGGATTGAACTTTATCATTACCAATCACTTTTTTATCTTATTTCCAAGACTCCCACTTCTACAAGTGGGAGTTCCTTTTTTCACTTAAGGTGGGGTTGAATCCCCATCTGAAGCCCCGATGTTCAGCCTGGCTGAACGAGTTCACTAATAAAGCACCTCAAAAAAAACTGCATTAAAAACACCGTATTCACTCATAAAATAATATGTGCAAAAACCGGTAACTTGTTAAATTTTTTACCCATTTAAACATTTCACCATTTATCAATTATGAATTCAACTTTCGCACAAACTCGGGTAGCTTTGGGGCCGGGGGATGTGTTTGCATCGGCTACTTAAGATGGTTGGAAATACTCGTATACATCAGGCTCCCATTATTACTATGAACATCCAACCAAGCCCGGAAAAGTAACGATACCTTATCACGGTAAAGACCTAAAAACCAGAACAATAAGCTCCATCCTAAAACAAAGGCTTCTGCTGCTTTGTTCAGGCAATCAAGAATTGAATCAATATACCTGTCCACTTTTTCGGGAGGCATCACGAAAAAATACCCCACGGGCACCAAACAGGCACCAAATGACTCTTCAGGCAAAAATAAAAAGCCCCGAAAGGCTTGATATTACTGGAGCGGGTGAAGGGGATCGAACCCTCAGCCCTCAGCTTGGGAAGCTGATGCTCTACCATTGAGCTACACCCGCTTGCAATAAATAATTATATCAGTTCCGGGTAAATAGTCAAGTGCCGGGCTGCATTGAAAGCGTGTCAAAAACCGGCAGCGGCTTCACCGGTTTACTCCCTCAACCCTGTCCCTGCAGCCACACAGTTATTCTGGTATTGCAACTGGACCGCCAGGTTATGTATTTGAGACGGACATAGCGGAGAAAGAATTGCGGGATAATTAATTGCTTTCCTCCCGGGGTGATAATGTAAGGCATCTCGCCGAAAGAACTCCAAATCTGGCCATCAGGACTTATTTCCGGCTGAACCAGGGCGGAACCCGGCCCGGTGTTCACCACAAGTATGGAGTATGTTTTTATCGGGGAAACATCTATTTCAGGAGTAAAGCACGGCGTAGTGGAGGTAACCAGATCCCTGCTGACATAATTGTAAAAACAAGTCTTACAGCAGCTATTGGAACTTTGTCCAACGTATTTATCCCCTTTTCCCCCCGGCAAATCCCGGCAGCAGTACCTTCGCCCGATAATTCTTATTTTAGTCCTGTTGCCGGAACAACCAGTCAAAAACATCACCTCCGCCCAGTCTTAAGGTAATAACAATATATTAAAAGTAAAAAGCCGTGGACACAAAGGTCCACGGCTTTTTACTTTTAAGACTGCCCCTGGAAGAAGATGTTAAGGGTTACGGCGCTGGTTGAATTTACCGCGGCATAGTACACTCTGGCATATTTTAAGAAGATTGAGGCCACCAGTGTTTCGGCGGCATTCTGGTCAATGGTAACCGGCCCGGCATGGTCTATCCATGTAGTGGCGTCCGGACTGATCTGAAGTTTTACGGTGGCCTGGGCATTTGCCGCCAGCGACTTGTTGACTATACCAAAGGTCCATGATGTCAGGCTTAGCACATCAAAAGTCGTGTCCGGTGTGCCCGTGGTGTCCGTAATGTTTGCCCTTACTTCGGATACATCGGTGGTGGCAAGGGTTTGCACTATGGCCAGGCCCGGACTGGTTATCAGCAGGCCATCTGCCGGGGGGGTGATGGATAACCCTCCGGCCGGGGCTGTTATGCTGAGCCCTCCGCTGGGAGGGGTGATGGATAGCCCCTCGGCCGGGGCTGTTACTGTAAGTCCATTGGTAGGGGCGGTAATGGACAACCCCTCGGCCGGAGCCGTCACCGTAAGTCCATGGAGAGGGGCCGTAATGGACAACCCCTCGGCCGGCGCCGTCACTGTCAGCCCGTTGGCCGGGGCTGTTACCGACAGGGATCCTCCCACATCCACCAGAGCTGTGTTGGTGCTGCCATAAATTTTTATACGGGCCTGATCCGGATTGTCCTGAAAAATTTTAAAGTTTGGCAAGGGAAACCTGCCTCCTTTCTTTGCCATGACTGGCAATTTATGATTTGTTTTACAATATTAATACGGCGGGCCATATGTTACCGTCTTTGCCGGCATTGCATATAATATCAAAAAAACAGCGGGACTGAGAAAATGAACAACAAGATCAGTTTGTGCATAATCACCAAGAATGAAGAAAAAAATATCCGGCGCTGCCTGGCCAGTGCGTCTGGAGCGGTAGACGAAATAATTGTGGTAGATACAGGCTCCAGCGACAATACCTGTCCGGTGGCCGAAGAATTCGGCTGCCGCGTAATCAGCTTTCCCTGGAATGGAAGCTTCAGCGACGCCCGCAACGCATCCCTGGAAAACGCCACCGGGGATTGGATTTTCTGCCTGGATGCCGATGAGGAAATAACGGCTGAAAGCAAAGAGGCCCTCCGTCTTCTGACTTCGGACAATTCTGTGGAAGGCTATTTCATCAAAGTGATTAACTACCTGGGCGGCGAGGGCTGGACCGAGACCTGCCCGGATCTTATCTTCCGCCTGTTCAGGAACCGCCGGGAATACAGGTTCCACGGAGCGATCCATGAACAAATAGTGGATGTTATTCTCCAAAAAAACAAAAGCGCCAGGTACCGCATTGCCGGGGGCGTAACCATACTTCATTACGGGTACCTGAGCAGCCAGGTGGAGGAAAAGAACAAAAAGGGCCGCAATCTGGAACTTATCAGCCGGGAATTAACGGCTGACCCTAAAAATCGCCTGCTGCGCTATCACTTTGGGGTTGAGCTCTTCCGGGCGGAGAGGTACCGGGAGGCTGCGGCTGAATTGATCAGGGCGGCTGAGGGCATTGATCCCGGGACCATTTACCTGCCCAAGCTGGTCCGTTACCTGGTAATGTCCCTAAACGCAGACTCCAGGCCTGATCAGGCCCTGGAGGCCGTCAATACCGGCTTGAGACTCTTCCCCGACTACGCCGATCTTTATTATTACGGAGGCGTGGCCGGCCTGGACCTGAAAAACTACGGCCAGGCCTGGCAGTTCTTTCAAAAGGCCCTGTCCATGCCGGAACAACCCCTGCATTACGCCTCCTTTGCGGGTATTAGAGGCTTCAGGGCCCTTTATCAGATGGGCAGGCTGGCCGAGATTTACTGCAACGAAGAAGAAGCCCTTAAACATTATATTGCCGCCCTCCGGGACAATTCCCTGTTCACTCCCGCCCTGGAAAGCATCGTCCGCCTGCTCAGGCCCTACGAAGACCCGGAATATACAAAAAATTGCCTGGAGCGGATATGCGATTTCTGCACTCCACAGGCCAGCCTTTTGATAGGTGAAATACTCTTTCGCCAGTCGGGCTACAAACTGGCCCTGGAGTACATTGAAAGGGCTGAAGAACACCAGCCCCTTCCGGATCATATTCTTCTCCGGAAGGCAATCTGCCTTATTCAGCAGAGGCGGTACCTTGAGGCCATCCGCGTTATCGACAGGTTCGAACCGGGCTGCCCGCTATATCCCCCGGCCCGTTTAAACAGGCTTTTCTGCTTCTGGCTGAGGAAAAACCGCAAAAAGGTCAGGGAACTGGCCGGCGATTTGGTTTCCCTGGGCCTTTCCAATGACACCGGAGCGGTGGTGTCCATACTGAAGGACTCCCTGAACAAACGGGTTTTCAACAAATATTCCCCCGGGGAGGAAGGCATGTCCCTGCTGCTGGACCTTTTGCTGCGGACACTGGACCTGGGAGAGGAAAACATGGCCAATTCCATGCTGGAACGACTGACCGGCGACTGCCTTAAAAGCAACGGCATTGCCCTGGGCAGGCTTTTTTCCCGGTACGGAAAAAAGGACACTGCGGAAAACTATCTGAGGCTCTACATGGAAGACAATCCGGAAAGCGCACAGGCGTTGTTTTTACTGGCGGGGCTCAGGGAGGAGGCCGGGGACTACCTTGAGGCCTGCCGGCTTTACCGGGAGGCCCTGGAAAGGGATCCCACGCAGCCAGGCCACTATATAAATCTGATCAGGGTTTATGAAAAAATGCGTTCTCCGGAAGGAGGTGACCTGTGAAAAATGACACCCTCAATAACACTGGCGATGATTGTCAGGAATGAAGAGGCAAAACTGGCCCGGTGCCTGGAAAGCGTACGGGGGGCGGTGGATGAAATTGTTATTGTGGATACCGGGTCCTCCGACCGCACCCTGGAGATAGCCGGTAAATATACAGACAAAGTATATTCCTGCAGTTGGACCGGTGATTTCAGCGCCGCGCGCAACTACTCCCTGGACCGGGCGGAAAGTCAGTGGATTCTCTGCCTGGACGCCGACGAGGAACTGGATATGTCCCACGGCGACCTGAGAACCCTTGTAAAAAACTGCAATGGGCCGGAAGCCTTTTTTTTGCCCCTTCACAACAAAATTGACGAAACTCCCGGCAGCTACAACCGCTACCTGGTGTTAAGGCTGTTTAAAAAGAGCTCCGACTACCGCTTTCGGGGGAAAATACATGAACAGATTACCGTAAAGCACCCGGAGGCCGTGGCCATTGCCGAAGCACCGGTGATATGGCACAGGAGCACATCAAACAGGGAACGCAATCGGAAAAGGGGCCGCAACCTTGCCCTCCTCAGGCAGGCCCTGGAGGAAGATCCCCACAACCCCTTTTTGCACTATTACCTGGGCCTGGAGTGGATGGGGCTGAACAGGCCGGAAAGGGCGCTCCCCCACTTTCGCAGGTCATACCGGGGATTGGCCGGGCAGAACAATCTTTTCACAGCACTCGCAATACTGTGCCTTATTTCCTGTCTCAGAATAACCGGGGAAGTGGATAAGGCTCTCTGCATCTGCATAGAGGAGGCCATACGGCACCCGCAGTACACCGACCTATTCTTTGAGGGCGGTATTCTATTTGAGCAAAAGGGCGAATACCGGATTGCCGCCAAATGGTTCCAGGAAGCCATAAACTGCGGCACTCCCCCGGCGCCGTACAACCATATGAACGGTACCGGAAGCTTTCTGTCGCTGTACCACCTTGGCTACTGCCGTGAGAAGTCCGGCCTTATCCCGGAAGCGGTTGAGTATTATAACAGGGCACTTGAATCAAATCCTGGGTATATTTATCCCGTCTATAACCTTTTTTCCCTCTTTACCGTGGTTCTGGGCCCCCGAAGGGCCTTTGACCGGCTTCAGGAGGACGGCCACCTGAATCACCCCGGGAGAGCCGCCGCCCTGGCCCATCTTTTTTTTGAGGCCGGCTATCCGGACCTTGCCGCAGCCTGTATTCCCTGGGAGTGGATCAACAGGCCGGACACCGGCAACCCCTTCGGCCCGGTGCCGAAAATATTGATATACGGGGGTAGAACGGAGGAGGGTCTATCCTGCCTTGAAAAACTCCGGCAGGCCGGAGGCGAAACGGACCCGGACACTTCCTTCGATGAAATTGCCAGTCTTATTTTAAAAGAGGATTACCGGGCGGCAAGGATTAAATCACTGGCGCTGCGCCGGGTCCCGGAGGCAAAAGACCTGGCCGTACTGGCGCTCAACCTGGTATCTGTTGCCTCCGGCGGGGGTATTTGCATCCGCCCCGGCGCCGCCGCTGAAAAGCCCGTCCTTCAAAAGGCCCTTTTCATGCTGGAGTGCTGCTGGAGATACCGCCCCCACCCCGCCGGCGCACACCGGCCATACCTCAGGCTGGCCGAAAATATAATCAGTCTGTTAACCCGCCTGTCTCCCGCAACCCGCTCCGCCCTGTACAATTACATCAAAGAAAAGGAGAACAGGATTAGAAAAATGGCCGAATCAAAATTCGGCCCCGCCGGAGGTCTGTACCAATGACAGGCGGGCAAACAGTAAGTCTCTGCATTATTGCCAGGAACGAGGAGCGCTGCATAGAGGCGTGCATCAACAGCGCAAGGGACCTGGCTGATGAAATAATACTGGTGGACACCGGGTCCACCGACAAAACCAGGGAAATCGCAGCCGGGTGCGGAGCAGGGGTTTATACATACACCTGGCGGGATGATTTTGCAGCGGCTCGCAATTACTCCCTGGAACTGGCCCGGGGCGACTGGATACTGGTGTTGGACGCCGATGAAATACTTGAGCCGGTTGGCCCCGGGGAACTTGCCGGGCTAATGTCCGCACAGGCGGAGGGCTATTTCATCACCATCCGCAACTACCTGGACAAGGAGCTTCACTTTTACGAAGACAGCGCTGTCCGGCTGTTTAAAAACAATCCCCGGTACCGTTTCGAAAACCCCCTTCACGAACAAGTGGCCACTTCCATTAAAAGGCATAACAGTGGGGCCGGCCTTGTCTTCAGCAGCCTACTCATCCACCACTTCGGCTATTTGCAGCGGAGGATTGAATCAAAGCAAAAGCGCTCCCGGAACATAGACCTGATCAAAAAAGCACTGACAGGGAAAAAGGGTGATCCTTTTCTTCTGTACAGCCTGGGAATAGAGTATTTTCAGGCCGGTCAAACTCTGAAGGGGATTGAGTGCGTGAAAAATGCCCTGACCGGCATGAGGGGAGACGAGGGGTACTTCCGGGATGCCCTGGTAGCCCTGGGAACGGCGTTGCTGGAATCCGGAAGGACGGAGGACCTTTCCACATTCCTGGACGGAGCACTGTACATGCTTCCTGAAGAAGGCGACCTGCGCCTTCTGAAAGGCATTTTGCTGCTCAGGGAACGCCGGTACCCGGAGGCCCTGGAAGATCTGCGCCGGGGCCTGGCGGGAAACAGCCGGATACTGCCCCCTGAACAGGTTCACTCCCTTATTGGGGACGCCCTGGCCGCATTAAACCGCCCCGAAGAAGCCCGGCGGGAATATTTTAACGCCCTGGCCATAAAGCCCGGTATGCCGCATCCCTTGAAGCAACTGCCGGGCCTGTACAGTGGGGGGGCTGTGCCGGGGGAGTGGCTGGACCTGATTAACGACGCCCCCTTCACAGTAAAAAAGGAACTGTACCGGGAACTGGCCCAAAAAGAAAAATACCTCCCCTCACTGGCAGTTTCCCTGCTCTGCGTAATAGAGGCCGTGAAAGGGGAAGACACAGCTACACCGGCCGAACTGTGCGCTGACTGCCTGTGTATAATTAAAAAGGCCTGTCCGGAAAAAAACCCCTTACTTCACCATTTGGACCTGTTGGCCGGAGAAATGTACGTATGCGCCGGACTTCTGCGGCTGGGGTGCCCCGCCGGTTTATTCTCACCGGCGCCCAGAATAGCACAATTGGCCTCCGACATCCTGAAACTGCTGTCCCATATGGGAACACCCCCTGATCAGCCGCCGTCCCGAAACAACAAGGAGGTGTGAAAAATGTCCCGAGTGCTCATCGCCAGCCCGGTCCGGCAAAAGCCGGACATTTTGAGAGAATTCCTCCTTTCCCTTGACCGTCTGGAAAAAACAGGCCTGCAGGTCTCTTACGCCTTTGTGGACGACCACGATGCCGGAAGCTATCTTTTAAGGCGCTTTGCCTCTGAAAAGGCCGGTGTAAGGATAATCCCGGCCGGGAACAAAGATCCCTACCTGTGTGATGAGACAACCCACCACTGGAGGGCCCATCTTATCCGGAAGGTGGCCGGATACAAGGACAGACTGATTGAAACAGCCCGTGAGGAAGACTTTGATTACCTTTTTCTCCTCGACTCGGACCTGGTGCTCCACCCCAAAACACTGGTCCACTTGGTGGGGCTGGGAAAGGATATAGTCTCGGAGGTCTATTGGACCAGGTGGATGCCGGATATGCCCCCGCTGCCCCAGGTGTGGCTGGGCGGGCAGTACCGGATGTTCCACGTGAAACCGGGGGAAACCCCGGACGAGGGGGAAGTTGCCGCGAGGCAGCAAGAGTTCCTGGATATGCTTAAAATACCCGGCACCTACAAGGTGGGCGGGCTGGGGGCCTGCACACTGATCAGCCGCAAAGCCCTGTTGCAGGGTGTATCCTTCAGGGAGATATACAACCTTGACCTCATCGGGGAAGACCGGCATTTCTGCGTGCGGGCCGCCGCCCTCGGGTTGGACCTGTACGCCGACACGCATTACCCGCCCTACCATATATACCGCGAGTCCGACCTGGCAGGGCTGGAAAATTATAAAAAAACCATCGGCCCTGTGTCCACCCCGGCGGGGAAAAGGGGCGGCAAAATCACTCTGGCCATGCTGGTGAGAAACGAGGCCGGACGTTTCCTGGAAAGGGTCCTGGCCCATGCCGCCGGCTATATTGACAGCGCGGTGATACTGGATGACGCCAGTGAGGACGAAACAGCGAAGGTATGCCGCCGGGCACTGAAAGGTGTGCCACTGACCCTGGTATCCAATGAAAAGCCAATGTTTGAAAACGAAATTGTCCTCCGCAAACAGCTCTGGCAACTGGCCACTGACACCGGACCGGACTGGATACTGATCCTGGACGCCGATGAGCTTTTTGAGGATAAGGCCGTTCGGGAAATCCCCCTTCTGGCGTCAAACCCGGAGGTGGAGGCCTATTATTTCCGCCTTTATGATATGTGGAGTGAAACCCACTACCGGGAAGACCGGTTCTGGCAGGCGCACCTGCTGTACCGTCCGTTTATGGTAAGGCATATCCCGGGCTTTACCTGCCTGTGGCGGGAAACCCCCCAGCACTGCGGCCGTTTTCCCGCCAACATCACCGATCTGAAGGGCGAAAAAAGCCAACTGCGAATCCGGCACCTGGGCTGGATGAGACCGGAAGACCGCCTGGCCAAATATTACCGCTATAAAAAAATGGACCCCGGCGGGAGGTACGGAAGCATGGAGCAGTACCTTTCCATCCTGGACCCGAAGCCGGGCCTCAAGGCCTGGGATTAAGCATGAATGTGGTTATGAAATTGCACTGACCCTCTCCATATCCGCATCCACCATCAGACTGACCAGTTCCTTAAAAGAGGTCCTGGGAGTCCACCCCAGTTCCCTGGCCGCCAGCGACGGATCGCCCACCAGGAGGTCGACCTCGGCGGGGCGGACCAGGCCCTGGTCGGTGACCACATGTTTTTTCCAGTCCAGCCCGGCCCGGGAGAAGGCTTCCTCCACAAATTCCCGGACGCTGTGGGTTTCCCCCGTGGCAATAACGTAATCCCGGGGAGAGTCCTGCTGCAGCATCAGCCACATGGCCTCAACATACTCGGGCGCGTATCCCCAGTCCCGCTTGGCATCCAGGTTGCCGAGGGAAAGGCGGTCCTGCAGGCCGTGCTTGATGCGGGCCACGGCGTCGGTAATCTTTCTGGTCACAAATTCCATGCCCCTCAGGGGAGATTCGTGGTTGAACAGTATTCCCGAACAGCAAAACATATTATATGCCTCGCGGTAGTTCACCACCGCCCAGTGGGCGTACAGCTTCGCCACGGCATACGGACTTCTGGGATAAAAAGGGGTGCTTTCATTTTGCGGCACTGCCTGGACCTTCCCGAACATCTCACTGGATGAGGCCTGGTAAAATTTTGTGCCGGGCCTGGTCAGCCTCAGGGCCTCCAGCACATTTACCGGACCCAGCCCTGTTATGGTGGAGGTCACCAGGGGCTGGGTAAAGGAAATCCCTACAAAACTCTGGGCGGCAAGGTTATATACCTCGTCCGGGTCGGCGGTGGCCACCGCCCTTACAATGCTCCCCAGGTCCAGAATATCTATGGGGACCAGATGTATTTTATCCTTTACGCCCAGGGCCTCCAGCCTCCAGAAATTGGGCGTGCTGGACCTCCGGTAGGCGCCGAACACCCGGTACCCCCTTTCCAGCAGGTGTTTTGCCAGGTAAGCCCCGTCCTGTCCCGTTATCCCGGTTACCAACGCCGACTTTGCCAATTTAATCTCTCCCATCATGATTGAGGGTAAAACCCTTCTTTTCCATAACAGACTGAAAAGCTTTTAAAATGCCTGCCTTGGCCGCAGCCTCCGAATACAGCCGGCAAACCAGATTGCGTCCGTTTTGGGCCAGCGTTCTCCTCAACCGGGCGTCTGAAAGGACCCTGATGATATATGAGGCCATCTTTTCCGGGTTTTCAGCGATCAGTATGTCGGACCCGTGGGTGCACATAAGTCCCTCCGCCCCGATGGGGGTGGAAACCACGGGCGCCCCCAGTGCCCAGGCGGTCATAATCTTAATCCTGACGCCGGCCCCGATAAACAGGGGGACCACAAAAGCCCCCGCCGCGGCAATAATACTCCTTTCATCTTCCTGCTGCCCCCAGAATACAACGGACTCATGGCGGGAAATAATCTCCGCGGCCCTTCCCGGCAGCCTGCCGGAGCCTATAATATGCAGCCTGGACCGGGGAAAAACCTTTTTGACCAGGGGCAAAACCCTTTCTATAAACCATAAAAACCCATGTACATTGGGGTACCACATGGTGCCCACAAAGGAGATATCCTCCGGCCCGACACCGGGGACTTCCCTTACCGGCCGGGAGACGGTGTCAACTCCTCCCCCGGCCACAATAATCCCCACCGGCACACCCGGGGCATGCCTGCTGAATATGCCCGCCTCCAGCGGCGACACCGCCATGCAGTAATCAAATTGGGGCCAGAACTTCTTTTCCCAGTCAATGGTCTTGTGGTATTCAAAGAGGTATTTTTCCCTTTCTTTGTCCCCCAGGCCTGAATTCTCAACCACTCTCCGGTGTATCAGGTGTTCCGCATTCTGAAGATCAAGCACAACCCTGGCCCGGGGCTGAATTTCCCTTACCAAAGGAACTGTCCAGGCCATATAAGAGGTTTCCACCACCACAATATCAAAGGACTTCTCATTCAGCAGACTGATCAGGGCCTCCCTGTAAATACGGGACCCATAAAGGCGGATGGCGCCGTCGGGAACCCGGTCCCGATCTTCCACAGCGCCGTTCCATTCCTTATCGATGACAACACCCTTTACCCGGTGAAACCCCGGCCGGTTTTTCAAATAACCGGTCACCTGACTGATATGCCCCTGGGATAAGGCCGGGAAAAGAAGGGTAATGCTGTATTTACCCGTTTCCCCCAGGCCGGCCAGGTTTTTAACAATGTGCATGGCCCCTCCGGATACCGGCGGGCAGATAAGAAAAGGAGGATACGGCGCCAGGGACAAAACCCCGGCCTGGTTAACCCCCCCCGTCATCACCCCCGGCCTCTTTACCTTCATAACCGCATATTGTGTGCCCATCCCCGTTCTCTCTTCCCCGCACTGCATGTCAGCGTTTTTACCAGAGTATGATGTGGCCTGCCCCGGTGTTACAATGTTTCCTGTCAGCACAGGCAGTCTATGCCGGCCACCTTTCTGACGGCGTCAATTACATCCCCGGCCGCCCTGTCCCAGGTATACCGGCTGAGGATAAAATCCCTCAGCCTGCTTCCCCTTTCCAGGGATAAACGGTGGTTTTCCAAAACCCACCTCATTTTTTTCCTCAAATCGTCCGGATCGGGCTCCGCCCACAACTGGTCGGGCTGATAATACGGGCAATGTCTCTGTATGGGAACCGGCGACAGGGTGTATTCAACCGGAAAACTGTTGTCTTCGTCCAAAAAATCCGTCTGCCCTCCCCAGCCGGTGGATATGACAGGCATACCCAGGGCGCCGGCCTCCAATAGGGGCAGGCCCGCCCCCTCGCCCCTGCTGGGCAGCACAAAACAATGGCAGGATTTATAAAGCCTTATAAGGGATTCAGTATCCGTATTGCCGGCAAAAAAGAATACCGGGGCGGCATTGCCGCGGGGGCCGATTTTTTCCCCCAGTCTTTTCATTTCCCCCAGGATGCTTTCCCCGGTGCCGGCATTAAAGCTGCCATGGCCTGTTTTTATTACCAGGCAAACCCCGTCGCCCCGGTTAAACTCCTCCCAGAAAGCCCGGAATAAAACATCATATCCCTTTCTGTATACCCAGTCAAAAACCGAAAGGAACCTGAAAGGAGGGGCGTTCCTCCCGGCCAGAGGGTCATCGTGAACTGCGCCGGGATTGAGAAAGGACTGATCAATCCCGTAGCGGAGCAACTCCACCGGCCTGTTCAGACCTCCGGCAATAAAGGACTCCACATTCATCCTGCTGGGCACGCCAACGGCGTCCATGGCATTGCACCAGTCTCTCCACAAAGGGTGTATCCTGTCGGTTTCCCAGGCCGTTACACCCATAGAAAAACTCCCCATTCTCTCAAACCGGTCAGGTATGCTATGTCTGATGAAAACAGTCCTGGAAGGCTTCTCAGCCGGCCTTTGGGCCAGGCGATATATCCTTTCCCTCAGCCCGGCCGGTATAAGTCCGGGAAACCCCCTTCTTTCTATAATGACCCTTATATTGACCCCCATCCTGTCAAGGGAATCCACGTATCCCCTGGCCACCGCGCCGTATCCGGTTATATCAAAAAAGGGCCCCTTCCAGACAACCTGCAAACAAACCATCCCCCGGAGCCTGCTTTATCTTAACCAGTCTATGCCGGCCGCCGCCAGGATGACAGTAAACAGGGGCGGCCGGGAAGTGGCAATTTATAAGGGGCAATCATAGGATGGATTAGCAACATTTACAATCCCAGCCAGCTATTGGACCCCCTTTTGTTTTTGTTGAACAGACTTGGAATTGCTGTGGGAACAGGAGGAATAATTATTGAAATTGCTCTCGGTAGGTCCCCCGGGACTGGATTCCTCCGGTTACGGGGAAATGCAGCGAAGGATTTTACTGGCGCTGGAGGACCTGGGGTGGCAGATAACCCTGAGGCCATTTGATTCTTTAAATATCAAAATTGAGGACCGGGCCAACGCCCCCAGACTGAAACAGATGGAAGAAAATCAACTCCCCCCGCCCGGCTCCCCTTTACTCTATTTTGGGCCGGCCCTCTTGTTCAATCCGGACCCCGATTATTACAATATAGGGTTTACCATGGCCGAGGTAGACCGCATTTCCCGGGAGTGGGCGGACAGATGCAACAGCATGGACGAAGTTTGGGTTCCTTCGCGCTTTAATTATAATGCTTTCACTTCCTGTGGCGTCCTGCCGGAAAAACTGCGTATAATGCACCTGGGGGTGGACACACAGCACTTTAAGCCTTCCAGGGAGCCTAAATCCGGGAATAAATTTTCCTTTTTATCCTGCTTTGAACTTATCCCGCGAAAGGGCTGCGATACGCTGATGGAAGCCTTCTGCGAGGAATTTGACCCGGGCGAGCCTGTGGAATTGATAATAAAGTCATTTGAAAACTGGGGAAAGCATGACCCCCAGGGAAAAGCCATTTCAAACCTGCTTGATGATGTTCAGAAAAAATATTTAAAAACACCCTCCATTACGCTGGAGAAGAGTGTAATACCCTATTCGGAATTACCGTCCCTGTATAAAAGGGCGGATTGCCAGATATCGGCTTCCCATGGCGAGGGCTGGAACTTGCCGCTTATGGAGGCAATGGCCTGCAATATTCCGGTGATTGCCGTAAACTGGTCGGGGCATACCGAATACCTGACGGATTACAATAGTTTTTTGATAGAGGCTGCGGGCTTCACTGACGCAAACTCGCCCATATATCCGGACGCCCGGTGGGCAGTAGTGGATAAGCGCTCCCTGCGCAGGATGATGAGATATGTGGTGGAACATCCCCTGGAGGTGAAGCAAAAGGGAAACCGCGCCCGGCGTGACGTCCTCAGGCGCTTTTCAATAAATAAAATCGCCCGGCAAATATCCTTCAGGCTGCAGCACGAAGCAGTAATCAAAAAAAGTTTCCGCCGATGGCTCAGGGGGATGGTAAAAAAGCCTTAATGTTTAAGGCTTCCCTATAGCCAACAGAGGAATACTTTTTTGAAACGCTTTTAACGGAAAGTCGGAAACAGAGGAGAACTATACTTTCCTAAGCGTTATAAAAAAATATAATTAGACAAAAGGATGAGATGCGGAGGCCGGAGAAACATGACTCCGGCCTCCGCAGCCATATGCCGCCCGCGGTGTCAGGAAAAAAATTTTTTTGGCTCACATAGAAAATCCAGACGTTCACTCCGCCCAAACAAACCCTTAAGGGCATCATAACCTCCTATTTCCTCCGGCAGGCCATTCTCGTGAATCAGCTTGATGCAATAGCCGTATTGACTGACGGCTTCGTAAATATCCCTTAATGTGGCGTCAAAAAACCTTTGCAGCGTCTGAAGGTTAATCTCCAGCAAAAGCCTCGGCCGCATTTTGGCAAACACTTCCCGGCCTCCATTAAGCGCCTTAATCTCGGCGCCCTCAACATCAATTTTAATTAAATCCACCCTGTGGCAGCCCTGCTGCTTTAATATGGCGTCAAGGGTGTCACACCTTACCTTCTCCGGAATCCCCTCCTGCACATCGGTGGTGGAGAAAAAGGAACAACCCGCCACTTCAGGCACGTAGGAAAGTGTCAATTCGGCGGCGCAGTCCCAGACCCCCATATTAACCGCGGTTATAATCCGGCAATTATTGAGCCGTATATTTTCCCGCAAATACATGCAGTTGGTTGGCGACGCTTCTATGGACAGGACCGAGCCATTGTCCCCCAACAGCAGCCCGGCGAAAATGGAAAGCACCCCTATATTGGCCCCGACGTCAACGAAGACCCCGCCCTTCGGCAGCAATTCACTTATGAGGGACAGCATGTGCGGCTCATAAGTACCGCTGCTTTTAATGGCGCCTATAATACTTTTATCAATTAAAGATCCTGTTATCTCAAAACTCTTCTTTCCGGTTAAGCGAGCTAACCGCTCATCCAACAAAACTTCAACCACGGCCGGACCGTATGCTTTACTGTTCATTGACAAGCCTCCTTGTACCCCCGGGGGTTACTCCACGGCAACCGGAACATCCTCATACAGCCGGCCCTCCATTCTGTCAAACCAGGCCACATGTTCCTGAACCAGAGTCACCCTTAAAATATATTCCCCCCTCCTGTCCGGCGCCTTAATGTTGAAACGGTACCGGCCGGTGCAGGACGGGAGCAGGGGAGGGAAAAACGGGGATCGTTCACCCTCAAATTCCACCACCCGACCGCCAACGGCATCCAGCCAGTGATATGACAGGTATACCGGATTGGAGGGAAAGCTGCTGATTACAACACCGGAGTTGTTGCTTATTTCAACCATCCCCTGAAAAAACTGTTTGCGTAACATCTTTTCACGCACTTCCACCACTTTTAATGAAATATTTCCAGCCTCATCCCCGCCAAGGGGGCGCATTTTTACGGCCTTGTTCACTGTAACCCCGGGGTAAAGCCTGGTCATTCCGGCACAGTAAAAACCTTCATAGCCGGACACCACGAAACTACACGCGTTCTCCCAACAGTGATAACGGTTTGCGGCAACATCCGGATGGGCATTCAACGATACGTTCAATTTGTATAAGCCCTCCCCCAAGTCCATGCGCAACTTAAAGGAAGCGCAGTAAGTATTATCTTTTTCAACCGGAAAAACTTCCCCAAGATGGAAACTGTTTATCCCGAAGACACTCTGCCCGTATTGATTTTCAATCATAATCCCCACCGTCATTGCCTCCACGCTGACGAACGACTCATATATGATGCTGATGGTCGCCATTTCACCGGACTTTATTACAGGGGATCTGGAAACATCACCATGTATATCTGCGGAAATAATTTTTATCCGGCAATTTCCGGACACCCCGGAGGTGTCCGGACCCGCGCCTGTTTTTTGTTGACTATGGCCGCCTTCTTCCGGCGGGGGCAAAATTGCCGGCCCTTCCGTTCCCGTCCCGGCGTTATTCCTCATAATGCACTCACGCAGTATTTTTCTTTTTTTCTGATCGAAAAGTCTCTTGCCATACTCATATAATTCAAGGTCATACCTGTTTAATTCAGCAATACGGCTGATAATATCACGGTCGATTTCCTGCAGCCGGGGCCTTTTGCCGGTAACATTCTCAACAGGCATTTCACCCGGGGGAGGCCATTTGCAATCATAAAAAAGCAGGTCAACCGAATCGGAGAGGAATTCGTATATACCGGTGAAATCCACCTTGGCCAGGTTCTCCATGGCCAGGTCCAGTAAAGCGGGTCCCGTGTCCTCTTCTGTTCCCCCTGTTAAAAACCATACCTGGGCATTACAAACCGTATTGCATGTTTGACCCCGGTGATAATCGATGTACTCGCCCAAATCAAGGGATTGAGCGTTAAGCACCCCGGCATCCGGGACTGTCGGGGCATTTCTATAAAAAAAATATTGGGAAACAAACCTGTCGATGGGATCCCTGAGAAAAGTGATGCAGTACCTGTCCTCTTCAAAATATTTTCTCTGATAATATCTGAAATGCCCGGACACAAGCCTGTACCTTTTTAATGGTTCCGTGTAAGAACCCAAATTTCCGGCATCCCCAACCATCTTCACATTTTCCGGGCCCAGAGTCCCGGCAAAAAGCCTGAAAAGGGAAGTACCCGCAGCCTTGGGAATATGCAAAAACAAATATTTACCGCTCATAAAAATTTCCTCTCGCACATTTATTTATAACCCGCCAATACTCCTCAGCCACGGACTCCACCCCCATCACGCCGCCGGCGAATTTGCGGGCATTGTGTCCGAGGCGCTCACGGACCCCTTTTTCCCTGATCAGGGTTTCCAGATAACCTGCCAGCTGAATTGCTTCATTTTTACCGACATCCAGCTTCCAGCACACATGATCGGGATATTCCAGATACTGGTTCACCCTGCTGACGATGGTGGGCTTGCCGTGAGACAAAGCCTCCGCCAGCGTTGCCGATGCCTCTCCCATTGAAGGATACCGCAAATTGACCACCATGTCCGCGGCGGCCAGGGCCCCCCCGTACTCCTCGTCGCTCAGGTAACCGGTTATAGTCACAGCCTCCTGCAGCCCCAACCCTTTTATAAATTCCACCAGGTGCGGAATTTCCGGGCTTAATTCCCCGGCAAAAAAAACCCTGGCCGGGAAGCCCTTGTCGCGCAAAATTTTCAGTGCGTGAATCACCTTGCCGGGCCGCTTGTTTTTGTTGATAAAGCCAAAGCACCCGATAATAAATTCCTTTGGCCCCACTCCGTATTTGGCCCGGAACCACCCGGCCCTCTCCTTTTCCTTATCTGCTTCGTGAGGCCTCGCCAAAAGGGGGATGACAAATACCCGCCCTTCCCC
Organism: Bacillota bacterium; assembly: GCA_049325075.1. Taxonomy (GTDB): domain Bacteria; phylum Bacillota; class Desulfotomaculia; order Desulfotomaculales; family Desulfocucumaceae; genus BRHc4a. Next base: position 20,984 of record JBMOPF010000019.1, on the reverse strand, counting down.
GGGGAATTGCGCCCGGACCCAGCGGTGGTGCACAATGGTGGCTTTACTCCTTTTAACTATGGCGTGGCTCATGGGATATTTCCAGATAGCCGGGCGCTGACGGCCGGCCATAATATCAGAAAAGTGTTCCGCGCCCTCCCGGCCATAGCCCTCCTCCAGGGCGGCCCCGTACATTTCAATATTGCCCTTCAAAAAATAGGCGTCCAGCATAAAGGGATGGATGTTATAATCATGCAGCACAATAATGCCGGGCATTCTCCATGCCAGATCATAGATTTGTTTATGAAACAGGGTGTTATTGCCCAGGTGGTAAAGGACGCTGTCATAGTCTCCATAAAGGTTCTCCAGCCGGCCCGTAGGATACGATTTCCATACTCCCTCAACCAGTACCCCGGAGGCCTCACTGAACAGATGGATATCAAAATACCTGGACAAATGGGGAAGCAAATGCTTGCTGTAATAGCCGGCTATGCCTGTTCTTTGCGGGGGCAGGGGAGAAACGTAGGCCAGTTTTGGCCTTGATGCACTGCGGAGGGATTTGTCCGCAGTACTTCCCCGGAGTATTTCAAGGGTTTCCCTTGCCGTCCTTTCCCAGGTGAACTGCCGGGCATGAACAGCCCCTTCCCGGGTACGGCGCATATTATCCCCATTCCTTTGCAGGGCCTGCAGCAATGTCCCGGCCATTTCCTCCACATTGCCGGGACTGCAGTAGTATGCGTGTTCACCCCCTATCTCCGGCAAAGAGGAGTTGTTGGAAACAACCACCGGAACCCCCGACGCCATAGCCTCCAGCACCGGCAAGCCAAACCCTTCATACAGTGAGGGGAAAAAGAAAACCCGGCACTCCCGGTAAAGCCTTTGCAATTCGGAATCGGAAACATAGCTTGTCAGAACCAGCCTGCCGGCAACCCCGAGGGAACCGGCCAGACCCTCATAGGCTTCTTTCATCTCCGGTGTGTAAGCACAAACCACCACCAATTTTAAATCAGCGGTCAATTCCTTGCCCCCGTCCATATTGACCAGGCGGGCAAAGGCCTTCAGAGTATTTTCCATATTTTTCCGGTAATCAAATCCCCCTACACAAAGAATATAGGGATACTCCACATTATTAATCTCCGTCGGCGCGACCCGAAAGCGGTTTCCGACTCCTTCATAAACCACTTTCCCCTTCGTTTTCGCCCCCTGCACAAGATTATGAAAATCCTTTTGAGTGGACCTGGAGACAAATATCAGGTCGCCGGCCCAGCCTCCAATCCGCCGCAGGCGCAGAAGGTATTCGGCCGCCACCTGCTCCGGCCACTTTCTCAGATATCGCCCGGGAAAAATAAGCGGGATTAAATCATGAATTGTAACTACCATACGGGTATTCAGCCTTTCCGCCGGAAAAAAAACATTGTACATCAGCGGGTTCGGATTCCAGTACACATCGATTTTCCCGCCGGCGATCTCTTCGCGCAAAACTCTGGAAAAATCAGCCTGGGATGAATAGCCGTCACTATATATGCTGTTTGGATTAAACTCCCTGCGGACAACCGGCTGAATACGGTTCAGGACAGAGGGCTTCAAATACTGAAGATACTTTATATCAGGAACCGTGACATGCCACTCACAGGACATATCATTCTCAATCATGGTGTTCAGTACAGTTTTAAAATAAACCCCGATTCCCCTGTTTATTTCAGGGGTTACCAGGGTTTGTCCATCAACCAGGATTCTCATGCATCACTCCTCCGCTATACAAGTCTTGACGGCAGATTGATAATGCAATCGCCCCCCGGACAAGCCCTATCTGTTTGCTATTTAATACCAAAATATGATCCGTAGAAACAAATGGTTCATGGGTTCATCTTTTGTATTTTTCAACACAATTTAACACACCTCTCATAAGATATAGAGATCCTTAAAACTATGGAACAGGAGGTAATCCGCATTGGATTTGAAAGAACTGCAAAAGAACTGGAATGAATTCGGGAAGAAAGATCCCCTTTGGGCTATCCTTACTCACAATGACAAAAAGGGCGGGAAATGGGACATCAATGAATTCTTTCAGACCGGCCGCGAGGAGATTGAAGATGTCTTAAACTGGGTTAATTCCCTGGGGATTTCCCTTCGTAAAAACAGGGCGCTGGATTTTGGCTGTGGAGTCGGCCGTCTTACCCAGGCCCTTTGTCTATATTTTGATAATTGTCATGGCATTGATATAGCGCCTTCAATGATTGAACTGGCAAAAAAATTCAATTCTTATGCCGGACGGTGCCGGTATCATGTCAATGAAGCAGATAATCTGGAGCTGTTTGAGTCCAATTATTTTGATTTTATCTACTCCAACATTGTTCTCCAGCACATTGAGCCCCGGTTTGGCAAAAATTATATAAAAGAGTTTATCAGGGTTCTTTCCCCCGGCGGGACGGTTGTATTCCAGGCGCCAGACCGGCCGGAGGTTCAAACGGATCCCTTGCCTGACAGTGCCTTCAGGGCTGAAATTACTGTTTTGGAAGACAATAAAACCCTTAAATCCGGATCGGAGGCCCTGCTTTCCGTAAAAATAAAAAATATAAGTGATGCCATATGGCCCCATTTAAACGGGGAGCGTGCCATAAGACTGGGCAATCACTGGCTGAACGAGGCCGGAGATGTGGTGATAAATGATGACGGAAGAGTTCCTCTGCCGTTAAGTTTGAGGCCGGGTAAAGAAGTTAACGTGCTGCTTCCGGTCATGGCGCCTGACGTACCCGGCAATTATATTTTGGAATTGGATATGGTGCAGGAGGCGGTGGCCTGGTTCAAAAACAGGGGATCCAAAACCGCCAGGCTCAGTATCCGGGTGGAAAGCGACAATTCAGAGAAAACAACAACAGAAAAATCCCCGGGAGCGATTTCAATGACTCCCAGAATGGAAATGCATGTTCTGCCCAGAGAAAGTGTCCTGGAATTAATCGATCAGTGCGGGGGCAATGTTATCAGCGTAGTGGAAAACAACAACGCTCCGGGCTGGATCAGTTACACCTACTGTGTGACGAAATGAGCCCGTCTCGCGGGCTGCCGTATAAAAAATATGGGGCGGCAGTCATTTTTAATAAAATATTTTAATATTATTTTTACTGCAGAATAATACGGCCCCGCTCACCACAGGGGCCTGTTTGACTGGAGGGCCTGACATGGCCATTTTCACCGGCTACCGGGTGCCGGAAAGACCGGACACCATGATCACCCACCGCATGGTTGCAGACTCCAACCATCTGCTCTGGCTTTTTTTCCAGACACCCTACCGCTCACTGGCCTTTGGTTTATCCGCCGACCAGGGTAAAACATGGTCTCCCGGCCGGGAAATCTGTCCGGATGTATCCGGGCCCTTTTCGGTTTTCGCAGGGGCCGCCGGTGACGTGTATGTGGCCGCCAGAAGGGAACACCCCCAGGACATATGCCTCTTTCACTGGAATGGGCGGGAATGGTCCCGGAGGGTTCTGTTAAAGGCGGCGGAAAAACAGGAGGCCACCTGCTTTCCCCTGGTTGTTGAGAACGGCAACAAACTTGTCCATGTTATATTTGCCTCACGGCAATACTCCGCATGGGAGTGGAGGGTCCGCCACCTGGCTGTTGACCTTGAAAAACCGGCCTATTCCGAAATTCATGTTCCGCCTTTGACCGGACCAATGCCGAACCTTGCCCCCCCTGCGGACTTTCTGAAAGACATATTTTACTGGAGCGGTGACGTTGCCAAAACCGCTTCCGGCAACATACACCTTGCCTGCAGGTCCTTTTCCGGCAGTCACTATAAAATTCACCATTACTTTTTCAATATAAAAAGCAGTGACTGGAGGCTGTCCTCCCCCTTTTCCCAGTCACCCCATCACCGGGGCCATCCCAGGATAATAACAGGCTCCGCGGGGGACACCCTCCACCTGGTCTACCAGGTGGAAAAGGAGACGCAGGACACCCTTGCTCACCTGCACCTGGGACCTGACGGCCGGTGGAACACCGAAAGCACCATATCGGACCGTGTGGAAAAAGATCTGCCTCCGGAAACCGCTGCTTCGGAATACGGGCCCATCGTATACTGGGCGGATGGCAGCGGCGTCAGCCGGCGCCTGCTGGAAAGCAGCGGCATACCACAGCAGGTATTGGGTGTTAGGCCGGCCTCATTATCCGCGGCAACCTGCAAAGACAGGGTTATACTGGCATATACCGGGCAGGAACCGGACAGACAGGCAATTTTTCTGGCCGAAGACACCCTGTTGGCATAGGAGGCCGTTGAAAAAGTCACCCCTGCTGCGTTGCAGCGGCGGGTTTTCGCTCCAACGCACGACCGGTACGCCTCGGCTCAAACCCTTGCCGCGCCTTGCATCTGGAACTTTTTGAACGGCCTCCGGCGTTATTCCAATACAGGAGGCTATAAAATGTGGGCCAGGACCGCCCCGGAATCATAAAAAAGCATCTTCCTGTTTCTGTCTGCCGGCACAGTCCTTATCCTCATCAGATTCTGTTCAGCCGGCCCTTCACCGATGGTGCAAAAGGTCAGGCTGAATTGTCCCCCGTCCCTTTCCCCGCCGGATTTCAGGTACCCCCGGCCCCTCACGCTGATTATCCTGACCCCTGACAGCCTCTCTGTAAAAAAGTATGCCTTTACGGTCTCCGGCACAGCCTCTATGCATATCTTCCGGCCACCATCACCGCTAATAACGGCCTTGAAGCGGTGATAGTTTTCAACCTGACATTCCACCAGCGGCCCTGTGCTGTGCGGCGCCGGATGGAAACCGGTTTTCCCATGCATGTCAGTCCCTGCCGCCGGGGGCGTCCCCATAGCCGCGGATATCCGAACCAACCCGTTGCCGGGCTGGAAGTCTCCGGGGTTCATGGTTAAATGATAAAAGCCCTGTCTGCCGCTGTATGTATGTCCGAGGCAAATCTCCCTTTCTCCTGCCATAAGGGAGAGAACAACAAGGGCGCCCTCCACACTGTTCCCCCGCTGATCCCTGACCCTGCCCCAAAAGTGATAAGCCCCCTTCACCGGACTATCCCCCACTTTACCCGTTACAGACATGAAACCCCATCCCCGCGGTAATTACTCACCCGTCATTTCAATGATGTTGTCGACCTCCATGGGCAGCTGAACCCGTCCGGACACCCTCTGCCGCCAGGCCTGGGACTGATTTCCCACAGGCGGCAGGCTGCTTTTGCTGGTTCTGATTATATATTTGGCCACAGAAAACTCCGGCTTTGGAATATTCACAAGGTAATAGCCGTTTTTGCCGCTGTAAAAATGATTGAGGGGAACCTCGCTGCCGTCTTTCCTGACGGCAAATATCTTCAGCAAAGCTCCCTCCAGGCCATTGTCATTGCCGTCCTTGATCCTGCCGTAAAACACAACATCATTTACTTCTTTAAGACAGAGATCCCTGACGTGGAAAAAGTTTTGCCCATCCTCCTCCTCCCTGTTCACCGCCCCGTCAATTTCCAGTTCACAACTATCCATTATCCAGGCCATCAAAATGCCCCCTTGGTTATTTGATTTTATGCTTTATACCAGCCCTGTTCCTTATTAATATTATTTTTTTACGCACCTTTCTGTTACGTGCAACCCGGTGGTATTTACTGGCACCCCTCCCGCCGCAACTTTTGGAAAAACAAGGACGGTCAACTTATAGCAAGTTTTTCATAGCATAATTTAAAAAGATTTGAAAGGTGTGCGTGACATGATCGCCGGGGAAGAACGCCCCCCACTCATAAGCATTATTATGCCGGTATATAACAGCAGCCCTTACCTGGAAAAGGCTGTTCAAAGCGCTGTCGGCCAGAGTTACCGGCCTGTGGAGGTGGTCCTTTACGATGACGGCTCCACAGATGAAAAAACAAGGGGAATTCTAATGAAATACAAGGGCCGGCCGGGAATTAAAGTCTTTTTCAGCCCGGTCAACGAGGGCATCTCCATGGCCACCAACCGGGCCATCGCCATGTCCACAGGAGAATACCTGGCCTTTCTCGACTGTGACGATATACTCAAACCGGGGGCGCTGGAAGTAGTGGCCGGCTACATAAAAAAACACCCGGATGTCGGGTATTTTTACTCCAACAGAGAGCATATAGACGAAAGGGGCGGGGTGACGGCCCGCTACGACCTTTCCAAATACAGCACCGAAAAGCCCTATGAGATGATAATGAAATACATGTTTCCCAGCCACCTGAAGGTAATAAAAAAATCCGCCTTTCGCAAGGTGGGGCTTTTCAAAAAAATATACGACACCTGCCAGGACTACGATATGGCCCTGAGGCTGTCCGAGTGGTTCAAGTTTAAATTCATTCCGGAATACCTTTATCAGTACAGGATACATTCCTCCAGGGTGTCTGTCCGGCGCCGGCGGGAACAGGCGCAAAGAGCCTACCGGGCCAGGGATGTGGCGGTGGTCAGGAGAAACATATTCTTTAATCATAGTATAGGCGAAAGAAAGGTGTCGGTGGTCATGCTTACCCGGAACAGGCTGAAAAGAACGGCCCACAGCATTAGCCGCCTCTATGAAAACACCGTGCTGCCCTTTGAGTTCATCATAGTTGACAATAACTCCGGGCCGGAAACAAGGAAATTTCTTGACAACCTCGCCCGGGAAAAGTCAAACCTGAGGGTGCTTTTTCAAAGGGAAAATACCGGGTGCGCCGCCGGGCGGCGGAAGGCCGTCGGCATGGCGGAAGGAGACTACATTGTAACCCTTGACAATGACTGCGAGGTCACCCCTTACTGGCTGGAAAACCTTATAACCAGAATTGTTGAAGAGCCAAATATCGGCTGCGCCTGCGCCAAGGTGGTGCTCCCGGATGGAAAAATACAGTACAACGGCGGGTCGTACCAGATCTCCGGCGGATTTATAAAGCTCTCCTTCATTGACGAAAAAAAGATGCACTCCGATCTGGAAACCTTCATGGAAAGAGATTGCCACTGGCTCCCGGGGGGTGCAACGATATATAAAAGGCGGCTGTTTGAAAAGGCTGACATATGCCCCGAACTCAGGGGCGGGTTTGAGGACGCCGACCTCTCCCTGAGGATACATGAAACCGGCTACAGGCTGGTAAACTGCCCCACCTCCCTGGTGGTGCACCACCACATATCCCATGAGACAGACTCCTTTAAAGAACCCGGATACTACAGGGACCGCTATGACCGTGGCCGCATTCTCCGGGCGGTGGTGGAATTTTACCGCAGAAACAGGCTCATTGTCTATGATCCCTGGCTTTATGACTACCTTCAAATACCCCATGCCACCAGGGAGGAAACAGTTTCCTTCTTCAGCCGGTCAGCGCAGACACTGTGAATGTCACAATAAAACCGGCCGCCCCGGGGCCACGTAGTTCAGGCCGGCCCCGGCCATTTCCCCCGGGTCAAAAATATTCCTGCAGTCCAGCAGGAGGCACTCACTGCCCACAATTTCCCGCCAGTACCCGCTCCCCCTGAGAAATTCAGGGTGGCCCACCATGAACACCACGGCGTCACAGCCGGCAACAGCAGCAGCCAGGCTGCTTTCCACCGCCGCCATACCTTTTGTCAGCTCCCGCGCATGGCCGGGCTCCACCCACGGGTCGTATACCCGCAGAGCTGCCCCGGCTGACCACAGCCTGCCGATAAGGGGAACAGTTGGCGAGTAGCGGGTATCACCGGTCTCCTGCTTGAAGGACAGGCCCAGCACCGCCACCCGCGCACCGCTCAGACCCAACCCCCTCCTGGCAAGGCCTTCCCCCAACACCTCCACGATAAAGTCCGGCATGGATTCATTTACTTTTCTTCCCGCCGCGGGCAGCACCAGGGCCAGGCCCTTTTCCAGGCCATGGTGGTGCAAAAACCAGGGGTCCTTGACCAGGCAGCTGCCCCCCACACCCGGCCCGGGGAAAAGAATGTTCACCTTCCCCGTTCCCTTGGGAAGGGTATTGGCGGCGGCAATTACCTCCATAACATTGATATTCAGGCGATGGCAAACCTTCCAAAGCTCATTGGCCAGGGCTATATTCAGATCTATCCAGAGGTTGTCGGCCAACTTGGCCATCTCCGCCTCTTCCGGCCCGGACACGGGTATAACCTCCCACCCCAGCCCGGCCCAGAAAGAGACTGCCCCGGCGGTGTTCTCCGGGGTCAGCCCCCCCACCACCACGGGAATGGACCATAAATCAGCGATTATCCTTCCTTCGGCCAGCCTTTCCGGACAACAGGCCACGTCAATGTCACTCCCCGGGTTTAGCCCGGTCTTTTCAGCAAGGTACCCGGCCACCTCCCTGGTCACGCCAGGCGGCACGGTGCTCTTGATAAACAGCGCCTGCCCCTTTTTCAGCCAGGGGGCTATATCATCAAGCGCCTGAAAAAGCTGGCTCTTATCCGGCCTGTGGTTTTCATCCGGGGGGGTGCCCACCGCCAGTATAACAATCCCGGCCTCGCCGGCCACGCGGGCGTCACAGTGAGCGGTAAGCCTGCCAAAACTGACCACCCTGCGCACCAGGTCATCCATGCCCGGCTCCCGTAAAGGGCAAATTCCCGCCTTAACCCTGTCGACAATTTCCTTTCTGCAGTCAATCCCGTATACCCTGCAGCCGCGCTGGGCCAGCACCGCCGCCACACTCAGGCCGACGTACCCCAGTCCCACCACCGCCACTTTTTTTTCGGTGCAGCTTCAATCATATAAACACCAACCTACACTGAAAATACTCATGCTGATATGCTTATTCTGTCAGAACTCAGAACTCAGGACTCAGAACTCAGAATTCCGGGCATTCCTTGTAGTTCTCTGATGGTGCCGCTCCAATCCCCCAATTTCTGATTCCCAATTCCCAATTCCTACAAAACATGCGGCATGGATGTCTAAAACGGAATCCGGAATCTTTCAAAAAACCAGTCATCGTCTCTTTTTCTTTTTCTGAAGTACTCCTTTCTCTGGTCAAAAACATCGCTTTCATGAATCCTCCGCTCTACCAGCTGATTACAGGAGTGGTGCCGGATAAGGTCAATGGTTTTGGCCACCCTCTCATTTTTAAAATGGCTGTACGCCATCCTCAAAAGATTGTAATCCACATGTTCCCAAGCCACCGTATAGGGGTGCCTCCGGCGAAAGACATGGAGCACCTTGACAAAGGGATTGACCCCCAGCCGGTATCCAAAAAGCCACATTTTGAGGGATATTTCCTCGTCTTCCCGGCCCCATACCATAAAACCCCGCTCAAATCCCCCCACAGCACCGAAAACATCCGCCCTGACCGCAAAGCAGCCTCCGGGAAGCAACGGCACGGGGGAAAGTTTGGGCGGCCTTGGAAGCCACTTGAAATTAAGCCTCTCATCCCAGGTAACCCCCCCCGCCACATCATTGGGCCGGTCATGGGGGGCAATGGCGGGACAGACGGCATCCACCCTTCCTTCAAGGAGGGTGTCCACAAGCCTGTCAACCCAGTTTTGCTCGACAAAAATATGGGCGTCGCAAAAGATTAATATCTCTCCCCCGGCCCTGCCGGCGCCCACATTCCGGGCGGCGGCCGATCCCAGTCCCGGAGTCCGGTAAACGGCCACATTTTTTAAGAACCCCTGCCCTCTGAGAAAGTCGCAGCAGCCGTCCTCCGACCCGTCATCAATAACGATTATTTCACAGGGGGTGGAATTCCGGGCGCCCATTACCGACCTGACAGTATTAAAGACATTCCGGCCCTCATTTTTGGCGGGAATTATTATAGACGCCAGGGGGCGGGACATATTAAACCACCTCCCGGCAGGGATGTTTTTTATAAAGGTCCCGGGCGCGACTTCTCAATTGCGGCAGAATCCCCTCATCCCTGTGAAAGGATATTTGCCGGCCGTGCCAGCGATAGGCCGCCAACACCTCCGGGACACATCCGAACCGGTAAAAAGCCGCTGTTCTCAGCCACATATCATAGTCAACAGTATGGCTGAGAGATTCGTCAAAAAACCCCGCCCGGTCAAAGCACTCTCTTTTCATCATCACCGTGCTGTTGGCGAAAAAGCAATGCTTCAGCAACGCTTCCCGCATAGTTTCGCAGTCTTTGTATGCCGGCGGTATCATATACGATTTTTTGGTGAAGGACGAAGTGGTGTCTATAGTCACATGCCCGGTATACACAAGGCCGGCCCACGGGTTTTCCCTGAAGAAACCCACCTGCTTTTCAATTTTATCCGGCAGGAAAAAGTCGTCATCATCCAGCCACGCCACCAGTTCACCGGAAGATACCCTCAGTCCGTAGTTGCGGGCGCTGGACACACCCCCGTTTTCCTTGAAAAAATACCTTACCCTGTTTGAATATTTTTTCATTACCTCCGCGGTTCCGTCCAGGGAACCATCATCCACCACAATCAGCTCGTAGTCCTTGAATGTCTGGGCCAACACGCTTTCAACCGCCTTGGCCAGCATGGCGGAGCGGTTGTAAGCCGGCACAATTATACTGACAAGAGGCATCAAATCATTCCCAACCACTTTTCTATAAAATGTAATCCATTCTATGAAATCAACCTTCCAGATGATACTAAAAGGGCTGGAACATTGGCCTTTATAAAAACATATATTGGGAAAAACCGCACTGGACTTGAAAGGAGGGCCTGTCTTGAACATTGTCTTTTCAGAGGAAGCCTGGGAATATGCCCGGAACAATGCCCGGGCGATTACCATCAACCAGGAAAAGTGCAAGGGGTGAGGGGGGGCGATAAGAATTTCCCCCGCCGTGAGCGTGGGTGAGCCGGAAAACCGGGAAAATTACGAGGTTTTTAATAAGGATAATGTCTATATATACGTTGTCAGGGATTTTCCACAGGAGCCTCCCAAAATTTATATTCAGCTGAAATCAAACAGGAATAGCCCTCCCAGGCTGGTGGCCTCAAGAAGAAGATAGCCGGTGGCCCCTGCTACTATTTACCTGTAGAAACACGTCGAAACTTTTGTTAAGATGTCAGTATAAAAGTTCCGCAAAAGGTATTAATGATCCCTTTTGGCTTTCATTTCCCCAGTTTCAAAAAGCTTCTTAAATTAATGGAAGCGCAGCACCCGCACTCCATTTTTTAAGAAGCTTTTTATGCCAACACCTGAAAGGCAGGTGATGTCTGTTCTCCCGGACCCGGATAGGACAAGCATAAATGTGAAGGAGGACTCTCTCAAATGACAAGAAGCTGGAAAGCCAAAACAGCCATAATCAGTATGGCCGTATTCCTGACAACACTGGCCATCCCATATACCGGGGCCTTTGCAGCCGCAATTTACGGCAAGGTGGGAACAACAACCTATACAGTTTTAAATATTGAAAAAATGCTTACCGCCCTTGGATATAACGTGGGAACAGCAGACTACCGCTATGACACAGCCACCGGGGCAGCCGTCAAGGCCTTCCAGGCGGACCACAGCCTGGCTGTAACCGGAATTGTAGACACTGATACATATAGGGCCATAACCATTGCCTATGCCAACCGCAACACCGCCCCGGCTCCAACACCGGCACCCACCCCAACACCGGCACCGGCACCCACTCCGGCACCGGCGCCAACACCGGCACCGGCACCCGCTCCGGCTCCGGCACCAACATCGGCACCGGCGCCAACACCGGCACCGGCACCGGTTCCATCAGGATTAACCTCTGAAGAATCTCTGTTAATAAGTCTTATCAACAAGGAAAGGACCAGCCGCGGGCTTCAACCCCTTCAGGTGGACATGCGTCTGGTGGGAACCGCCAGGGCCAAGGCAAACGACATGGCGGTAAACAATTATTTTTCACACACCTCCCCCACGCTGGGTACGCCTTACGAGCAGATGGTAAACGCAGGGATTACCGGTTACAGCATACTGGGAGCTGAAAATATAGCCTTTGCCCGTTCCGTGGACGAGGCCCACACCAACTTCATGAACAGCGACGGACACCGCCGCAACATACTTTATCCCACGTACACCCATGTCGGGGTGGGGGTTGTGAACGGAAGCGCCTGGGGTAAAGTGGTAGTTGAACATTTTGCGGGCAAATAAAAGATTGACTGATTAGAAAAAGACACCGGTAAAAAAACCGGTGTCTTTTTTATTAGCCTCCATGCCGGAGAGTAACAAAAATTTCCCCTCTCCCATAATATGAACCAGAAGTTAATAGCTCCCAGTACGACCCGTTCTCCGGAAAGGGGGTATTTTAACCTTTTCACGCAAAATTCACATGAAAGAGAGGTAAAACAATGAACAACAATGTTTTGGTTCAGAACAGCAGGCAGGAGCCGGCAACCGTCTGTATACCTTCAATAAAGGAAGTCGTATGCCGCTGGGGGGCAAAGTGCTTCCACGATATACACTATTCCACCACATACATTCCGTTCGGCTCCACAGTCCCGACCCCAATCCCCGCCGGTGCCTGTCTCCAGGGGCTGCCCACCATCACAAACTTTAGCATCACACTGGACCCGACAGTTATCAACGGTTGCTGCAGAGTCCTGGTAAGCTACACCATTGTGGCTATTCTTATTGACACCGCCGGCCTTCCCATTGGGGTTATAACAAAGGTTATTATCAACCTGCCGCTGCAGATCCCTATTTTCGACGTGCCCAATGTAATGTGCTTTGGCGATGTAATCAACCGTGAACCCTTCGTTATACTGTTCCCCAGGGTATACAGCGCCACCATTACCACCGTTAACGGTGTGCTTACCGCGGTTTTCCGGGTGGAAAAAGAATTCGGCTGCTTTGAAAGCCGCAACGCCATTGTCTGCCAGCTGGAATGCTCACCGGAAGATCCATCCTGCACACCACCCATGCCGACACCTCCGACATCACCAGGCTGCCCCACATTTACCACACCTACGGTATGCTTTGAATTCTGTCTGGACGATGAACTCTACAGCCCGTATAACTGCAACCAGTGCCCGCCTCCCCAGGTTACCACGGACCCCGAGATTTAAGCGGCCGGCACTGTGTCCCTGGAATATGAACAAACCCCTGGTTATTACCGGCCAGGGGTTTGTTCATGCTTATACTACCCTGAAAATAGCTTATACTGAGATGCTTATGCTGTCGGAAGCCAGAAGCCAGAAGCCAGAATCCAGAATTCCGGGCATTCCTTTCAGATGACCCCCAAGCGACATGCATCCGGGGGGAGTGTTCAACCCCGGGCGGAATTTATCGGAGGCTGCTACAGTCTCTTAACGACCGAGCCTAAGGACTGACGGGCCGGACGCAGGACGCGGACGGCAGCCTGAACCGGCGCATGGACGCGACGTTGAGGGCGGCCGGCAGTCCTTTGGCGACCGAGTTTAGAGACTGTTGCAGCCGGAGATGATGCAGCCGGGGTTAACACTCCTCCTGCCCGCAAAGCGACACCAAAGCGGCCCTAAAGATAAAGTTATGCATCATGCTTTTTCATCCTCTGCTGGTGCCGCTTGCGGCATGGGGAACTACCCTGAAAATACTTATACTGAAATCCTGTGGGGCCGGGAATCCAGACTCTCATGCCGCATAAATGCGGCACCACAAATAATGAAAATATGGGACCAATGTAATGTCTAAACTCTTCTGGCTCCTGACTTCTGGCTCCTGGCTCCCGACAACGATTTCACTCAGAATCAGTAATTTTCAGGGCAGAAGTCAGAATGAGTAAGCAATCCATTTGCTTTTTTTCATTCCGCTGAAAAATTTTTCATGAAGGAATTATTTTATTTTTAAAGAAAAAATAAACGGACCATTATATATAATATATTACCCCCCGGACGGAACCGAGCAGAGAGACACGCAGCAGGCGGCCCGGCGGCCGTAATGATATTATTACAGGAAAGGATGCAAAATGAAAACAAGTAATCTAATCGCAGTTTTAATTGGACTTTTTTTATTTGTAGTGCTTTTTGGATCCAACTTCACAGTCACAATACACGCCCCGGACTATGCAACGGTGTACGTGGATACGGATAAAAAAATATATTATGCCCCGCCCTACATTGACAACCTCAAGCCGGCCGACATGCCGGAACCTCCCATCGATATAAAAAAGCTGGAAAAATCCACGTACAGGGATGCCAAAAAACTGAAATACACCCCCGATCAGGCCAGCCTGGAAAAGGGCTGCTTCGAACAAAAATACAGGACACTGACCGCCCTCCTGCTGGAAAAGCTTCACCTGGTGAAGCCGCTGCCCACCAGGTGGAATAAGGACGGATCCTGGAACTGGTAGCATACCCTTTAATCATATTTCTTTGGAGAGCCGCAAACAGGGCAATTTTGCAGGGAAAGAGGTATTTCCAGGCCGCAGCTGTCCAACAGCCCGCCATCGGTCAATATATCCATTGCCGCGCCGTCCGCGGCTATCCGGCCATCTTTAATCACAATAATTCTTTTGCAGGTTTCCAGCACCATGTCCAGGTCGTGGCTTGTAATAATTTTAGTGTGCTCAAAGCCTTGCAGCAAACCCATCACCCTTCGCCTGGACTTTGGATCCAGGGCCGCCGTCGGCTCATCCATGATTAAAACATCCGGCTGCATGGCAAGAACCGATGCAATTGCCGCCGCACGCTTTTCCCCTCCCGACAGCTTGAAGGGCGCCCTGTCTTTCAGGTGCGGGATGCCCACCAGTTCCAGCGCCTGCTCCACCCTGGCCCTTACTTCATTTTCATCCAGCTTGTAATTGCGCGGCCCGAAGGCCACATCATCATAAACCGTTGTCATGAACAGCTGGTCATCCGGGTCCTGAAAGACCATGCCCAGTCTCTGCCGTATAACCGGCAGTGTCTTTTTGGTGACGTGGACATCTCCCACCAGTATTTCCCCGCGGTCCGGGAAAAGTACACCCATCAGCAGCATCAACAGGGTGGATTTCCCCGCGCCGTTAGCGCCGATTACCCCCACAGACTCTCCGTGGTGAATGGAAAAGGACATATCCTTTATCGCCTCGTGCCCGTCCGGATAAGTAAAGTGTATGGCCCTGGCCTCAAGTTTATGGTGACTCATCTAATTAATCACTCCTGTCAGAAAAGAACCCACCAAAACAGGTATATTATAAAATCTGGCCACAATAAAAAACAAACACCATCCCGCCAGGTAGGCAATGTCTGAGAGTCCGGGCCTTGCATAGCCCCCGGTATTATACTCACCTGTAAAGCCCCTCAGGCACATGGCCTGATATACCCTTTGCGCCCTTTCAAAGGTGCGCAGTATTATCTGGCCCGCCAGCGAGCCCCAGACGCCGCGGTGAATGCCCTTCTGCCCCGGCGCCCTCAGTGAATAGGCCCTCAGCGTCCTGCCCACCTCCTCCATCAATACGGAGATATACCTGTAGGTCAGCAACAGCTGCAGCACAAACAACCTCGGCACTTTCATCATCCTCAAGGCCGCGGCCAGCCTGTCCATCCCCGTGGTGGCAATAAGAAGCAGCGCGGCGGTCACCGTTAGGCCGGACTTTATAAAAATTGACAGAAAAACAACCCATCCCCTGGAAATGGCGACCCCGCCAATCATAACGGCATGATGGTCAACCAGTGGGTTTAATATGCCAATCCCTATTATCAAAGGCTCTACCAGCAAAAGCCTTTTCAGTATGGGGCCCACTGGAAGCTCAGCAAATGTAAAAATAAGCACCGGATAAAAAAGAAACGGCAGTAAACTGCCAGTCTCATACCTTCCAAAGGACACAATCACAGCCAGGTACACCATGGTTGTCAAAAGTTTAACAAGGGGATGAACCCTGTGCACGCAGGTGTCCCTCCGTGCCAGGTCATCCAAAACACTCATGTTATATAATGAATTCATTATGTTTGACATATTATCAATTCCTGCCAGTAGATTTAAAGCTCTGAATCCGGCCGCCCCCGGCTGTATTATCAGACTGCGGTCCTTTTCTTCCTTCTTTTAACCATGCTGATTACCAACCCCGCGGAAGCGGCCAGGGCAAGGGTCAGAGCACCGCCCACCAGGCCGGAGACACTGGTTCCGGCGTCAACTGCAGGCCAGGCCCCCCCGGCTTCTTCAGCTGCCCCCCCTTCATTCTCTTTGCTCTCACTTGACTTGAAGCTGTAGTCAGGCAAAAAAGCCGTCCTGCTCTGAATATCAGATAATATACCGTGTATTCCGTCAGATGCTTCCAGCTCTGTGGTTCCCGCGGTTTTAAACATTGACCACTCCAGTCCGTCGGGATTGGCCGAGGCAAACCATGACAGTCCTCCACCGATAAGCACTGTGGCAATAGCAAGCACTGTTACGACCTTCTTCATGGAAAAACTGCCTGAGGCTTCCCCGACACCGGCATTTTCTATAATTTCGGGCCTTGCCTTCCAGACAAAGGTCACTATGGCCGTGGTCACGAGCCCCTCAACCACACCGATGGCCAGGTGTATAGGCTGCATCAGCAGCACAAAAGTGGAAAAGGGCAATTCAGTTTTTCCCGACAAAACCGTCTCCAGGACAACGCTGAAGGCCCCCATCTGAAGCCCTATTAAAGCCGACGCCATTGAGGCCCCGAATATTCTCCCGGAGGTCAGTCCCTTGCGGGTTAACCACTTATAAATCAACGGGTACGCGATAAAGCAGGTATAAAAGCCGAGGTTGAAAACATTACAGCCATAGGCCAGCAAGCCCCCGTCCGCAAAAAACAGCGCCTGGATAAGCAGTATTGACGCCATGGTCAGGAATCCCGCATAGGGCCCAAGCAATATGGCCAGCAGCATGCCGCCCCCGAGATGGCCGCTGGAACCGGTGCCCGGAATTGAAAAATTAATCATCTGGGCGGCAAAGACAAAGGCACCCATCACCCCCATCAGGGGAATTTTCTTTTCATCCATATCGTCCTGTATTTTTTTAACTGAATACGCCGCCACTCCGGCCGTCGCAGCCCACATCGCGCCACCCACGGCAGGTGAAATCAATGCATCCGCCATATGCATTTAAATCAACTCCTCCACAAAAATAATAGACCCATGAAGGGTAAATCATAAATTCCAGCCCCTTCGTGGGTCTGATTTGCAGATTATAGAAGATATTTCGAAAAGAAAACCGTGAAACCTCCTTGGTTTCATTACGGTTTTCAATATACCACAAAATTCAACCACAGTCAATTCCATAGTTTTCCAGCTAGACCCTTCGGCCAGGCTGAACATCGGGCTTCAAAAGGAGGTTCAACACCACCTGAAGTTAATGTTTTTCTTCCCTGCTATTTGCAATGACATTTTCCCCATGCTATACTTTTTACGTATTTTGTCATACTGTTTATAAAAAAGCCTTAATGTTTAAGGCTTCCCGATAGCCAACAGCGGAATGCTTTTTTGAAACGCTTTTAACGGAAAGTCGGAAACAGAGGAGAACTATACTTTCCTAAGCGTTATAAAAAAACAGGTTTTTGCGCAAACCGGCGGGGCGAACCTTTTATGTCAAAAACACAAATCAGGCACAACATAGACATCTTTATATGCCCTATATGCAGAGCCGACATGGGCATACAGGAATTAAAAAGTCTAGTGTGTGAAAATGGGCATTGCTTTGACCTGTCTAAAAAAGGATATGTAAACATGCTGTCAGGCCCTGTTGCATCAAAGTATAACAGGGAATTATTTGACTCAAGGAATATAATTAATAAAATTGGTTTCTTTGATCCGATGATAGAAGGGATAGGCCGGCTGATACACAAGTTCCGGGGCAATACCGGGACAAACAAAGTCAAGATACTGGACATGGGATGTGGTGAGGGCTCTAATCTGGCCCGGTTAATAAATATGTTGAACAGGGATAATCCCTTTGATTATCTGGGAGTGGGTGTGGATATTTCCAAGGAGGGAATAAAAATGGCCTCCGGGAACTATCCGGATATCATCTGGTGTGTGGCGGATTTGACAAAGACACCTTTTGCAGATAAACAATTCAACATAATTCTGAATATCTTCACCCCTTCCAATTACGCTGAATTCAAAAGAATCATTGCCGATGACGGGCTGGTTATCAAGGTTGTTCCGGGTAACGGCTACCTGTCCGAACTCAGGCGGCTTTTTTACGATAAAACCGGTAAGCAAACATATTCAAATGAACCGGTTATAAAGCTCTTCGGTAATAATTTCAACCCATTGGAAACACAGCAACTTCAATACAAGGTAAAAATAGATAATGAAAACATGAGACACCTGATAAAAATGACCCCATTATCATGGGGCGCAACAGACATTGGTATTCAAAAAGCCATTGACCGGGGAATCGACAGCATAACCGTAGATGTAACAATTATGCTGGGTAAAAAGTGACACCTTTCTCAGCCAAGTTCATTTAACAGCTGCACCTTCAGCTTTTCATCCAACAAATCTTTAAATTTATCTGCCATGGCTAAAAAATATGGCGCCTGCATGTGGGACTGAAAGAATGCCCATACTTTATAAAAAATTCGACAGGTGACTTCCGGTTTGAATATACTTATTAAGGAATCAGCCCGGGCATTCATGGCTAAAACAGTCCATCATTTAAAAGGTGAGGATAAATGAGATATAATGTCTCCCTCCCCCCCCTGCCGGGGTCGGGGGGACTGGCCTGGAAGGAACGGGAACAACCGGCAATAATCATCGACACTGAAACATCCGACCATATTTCCTCTGTCAGGGCCGGCTTTGCAAGAGACCGCCGGACAGATCCTCCCGATGCCGTACTTTATCATACAAGAAGCGGGAAATACCGTGTTTATGGCCTGACCAACTATGACAATTGCAGCGGCGCCATGACCTTTTACAGCAAAAATTTCAACACCCGGCCCAGAGAGCTGAGTAAAGTCATTCCCCATGGCGCGGGGGCAAAATCCCTTAGTTATATGCCAAATGAAAAGTCTGTTCTGGTTTTAAACAATGGCTCTCTATATAAAATCGACAGGTATGACGCCAAAGTGAAAATGGCTGTTTCCATGGCTGCCCGGGCGGTTTTCGCCGGCCGGAACATATATGCGCTAAAGGGTGGGATTATAAAAGAGTACTCCCCCGGGGGTAATTTATTGAGAACAATTCACCCGGCGGTCCGGTGGGCTGCAACCATAAACAGCGGTGCTGTCAATTACAGTGAAAACAGCATTTTCGTCTGCAGCGAAACGGGCCGGATGGCCCTCATCAGCATGGATAACGGCAGAAGGCTTGCCGAGGGGATTTTTAATGCCGGGGGTCATGCCGGCTTTACCCTTGTGGGGTATAACGGCGAGTTTCTCATTGCCGCCGGCGCCGGGACAAAGAAAATATACTGGCTGGACGCGAATTTTATGGAGGTGGACGAAATTGACTATTCGTCCGCCCTGCCCTGCCCCGATGCAGTTCTTTTCAGTTTTGACGGCAGGGATATACTGGCCCTGGAAAGCAGCGGCGGAACCCTTTATACCCTGAACATCCAGGATAACTGGGAATATGCGGGCGTGGTCCACACCGCCTCCCCAAAACCCCGGCCCAAACTCCCCCCCAAACTTTTGGACATCGACAATATTTACATACTTTATTGCGAACATAACTGGGATAAGGACAGGATAAAATCGGTCATTGGGTACCTTGACGGCAACAAGAAGGCCACGGATATAATGTATGACGGCTTATTGATGATGGCCCAGGCACACAACGGCAAGTCACTGATGGGCGACAAGCCGGCGGCCGGACCCCCCGAGTGGGACTGGTATCTTGAAAATTTAATGGGCGCCGGCGGAAGATACCAGATGGCCGACCTGGCCGCCGGTGAAATAATGGCGGAGGCCGGCAAGCCCGGTTTCAGGCCAAAGGTTTTTATCGGCCTTCCCTATCCGATGGACAGTTTTGAACGCTACCGGTGGTTTATGGACCAATGCATCACCAGGGCGGCCGCCCACTGCAATATAGTATTGGCGGGCTTTTACCACACTGAGGAGTTTAACCCCGGCCGCGTCTGCAAAAAGATAAAAAAATATATCCACGGCCACGGGCTGAAATATATCTGGTCACCGGGCTACCCGGCCAGGATAAATATTGTCAGAAACAAAAAATTATTTGATGCTATTTTTTATCAAACCGGCTACCCCTGGGGGTACTTCCGGTCCTCAAGGGGCAAGGAATATCAGTTATCCAGGGCAATGGCCAATATTATCAAATTCAACATATACCCAAACGTGGAAAGCATGAATGATACCCGCTGGTTTTCATTCACCAGGGATAAGATATACACCCTCTGGGATATATTGCTTAATTACGGGGTTTATAATACCACCAAGCTGCATTTTTGCGGCAGCAGCCAGGTTCCGGACAGCTGTTTTTCCCCCAACCCCTTTGAAAGAAGGCTCTATGACCTGCACCATGAGTTTTTGCGGGGCTTGAGAACCCCGGGCATGGCAAAACCCCTGTATAACGGGGAAACCGATTACAGCCTGGCACTGCCCCGGGGAATAAATGCTGATAAGATAAGAATCATGCCCCGTTTTACCAGGACCCCCCCCTGCAGAAAAGGCAGGACACTGATGCTTAAAACATTTGACATAATTACAGGTGGCCCGGAATTGACATAGCCCTGCATTTGCATTGTGTTTCATGTCCGGACATATCCCCGGCGCGCCAGCCCATCCAACACCCTTTCAACACTCTCCTCAACGGTTTCCAAATGGGTCAGACCATTTTAACACATGCAATATTGCCTCTCTCTTTTAGCAAAGTGGCCTTTATAGTATACTATGGAATATGCCCTGCAAGGCTTCAAAATCAGTGTATTTGCCAATAAAGACAATTTCCGCGGGATTTTCCACCGGCACATGGGGTATGTACACTGAATAAATATGGGGTCAGGAATCCAGAATTCAGAATTCAGAATCCAGACCCACATGCCGGGGAGTGTTCAACCCCGGGCGGAATTTATCGCAGGCTGCTACAGTCTCTTAACGACCGAGCCTAAGGACTGACGGGCCGGACGCAGGACGCGGACGGCAGCCTGAACCGGCGCATGGACGCGACGTTGAAGGCGGCCGGCAGTCCTTTGGCGACCGAGTTTAGAGACTGTTGCAGCCGGAGATGATGCAGCCGGGGTTGAACACTCCCCCTGCCCGCAAGC